>DASZSL010000052.1:0-28711 GCA_035548715.1 Dongiaceae bacterium
GATGCCGAGGCCGAAGGCGATCTCGCGCGCCTGGAAGGCCTGCATGCCGACCGCGGGCTCGACCACGCTGCGGATGATGGAGTCGGGCTTCGAGGCCGCGATGTCCTCGATCTCCATGCCGCCGGCCGCGGAAGCCACGACCATCACGCGCTCGGTCTTCCGGTCGAGCACGAAGCCGAGATAGATCTCCTTCAGGATGTGGACCGCCCCCTCGACGTAGACGCGGTAGACGATCTTGCCCTCGGGCCCGGTCTGGTGCGTGACGATGCGCTGGCCGAACATGCCGTCGGCCGCGTCGTAGACCTCGTGCTCGTCGCCGCACAGCTTGACGCCGCCGGCCTTGCTGCGGCCGCCGGTATGGACCTGGGCCTTGACGACCCACTTGTTGCCGCCGATCTCGCGCGCGCGATAGGCGGCCTGCTCGGGGCTGTAGGCGAGGCCGCCGCGCGGCACCGGCACGCCGAAGCCCGCCAGGATCTCTTTGGCCTGGTATTCGTGGATGTCCATGATGGCTCCTACTCCGCGGCGATCGCCAGCGCGGTGCCGGTCTGGTGGAAGTGCTCGACCGCGGCGCCGACGCCGCTGCCCGCCTTGATCGGCACGCCGGCGTCGCGCAGCGCCAGCTCGGTGGTGCCGAGCGCGCTCAGCACCATGAGCTCGTTCAGGTCGCCGAGATGGCCGATGCGGAAGACCTTGCCGTTGAGCTTGGCGAGGCCGAGGCCCAGCGACAGGCCGTAGCGCCGGTAGGCGTGGCGGATCAGCACGTTCGAATCGAAGCCGTCCGGAAGCTGGACCGCGCTCACCGTGTCGGAATGCCAGCGCTTCTCCCTGGCGCAGAGCCTCAGGTTCCACGCGGCGACCGCGCGGCGCACGCCCTCGGCCAGCCGATGGTGCCGCGCGAAGACGTTGTCCAGCCCCTCTTCCAGCAGCATGTCGACCGCGGCGCGCAGGCCGCGGATGAGCTGCATCGGCGGCGTGTAGGGGAAGAAGCCGTCCTTGTTGGTGCGGATCATGTCGGCGAAGTCGAAGTAGCAGCGGTGGAGCTTCGCATCCTTCGCCGCCGCGAGCGCCTTGGGGCTGACGCACAGGATGGCCAGGCCCGGCGGCAGCATGAAGCCCTTCTGCGATCCGGCGACGGCGACATCGACGCCCCAGGCATCCATCCGGAAGTCGATGCTGGCGATCGAGGAGACGCCGTCGACGAACAGCAGGGCCGGATGCCGGGTCTCGTCGAGCGCCCGGCGTACGCCGGCGATGTCGCTGGTGACGCCCGTCGCGGTCTCGTTCTGGCAGGCGAGCACCGCCTTGATCCGATGGCCCTGGTCGGCCGCCAGGATGTCGGCATAGCGCTCGACCGGCACGCCCTCGCCCCACTCGCAATCGACGATCTCGACCTCGAGCCCGTGGCGCTGGCAGAGGTCGATCCACAGATGGGAGAACTGGCCGAACCGCGCCGCCAGCACCTTGTCGCCCGGCGAGAGCGTGTTGGTGATCGCCGCTTCCCAGCCGCCGGTCCCGGAGGACGGGAACAGGAAGACCTGGCCGGCCTGGCTCTGGAAGACGCGCTTGAGGTCCTGGAACAGCGGCAGGGTGAAGTCGGGCAGGTCCGGTGCCCGCTGGTCCTCCATCGGGATATCCATCGCCCGGCGCACCCGCTCGGGCACATTGGTCGGTCCTGGGATGAAGAGGCCCCGCATGCCTGCCATCTTTTCCTCCTGCGCTGCGGCGGGTCCCGCCCCGCCTGTTTCTTTCAGCCGAGTCTGACGGGGTGGGTCTTTGCCGACAACACTCCAATGCCCTATCCTTTTCTATCTGTTGGGGTAGGTAGTTTCCCATCCTTTGGGATTGCTCGGCATGCAGGCTTGATTTACCCTCCTGTCCATCAGGGTGGGAAATATGGCGGATCCAGCGAGACAGGCCCCGATCGGCATCGCCTTGGCGGATGGCAACCCGCTGATGCTTTCGGCGCTGTCGGATCTCATCGAGCGCGACCCGCGCTTCACCCTGGTCGCGACCCTGGGCAGCGCCGAAGCGCTGCTGGAGCTGACGGCGCGGCTGCCGACGGCGGTCGGCGCGGTGGATTGGGCGCTGCCGGCGATCGGCGGCGAGCGTCTGCTGGAGACGCTGCGCGGGCGGCCCAACGCGCCGCGCATGCTGGTCTACGGGCCGGAGGGCGATCTCGACCTGGTGCGCCGGGCGATGAGCGCCGGCGCCGCCGGGTTCTGCGGCCGCGCCGATCTGCAGAAGCAATTGGCCGACACCGCCTATGCGATCGCGCAGGGCCGGATGGTGTTCCCGTTCATCGACGTGCGGGCGCTGAAGCACGATCCGGCCGAGGCGCTGACCGCGCGCGAGAAGGCGCTGCTCTCGGCGCTGGCCCGCGGCCTGAGCAACGGCGATCTCGGCGCCGAGCTCGGCATCTCGGTCAACACCGTGAAGTTCCACCTGCGGAACCTCTACGATAAGCTCGGCGTCAACAGCCGCGCCCAGGCGATCGCCTATTACTATTCGAGCGGCGGCTCGCGCGCCGGCTGAGCGAAGGTCGAACACGTGTCCGAAGGCACCGCCCTGCGTCGATCGATCGTCGTGCTGGACTACGATCCGGCCTGGCCGGCACGGTTTCAGGCCGTCCGGCAGCGGCTCGAGGCGCTGCTGCAGGGCTTGACGGCGGAGATCTGCCATGTCGGCAGCACGTCGATCCCCGGCATGTGCGCGAAGCCGAAGATCGATGTCGACGTGGTGCTGCGCGACGCCGGCGCGATCCCGGACGGCATCGCCCGCATGCGGGCCGCCGGCTATGACGATCACGGCGACAAGTACGATGACGGCATGTGGGCCTTCACGACCGGGCGCGGCTCCTACGGGGAGCGGATCTATCTCTGCGCGCCCGGCACGGCGACGCACGAGGACCGTTGCCTGTTCCGCGACTATCTGCGCCTGCATCCCGGCGCCGCCGCCGAATACGCCGCGCTGAAGCGCCGGCTTGCATCCGAGACCGCCAGCGATTGGAATCACTATACCGGCGGCAAGGGGCCGTTCGTCGCGGAGATCGTCAGCCGGGCGAAACGCGCGCGCTCGAACGATACGCCGGGCGATACACCGGGCGATACACCGGGCGACGCACCGGGCGACGCATCGGGGAATTTGCGATCGAGGGGACCATGACCGGAAGCCGCGCGACCGCCACGAGCCGCAACCAGCTGGTCCATATCGCCTGCATCGACAAGACCAGGCTCGGCCTCGGCGTGCCCCTGGCCAGGCTCACCGCGGCGCTGCAGAAGTGCTATGACAAGCACTTCCTCCCGGTCTGGGGCTTTCCGGTGAAGCTCTACGTCACCCGGCGCGCCAAGCCGACCGACTGGCAGTTCCTCTATTTCGACAACGCCAAGCAGGCGAACACGCTCGGCTTCCACGACATCACCAAGCGCGGCCAGCCGATCACCAAGGTCTTCGTGCAGACCAGCCTGAAGGACGGCGACCCGGTCAGCGTGACCGCCAGCCACGAGCTGTTCGAGATGGCGATGGATCCCGTGGCCAATCTCTGGGCGCAGGCCAGGAACGGCATGCAATACGCCTACGAGGTCTGCGACCCGGTCGAGGAGGACCGCTTCCGCTGCGACGGCTTCCCGATGTGCAGCTTCGTCTATCCGGCCTGGTTCGAGCCGTTCAAGCATCCCAAGGGCACCAGGTTCGACCATCTCGGCAAGCTCTCGAAGCCGTTCAGCGTCACCAAGAACGGCTATGTCGTCGAGAAGCGCGGCAGCCGGATGAAATACGTGTTCGGCTCGCGGGCGAAGGCCGCGCGCTTCGCCGAGGAGGATCGCAAGGGCCGCCGCAACTCCTACCGCAAGGCGGCGGTCCCCTGATCCTTCAGCAGGACTGATAGGTCGCTTGCGATCTTTCCATTTGTCGAAGCATCGTCCGCGGCCCACCTCGACTCCGTCGCCACCAACGGAGATTCCCCATGCCGCTCGTCCGCATCGATCTCATCAAGGGCAAACCGGCCGGTCACGTCCGCGCCATCGCCGACGGCGTGCACCAGGCGCTGGTCGAGGCATTCGGCGCCCCCGCCGACGACCGCTTCCAGGTGATCGCCCAGCACGAGCCGGGGTCGCTGATCTACGATCCCGACTATCTCGGCATCCACCGCACCGACGACGTCGTCTTCGTCCAGATCCTGGCCAGCAACTGGCGCGACACCGCGGCCAAGCAGAAGCTCTTCCGCCGCATCGCCGAGCTGCTGGCGCAGGCGCCGGGCCTGCGGCCGGAGGACGTGCTGATCGCGCTGACGCCCAACGACCGCCCGGACTGGTCGTTCGGTCACGGCATCGCCCAGTACGTGAAGCCGGCGGCCTGAAAGGAGATGAGGGGCGAGGGCTCCTGCCGGCGGCGGCCGGCGAAAGCCTTCAACCCCTCACCCAACCCTCCTTCGGCGGAAAGAGGGCCGTCCCATGATCGGAGGAGTCTGCCGCTTCGTGCGGAGCCCATCCGTCGAAAGCCTTCGACCCCTCACCCGACCCTCTCCCTCAAGGGGGAGAGGGCTTCGGATCAAGCTGGATGAGGCGTCGTCGCTCTATCCGGCAGCCGCCTACGACGCGCTGGCGGTCTGCGGCAGGGCCTGGACCGGGGCGCCGGGCCCGAGCTTCTGCAGGTTGCCGGTGATCACCTTGTCGCCGTCCTTCAGGCCCTTGCTGATCACGATGCGGTCGCCCAGCACGGCGCCGGTCTCGATGAAGCGCTGCTCCGCCGTGCCCTTGTCGCCGACCACGTAGACGAACTGGCCGAGCTGGCTGGAATTGAGCGCCACCTGCGGCACCAGCAGCGCGTCCGGCTGGTCGGTCAAATGCAGGCGCACCTTCACGAACTGGCCGGGCAGCAGCTCCTTCATCGGGTTGTCGATGGTCGCCCGCGCCGTGATGGTGCCGGTGGTGCGGTCGACCGTGTTGTCGAGGAAGGTCAGCTTGCCGCTGTAGCGCGGCTTGTCCTCATGGCCGATGAAGAGATCGACCGTCAGCTCGCCCGCGGCGCGGTACTTCTCGATCAGCGCGAGGTCCGCCTCGGTCGGGTTGAAGGTCGCGTAGATCGGCGAGAGCTGGACCAGGGTGTTGAGCTCGGTCTGCTGCGGCGTCACGAGCGCGCCCTCGTGCACCTGCGAGCGGCCGAGCCGGCCGTCGAACGGCGCCTTGATGTCGGTGTAGCCCAGGTTGAGCTGCGCGGTGCGGACCGCCGCGGCGTCGGCCGCGAGCGTGCCCTGGGCCTGGCCGAGCAGGCCGGTCTTCTCGTCGTTGGTATCCTTGGCGACGATGCCCTTGCTGGAAAGGTCGGCATTGCGCTTCTGGGTGGCCTTGGCATAGCCGAGATAGGCGAGATCGCCCTGCTGCTTCGCCTTGATCTGGTCGAGCGCCGCCTGGTAGTCGGAGGGATCGATCTTGTAGAGCGTATCGCCCTCCTTCACGTCCGCGCCGTCCTCGGCGCCGCGGCTCTGGATGTAGCCGCCGACCTTGGCCTGCAGCGTCACCTGCCGCACCGCCTCGGTGGTGCCGACATAGTCGAGATAGACCGGCACCGTGGTCCGCGCCACCACGTCGACCGGCACCGGCATGGCCGGCGGCATGCCGGCGGCCGGTTGCGCCGGCTGCGCGGCATCGGCCGCGGTGATCCGGCCGCCGTGCCAGACTTCCGGGAAGACGAACGAGACGACACCGACCGCGGCAGCCGCCACGACCGCCACGCCGACACTCGCTTTCACAACACGCATCGTGTTTCCCTCCAACTGAACCGAATGACTCGCCCAGGTTATTCGCCGGGCACCGCGATCGGATCGCGGACCGGCTGATGTTGCTGCTCGCCGCGTTCGCGCCAGCGCTCGATCAGGGCGTAGAACACCGGCACGCAGATCAGGCTGAGGATCGTCGCCGCCAGCATGCCGCCGAACACCGTGGTGCCGATCGACTGCCGGCTCGCCGCACCCGCGCCATGCGCCACCATCAGCGGCACCACGCCCAGGATGAAGGCGAAGGCGGTCATCAGGATCGGCCGCAGGCGCAGCCGGCCCGCTTCCATGGCGGAATCGACGATGCTGTGGCCTTCCAGGCGCCGGCGCTTGGCGAACTCGACGATCAGGATCGCGTTCTTCGCCGCGAGGCCGATCAGCATGACGAAGCCGACCTGGGAGTAGACGTCGATCTGCATGCCCCTGAGCCACAGCGCCAGCACCGCGCCGAACAGGGCGAGCGGCACCGCGAGGATCACCATGAACGGCATGGAGAAGCTCTCGTACTGCGCCGCCAGGAACAGGAAGACGAAGACCATCGCCATGGCGAAGACCAGGGTCGCCACCGAGCCCGCCTTGAGCTCCTGGTAGGTGATGCCGGTCCATTCGTAGGAGTAGTCGGCCGGCAGCACCGCCGCGGCGGCGCGCTGCATCGCCGCGATCGCCTGGCTGGAGCTGAAGCCCGGGGCCGGGCCGCCGTTGATCAGCGCCGAGCCATAGGCGTTGTAATGCGAGATGAATTCCGGCCCGACCGTCGGCTTCAGGGTGCCGAGCGTGCTCAGGGGCACCATCCCGCCCTCGTTGTTGCGCACGTAGAGCCGCGTGATGTCCCCGGCCGAGGCGCGGGAATCCGGCTCCGCCTGCATGGTCACGCGGAAGGTGCGGCCGAACTGGTTGAAGTCGTTCACATAGAGCGAGCCGAAGAAGATCTGCAGGGTCTGGAAGATGTCCGGCAAATCGAGGCCCAGCAGCTTCGCCTTGGTGCGGTCGAGGTCGTAGTCGTATTGCGGCGTCGACGTCGAGAACGTGGAGAACAGCGCGTGCGGGTTGAGCTCCGGCTGCTTCCGCGCCTCGGCCAGCAGCGCCTGGGTCACCTGGCTCAGGGCTTCGGGGCCGCGGCCGGCCAGGTCCTCGACCTGGAACTCGAAGCCGCCGGTGGCGCCGAGGCCGGGGATCGACGGCGGGTCGAAGCTGAGAGCGATGCCGGCCGGCAGGCCCAGGAGCTTGCCGCGCACCGCGTTGACGATGCTGGAGGCATCCTCGCCGGGGCCGCGCTCGTCCCACGGCTTCAAGACGGCGAACTCGACGCCGGTATTGGACTGCGCGGCGCCGGTCAGGAAGTTGAAGCCGTTGACCGACACCACGTCCTGCACGCCGGGGGTCGCCTTCAGGATGTCGCGCACCTGCTTGGACAGGGCCTCGGTGCGCTCGACCGAGGCGCCGTCCGGCATCTGCATCACGGCGAAGAAGTAGCCCTGGTCCTCGACCGGGAGAAAGGTGGTCGGGATCCGCTTGTAGATGCCGTAGGTCAGCACCAGGCCGAGCGCGAACAGCGCCATCACCACCCAGCGGAAGCCGATCAGATGCCGGATGCCCCAGGCATAGCCGTTGGCCGAGCGGGTGAAGCCGGCGTTGAACAGGCGGAACGGCAGGAACCTCGACGGGCCCTGGCTGCGCAGGAAGACCGCGCTCAAAGCCGGGCTCAGGGTCAGCGAGTTGAAGGCCGAGATCGCCACCGAGATCGCGATGGTGAGGGCGAACTGGTTGTAGAGCTGGCCGGTGACGCCGGGCAGGAAGGCGACCGGCACGAAGACCGCCATCAGCACCGCGGTGGTCGCGATGATCGGCCCGGTCACCTCGGCCATGGCGGCCTTGGCGGCGTCGAGCGGCTTCAACCCGTTGTGCAGCTGGCGCTCGACGTTCTCCACCACGACGATCGCGTCATCGACCACCAGGCCGATCGCCAGCACCATGCCGAGCAGGCTGACCGTGTTCAGCGAGAAGCCGAGCGCATGCATGATGGCGAGGGTGGCGATCAGCGAGACCGGGATCGCGATCGCCGGGATCAGGGTCGCGCGCCAGCTCTGCAGGAAGACATAGACCACCAGCACGACCAGGATCAGCGCCTCGCCCAGCGTGATCGCCACGTCATGCATCGAGGCCGAGACGAACATGGTCGTGTCGTAGACGATGCCCCACTTCACCCCCGGCGGGAAGCGGCCGGAGAGCTTCTCCATCGTGGCGCGGACCTGGCGGTCCATCTCCAGCGCGTTGGAGTTCGGCGCCTGGAAGATGCCGAGGAAGACCGAGGAATCCTTGTTCAGGAAGGCGCTGGAACCGTATTGCTGCGCGCCCAGCTCGATGCGCGCCACGTCCTTCAGGCGCAGGGTCGCCTCGCTGCCGGTGCCGGCGCGCACCACGATCTCGCCGAACTGCTTGGGATCGGAGAGGCGGCCGAGCGCGTTGACCTGCACCTCGAAGGCGGTGCCGTCGGGCGCCGGCTGCTGGCCGAGCTTGCCGGCCGCGACCTGGATGTTCTGGTTGGCGATGGCGTTCTTCACGTCGAGCGCGGTCACGCCCAGCGTCGCCAGCTTGTCCGGATCGAGCCAGATGCGCATCGAATAGCGGCGCTCGCCGAAGATCTGCACGTTGCCGACGCCGGGCACGCGCTTCAGCGGGTCGGCGAGCTGCAGATAGGCGAAGTTGCTGAGCGTGGTGAGATCGACCGAGCCGTCCGGCGAGGAGAGGTTCACCGCCAGGGTGAAGTTGGGATTCTGCTTCTGGATGGTGACGCCGCCCTGGGTCACGATCGCCGGAAGCTGGCCGCTGGCGGCATTGACCCGGTTCTGCACATCGACCGCCGCCACGTCGATCGGATAGCCGACCTCGAACGTGATCGTGATCGTCGAGGTGCCGTCATTGGCGCTGATCGACGACATATAGGCCATGCCCGGCACGCCGTTGATCTGCTGCTCCAAGGGCGTGGTGACGGTGTCGGCGACCACCTTCGAGCTCGCACCCGGATAGGCGGCGGTCACCACCACCTGGGGCGGGGTGATGTCGGGAAACTGGGCGACCGGCAGGAGCTGGTAACAAATGAGCCCCGCCAGGACCATGATGCCCGCTATTGCAGATGCGAAGACGGGGCGCTGAATGAAGAAATTAACCATTTGGGTCTCTATTCAGGGTCACGAACCGGGAGACTCGGAAAGACGACGAACGAACTATGGGAGAATCGACAGCCCGAACCTGGCAGCAGCCTAAAGCTTTGGTCCGGCTGATATTGTCGCAGGGGCTTTACTTGTGATGTGACGGCGATCACATTTGGTGTTACCAGTCAGTATCGAGAAGGTAGTTACCGGTCAGTAACGAGTCAACAAAGAATGAGTGCAGTTGCGAGAAGGCCCTGGGAGGGCCAGCCCGAGAAGAGTCAGGGGGAAGCGGAGAAGCCGAAGCGCGGCGCGCCGCCGAAGCCGCCGCGGGAGCGGATTCTCGAGGCCGCGAGCGACCTGTTCTACCGCCATGGGATCCGGGCGGTCGGCGTGGACGCCATCGCCGAGGCGGCCGAGACCAACAAGATGACGCTCTATCGCCACTTCCCGTCCAAGGACGAGCTGGTGGCGGAATGCCTGCGCGAGCATGCCCACGAGGTCGATGTCTATTGGGACGCGCTGGCCTCCAATTACGCCGGCGATCCCGAGGGCGAGATCCGGGCCTGGCTGGACGCGGTCTCGAGCTGCGTCACGGATGCCGGCGAGCGCGGCTGCGTGATGGCGAATGCCTCGGTCGAGCTGCCGGAGAAGGACCACCCGGCGCGCGCGGTGATCGAATCCTTCAAGCGCGGCACCCGCGACCGGCTGGTGACGCTGTTCCGCGCCGCCGGCCTGCTCGAGCCCGAGGTCCTGGCCGACGAGGTCTTCCTGCTGATCGAGGGTGCGCGCATCAACATGCAGAGCCTCGGCAGCGACGGACCCGCGCGGCGCCTGGTGCGCATGATCGAGACGCTGATCGAAAGCCACCGGCCGGCGACGCCGGCGGCAGCCGCGGCACGGCTCCCGTAACCAGCTTCGGAACGAGCGAACCTGAGGCCATCTTGCTCGCGCCGTTCTAAAGCCCGGGCCACATTCCGCCATCAAGCCTCAGGTTTACCCCGGTGATGTAGCCGGCGCGGGGGCTGGCCAGGAACGCGATCGCATCGGCAATCTCTTCAAGCGTTCCGACCCGCCCCATCGGAACCTGGGCGAACATCGGGAGCACCGCTTGTTCGATTTCCATCCAGGGCGCATCCGCCGCAAGCCCTTGGCTGGGTGCCGCCTTCCGGAAGGCCTCGTCGAGGCTGACGCTGTGGATCGTCCCGGGCGAAACGGTGTTCGCCGTGATGCCGTCCATCGCGACGGCTTTCGCGAGCGAAGCGGTCATGGCGATCATGGCCGCCTTGGCCGCTGCATAATCCGGCCTCTTGGACGGCGGCATCAGCCCCGCAAGGCTGGAGATGTTGACGATCCTTCCCCATCTCGCCTCCCGCATGCCGGGCAGCAGCCGGGTCGTGATCCTGACGGCGGCAAGGACGTTCCGATCGTAGCCGCTCGCCCAGGTCTCGGGGCGAGTCGTGGCCCAGTCCTCCGTCTCGCCGGAGCCACCCGCGTTGTTGATCACGATCTCGACCGGCCCGACGACGGCCTGCGCCTCGTCGACAAGGCGCCGTACCTCGTCTTCATTCGTCAGGTCGCCGAGGGCGACGTGGGCACGTCCGCCCCGGGCGATGATGTCGTGAGCGACTTCCTCGGTCCTGGTCTTGTTTCGGCCGTGGACGATGACGATCGCCCCTTCGCGCGCAAGCCCTCGGGCTACGCCTTCGCCGATGCCCTTGCTGCCGCCGGTGACCAGCGCGACCCTGCCGTCGAGTTTCAAGTCCATCGCGCGATCCCCATGCTAGTGTCGGGCCGGTGCCGGGACTTTATGAGGACAGGATGATGAGCGAGGCAATTACGCACTTGAAAGTGCCCGTGGCACGCGCCGACCGGGAGCGCTGCCTTGGCCCGGACGGATCGGTCGCCCATGTGACCAGGGCGATCCGCATGATCAGCGGCCGGTGGAAGCTGCCGGTCTTGTTCCGCCTGTTCGCCGAGCCGTCGATGCGCAGTTCGCAGTTGTTGCGGGACATTCCCGGCATTTCGCAGAAAATGCTCACGCAGCATCTCCGGGAGCTTGAAAGCGACGGACTGGTGGCGCGGCGGGAATTCGAGGAGCAGCCGCCGCGCGTCGAATACGCATTGACGAATTCAGGTCGCGGCCTCATGCCGGTCCTGATGTCGCTCAGGGAGTTTTCCCGCCTTCATCCCGAGAAGGCCGGCGCCTCGGAGGATTGCGTTGAATAGATCTGCGCCGCGGCGTCAGATCATCCGCCCTGCGGACCGCGGGACATCATCGGCCGGATTGGCTACGATCGCGCGCATCCAATCGAAATGCCGCTGATTCCATGACGGATTTTCACGTTTACGAACCCAGGAACGGCCACGGCCTGAAGCACGATCCGCTGAACTCGATCGTGGCGCCGCGGCCGATCGGCTGGGTCTCGACCCGCGACGCGCAGGGCCGGTTCAACCTCGCGCCCTATTCCTTCTTCAACCTGTTCAGCTATCGCCCGCCGATCATCGGCTTCTGCAGCAACGGCTGGAAGGACAGCGTGCGCAACGCCGAGGCGACGCGGGAATTCGTCTGGAACCTGGCGACCCGGCCGCTCGCCGAGCAGATGAACATGACCAGCGCCAGCGTGCCCGCCGGCGTCAGCGAGTTCGCGCTCGCCGGGCTGACGCCCGAGCCCGCGCGCCTGGTCGGCGTGCCGCGGGTCAAGGAGAGCCCGGTCGCCTTCGAATGCAGGGTGACGCAGATCATCCGGCTGCAGGCGGCCGACGGCCGCGAGATCGATTCCTGGGTCACCTTCGGCGAGGCGGTCTGCATCCACATCCGGCAGGACCTGATCGAGAACGGCGTCTACAACACCGTGCTCGCCGAGCCGATCGTGCGCGGCGGCGGCCCGGCCGATTATTTCACCATCGGCGAAGCGCAGCGCTTCCGCATGACGCGGCCGGGGTAGAGCCTCGGACCTCGGTCTGACTCGTCATGCCCGGGCTTGACCCGGGCATCTGGCTCCAGTCCGCACGAGATTGCCGGGGCGAGCCCGGCAATGACGCTTCATATGCATGTGTCGCAGGATGAATCCGGCACACGTGAACCGTATGCGCAGCGTAGCGCATCACTTTAAGTCTGGCGCACTTGACTCCTGGGTCGGCCGCTCCATGCTGCCGTAATGTCGTACGAGACGGTTCATGTATATCTGCCTCGGGAAGCCGTGGAAGTGTGGGCGCCGGTTGACGCCGTGCATATCCGCGGCGACGTGTATCGCATCGTCGATTGTCGGGGCGAAGACGACGAAGTGGAGTTTGGCAAGGGCGTCGTGGTCCGGTGCCGCAAGCAAGTGATGTCCGGCGACTTCGGCAAAATAACCGAATGCCTCGTCGCCTATGAGGCAGTGCGGGAAGACGACCCTGATGGCCTGAAGGCCTGAGAGGCCCCGCACTTGGAAGAATTTCGCCGCTGCCCCCACTCCGTCGTCATCACGCGACACTGCCGACGTCGGCTTCGCCTCCTGATCGCGGGATGACGAGCAAGCGAGTTGTCCCGCCCCACGGCTCCCTTCTAGAGCCCCAAGACTTGGCCTTGGGGTCCACGAGTTTCCGTCCGTTGCACCGCGCGTCGAATCGCAGACTCGTGGATGCCAAGACCAAGCCTTGGCATGACGACAAGGGTTCTTTGCCATCGCGCCTGCGGCGAACCCCTTCCCCCGTGGGGGGAAGACAGGGATGAGGGCCTTACAGCCGCCCGAGACCGCTCAGAACCATGATAGGGCATTGCCTATTTCCCCATGCTGAGCTATAGTCCCTCTCGCGCAGCCGCTCCAGGCCCGGAGCGCCCCGGCGATTCCGCCGACGCGCCAACCTTGACCCAACCTTTACCGGACGCGGAATCCATGCCCCCGTCCCGAACGCGATCAAGCCGTTCATCCTCAGAGGCTTAGCGAGCTTTGATACCCCTCCGAAATGGTGGCGGCGGTAAAGGCGAATGTCGGTATCGCCACCGCCCCGATCGGGCGCAGGAAATGCTCGAGCAAGCCGCCACACCGACACCGCCGTGAAGCGGCTACGCATTCCCCGCCAGCCGCTTCTCCATGAACACGCTCAAGGGATCGTCGGTCGGGTAATCGCCGAAATGACCCCGCAGTACGAAGCCGGAGGCCGCGAACAGCGCCAGGGCCTCGGGCTGATAGGGACCGGTCTCGAGGCGCATCAGCGACAGTCCTGCGGCGCGGGTCGTCGCTTCGAGATGCGCGATGATCCGGCGCCCCAAACCGAGCCCCCGCGCGGCCGGCGAGACGAAGATGCGCTTCACCTCGGCATAGCCGCCGTCGTCAGAGCGCAGCATGATCGCGCCGCAGCCGCGCGGCATGCCGTCGACGGTGACGGCGAAGAAATGCACGTCGGGCCGCGCCAGCGTCTCGACATCGACCAGATGATTGCTCTCGGCCGGATAGAGGCCCTGCATGTAGCGGTCGAGCTCATGGACCAAGGCGGCGATCTCGGCCCGGCGCGGATCGACGCGGGTGATGGCGATGACGGGATTCAAGAACGACTCCTTCACACGGCGGCGGCGGCTTCGAGGCCTTCGAACACCGCTTCCTCCGCGGTGCGCGGGCCCATGGCGTCGCCGATGACATGGGTCTCGATGCCGAGCCGGCGGCAGGCGGCGGCGAGCGCGTCGCGCGGCCGGTTGGGCCCGATGACGACCAGCGTGTCCACGCCGGAAAGCTCGACCGGCGTCTGCGCGCCGGTATGGACGAAGAACGCGGTGTCGCCCTCGGTGCCGTAGAGCCGCATGAAGGGCAGCATCTCGACGCCCGCCTCGTGCAGCCGCGCGATGGCGGCGTCGCGCACATAGTTCTGGATGCTGATCGCCGGGCAGACGCCGTTGACCGCAAGGCGCACATGCGCGCCCTCGCCCGCCAGCTTCTCGGCGATGCCGACGCCGATCCAGTCGGCGAGCCAGTCGTAGACGACGACGCGCGGCCCGGTCTTGGCGCCGCGAACCAGGAGATCCTCGATGGTCAGGACCTCGACGCCTTCGCCCCGCTCGAACGGCGGCAGCTCGACCGCGCTGCCGGTGGCGAGGATCACGGCATCGGGCCGCTCGCGCTCCAGCAAGGCGGCATCGACCGGCGTGTCGAGCTTCACGGTGACCCCGGCCAGCGCCACCTCGCGGCCGAGATTGGTGACGATGCCGCCGAACTCCGAACGGTGCGGCAGGGCGGCGGCGAGATGCGCCTGACCGCCCAGCCGCTTCGCGGCCTCATAGAGCGTCACGTCATGGCCGCGCGCGCCGGCGATGGCGGCGGCCTTCATGCCGGCGGGCCCGCCGCCGACCACCATGATCCGGCGCCGGGCCTTCGCCGGCACGAGCGTGCCGTAGCTGAGCTCGCGGCCGGTCTCGGGGTGCTGGATGCAGGAGATGGCGAGGCCGATCTGCATGTGGCCGATGCAGGCCTGGTTGCAGGCGATGCAGGCGCGGATGTCGTCGATGCGATCCGCGCGGGCTTTGGCCGGCATCTCGGGATCGCAGATCATCGCGCGGGTCATGCCGCACATGTCGGCGGCGCCGTCGGCGACGATGCGCTCGGCCTCCTGCGGCTGGTTGATGCGGCCGGCGACGAAGATCGGCTTGCCCAGCGTCTGCTTCAGCTTCGCGGCATAGGGCGCCATATAGGCGTTCTTCACCGTCATCGGCGGGGCGATATGCGTGGCGCCGCCGGCCGAAGCCGAGGTGCCGGCGATCACGTTGAAATAGTCGAACTCGTCCTTCAACGCGCGATAGGCGGCGATCGTGTCCTCCTCGGTCAGGCCGTCGACATCGTATTCGTTGCCGGAGAGCCGCGTGCCGAGGATCAGCTCCGGCACCTGCCGGCGCACCGTCGCCGCGACCTCGCGCATGAAGCGCAGGCGGTTCTCGAACGAGCCGCCATACCGGTCGGTGCGGTGGTTGAGCTTCTCGCTGATGAACTGCGCCGGGAGATAGCCGTGGCTGCCGACGATCTCGACGCCCTCGGCGCCCGCCTCGGCCATGCGCCGCGCGGTCGCGCCGTAGCCCTGGACGATGTCCTCGATCTCCTCGGTGGTGAGGATGCGCGGCGCGACGCGGAACCGCTCCGAGGGTGCGAAGGACGGCGCGTAGGCGGCCTGCAGCACGCCCTTGGGGCGGCCGAGCACTTCGCGCCCGGGATGGAAGAGCTGCACGAAGGCGCGGGTGCCTTCCGCCTTGATCGCGCCGAACAGCCGTCGGAAATGCGGGATGCAGTCGTCTTCGGTGCCCATCAGCACGTCGGAGGTATAGCGCGCGGTCTCGTGCACCGCGACCACCTGGACGATGATCAGCCCGGCGCCGCCCCTGGCGCGGGCCTGCTGATAGGCGACCAAGGCCTCGGTCGGCAGGCCGTTCCGCGACATCTCGGTGTCGTGGCCGGTCGAGAAGATGCGGTTGCGGAACTCGACGCCCCTGATCGCGAAGGGCGAGAAGAGATGAGGAAAATGCACGGCAGGCAGGTCCCGGGTTTGCGGCTTCTTTTGCCGCGATCATGCCGCCCCTGACACGCGGTTGTCAGTAGCCTTTCGGTACTATTTGTATGGTGACAGAGGGGAGCGACGGTGATGCCACTGGCCGGTTTCGACACGCATTCGGTGATCATGGAGCCGATGCTGCTGCTGCGTTTCCAGGCGCCGCTCGAGGATGTCGAGCGCATCATGGCCGAGGTCTGCGCCCTGACGCCGCTGATCGTCGGCAGCTACGACAGCAACGCCTATCAGTCGGCGGGCGGGATCGAGCGCTACCGGCCGCTGGCCGGCGCCGCGGCGGGCGCGGAGACCGAGATCCGCAAGCGGCCCGGCGTGGTCGAGGTGAGCTTTCGCCTGCCGGTCGATCAAAAGCTCCTCGCCGACGTGGTCGAGGCGATCTTCCAGGTGCATTCCTACCAGGAGCCGTTCATCACCGTGGAGCAGATCCTGGCCAGCCGGTCCAAGGGACTGGACGACAACCGGAATCCGCATCGCTGGTGGAACACGACCGGCGACTGGAAGACCGCCGCCGCCAATTGATGACTCCCGCGGGGCAATACCGATTGGGGCTGATGCTGGTCACCGGATCGGCCATCGCCTGGAGCACGGCCGGCTATTTCACCCGGCTGGTTCCGCTCGACGCCTGGACCCTGCTGTTCTGGCGCGGCGTGTTCGCGACATTCGGCCTGCTCGTCTTCCTCGGCGTCACCCGGCCGCGCGATGCCCTGAGGCAGTTTCGCAGCCTCGGCCTCTCGGGCTGGCTGTTCGCTGTGCTGTCGGCTTGCGGCATGATCCTCTACATCACCTCGCTTACGCTCACCACGGTCGCTCATGTCGCGATCATCTACGGCACGGTGCCATTCCTGGCGGCGGGTCTGGGGTTGCTGGTGCTGCGGGAGATCCCTTCCAGGACTGCGATTCTCGCCAGCCTCGTCGCCCTGGCCGGCGTCATGGCGATGGTGGGCTCGGGTGCCGCCGAGGGCGATTTGCTCGGCGACGCCCTGGCGTTCGGCATGACCCTGGTGATGGCCGGGATCATCGTGATCTGCAGGCACAGCCGCACCATCCCGATCCTGCCGGCCGCTTGCCTTTCGGCGCTGCTCTCGGCGCTCGCCTGCTGGCCCTTGAGCACCGCACTCGCCCCGACGTTCGAGCAACTCGGCTGTCTCGCGCTGTTCGGGCTGATCAACTTGGCGTTGGGCATCGTGCTCTTCACCCTGGGCTCGCGCCTCCTGCCGGCCATTGAGACCGCGCTGATCGGCTCGCTGGACGCGCCGCTGGCGCCGGTCTGGGTCTGGCTCGCCTTCGGCGAGACGCCGGGCATCAATACGATCCTCGGCGGCATCCTGGTCTTCGGGGCGGTCCTGGCGAACGTCGTGCTGGGCGCGCGGTCGAGGAAGGCGGTCCCCGACGCGCGATTGGGGGTGGCGGAATCGGGCATGGATTGAGGCGGCTTCGGCCGCTATGCTGCCGGCCTTCCATCCATTCTTCCATGCCATTCCAAGGAGACCTCCATGTCCGGCAAGATCGACGCGCGCCTCGCGGAACTGAAGATCGAGCTTCCGAAGGCGGCGGCGCCCGTCGCCAACTACGTGCCGGTGGTGATCAGCGGCAAGACCGCCTACACCTCCGGCCAGGTGACCGTGTTCAACGGCGAGTTCAAGTACCAGGGCAAGCTGGGCAAGGAGTTCTCGGTCGAGGACGGCCAGAAGGCGGCGCGGATCTGCGGCCTCAACGTGATCTCGCAGCTCAAGAACGCGATCGGCGACCTCGACAAGGTGAAGCGGGTCTGCAAGCTGACGGTCTTCATCAACTCGATGGACGACTTCACCGAGCAGCCGAAGGTGGCCAACGGCGTCTCCGACCTGATGGTCGAGGTGTTCGGCGACGCCGGCCGGCACGCCCGCTCGGCGATCGGCGTCAACGTGCTGCCGCTCAACGTCGCGGTCGAGGTCGAGGCGATCTTCGAGCTCGCATAACAAGTTCGACCGTCAGGCCCGGACTTGATCCGGGCATCTTGCTCCCGTGCGAACTCGGCAGCAGACCCGCGGGTCACGCCCGCGGGTGACGGTCATGGAAATACTACATGCGGCCGGCTTGTCAGGGGGAGCAAGTCGGCCCAGAGTGAACACGGAAATGCATTCCCCCACGCCTTCCCCATCGCTGAACGCCAAGGTCCTGGACCGGATCGACGAGGTTCCGGCCGCTTCCTGGGATGCCTGCGCCGGTCCGGACAACCCGTTCCTGCGCCATGCCTTCCTGAAGGCGCTCGAGGATTCGGGCTCGGTCGGCCGCAAGGCGGGCTGGCTGCCGCAGCATCTCGCCATCAGCGACGAGGCGGGCGCGCTGGTCGCCGCAGCGCCGATGTACGTGAAGAGCCATTCCCAGGGGGAATACGTCTTCGACTGGGGCTGGGCCGAGGCCTATGAGCGCGCCGGCGGGCGCTATTACCCGAAGCTGCAGGTCGCCGTGCCGTTCACCCCGGTGCCGGGGCCGCGGCTGCTGGTGCGGCCTTGCGCCGAGGCCGCGGTGCTGCGCCAGGCGCTGGTGAGCACCTTGCGGCAGATTGCCGAGCAGTCGCGCTTCTCCTCGCTGCATGTGACCTTCTGCCCGGAGGACGAGATCGCGCCGATGGCCGAGGCCGGATTCCTGCACCGGATCGGCGTGCAGTACCACTGGGCCAACCAGGGCTATGGCAGCTTCGCCGATTTCCTGGGCGCGCTCTCGTCGCGCAAGCGGAAGTCGATCCGCAAGGAGCGCGAGGCGATCCATCAATACGGGTTGGAGATCAGCGCGCTCTCCGGGTCCGAGATCACGCCCCGGCATTGGGATGCGTTCTTCGCCTTCTACATGGATACCGGCAGCCGCAAATGGGGCCGGCCGTACCTGACGCGGCGGTTCTTCGATCTCCTGGGCGGCAGCATGGCGGAGAACGTGGTGCTCATGTTCGCCGAGAAGGACGGACAGCCGGTGGCGGGCGCGCTCAACCTGCGTGGGACGGATTGTCTCTATGGGCGGAACTGGGGCTGCCTCGACGAATACAAGTTCCTGCATTTCGAGCTCTGCTATTACCAGGCGATCGACTACGCGATCGAGCACAAGCTCCCACGGGTCGAGGCCGGCGCGCAGGGAGAACACAAGATCCAGCGCGGTTACCTGCCGGTCGCCACGCATTCCATGCACTGGATCGCCGAGCGCAGCTTCCGCGACGCGGTCTCCGATTTCCTGGAGCGTGAGCGGCGGGTGATACGCAACGAGATCGCCGGGCTCGCCGAGCTCAGCCCCTATCGCCAGGCCGGCGGCGAGCCCTGATCGGCCATCGCCGATTGAATATCCCCGTCTTCGGTATCTACGCCGAATAGCTTCGATTTCCCTATGGTTTTCGCTAAGATATCGTTCCTAGAGCCGCGCGCGCGCCGTGCCGAGATCATCCCCGCCGGCGGCTGGAAAGAGGCAGGTACCGGGTGACGTCGAGCCGATCGAGCGAAAGCCATGAGATCGCCGCCTTGAGCCGGACGTGGCGCGGGCCGTCGCTGGCGGCCTGGGTGCGCCTCTCCATCGCGACCGTGCTTTCGATCCTCTGGCTGCTGTTCGGCGCGGTGAAGGTCTACGTCCATCAGGACGCCCTGGCCGATGCAAACGAGAGGCTGACCGCCCTGGCGCAGAGCTACGGGCAGTATGCGCGCGCGGTCTCCAACCTCGGCCCCAACGTCGCCAGGCTCGGCGAGCCCGGCCGGAAATCCGTCGCCGACGCCGCGACCGCGCGGGCCGAACAGCTGATGGCGACGTTCCGCGCCCTGATCGCGCCGCCGCCCGGCGTGGTGCTGCAGGTGCAGAGCACCGCCGCGCTCGATCCCGCCATCCGCGCGGCGACGAAGGGAAGCGACCCGGCCACGGTCTATCGCGGCGACGGCGACGTGCTGACCGCCTACTTCGTCTCCGCCGGAGCCGGGATCGCCGGCATCGCCGAATGGCCGCGCACCGAGGCGCTGGCGGAATGGCGCGCCGAGACGATCACCGAATCCTTCTGCCTCGGCGCGCTCAGCCTCTTCATCCTGCTGCTGGGGCGGCTGATGCTGCGGCAGGTGCGGCGGCAGCAGGCGGCCGAGGCCGCCTTGCGCGCCGCCAAGGAGGAGGCCGACGCCGCCAATCGCATCAAGTCCGCCTTCCTCGCCAATACCAGCCACGAGATCCGCACGCCGATGCACGGCGTCATCGGCATGACCACGCTGCTGATGGAGACGACGCCGCTGACCGCCGAGCAGCGGCGCTATGCCAGCGTCGCGCGCGACTCCGCGCGTGCGCTGCTGGCGCTGGTGGACGACGTGCTCGAGCATTCGCGGCTGGAAGCCGGAAAGGTCGAGCTGGCGCCGACCGAGTTCGATCTCGCCGAGCTCATCGACAACACGCTGACGCTGATCGCGCCCGGCGCGCAGGGCAAGGCGATCGAGCTCGCCGCTCTCGTCGCGCCCGCGGCGCGGCGCCGCTTCGTCGGCGATGCCGCGCGGCTGCGCCAGGTGCTGATCAACCTGCTCGGCAACGCGGTCAAGTTCACCGAGCGCGGCTACGTCCTCGTCCGGGTGGCGGCGCTGCCGGCCGGCGCATCCGCCGGTCCCTGGCTGCGCTTCGAGATCGCCGACAGCGGCGTCGGCATCGAGCCGGGGGCGATGGAGCGGCTGTTCCAGCAATTCTCCCAGGCCGACAGCTCGATCAACCGGCGCTTCGGCGGCAGCGGGCTCGGCCTCGCCATCAGCCGCCAGCTCGTCGAGCTGATGGGCGGCCGCATCGGCTGCGCCAGCCGGCCGGGCGAAGGCTCGACCTTCTGGTTCGAGCTGCCGCTGGCCGATGCGCCGGCCGATGCGCGGCCGAACCTCGCCGCGGAATAGCGCGCGCCTCAGGCCGCGGCGTGGTTCTGGCGCCAGGCGCCGGGCGGCATGCCGAGATGGCGCTTGAAGGCGCGGTTGAACGCCGCCTCGGATTCATAGCCGACCTCGCCCGCGACCTCGGCGATCGAGCGGCTGGCGTCGCGCAGCAGGTTGGTCGCGAGCTGCAGGCGCCAGCCGGCCAGATACTGCATCGGCGGCTGGCCGAGCACGCTCTTGAAGCGCTCGGCGAGCACGCTGCGCGAGGTGCCGGAGGCGGCGGCGATCTGCTCCACCGTCCAGTCGCGCATCGGATCGGCGTGGATCACCTGCAGGCTGCGGCTGACCAGCGGATCGGTCAGCGCGCCCAGCCAGCCGGCCGCACCCCTGGGCAGGCCGCCGACGTAGCGCCGCACCATCTCGAAGAACAGCATCTCCATCATGCGGCCCAGCATCTCGCGGCTGCCGGGCCGCAGCGCATCGACCTCGGTCAGGAGCTGGCGCACCGTGGTGGCGAGCAGCGAGGTCACCGGCTCCCGCGCGGTGCGCTCGATCAGCAGGCTCGGCAGGTCGCGGAACACCGGGTTGAAGAACAGATCGCCCGACTGCACGAAGCCGCAGACGATGGTGGTGCGCTCGCCCTCGCCGCCGACATGCTTCGGCATCGCCACGCCCTCGCGGGTCTGCACCGCGAGGCCGGAGGCGGCGATGACCGGCGCCTCGCCGTTGCCGAGCTCGTGATAGTCGCCGAAGGGCAGCATCATGACGTCGCCCTTGGAGAGCAGCACCCGCTCATAGCCGCGGCGGTCGAGCCAGCACTGGCCCTCCGCCACCAGGTGGAAGACCGTGATATGGCGCGGGCGCTGGCCGCCCAGCAGCTCCACCACCGTCGCGCGGCCGTCGCTGCCGATCGCGAAGGGCGCGCCGTAATCGGCCTTGAAGAAGACCGAACCCGTGAGGCGCACCACCCGCAGCAAATCCGACAGAACATCGGATGCGGGTGTGAGCCGGTCGGCTCCCGGCGTTTCGGTCAACAGAGGCGGCGTCCCGGTCATTGCGCGCTCCGCGGGCATCCAAACATAGTCCCGCGCCCCTGTCGGCCCGACGTCGCCTTTCCCCCGGGCGTCGCGCCGGCGGCGGTGATACGGAGAGGATATTCATGGACGACAAGCATTCCGGGTCCTGCTTCTGCGGGGCCGTGAAAATCGAAGCCTATGGCGCGCCGGAGGCCATGGGTTATTGCCATTGCGAATCCTGCCGTGCCTGGTCGGCCGGTCCGGTCAACGCCTTCACCCTGTGGAAGCCGGAGAACGTGAAGGTCACCCAGGGCGCCGCGTTCGTCGGCCGCTTCAAGAAGACCGCGAACAGCGACCGGAAATTCTGCACCCAATGCGGCGGCCATTTGATGACGGACCACCCGAAGCTCGGGCTGACCGATGTCTATGCCGCGATCCTGCCGACCGTCGCCTTCACGCCCGGCGTCCACGTCAATTACGGCGAGACGCGGCTCCGCATGAAGGACGGCCTGCCCAAGCTGAAGGATTTCCCGGCCGAGCTCGGCGGCTCCGGCATCGTCCTTCACGAATAGCGATCCCTGCGCGAGCGCCGGCATCCGCGGGTGCTCCCCTCCCCATTCGCCACGAAAGGATTCCGAATATGAACGCACCAGCGGCCAGGGCTGGCACCATCGATTTCGAAGCGATCAAGTCCAGGCAACAGGCTGCCTGGAGTTCCGGCGACTATGCAGTGATCGGCGTCACACTTCAGATCGTCGGCGAGGCGCTCTGCGAGGCGCTCGATCTCCGGAGCACCCACCGCGTGCTGGACGTCGCCGCGGGCAACGGCAACGCGACGCTGGCGGCCGCGCGGCGATTCTGCGACGTGGTCTCGACCGACTACGTCCCGGCATTGCTGGAGCGCGCGAAGGAGCGCTCGGCGGCCGACCGCCTGCCGGTCGTCTTCCAGGTCGCGGATGTCGAGAACCTGCCCTTCCCCGGCGAGAGCTTCGACGTGGTGCTTTCGACCTTCGGCGTCATGTTCGCGCCGAACCATGGGCGCTCCGCCAGCGAGATGCTGCGGGTCCTTAAGCGCGGCGGCAAGATCGGGATGGCAAACTGGACACCGGAGAGCTTCGTCGGCCAGATCTTCAAGACCGTCGGCCAATACCTGCCGCCGGCGGCGGGCCTGAAGTCGCCGGCGCTCTGGGGCACCGAGGCGCATCTTGAGGCGCTGTTCGGCGAGAAGAACGGCATCGCGACCCAGCGCAGGCACTTCGCCTTCCGCTACAAGTCGCCGAAGCACTGGCTGGAGGTGTTCAAGGGTTTCTACGGCCCGGTCCTCAAGGCCTTCGCGGCACTCGACCCCTCGATCCAGTCGGCGCTGGAGACCGACCTGCTGGCGCTGGCCGGCCGCTTCAACACCGCGGCGGACGGCACCCTGGTGGCACCGAGCGAGTATCTCGAAGTCGTCGTGACGAAGAAAGGCTGACGAACCGATCGGCCCGGCGCGCCGCCGCCGGGCCGATATCTCAGATCCGGTACGTGGCGATGACGCAGACCTGGCCGCCACCGAGCGTCATGACGCCGTCCTTGTCGTCGCTGTCGTACGTGACGTAGCGGTCGAAATCGGCGGCGTGCAGGCCGCCGGAGAACTTGTGGCCGCAGCCGCCGGAATCGTACGGCGTGTCGCGGCCCTCGGCGAAGACGAGCGCGCCTTCCCGCGGCATGACCGGCGGCGGGCCGTTCTCCACCTTCACGTACTTGGCGAGACAGTCCGGCGAGGAATCGATGTCGAGCTCGCCGGTCTTGATGCTGGCGGTCGGCGTGGTGCAGGCGGCGAGAGCAAGAAGCAGCAGGCTCGCCCGAATGATCCGCATCACCGCTCCCAGCGCCATTTGCCGTGCAGGCGGCGGTATTCGATTTCCTCTTCGAGCAGCTGGTGCTCCCAGCGTTCCGGCCAGACCAGGGTGAAACCGTAGGCAAGATAACCGAGGAAGGCGAGCACGCCGACGACTCCGGCGACGCGCTCTTCCGGCCCCAGGGCCGGCACCGGCGCGATCGTGGCGAGGAACAGGACGAGGATGATGCAGAACAGCGTCTGCCAGACGCGACGGAGGTAGCGCTCCTTCGCGCGCTCGTGCAGCAGGTCGGCGATGCCGGCGGGGATCTCGAAGACGAGGCCCTGGTCCCGGGCGAAGTCGGGGCCGGTCGTGTCGATGTTGGAATGCGTCTCGATCATGATCGGAGCGTAGCAAGCATTGAAGCCTGGAGGGAGTCATTGCGGGGCTCCCCACCCTTCTCCCCGGAAGACCGGGGAGGGGCGCTGCGGCCGAAGCCTTCGCGTTGAGCCCGATGCTCAATGGCAGATGTTCTTCCGCGCTCTTACCCTCTCCCTCCCCCGTCTTCGGGGAGGTGAGGTGGGGGCGCCGCGCGCTCGGTGCCGACTAGCGGCGCTTGCCCTTGGCCCGCACCGGCTGCGCCTGCGGGCGGGCAGCAGCGGCCGCCGCCGCGGCTGTAGCGGCCGCGGCGGCTCCGGCGACGATGGCGATGATGGTTGCAATCGACATGAGATACTAAGCGTCCACGGTGTCGACGGTTTCCTCGGTCGGGTTGGCTTTCGACTCGATGATCTTGAAGACCAGCTTGTCGATCTCCTTGTCCAGGTCCACCCGGACCGTCCCGCCCTTCTCCAGCTTGCCGAACAAGAGCTCCTCGGCCAGCGGCTTCTTGACGTTGTCCTGGATGACGCGGGCCAGCGGCCGCGCGCCGTAGAGCGGGTCGAAGCCCTTGTCGGCCAGCCATTTCCGCGCCGCCTCGGTCAGCTCGATGGTGACGTTGCGATCGGCGAGCTGGGTCTCGAGCTGGATGATGAACTTGTCCACCACCTGGGCGACCACCTCGGTCGGCAGGTTGGCGAAGGCGATCGTCGCATCCAGCCGGTTGCGGAACTCGGGCGCGAACAGCCGCTCGATCTCCTGCTGGTCCTCGCCCTCGCGCTTGTCGCGGGCGAAGCCGATCGCCGCCTTGGACATCGCATGCGCTCCGGCATTGGTGGTCATGATCAGGATCACGTTGCGGAAATCGACCGACTTGCCGTTATGGTCGGTGAGCTTCCCGTGATCCATCACCTGCAGCAGGATGTTGAACAGGTCCGGATGCGCCTTCTCGATCTCGTCCAGCAGCAGCACGGTGTGCGGATGCTGGTCGATCGCATCGGTCAAGAGGCCGCCCTGGTCGAAGCCGACATAGCCCGGAGGCGCGCCGATCAGCCGCGAGACGGTGTGCCGCTCCATGTATTCCGACATGTCGAAGCGCACCAGCTCGATGCCCATGCAGCGGGCGAGCTGCTTGGCGACCTCGGTCTTGCCGACGCCGGTCGGGCCCGAGAACAGGTAGGCGCCGATCGGCTTCTCCGGCTCGCGCAGGCCGGCGCGGGCGAGCTTGATCGACGCGACCAGCGCGTCGATCGCCTTGTCCTGGCCGAACACCATGGTCTTCAGGTCGCGCTCCAGGTTCTTGAGCGTCGCCTTGTCGTCCTTGGTGACGGTCTTGGGCGGGATCCGGGCGATCATCGCCACCACCGCCTCGATGTCCTTGACCGCGATGGTCTTCTTGCGGCGGGATTCGGGCAGCAGCATCTGCGCGGCGCCGACCTCGTCGATGATGTCGATCGCCTTGTCCGGCAGCTTGCGGTCGCCGATGTAGCGCGCCGACAACTCCACCGCGGCACGGATCGCCTCGTTGGTGTAGCGCACCTTGTGGTGCTTCTCGTAATAGGGCTTCAGGCCGCGCAGGATCTTCACCGCGTCCTCCTGCGAGGGCTCGTTGACGTCGATCTTCTGGAAGCGGCGGACCAGCGCCCGGTCCTTCTCGAAGTGCTGGCGGTACTCCTTGTAGGTCGTGGAGCCGATGCACTTCAACTGGCCCGACTGCAGCGCGGGCTTCAGCAGGTTGGAGGCGTCCATCGAGCCGCCGGACGTGGCGCCGGCGCCGATCACGGTGTGGATCTCGTCGATGAAGAGCACGGCGCCTTCGGTCTGCTCCAGCTCCGTCACCACGGCCTTCAGGCGCTCCTCGAAGTCGCCGCGGTAGCGGGTGCCGGCCAGCAGTGCGCCCATGTCGAGCGCGAAGATGACGGCGTTCTTCAGGACCTCCGGCACGTCGCCGTTGACGATGCGGCGCGCCAGGCCTTCGGCGATCGCGGTCTTGCCGACGCCGGGATCGCCGACGTAGAGCGGGTTGTTCTTGGTGCGGCGGCACAGCACCTGGATGGTGCGGTTGACCTCGGACTCGCGGCCGATCAGCGGGTCGATCTTGCCGTTCTTGGCCTTCTGGTTGAGGTTGACGCAATAGGCCTCGAGCGCTTCCGAGCCGCTCTTGGCCTGCTGCTCGCCGTTCTCGCCACCGCCCTCGGCGCCGCGGACGCGGCGCTGCTCGGTACGGCCCGGCACCTTGGCGATGCCGTGGCTGATGTAGTTGACCGCGTCCAATCGCGTCATCTCCTGCTCCTGCAGGAAGTAGACGGCGTGGCTCTCGCGCTCGGAGAACAGGGCGACCAGCAGGTTGGCGCCGGTCACTTCCTCGCGGCCGGAGGACTGCACGTGGATCGCCGCCCGCTGCAGCACGCGCTGGAAGCCGGCGGTGGGCTTGGCCTCGTTGTGGTGCTTGCCGACGATGTTGGAGAGCTGGTTGTCGATGTAGTCGGTCAGCTCGCGCTTCAGCTTCTCGAGATCGAGGTTGCAGGCCCGCATGACGGCGACCGCGTCCTGGTCGTCGGCCAGAGCGAGCAGGAGATGTTCGAGTGTCGCGTAATCGTGCCGGCGCTCGTTGGCGTAGGCGAGCGCGCGGTGCAGGGTCTGTTCGAGGGTCGGCGACAACATTGGGCGTCTGTCCTTTCCACGCACCGTCGGGATGGGGATGGTCCCGCCGGCTATTCTTTCTCCATCGTACACTGGAGCGGATGCTGGTGGCGACGCGCAAACTCGATGGTCTGGGCCACCTTCGTCTCCGCCACCTCGTACGTATATACGCCGCAGACCCCGACGCCCCTGTGATGCACGTGAAGCATGATCTCGGTGGCCGCTTCGCGGCTCTTGCCGAAAAAACGCTCCAGCACGTGCACGACGAATTCCATCGGCGTGTAGTCGTCGTTCAGGAGCAGAACCCGATACATGGACGGCTTCTTGGTCTTCGGGCGGGCCTTGACGATGGTGCCCGTGTTCGGGCGGCCCGCGCCGTTGCCCCGGCCGTTGCCGCCGTCACCGTCCTCGTTATCGCCGCTGTTCAGAACCCGTTCAGCCATTCCACTCTCGTCGCAGCCGGGTCGCGACCGGCCGGCTCGCTCCTAGACGTATAATATGGGAAGCAAACATACCGTTAAATGGGGGTTGATGCCGCTGCCGCAAGGTATCGCTCCACGCACGGGGCCCATGCGCAAGGGCCCATGCACATTCCTAGCCATGTTCTCGGCCGTCATGATTCCAACCCTCCGGGGCCCATGATCGCACCCTCCGAAACTGATCGCACCCTCCGAAACGGCACGACGGGGCATCCCGGCTTGTCGCCGATCAAAAGGCGTTGATCAGGCCGCCCAGGCCCTCGCCGCGGACCTCGAGGGTGAACTCGCCGTTGAAGTTGCGGCCCTTCGCGGTGCCGAGGCGCTGCCGCTCGTCCGCATTCAGCACATGCGGCGGCCGCAGCGGCAGGCCGGTCCCGTCATGGCGCAGGAGGAAATCCTGGAACTTCGCCGCATCCAGGCGGCCGTCCTTCTCGACCCAGGCATAGTAGTGGAACTGCCCGGCCTCGCAGCCGGCCGCCACCCAGTAGAAGTCCTGCGACGCGAGTCGCAGCCCCTGCGGCGCGCCCGAGCCGAAACCCGACGCCGCCAAGGCCGACCGGAACTGCGCCATTTCCGCGGCGCTCAGCGCCGCCGTCGATTCGCGCCAGCGCCAGGGCGCCAGCAGGTCCTGGGTGCTGGCGATCCACCAGTCGGAGAGGCTGGCATGGCCCTTGGCCCGGGCGGTCAGCTCGGCCCCGCCGGATGGCTGCCCGACGATCTCATAGGCGCGGATTTGCTCGGAATACTGCCCGTTATAGACCAGCCGGTAATGGGCCGGCGCCTTGGCGCCCAGGGCGGCGCAGGCGTCCCGGATGTCATGGCCGTCGAGAAAGCTGAACCAGGCGAATTTCTGGACCGCCGGATTGTCGATGTCGGTCTGTGCGGCACCGTGATAGGCACAGCCATTGCATGCCAGAAAAATGACGGGAACGAGGCGGGTCAGGAGGCGTCGACGGCCGGGCAATGGTGCCTACCCCAATGAAAAACCTGACTCTTTCGAAACTTTACCTGTCTTAAACCCCGCTCGGGCTATAGACAAGGTTAATCATTTTGCCTAGAATTGGGCATCCACGAGGGAATTCCGACCTATACCGGGGGATATTGCGATGGCAGTTGAGCAGCGCCGCCTAAGGGGCCGGAAGAGCTCGCCCTTCTCTGCCGCTGTGCTTCTCCTTGCCGCCTTCCTGATGTCGCTGACCGCGGCACCGATCGTCGCGCAGGCGCGTCCGGTGGCTTCCTCGATCCTGGTCGATGCCGCCACGGGCGAGGTCATCTCCGCCAACAACGCGGATGCCCGCACCTATCCCGCCTCGCTCACCAAGATGATGACGCTCTACCAGCTGTTCGACGCCTTGAAGCGCGGGCAGATCGGGATGAACGACACGATCGTCTTCTCCGCCCATGCCGCCGCCCAGGACGCGACCAACCTCGCGGTTTCCGCGGGCGACACGATCAAGGTCGAGACCGCGATCAAGGCCGTGGTGGTGCGTTCGGCAAACGATGCGGCGACGGCGATCGGCGAGAAGCTGGCCGGCACGGAATGGGCGTTCGCCAAGCGGATGAACCAGACCGCGAAGGCGCTGGGGATGACGAACACCGTCTTCCAGAACGCCAACGGCCTGCCGGATCCCGACCAGCACACGACGGCGCGGGACATGGCGATCCTGGCCGTATCGCTGCTGCGCGACTTCCCGGAATACTACCACTACTTCTCGGTGGAGAGCTTCACCTACCGCGGCGTGCAATATGCCGGGCATAACCGGGTGCTCAACAAGTTCGACGGCGCCGATGGCATCAAGACCGGCTATATCCGTGCCTCCGGCTTCAACCTGGTGACCTCCGCCCAGCGCAACGGTCGCCGCCTGGTCGGCGTGATCATGGGCGGCGAAACGCCGTACATCCGCGACAAGAACATGGTCGCGATGATGACCAAGGGCTTCAAGACCACCTCGACGACCGGCACGCAGCTCGCGCTCAACGGCTCGGTGAAGATGACGCCGACCCCGGCCGCGCCCGCGACGCTGGCGGTCGCCGCCGCGGCCCAGCCGGCGCCGGCCGCTTCCGTGCCGCCGCCGCCGTCG
>DASZSL010000053.1:0-23388 GCA_035548715.1 Dongiaceae bacterium
AGTTGAACGGCGTCTCGGCCTCGGGCGACGGGCTGAGATCGATCACCGCCTGAAGGATGCGGAGCCAGGCGGAGCGCCCCTCTGCATCCTGGGCCTCCAGCGCCTTCTGCGCCGCCCATTGCTTCGCCTCCCCGGCGCCGCGGCGGCCGATCAGGAACTTGGCGGAGCGGCGGATGTCGACCTCGTCCACAGGGGCGTCCGTCTGCCTGACGTCTGCTAAGGCTTCCACCCGTCCGTCAGCGTGCCGAGAAAGGCGACGATGTCGTCGATCTCCTTGTCGTCGAGCGCGGGCTTGTCCCCCGGCTTGCCGCCGAAGGGCGGGTCCGTATTGAGATTGGCGCGATAGGCCGCGGGCAGGTCGTTGTATGCATCGATCGTGCCGTCGGCCTTGCGCGGATACCACTTCTCGGGGTTCGTGTCGCGGGTGGCGTAGAACTCCACCACCTTGCGCAGGGAGTGGAAGAATCCGTTGTGCATGAAGGTCTGCCGCAGCGCGACGTTGCGCAGGCTCGGCGTCTTGAACAGGCCGCAATAGTCCGCCTCGCCCTTGAAGTCGGTCCGCAGCGGGCCGCAGAGGCCGAGGTCGAAATAAGACGGGTCCTCGTTGGCGGGGATGTCCGGGTTGCGCGGGACGCCGAGCGCGATCATGCCGAAATCGCTGAATTGTGGCGGCGTGCCGTCGCTCGCCACGTCGCTGATATGGCAGCTCGAGCAGTTGCCTTTGGTCTCGTCGGTGAAGAGCGCGAGGCCGCGCACTTCCTGGTCGGTCAGCTTCGCCCTGCCCTGCAGATAGGCGTCATACTTGCTGGTGTAGGGATAGAAGGTCTTGGAATCCTCCTGGAAGGTCTCGATCGCCGTCAGGATGCCGGTGAATGCAAGGTCGGGATCGGCAAAGACGTCGGCGCCGTAGATCGCGCGCAGGGCCGGCGCGTAACGGCTCCCGGCGATGCGTGCGACCAGCGCCTGCTCGCTCGGGTTGGCCATTTCGTTGGCGGCGAGCAGCGGGATCTTTGCCTGGTCGCGCGGGCGGTCGGCGCGGCCGTCCCAGGTGAGGCCCCCGGTCGGGCCGTTATCGACGCTCTCGTCGCCCTCGTCCTCGTTGTCGAAATAGTGCTCGGTGAATTGCGGCGTCGCCTGCAGGTAGGTCAGGGACGGCGCCGCGCGGGTCCCGGGCGCCTTCATGTCCAGGCCGCCGAATTGCACCGGCAGCGCGTTGGCCGGGGCGAAGCCGCGGTCCGGCGCGTGGCAGGTCGAGCAGCTCTCCCTGCCCGAGCCGGAGAGGATCGGATCGAAGAAGAGCTGGTGGCCGAGCGCCTCCAGCTCGGCGGCCTGCCGGTAGGCTTCGGCGCGGGACATCGGCTTGGGCGTTTCACCGGCGAGGGCCAGAGGGGCGCCGGCTGCGATCAGCATCGCCGCGGTCAGCAAGTGCCGGAACGGAGGCATGGCAGGGAACGGGGGTCGTTTGATCTGCACGATCGTCGCACGCTTTTCCCGACTTCGCACCTGCATCATGGATTTTTCGACCCAAGGTCATGAAACTGCAACAGCCTGGCGCCAAGACTGCGCCGGGGTTTGGAAATCGATCCAGGGCAAGGAGGCAGTTCACCGGCGCGCGTTCTCGGGCGTGGGAGCGCGGCGCACAACGAAAGGACTCCCGGATGTTGAGACGAGCTTTGCTGCTGACCACGGCGATGGGTATCGGCGCGGTCATGCCCGCAATCATGCCGAGCGCTGCGCAGGCGGATCCCGCCGCGAATGTGGCGGCGATCCAGAACGTGGTCGTGATCTACGCGGAGAATCGCAGCTTCGACAACCTCTACGGCGGCTTCCCCGGCGCCAACGGGCTGCAGAACGTGCCGGCTTCCGCCTATACCCAGCTTGACCGCGACGGCACGCCGATGAAGGAACTGCCGCCGGTCTGGGACGGGCTGACCGCCAAGGGCGTCACCCCGGTCATCACCCAGGCGCAGACCGCCCATCTCGCCAACCAGCCCTTCGGCATCGACGACCCGAAGGTCTTCAACGCCGCGCTGACCGTGACGACCCATGACCTCTGGCACCGCTTCTACCAGGAGCAGATGCAGATCGACGGCGGCAAGAACGACAAGTTCGTCGCCTTCGCCGATTCTGGCTCGGAGGTGATGGGCCATTACGACGGGTCGAAGCTGCCGCTCTGGTCGGTCGCGCAGAAATACACGCTGGCGGACAATTTCTTCCATGGCGCCTTCGGCGGCTCGTTCCTGAACCATTTCTACCTGGTCTGCGCCTGCGCGCCGGTCTACCCGAACGCCGACACGTCGCCGGCCAAGGGGCTGATCGCCGCGGTCGAGGCGGACGGCGTGACGCTGACCCCGGCGGCCGACGGCCCCAAATCGGCCCTGGACGGCATTCCGAAGTTCAAGAATGACGGCGCGATCACGCCGGACTTCTATGCCGTCAACACGATGCAGCCGCCTTACCAGCCGAGCAACAACAAGCCGGCGCAAGGCGCCGACCCGATGCTCGCCGATCCCAGCAAGCCGACCACCCTGCCGCCGCAGACCATGCAGCATATCGGCGACCTGCTGACGGCCAAGGGGATCACCTGGGCCTGGTATGCCGGCGGCTGGCAGGCGACGCTCGACGGCAAGAACAACCCCAAGGCGCCGAACTTCCAGTTCCATCACCAGCCGTTCAACTACTTCGCGGAATACGCGCCGGGCACGCCCGCGCGGGCCGAGCACTTGAAGGACGGCGGCATGGACGGGGCGGAGTTCATCAAGGCGATCGATGCCGGCAGCCTGCCCCAGGTCGCGTTCTACAAGCCGCAGGGGAACCTCAACGAGCATGCGGGCTATGCCGACGTACTTTCCGGCGACCAGCATCTCGCCGACGTCGTGGCGCATCTGGAGAAGAGCCCGCAATGGGGCCACATGCTGGTGGTCATCACCTATGACGAGAATGGCGGCTTCTGGGACCACGTGGCCCCGCCCAAGGCGGACCGCTGGGGCCCGGGCGTGCGCATCCCGGCGCTGATCATCGGGCCCACGGTCAAGAAGGGCTTCGTCGATCACACCGAATACGACACATCGTCGATCATCCGGTTCCTGATGACGCGGTATGAGCTCCCGGCCCTGCCCGGCATCACCGAGCGGGACAAGGCGCTGGCGGCGGCAGGCAGCCCGCCGGTGGGCGACCTGACCAACGCGCTGCAATAGGCGGCTTCCGCCCGCCGCGCTGGATCGGGCGATTCAGCGCGGCGGCGGGCCGTGCATCCGCCGACGCCTGATCCAGCCGCAGACGATCGCCGGTTGCCCTGAGGCGCCGGGCCTGTTAACGATTTGGCCTGTCCACTCCAGGATTCAGGCACAGATGCACGTTATGATCATCGGTGCGGCCGGCATGATCGGCCGCAAATTGACCGACCGGCTGGTCGCCGACGGTTCGCTCGGCGGCAAGGAAATCGCCCAGCTCACCCTGACCGACGTGGTCGAGCCGGTCGCGCCGGCGAAGTTCAAGGGCAAGGCCTCGGCCCTGCAGAGCGACCTCTCGCAGCCGGGCGCGGCGGCGAAGCTGGTGGCGGCCCGGCCGGACACGATCTTCCATCTCGCCGCCATCGTCTCCGGCGAGGCCGAGGCCGATTTCGACAAGGGCTATCGCATCAATCTCGACAGCACCCGGGCGCTCTTCGAGGCGGTCCGCCAGGAAGGGCTGAAGCAACCTTACAATCCCAAGCTGGTCTTCACCTCCTCGATCGCGGTGTTCGGCGCGCCCTTCCCGGACAAGATCAGCGACGAGTTCTTCTGTGCCCCGCTCACCTCCTATGGCGCGCAGAAGGCGATCGACGAGCTGCTGCTGTCGGACTATTCGCGGCGCGGCTTCTTCGACGGGATCGGCATCCGCCTGCCCACCATCTGCATCCGCCCCGGCAAGCCGAACAAGGCGGCGTCGGGCTTCTTCTCCAACATCCTGCGGGAACCCTTGTCCGGCCAGGAAGCTGTGCTTCCGGTCGGCGAGGACGTCCGCCACTGGCATGCCAGCCCGCGGGCGGCCGTCGGCTTCCTGGTGCATGCGGCGGCGCTCGACACGGCCAAGCTCGGCCCCCGGCGGGTCCTCAACATGCCGGGTCTCTCGGCCACGGTCGGCGAGCAGCTCGAGGCGCTGAAGCGCTTCGGCGGGGAGAAGGCGATGAAGCTGATCCGCCGCGAGCCGGACGCCACGATCGCCAGGATCGTCGCCGGCTGGCCGCGGAACTTCGACCCGCAGCGGGCGCTGTCGCTGGGCTTCAAGGCGGAGAGCTCGTTCGACGACATCATCCGCATCCATATCGAGGACGAGCTCGGCGGCAAGATCGCCGTCTGAGCGCAAAGAGGCGTGGCGCACACCGGTGGGTCAAGCCGGTATGCGCCGATCGGCGCATCCCCTCTTTCCGACTCCACCCGGTCTGACGCAGAATCGATCCATCCGCCAGGGCTCATCGGCCTGGGTCGATCTGCGGGGGAGGTCGCGATGCTTCGGTTGCGTGCATTCATGGCGCTGGTGGGCGTCGCCTTTGCGGCAGCGCTGAGCCTGGTTTCGACCGGTGTGCAGGCCGATCCCACGGTCAAGCTCCAGGTCGTGATCCAGCCGCGGAACGGCAGCAGCGACGCTCGCCCGATCGCGCTCGATCCCGGCGATCCGCTCACACTCGGCAGCCAGATCGCGGTGATGATCACCGCGACCGCCGATGCCACGGTGAACATCCGCTATCTGCCGAGCGACGGACAGCCGGCGATGCTGGCCCAGAACCTGGCATTGAAGGCCGGCGAGACCAAGCGCCTGCCGGACAATGCCGGCAAGTGGTACCAGATCTCCAGCGGCAACGGCGAGGAGCGAATGATCGCCGAGGATGCCGGCGGCCAGCAGCTCGCGGCGGTCGCCTACCGGATCGTGCAATCGACACCGACGCAGATCGGCAACCTGACGCTCGGCAGCTCCAGCCAGGCGACCTCGGCCGGCGGCGTCGATCTCGGCCAGTACGCCCAGGCGCCGGACGCGGTGGCCAAGTCCGAAGCGATCTCCAAGGCCATGGAGCAGGCGCCCGGCGCCTCGGCCAACAGCCGCAGCGTCGGCTCCGACGTCTTCAAGAAGGTGGCGCCCGGCGTCGTGCTCGTGGTCAACGGCGACTTCATCGGCGCCGGCGCGGTGCTCGACCAGAGCGGCCTCATCGTCACCAACCACCACGTGGTGGCCGGCGCCGACGAGGTGTCGGTCATCTTCATGCCGCCGCCGGGCGTGGATGTGGAAAGCGCCAAGGCCTACGACGCGACCGTCGAGCGGGTGGATGTGGTGGCGGACCTAGCCCTCATCCGGATCAAGAACCCGCCTGCCGACATGACGCTGGTGACGCTCGGCGATCCCTCCTCGGTCGAGGTCGGCGAGGAGGTGAACGCGATCGGCCATCCGCACGGCGAGTTCTGGAGCTATACCCGCGGCTATGTCAGCCAGATCCGGCCGAAATACGGCTGGTACGATTCGCACTACGACCATCAGGCCGACGTGATCCAGACCCAGACCCCGATCAATCCGGGCAATTCCGGCGGCCCGCTGCTGGACGACGAAGGCCGGCTGATCGGCATCAACAGTTTCGTCGATTCCGGCGCCCAGGGGCTGAACTACGCCGTGTCGGTCGACGAGGTGACGCGGGTTCTGAAGATGACGGGCGACCGGCTGGCCGACGGCACCATGCTGGCGGCGAGCGCCGACACCTCGGCGCAGCCCGAGGGCACCAAGGTGCAGTCGCCCACCTCGAGCGGCAATCCCGACTTCCAGACCTGGACCTACGACGATAACGGCGACGGCAAGCCGGACCGCTGGGGCGTCGATCTCGACAAGGACGGCAAGCCCGATCTCTTCCTGGTGGACCAGGACGGCGACGGCAAGGCGGATTTCGGCCTGGTCGACCGCAACGAGGACGGCAAGCCCGAGGCGCGCATCATCTACGGCAACAAGTCGAAGAACGAATGCGACGTCTGGGAGATCGACGACAACGAGGACGGCAAGACCGACGCCATCGGCATGGACTACGACTATGACGGAAAACCTGACGTGGTCCGGCCGGAATAGCCGCTCGCGCAGGAGTTGAGTCCGGGCCGGAGCCGAACCCGGAAGCGACCCCACACCGGGCGGGATAGCCGGCAGCGCATTGGTTAGCCTTTCCGATTAATGCTTTGCTAACCGATGCTCGCCTAGCCTTTAACCAAGCATTGAGCTTCGGCGGTTCCGGATGTCCTGCGACCCGGCTTGCCGATGGGAAGGCATTCTTGAGCGTCATCACCGACATGTCCGCCATCGCGACCGACGTTCGTAACCTCTTCGACCTCGCGCACGACCGCACGACCGTGGGCCGCAGCCAGCTGGTCAGCGCGATCGGCGAGATGATGGGCGATCGCAGCCGCGTGCTTACGCTGCACGAGCGGGCGCTGATCAACGACATCCTGAAGAAGCTGATCCACGACGTGGCGCGGCCGGTCCGCAAAGCCCTGGCGGAGAAGCTCGCCGCCTCGCCCAACGCGCCCAAGGAAGTCACGGCGCTGCTCGCCAACGACGAGTTCGATATCGCCTCGCCGATCCTGCTGAACAGCACGCTGCTGGAAGACGACGACCTGACCGAGATCGTCCGGCACCGCACCATCAGCCACCGCCTGGCGATCGCCATGCGGCGGGCGATCAGCGAGCCGGTATGCGACGCCCTGGTCGCGACCAATTCGGTGGACGTGATCAAGGCGCTGCTGGAGAACCATGGCGCCAGGATCTCGGCGGCGACCATGGCCTACCTGGTCGACCAGTCGAAGACGGTCGATGCCTATCAGGAGCCCCTGCTGCGCCGCGCCGACCTGCCGGCCGAGCTCGCCAAGAAGATGTACTACTGGGTCTCGGCGGCGCTCCGGCATTTCATCGTGCAGAATTTCGCCGTCGATGCGGTCGAGCTCGACCTGGCCATCGCCGCGATCGCCCAGCAGACGGCGGCGCAGAGCCCGAGCCCGGCGACGCCCGACGAGCCTGCGGTCAACCTGGCGCGGCAGCTCGACGAGCGCGACGACCTCACCCCCGACATCATCGTCGAGACCTTGCGGCGGGGCGAGACCCCGCTGTTCGAGGCGATGCTCGGCCAGCGCATCGGCCTGAAGCCGATCCTGGCCAGGAAGCTGATCTACGGCTCCTCCGGTGAGGGCCTGGTCGCGGCCTGCCGGGCGGCCGGCATCGACCGCACCAACTTCGTCAACCTGTTCATGCTGCTGCAGCGGGCGCGCAACGACCCGATGACCCGGGACCCCTATCTCATGTCCCGGTCGCTGGAGCTGTTCGACAAGCTGAACGTCGAGACCGCGAAGAAGCTGGTCGAGCGCTGGCAGATCAACCCGGAATACCTGAAGTCGATCGTGCGCCTGCAGGGCGCGAAGAAGCGCTGAGCCTCAGCGCTCCGCCAGCACGATCAGCGCATCGACGGCGACCGCGCCCTTCTCCAGCACCATCAGCGGATTGACGTCGAGCTCGAGCACGTCGTCGCGATAGGCCTCGGCATAGGCAGCGACCGCGGCGATTGCATCGACCGCGGCGGCGACGTCGCCGGCCGGCCGGCCGCGATAGCCTTGCAGGACCTTGGCGATCTTCAGGCCGCGCACGGCCCGCTCGATCGCCGCGCGGTCGGTCGGCAGCAGCAGGAGCGCGGAATCCTGCACCATCTCGACCAGGATTCCGCCGGCGCCGACCACCAGGGCCAGGCCGAATTGCGGGTCGCGCTTCACCCCGACGATCAGCTCGGCGACGACGCCCGAGACCATCTTCTCGATCAGGACCTGCTGGATGACGGTGCCGGGCTGGTGGCGCGCCACGGAAGCCTTCATCTTCTCCAGCGCGGCCTCGAGCTCGGCGGCGGACTTGAGATTGACCGCGACCGCGCCGGCCTCGGTCTTGTGGGCGATGACCGGCTCGGCGACCTTCAGCACCACGGGAAAGCCCAGCGCCGCCGCCGCCGCGGCCGCTTCCGCCGGCGCCACCACGCGGCTCTCCGGCACGACGAGGCCCTGGCGCTTCAGCGCGGATTTGGCACCATGCTCCGACAGCATGCGGCTGGCGCCGCTCCCCTTCGGCAGCGCCGGCAGGATCATGCGGTCGAGGGCGTTCTTGCCGGTGAGCGCGTCGCGCTGGCGGGCGAAGCGCTCGGCGGCGGCATAGGCCTTCAGCGCCTCGGGCAGGCCCTGCATCGGTGCGCCGCCGGCGGCGATCATCATGTCGCGCACCCGGGCCGGCAGCAGCTCGGGCAGGGTCGCGGTCACCATCGGCAGCTTGCCGTTCTGCTTGCAGGCCTGGATGATCGCCAGGACCGCGGCGTCCCAGGCCTGCTCGCTGGCCGGGCCGTCGGTCGCGTAGTCGAGCACCACCATGCCGCCGTCATACTCGCCCTTCATGACCGTGTCGAAGCAGCGGGTCAGCAGATCCACATGGCCCCAGAGCGAGGTGTTGTAGTCGAGCGGATTGGAGATGGTGGCGAAGTTGGGGAGCTGGGTCCGCAGCTCGGCCACCTGGGCCGGGCTGTGCTGTGGCAGGGGCAGGCCGATCGCCTCGGCGATGTCGGCGGTCATGAGCCCGTCGCCGCCGGAGCAGGTGAAGACGGCGAGGCGGTTGCCCTTCGGCAGGCCGGCGGCGGAGACGAATTTCATCGTCTCCATCAGCTCCGGCAGGGTCTCGACCCGGATGATGCCCAGGCGCTCGAACAGCGCGTCGTACATCCGGTCGCTGCCGGCCAGGGAACTGGTATGGCTCATGGCGAGCTTGGCGCCGAGCTCGGATTTGCCGGCCTTGAGCGCCACCAGGGGCTTGCCGGCCTGCATCGCCTTGGCGGCGGCGCGGCTGAAGCCGGCGACGTCGTTGATCGCCTCGATATAGAGGCCGATCGCCGTGACCTTGGGGTCGTCGGCCAGGGCCTCGACGAAATCGGCGACCGAGAGGACCACCTGGTTGCCGGAGCTGATCACATAGGCGAAGGGCACCGAGCGGTCGTTGGCAGTGACGTTGAGGGCGATGTTGCCGCTCTGGCCGATGAAGGCGCAGCCGGTCTCGACCCGCTTGCCGTTATGGCCGGTCGGCCAGAGCGCGATGCCGTCGAGATAGTTGAGGATGCCGTAGCAATTGGGCCCGACCATGGCGAGGTCGCCGGCGGCCTCGATCAGCTGCTTCTGCAGGCCGACGCCCTCGCCGCCCACCTCGGCATAGCCCGCGGCGTAGCAGATGGCTCCGCCGGCACCGCGCGCCTGGAGCTGCTTCAGGATGTCGATGGTCGGCTCGCGGGGCACGGCGATGAAGGTCGCGTCGGGCGCCTCGGGCAGGTCGGCGATGCCGGCATAGCAGCGCCGGCCCCCCAATTCCTCGCGCTTCGGGTTGACGATCCAGATCTCGCCGGCGAAGCCGGTATCGGCGCAGCGGCGGATGGAATCCTCCATCGCCTGCCCGCCCACGATGCAGACATGGCGCGGCTTCAGCAAACGCCGCAGATTGCGCGCCCGGACTTCCGCCTGCATTGGCTCGTTTTCTCCCATGAACTCCCCGCCGGTCGGGTGTGCTGTTAGCAGAGCCGCCGGGATTGATGCAATCCGTCGGGTTCCTGTGGGAATCCGACAGGCACCGGCGCCCTATTCGGCGGTTGCATGCCGTCATGCACAGTGCGGTGTGTCACTCTCGCGGGCGTTTTACTGGAGCTTAAGCACGCTGCGGGATACTTTGCTCGTGCCGCCCCGATTCTCTGACGGAAACGCTGCCTCGTGACCTGGATGAGGGCTCGATCCGCTGCTGCCTCCCCCGCGCTGCTGTCGCGCCGGCGGCTGCTGCTGGCCGGTGCGGCGCTGCCGATGGTGGCGGCGGCACGGGGCATCGCGAAGGCGGCCGCCCAGGATGTCAGCTATTTCCGGATCGGCGGCGGCGCGGTCGGATCGCGGCTTTATCAGCTCGCCGGCATGGTCGCCGCGGCGATCACCAACCCGCCGGGCGCCGAGAATTGTGACAAGAACGGACCCTGCGGCGTTCCCGGCGTGGTCGGCCTGGCGCAGACCACCTCGGGCTCGGTCGAGAACCTGCTGGCCCTCAAGGACCAGAGCCTGGAATCCGCCATCGTGCAGGCCGATCTCGCCGGTGCCGCCCTCGCCGGCAGCGACGCTTTCAAGGCGGGCGGTCCATTCGCCGAATTGCGCGCTCTGGCACGGCTCGGCGGGACCTGCGCGCAGATCGCCGTGGCCGCCGCCTCGCCGATCCAGTCGCCGGCCGATCTCAAGGGCAAGACCGTGGCGCTGGGGCCGAAGACCGGGGATTCCGCCGCGACGGCGGTTCCCTTGCTCGCCGCCTTCGGGGTCACGCCCAAGCGCGCCCAATTCGTCTATGGCGACGTCACGGCGGCCTATGCCGACCTCACCGCAGGGAAGGTCCACGCGGTCGTATTGGTCGACGGTTTTCCCAATGCCGACCTTGCCGTGCTCGCGCAGTCGACGGCAATCCGCCTGCTGCCGGTCGATGGAGCGAACGCGGAGAAGCTGCGCAAGGACCGGCCCTATCTCGGCACGCGCAGCATCCCGGCGGGCACGTATCAGGGCCAGGCCGACGCGGTGCCGACGATCGACGTGCCGCTGCTCTGGGTCGGCGCCGCCAACCTGGACAACCACCTGGCCTACGCGCTGGTGAAGGCGCTGGGCAGCAGCGCCGCCGAAAGCCAGAACGGCATGCTCGATTTCGCCCAGGCGGCCCTGACCGCCCCGCTCCGGCTGCATCCGGGCGCCCAGACCTATTTCGAGGAACGCAACGCCGCCGACGGCTCGGGTTCGACCAATTAGCCCCGCTACCCCGCGTGCCTGATGCGGATGGTATAGATGCCGTCCTGCTCGGTGCTGGCGAGCAGCTGATGGCCGGTCGTCTCGCAGAAATGCACGAAGTCCTTGGGCGCGCCCGGATCGGTCGCCAGGATCTCGATCTCCTCGCCGGGCGCCATCTCCTTCAGCAGGCGGCGCGCCTTCAGGACCGGCAAGGGACATTTCATCCCCTTGGCGTCGAACTGGCGTGTCATGCGGCATCCGCCTCCTTCAAGGTCATCCGGTCCGAACGCGCGCTGCCCCACGCATCGACGATGCCTGCCGAGAGGATCAGCGCGCCGCCGAGCAGCTTGTTCAATCCCACCGGCTCGCCGGCCCACCAATGCGCGGAAGCCAGCGCCACCAGCACTTCCAGCATCAGCAGCATGCTGGCGCGCGCCGGGGACATTCGCGCGGCGCCCCAGAGACTAAATGCCATGGCCGGCACAATCCAGAAGACCGCGGTCCCAAGGATCCAGGGCAGAGCCGTGCCGATCCTAGCCGGCTCGGGCCAGGCGGCCCCGCTGTCGAGCACCAGGACCAGCACCAGCCCGAACGCCGCGGCGGCGACGAACTGCAGGCTGGTCTTGTCCACGATGGAGCTCTCGCGCGCCACATTGGTCGCGACCAGGGCGACCGCCCAGCAGAAGCCCGCAGCCAGGCCCAGCCATTCCGCGAGGTTCGACGGCAGCGGCAGGCGCCCGCCCAGGCCCTGGAGCACCACCATGCCGGCCAGGCCGAGCGCCAATCCCAGGATGCGATGGCGCACGAGCGGCGTGCCGATGACGATGCGCTCGAGCAAGGTCGCCCAGACCGGGCTCAGATAGAACAGCAGCACGATCATCCCGACTTCGCCGAAGGTCAGCGCGACGGCGAAGAGCGCGTTGCAGGCCCCGACGCCGAGCGCCGTCATCAGCAGCGGCATGCCGCCCGCCCGAACGGCGTGCCAGCGATAGAGCGCCAGCGGCAGGGCGATCAGCGCGGGCACGGCGAAGATCAGGACGCCGCTCCAGCTCTGCGGCAGCCCGAGCCGGACGATCTCGCGCAAGGGAATCCAGGTCGTGCCCCAGAACAGCGTCGAGCTGGCGACGGCCACGCTCGGCCAAAGCGCATTCGCGGCGTTCGTGTTCATGCTCTCAGTCCAGCTCCGGATAGCCGCGCGCCACGGCCCGGCGCTCCATCTCGAGGATGACGTCGTAGCATGCCGGCGGGAGGATTTCGCATCCCTCGATGAGCAGCGCGCGGCGCGCATCCGCCAGCGCGGGGTCCGCACAGGCGGCGAGGATGCCGGCCTGCAGCCGCCCGACCGTCGCCGCATCGGTCGAGGCCGTCGTGACATAGGGCAGCGAGGGTGCCGCGGCACTGGCGCGGAGGACCCGCAGACCCGCGACTTCCCTTGGCGCCACGCGCGCAATCAGGGCGAACGAGACGCAGTCGATCGCGGCCAGGTCGGCCTGGCCCGCGGCGACCATGGCCAGGGACTTCCGATGTGCGCCGCTCTCGATGCCCGGGCCGAAGAAGCGGCCATCGACGGCGAGCGGCGCCGCCAGCCCTCGCAGCACGTTGTAGCCCGACTGGGAATCCCGGCCGTTGAAGGCGGGCCGACGGCCGCGCAAGTCGGCAAAGCCTGCCGCCGGGTCGTCGCGGCGGACCACGATCCAGCTCACATAGGTCGCTCCGGCGCAGCCGGGCGCCGAATAGCGCGGTGTTGCCAGCAGGCGCACCTTGCCGGCCAGCGCATGGGTCATCGGGTAGCCGCAGGTCTGGGAGAAGATCAACGGCGGCCCGTCCCACTGCCCGATCGGATCGACGCCGGGGGTCACCGCGTCCGGGAGGCCGGCGACGCCCTGCGCCTGAAAGTGCCGGCGCAGACCGGCCCACCACGCGGCGGTCGCCGCCGTGAGTTCCGGGAAGTCGTACATCGGCAGCGATACCAGCATGCGAGGCGCTCAGAACGTGACCGGGTTGGCCGACATGCCGCCCGGATCCTGCGGCACGCCATCGGCGATGGTGTAGTAGTCGCCTTTGTCGGCGGCAAAGATATGGCGCACCGTCCTGAGGCCCGTGGGTGCTTCCAGCAGGCCCGCCGCGATCGAGACGCTGTCGCTTCCGTCGATGCGCCAGAACAGGCTCGAGCCGCACCGGCGGCAGAAGCCGCGCTCCGCCGTGTCGGAAGAGCGATACCAGGCGATGTTGCTTTCGCCTTCGACCGTCATCTCCGCCTTGCGCGCCGCACTGTAGCCCGGCGCGTGCCCGTGGGCGCGGCGACACTGGCTGCAGTGGCAAGAGACCACGTCGCGGATATTGCCGTGGACGCGCAAGCTGATCGCGCCGCATTCGCAACGGCCGCGGTGCTCGGTCTTGCGCGGCCCGGCGGGTGGCGGTGCCGCTTCGCCGACCGGCGCCGCGTCGCGGGAGGATTCGGCGAAGCGCGGCACGCCGTCATGGCCGATCTCGTAGTAGTCGCCTTGGGACCGGGTCCAGATATGCCGGGCGAGCGTGAGGCCGGTCGGCGCGTCCAGGCTGCCCATGGCCGCGTCGAGATCCTCGCCCCCGATCTCGCGCCAGAACAGCTTGGATCCGCAGGTCCGGCAGAAGCCCTGCTCGGCACGGTGCGAGGTGTTGTACCAGGCGAGGTTGTCTCCGCCCCGGATCCGATAGGCGGAAGCCGGCGCGCTGGTATAGGCGCCGGGCGCGCCGTGGAGCCGGCGGCACTGGCCGCAATGGCACAGGCTCGGCGCCGACAACGGCCCTTCGACCTCGAACGACACCGCGCCGCAGAGACAGTGTCCGGATACCATGATCGCCCTCCTCTTCCGCAGCGCTGCCGGCGTGTCCGCTCAGAACGCGACCGGATCGCCGGACATGGTGCCCGGATCCTGCCTGACGCCATCGGCGATCGCATAATAATCGCCCTTGTCGGCGGCGAAGATGTGCCGCGCGGTCTTCAGCCCGGTCGGCGCCTGTAGCGAGCCGGCGGTCATCGAGACTTCGGCGGCGCCGAAGCGCTGCCAGAAAAGGCTGGAGCCGCACCTGCCGCAGAAGCCGCGCCGCGCCTCGGCCGACGAGCCGTACCAGACGACGGCGTCTTCGCCCGTGACGGCCATCTCGGCGGCCCTGGCCTTGCTATACCCCGGCGGATGGCCGTGCGAGCGGCGGCACTGGCCGCAATGGCAGACGACGGAGTCGCGGATCCGCCCGGTGATGCGGTAGTGGACCGCGCCGCATTGGCAGCCGCCCTCGTGCCGGCGCAGCGGCGGCCCGTGATCGGGCGCCGGCTCGGCCGGGATCGGGTCGGCGCCGGCGGAGGATTCGGCGTAGCGCGGCACCCCGTCATGGCCGATCTCGTAGTAGTCGCCCTGGTCCCGTGCCCAGATATGCGCGCCGAGGCGCAGACCCGTCGGCCCGTCGAGGCTGCCCATGGTGACGTCCAGCGCGTCGCCGCCGACCTCGCGCCAGAACAGCTTCGACCCGCAGACCCGGCAGAAACCGCGCTCGGCATCGGCCGAGGAGCGGTACCAGTTCAGGCTTTCTTCACCCCTGATCCGGTAGGATGACGCCGGTGCGCTGGTGAAGGCTCCGGGTGCGCCGTTGATCCGGCGGCACATGCCGCAGTGGCAGAGCGTGGGCGCCGAGAACGGGCCGGCGATCTCGAAGGAGACCGCGGCGCAGAGACATTGTCCGGTAACCATGGTCGGCTGCTTCTCCCGTGCAAATATGACGGCCGGCACAGTAATCGGCACGTCCTCACACCCCAAGACCCCTTGTCGCACTCCTGACATCTTGCGACAGGAGCGATGCCTTGCTAGACTTGTCTATACAAGTCGATACAAGGATTGAAGGAGATGAGTTCCGCGTCGGCAGCGTCCAAGGGCGATTTTGGACGCGTCTCTTACACGGTCGACTGGCCCACGGTCGGGCTGGCCGTCGGCATCTACGCGGCTTTCCTTCTTCTCACTTATTTTCACGGTTATTTGCCCTGGTGGGTGCTGCTGCCCTGCGGCGCGTTCGTGGTCGGGCTGCACGGCTCGCTGCAGCATGAAGCCGTGCACGGCTATCCGACCCGCTCGCCGCTCGCCAACCTGCTGGTCGCCGGCTGGGCACTCTGGCTCTGGCTGCCTTACGGCACCTATCGGCGCCTCCATCTGCAGCATCACATCGACGAGCAGCTCACCGATCCGCTGCGCGATCCGGAATCGAACTACGTGACGGCGGCGCAATGGGCCGCGATGAGTCGGCTGCACCGCGTGATTCGCCTTGCCATGGGCAGCCTCGCCGGGCGCTTCGTCATCGGGCCCATCTATTTCGCTGTCATGAACTTCGAGGAGCTGGCGCGGGCGATCCTGGCGGGCGACATGCGGATCCTGCGGCCGTGGCTCTGGCATGTCTTCGCGGTCGCAATAATCCTCGGCTGGGTGCTGGGCGTCTGCCACATGCCGTTCTGGCAGTACGTGCTCTTCTTCGCCTATCCCGGCACGGCGCTGGCGCTGGTCCGCTCCTATGCCGAGCATCGCTGGGCGCCGGACCACGAGCACCGCACCGCCATCGTCGAGGCCGGCGCGTTCTGGAGCTTCCTGTTCCTGCACAATAACCTGCACATCCTGCATCACCTCGAGCCCGGCCTTGCCTGGCACCGGCGACCGGCGCGTTTCCGCGAGCTGCGGGAGCAGTTGGTGGCGGCCAATGGCGGCTATGTGATCCACGGCTATGCCGAGCTGATCCGCCGGAACCTGTTCCGCCGCCGCGAGCCGCTGCTGCACCCGGCCTGACCGCGAATCGGCCACACGCCCTGCCGGTGACCTGACCCGGCGATTCGGGTAGAATTCCGTCCCAATCCGCAGCCAGGTCGGAGACCCGCGGCGTCGTCATGAGTCCCGAAGGCAACAGCCCCGTCGAGACGGCCGGTGAAGCCAGGACCGAACCCGGAACCGGCCCGCATGCCCCGAGCCCCGCGCCGGGCATCGGCACCTGGGAATGGGATGCGGGAACCGGCAAGATCTCGTGGTCGAAGGAGGTCTATCCGATCTTCGGCCGGGAGCCGGGCGACTTCGACCCCGATATCGACAAGATCACGGCGCTGACCATCGAGGAAGACCGCTGGGTCCACGCGATCAACGCAAAGGACGCACCGCCGGTCCCTTACAGCATCTACTACCGCATCCGCCGCCCGGACGGGACGCTGCGCACGGTGCGGGAAACCGGCGGTGCCGCACCCGGCTGGTCGCGCGAGGCGCCGCGGGTGATCGGCACGCTGATGGACGTGACCGAGACCGCGACGACGCTCCCGGCCGTGCCCGCGACGATCGGCGCCTGGCATTGGGACAGCGCCAACCGGCGTATGCGCGCCTCGCCGGAGGCGCTCGAGATTCTCGGCCTCAATCGCGACGGCGTGATCTGCGAAGGGGAGCGCGATCAGCTCGTGCATCCGGAGGATCGCGCGCGTGTCCGTGCGGTCTACGAGCAGGCAGCGCAATCCGGCGCGCCGTTCCACCATCGCTACCGCATCCTGCGCCCGAACGGCGACGTGCGCGTGATCGAGGAAGACGGCCTTCCGAGCGTGCCGGGCGTATTCGAAGGCCGGGTTTCCGACATCACGGAGCGGAGCCGGCTGGAGCGCAACCTGGTCCGCGCCCAGAGCATCGGGAAGATCGGCAGCTGGGAGTACAACCCGCGGACCGGCGTGCTCTGGTGGTCGGAGCAGACCTATCGCCTGCTGGGCTTCGCGCCGGACTCCGTCGCGCCATCGACCACGCTCTGGATGTCCTGCATCCATCCCGACGATCTCACGCGGGTCAGGCAAGTCATCGAGGATGCGGCCGTCCGGGAGGCCGAGTTCTCCGTCCAGTATCGGGTCCGCCTGCCCAGCGGCGAGACCCGCGTGCTGATCGAGCAGGGCGAGGTCGCCGACGGCATCGAGCTCGGCCTGCTGGCCGACATCACCGACCGGCTGCGCATCGAAAGCGCGCTGACGCGCGCGCAGTCGATCGCCGGCTTCGGGAGCTGGGAGTGGAATCCGCGCACCGGCTATATCTGGTGGTCGAAGGAGCTCTACCGCCTGCTGGGCGTGGAGTTCTCCAGCCCGCGGGCGCCGCGCTGCTGGCTGGACCTCACGCATCGTAACGACCGGGACCGTCTCGCCGAGGTGTATCGCAACGCCGCCGAGAAAGGCTGCGGATATTCGGAGCAGTACTGCATCGTGCGGCCGGACGGCGAGCAGCGCGTGGTCCTGGAGCAGGCGGCCGCCGATCCCGACGGCGTCTTCACCGGCGTGCTGATCGACGTCACCGAGCGGCACCGCTCGGAGCGGAACCTCAATCTCGCCCAGCAGATGGCCCAGATCGGGAGCTGGGAATGGAGCCTCGCCTCCGACGACCATTGGTGCTCCGAGCATTGCTTCCGGATCCTGGGCATCGATCCCGAGACGACTCCGCTCACCGAGGCGCTCTGGGTCGGCCTGACCCATCCGGACGACCGGGCCTGGACCACCGCGGAGCTCGACGCCGCGATCGCGGCACGGCGCGCCTACAGCTACCAGTACCGCATGGTGCAGCCGGACGGTCGCGAGCGGATCGTGATCGAATCCGGCGAGCCGATCTCGGACGACCGCTATGCGGGCACGCTGATGGACGTGACCGACCGGGTCCGCACCGAGCGGAGCCTGGCCGAGGCGCAGCGCATTGCCGGGCTCGGCACCTGGTCGGTCGATGCCAAAAACGAGATCCGCTGGTCCGAGCAGATGTACCGGCTGCTCGGCGCCGCGCCCCACGTCGAACCGCCCAGCGTCGCCTTCTGGGTGGCCCATATCCATGTCGAGGACCGCGAGCGCGTGCTCGCCACCTATGCCGAGGCGGCGCGGACACTCAGGCCCTATTCGATCCAGTATCGCGTCGTTCGCACCGACAACCAGACGCGCCACATGGTCGAGCAGTGCGAGGTCGAGGAAGGCTGCTTCTCCGGCTATGTCATGGACATCACCGAGCGGCAGAAAACCCAGCGGCATCTCGCCAAGGCGCAGGAGATCGCGCGGATCGGCAGCTGGGAATGGGACCCCACCACAGACCAGACGTGGGTTTCCGACGAGCTCTACCAGATGCTGGGCCTGGACCGGAACTGGCGCTTCAGCCGGGAGCGCTGGTTCGGGCTCATCCATCCCGACGACCGGGAGCGGGTGCGCAACATCTACGACGAGGCCGACGCCCAGAGCGGCGGCTTCGCCATCCAGTTCCAGCTCCGCCAGCCGGATGGCAGCTACCGGCTCTATTACGAGCAGTCCGAGCCGAACGATGCCGGTACCTTCACCGGCATCCTGTGGGACATCACCGATCTTACCCGCGCCCAGCGCAACATGATGGAAGCCCAGCGCATCGCCAGGATCGGGAGCTGGGAATGGCAGGTCGAGGACGACCGGCACTGGTGGTCCGACGAATGCTACCGCATCCTGGGCCTCGATCCCGAGACCGTTCCGCCCAGCGAGGAAGCCTGGGACGCGCTCACCCATCCCGACGATGTCGCCTGGACCGATGTCGAGTTCATCGAGGCGACGACCGCCGCGCGGGGCTACAGCTATCAATACCGCATCATCCGCCCCGACGGCCAGGTGCGCTTCGTGTTCGAGACCGGAGAGGTGATTTCCGCCGGCAAGTATGCGGGCACGGTCATGGACGTGACCGAGCGCGTGAAGATCGAGACCCGCCTCGCGGAATCCCAGCGTATGGCCAAGCTCGGCACCTGGGAGTGGAACATGGCGACCGACGAGCGGAGCTGGTCGGAGGAGTGCTATCGGCTCTACGGCGTCTCGCCCTCGGTCCGTCCGGTGACACGCGCGGTCTGGCAATCCACGGTGCATCCCGACGACCTGCCCGCGATCCAGAGCCTGATCGCCAGCGTCGAGGCCAATCCCCGACCCTACAGCTACCGCTGCCGGATCCGCCGGCCGGACGGCGCCGTCCGGACCACCCAGGTGCATGGCGAGCCGGTGGCCGATTTCGGCCCCAACAACCCGATCATCACCGGCACGACGCTCGACATCACCGAGCGGGAATCGATCGAGAGCCAGCTCCAGCACGCCCAGAAGATGGAGGCGGTCGGCCAATTGACCGGCGGCATCGCCCACGACTTCAACAACCTGCTGGGTGCGGTGCTGGGCAACATCGACCTCCTCATGGAGGAGATCGAGGACCGGCCGCGCGCCAAGACCCTGGCCGAGCGCGCCACCGCCGCCGCGGAAAGCGGCGCGCAGCTCGTGCGCCGGCTGCTGGCCTTCTCCCGCAAGCAGACCCTCAATGCCCAGGTGACCGACGTCAACGAGCTGATCGTCAACATGCTCGATCTCCTGCGCCGGAGCCTCGGCGACAAGGCGCAGATCAACACGTCGCTCGCCGCCGGGCCGATCTATTGCGTGATCGACCGGGCGCAGACCGAAGGCGCGCTGCTCAACCTGTGCATCAACGCCCGAGACGCCATGCCCGACGGCGGCAGCGCCACCGTCAGCACCCGGGTCGTCGTGCTGGACGAGCGCCGGCGCGCGGGACTCCCGGAATTGCGGCCCGGCCCCTATGCGGAGCTGACGGTGGCCGACAGCGGCATCGGCATGTCGCGCCAGGTGCTGGAGCGGGCGTTCGAGCCGTTCTTCACCACCAAGGCGCCGGGCAAGGGCAGCGGCCTCGGCCTCAGCATGGTCTACGGCTTCGTGAAGCAGTCCGAAGGCCATATCGAGATCGACAGCGAGCCCGGGGGCGGCACGACGGTCCGCATCTACCTGCCGATCCATGCCGAGGCGACGCGCGGCGCGAGCGACCTGGTGCGCCCGGTGCCGAGCCCGAGCCGCGGGCGCGAGCTGGTGCTGGTGGTCGAGGACAATGCCGATCTCCGCGGCTATGCCGTCAACGCCGTGCGGTCGTTCGGCTACCGCGCCCTCTCCGCCCCGTGTGCGAAGACCGCGCTGCGGCTGATCGAGAACCGTCCGGACATCGCCCTGCTCTTCACCGACATCGTGTTCAAGGAAGGGCCGACCGGCATCCAGCTCGCCGACCTCGCGCGCCGGCGCCGGCCGGACCTGCCGGTGCTGCTGACCTCGGGCTATCTCGGCGACGGGGCGGCCCAGGCCAGGATCGGCCAGGCCAACACATTCACCCTCGCCAAGCCGTTCCGCGCCGCCGATGTCGGGCGCAAGCTCGCCGAGATCTTCGGCGCCGAGGCCGCGAGCCACACCCTGCATTGAGCGATCATGACCGCCGTCATCCCCGCCGCGCGCAGCGGCTCAACCGTTCGCGCCTTCGTCTACTACTTCATCGGCGTCTTCAGCTTCTCGGTGGTCGATGCCGCGACCAAGCTGCTGCGCGGCGATCCCGGCACGGTGACCCGCTGGGTGCCGGGCAATTTCGATCTCGGCACCTGGCAGGTGATCCTGCTCACGCGCATCCCGCCGCTCTGCGTCGCCCTGGTGCTGACCGCGCAGGCCACCGGCAGCCCGTTCCGGCTCGCCACCGGGTTCTGGAAGATGCACCTGCTGCGCGGCCTGCTGGTGCTGGCGACGACCTTCACCTTCTACGCCGGCCTCCGATACCTGCCGCTGGCCGACTGCATCGTCATCGCCTTCGCCGCGCCGATCTTCGTGACCGCCTTGTCGGGGCCGCTGCTGGGAGAGCGCGTGGGATGGCGCCGCTGGTCGGCGGTCGCGGTCGGCTTTGCCGGCGTCGTCGTGGCGGTCCGGCCCGACGGGTCGGTCGGCATCGGCACCTTCCTGATCCTCGCCTCGGCGGTGGCCTATGCGCTGACGCTGCTGACCCTGCGGCCGCTTTCGGGGAAGGAACACAGCCACAACATCCTGTTCTATTCGACGGTCTTCGGCCTCGTGGTGGCGATCGTGCCGGCGGCCCTGGAATGGAAGCCGATCAGCCTGACCGCGGCGGCCCTGATCGTGGTGCAGGGCCTCGCCAGCGCCTGCGGCCAGCTCACCATGATCAAGGCGTTCCGGATCGGCGAGGCATCGATGCTCGCGCCGCTCGAGTTCACCGCCCTGATCTGGGCGGCGGCCTGCGGCCTGGCCTTCTGGGGCGATTTCCCGACGCTCGAGGTGCTGGCCGGGGCGGCGCTGATCATCGGCGCCAACGTCTACATCGCCCATCGCGAGGCGCGCCTCGCGCAGCGGAAGCGCGAGCTGCCGCCGGTGCCCGAGCATGCGAGCGTCCCGGAATGAGACATCTGGCCCGCCGGGCGCCGTCCACGCTAGTCTGACCGCATGACCGCACAGCAGCAGCCCGGCTGGGTCCGCCCGGCCATCGATTACGGCCCCGTGATCCTGTTCTTCATCTCGTTCAAGGTCTGGGGGCTGATGCCGGCGACCGCGATCCTGGTCGCGGCCTCGATCCTGGCCGTGGTCCTGGGATTCGTCCTGGGGCATCGGCTGGCCTGGGCGCCGATCGTCACCACGGCGATCGTCGTCGTGTTCGGCGGGCTGACGCTGATCTTCAACGATGAGACCTTCGTCAAGATGAAACCGACGATCGTCGAGGGTCTTTTCGCCGTAACGCTGTGGACCGGCCTGTTGCTGAAGCGTCCGCTGCTCCAGCATCTGATGGGGCAAGGGCTGAAGCTCGATCCCACGGGCTGGCGCAAGCTGGAGTTCCGCTTCGCGCTGTTCTGCGCCGGCATGGCGGTGTTGAACGAAATCGTCTGGCGGACTCAGACCACCGACATCTGGGTGGATTTCAAGCTGGGCCTGATCGGCCTCACGGTTCTGTTCATGTTCACGCAGTATCCATTGATCCGGCGCCACATGTTGGCCGATGATATGACAACCGAGCGCGAATCGGCCGGCATCGACGGCGCCGATGGCAGGCCGTAGCCGGCGGCGCCGCGGAACGGGGCACTGACTTGGGGGCAGCGGCTTGAGTGAAACCGGGGCGGCGGGCGACGGATGGCTGGGTGAAATCCTCTATCTGCCCGAGCCCACCGGCCAATCGACCATGATCGCCGCCGCCTGGAACTACTGGTCGCGCCTGCGCGCCGACCGGCCGATGCCGCGCCGCGCCGATTTCGACCCGACCGAGATCTACAACAGCCTGCCCTATCTCTCGGTCATGCAGTATCAGCACGAACCCTATCGGGTGCAGTTCCGGCTGGTCGGCAACGAGGTCGCGCGGCTCTATGGCAGCAACGTCCAAGGCCGGTTCCTGGACGAGATGGAATGGGCGCCCCAGGACATGATCGACACCGCCCATATCTACGAGCGCCTCTACAAGGAGGCGACGCCGCTCTTCGGCCTCTCCTACACCAACTTCCAGGCCAAGGCCGACCGCGTCTTCGAATGGGCCGTGTTTCCGATGTCCGACGACGGCGACCGCGTCAGCCATGCGCTCAGCATCGACGACTACACGATGGTGACGCCGCGCAAGCCGCGGTCGTTCTGACTCAGCCCGGCATCGGCACGACCTTCGCGAAGCGGTCGGCGAGCTCCGCCAGCGCCACGCGCTTGACCGTCGCGGCATCGATCACGCCGCCCGCGCCGTCGGGCAGGTCGCGGGTCGCCGTCGCGTCGGCGACGACGGTCGTCCGGTAACCGAGGTCGAGCGCGGCGCGCGTCGTGGCGCTGACGCACATATGGGTCATGAAGCCGGCGACGATGAGGTCGCTGCGCCCGGTCGCCTTCAGCCGGGCGTCGAGATCGGTCCCGGCGAAGGCGTTGGGCAGCGACTTCACCACCGCAATCTCGCCGGACTGCGGCGCGATGCCGGCGATGAACCTGACCATCGGCCCTTCCGGGTCGAACAGCGCGCCGCCGGGCTTGCCGTTCTGCGCGACATGGACGATCGGCGTGCCGGCGCGCCGCGCCGTCGCCTGCAGCCGGGCGATGGCATCGACCGCCGTGGCGATGCCGTCGAGGGGCAGCCTGCCGGCGCTGTATTCCTGCTGGTGGTCGATCAGCAGCAGGACGGCGTCCTCCCAGCGTGCGGCGGGCAAGGCGACGCCGGCGAAATCGAGCAAGGTCCTGGGCTGCATGGTCATCTCCGACATGTTGTCCTGGGGGGAGATATAGGCCGTGCACGAAATCGGATATACTGGCGATCCTGCACCGCGGCGGTGCATTGCTGCACCGAGGAGCCATGCCGGCGCCGGACTGGGACGAACTCCGCACCCTGCTCGAGACCGTGCGCGAAGGCAGCATGTCCGCGGCGGCGCGCGGGCTCGGAGTCGACCACGCGACGGTCAGCCGGCGCATCCGCCGGCTCGAGCAGCAGCTCCGGCAGCCCTTGCTGGACCGGCAACGCCCGGGCCTCGCCCTGACCCCCTTCGGCGAGGCGGTGCTCGCCGAGGCCGAGCGGATGCGCGACGCGGCCGCCACGATCGCGCGCCTGGCCGAGGCGCGGCCGCGGCTGGCGGGGCTGGTGCGGCTGACCTCGACCGGCATGTTCGCAACCGCCTATCTGACGCCGGCGCTGGCCGTGCTGCGCAAGGCGCAGCCGCTGATCGACGTCGAGCTGATCGTCGATGAGCGCAGCCTCAGCCTCGCCCGCCGCGAGGCCGACATCGCGCT
>DASZSL010000054.1:0-42100 GCA_035548715.1 Dongiaceae bacterium
GTCTCGGCGGCCGGGGCCGGCTCCGTCTCGACCGGTGCCGCGGCGGGGGCGGCCAGCAGGTCGGCGCTGGGCAAGGCCGGACGCTGCCAGCGATAGGAGTCGATCGCGGCGCAATACGGGCACACCGCCTGCCAGTGTCCCGAGGCCGGCCCGGCTTCGCCGGGATGGCCGCAGGTGCTGCAGATCCAGGCGGGATCGGCGGCCGCTTCCGCCGCCTGGTCGAGCCAGCGGCGGGCGGCGGCCCGGCCCTCCGGCGCGGCGCCGTGCTCGCCTTCTTCCAGCAGCGCCATGGCGCGGGCGGTCGCGTGGCTGACGCCGCCGCTGTTGCGCTCGGCCTCGACCAGCTTCTCGAGATGCTTGCGCGCATCGGCCCAGAGGCCGGCCGCCAAGGCCGTCATGCCGAGCGCGCGATGCGTCTCCACATGATTGGGATTCTGCCGCGCCAGGCGGTCCAGCCGCTTCAGCCGGTCGGCCGGGCGCTCTCCGGGCTCGGTCTCGGCATAGGCGCGGGCCAGCAGCGGATGCGGGTTGGAATCCCAATCCTGCTCGATCAGCTTTGCGGCCTCGCGCTTCTTGCCCGCGCGGACCAGCAGGTTGGCGAGGATGAGCCGCGCGGGGACGAAGCGCGCGTCGAGCTTCAGCGCCTCGCGCGCCGAGCGCAGGGCCGCGTCGAGATCCGCCTCGCGGCCCGGGGTCTCCGGCAGCAGCGCCTGGCGCGCGCGCTCGGCCAGCAGCACGGCACGGCGATGCTGTGCCTCCTTGGCGCTCATCGCGCCGGCGCGGACCAGGGCGCGCAGGCTCTCCTCGGCCGGCCGGCCGAGCTTCACCTGCAGGCGATGCGCGGTCTCCGCCGCCCATTCCGCATGCGGATGCGCCTGCAGGGCCTGTTCCGAATATCGGAGCGCCGCTTCCTCGTCGCCGCGCTTCAAGGCCGCCGTCGCGAGGCCGCGCAGGCCGAGCAGCGCCGCCTCCGGATTCTTGCTGAGCGCCTCGAAATAGCGCTGCGCCGCCGCCTCGTCGCCCTCGAGCTGCGCCGACTGTGCCGCGAGCAGCAGCGTCAGCGGCGACTTGTCGAGCAGTCCGTAGGCCGAGCGCGCCAGGCGCTTCGCCTCGACCGGGTCGCCGGCGGCGACCGCGACCAGGCCGCGGGTCAGCGCGCGGAAGCCCTTCGCCTGGCGTCGGTTGCGGCGGAAGACGCCGAACTCCGTCGGCGCCCGCCGCAGGATGTGCCACAGCCGCCAGAGGAGATAGAGCACCAGGATGAAGAGCACGAGCACGGCCAAGGCCGTGCCCACGGCGAGATCGATGTTGTAGCCGAGCCAGGTGATCGAGACATGGCCCGGCCGGTCGGCGAGCCAGACCGCGACCGCGACGACGACGGCGATCTTGATGAAGAGCCAGAGTGCGCGGCCGAAGGTCATGGCATTCACTGCGCCGTCGTGCCGGCCGGCGGCGCCATCAGCTCGGCCGTGACCGTATCGAGCGTCGTGCTCGCCTGGTCCTCGACGAGCCGCGCCTTGGCCTGCGCAAGCCAGGCCGCGGCGGCCTGGGCGCTGCGGCCGTCGAGGCTGCCGATCTCCTGCACCGCGCCGGCGAGGTCGCCGGCCTTGAGCTTCGCCTCGCCGCGGGCGAGCTTGGCCAGGGGGGAGTCGCCTTCGGCATCCGCGCCGACCGGCCGAACGGTCACCGCCTGCGACAGCCGGTTGATCAGCCGCTCCGACCAGCCCTGGTCGGCGCCGACCGCCTGCGCCGTCGCCTCGGCATTGGCGGCGATCGCGATCGGCTCGGCGGGCAGGCTTGCCTGCAGTTGCGCCAGCGTCGGCGCGCCGGCGTCGCTCAACGGCCGCAGCGGGTCGAGCGCCGGGGCGAGCTTGGACTTGAGGTCGGCGTCGTCGCCGGTCAGGAGATCGACCGCCTTCAGGCCCGCGGCATAAGGCTGGTCGGTGGCCAGCACGCCGCGCAGCGAGCCCAGGGCCAGCACGACCGCCATGCGGCGCTGCTCGTCGGCGCTGACCGGCACCGGCATGGACGCGACCTTCTGCAAGGTGCCGCTCATGCTCGCCTGCTGCGCTTCCAGCGCCTTGATCTCGTCGGTCGCGGCCTGGAGCTGCTGCTTCAATGCGGCGACGTCGCCGGAAAGATCGGGAACCGCCGGTGCGACCGGCGCCGACTTGGCCTCGCGCGACACCTGGGCGAGGTCGTTCTCGAGCTTGGCGACACGGTCCTGCAGCGGCGCCAGGTCCGACGCGCCGCCGGCTTCCGGCGCGGGCATCGGCAGCGTCGCCTGCTGTTCCAGCTTCGCCACGCGGTCGGCGAGCTTGGCGTTCTCGGCGGCGAGGTCGGCCTTCGCCTTCTCGATCGCGAACTTGACGGCGTCGGGTGTCGCCGCATTGCCGCCGGCGCTGCTCAGGGCATCGACCTTCGCCTGGATGGCGGCGAGGTCCGCCGCCGTGGTCGCCTCCTCGTCGGCGAGGCCGAGCGCCTTCTGCCAGGCGGGCGCCGTGGCCGCGATGATCGCCGCGGCGGCGGCACCGGCGATCAGCCCGCCGATCCATCCGCCGCCCGCCCGCCCGCCGCCCGACCGCCCGCCGCCCGTCTGCACGCTGCCCGACCGTCCGCCGCCCGAGGCCGCCGGCTCGGCGGCGCGCGGCGAAGGGGGAGGGGGCGGCGGCAGGCTTGCGGCTTCCGCGGTCGCGTGCGGCGTCGCATCCTTGAGCGGCGGGGTTTCCTCGGAGGGTGGCAGGATCTCGGCCACGGACTTGCGCCGCTCGATCTCGGCCTCGACCAGGGCCAGCATCGATTCCTGGTCGGGATGCGCGGCAGTCTCGATCCGCTGCCAGCCGAGCTCGGCGACCTCGCGGGCGACCGCGCCGCTGAGGCAGAGCGCGCTCGTCTTGTGCAGGCTCGGCTGCTCGGCGTTGCGCCAGAGTGCCGCGAAGGTGCGGGCGGTGCGCGGCGAGAACAGCAGCACCATGTCGATTCCGCCCAGCGCCAGGTTCATCCGCGTCTCGGGCGAGAAGGCGGCGGCGGCTTTGGCCTCGTAGAGCACGGCGCGGCGCAGCGTGAATCCCGCGGCCTCGAGCTTGCCCTGGAGATCGCCGGCCAGCACCGAGGCGGCGCCGTGGAACAGCGCTCCGCCCTGGGGATCGAGCCGCGCGATGACCAGGGCGGCGAGGGCATCGACGTCGCCGCCCGCGGCGGTCACATCCTTGAAACCGGCCGCGCGCGCCGCCTCTGCCGAGCCCTCGCCCACGGTCAGCACCTTGAGGTCGCGGCGCGTCGAATGCGCGGCGAAGGCACGCACGCCGTTGGCGCTGGTGAAGAGCAGCGCCTGGACGCCGTCGAGCTCGATCTCGGCATTCGGCGTCGCCGCGATCTCCAGCAGCGGCTCGACCACGGCATCGACCCCGCGCGCCTGCAGCAGGTCGGCGAGCGGCTTCGCGTCCTCGAGCGGCCGGGTGATCAATGCATGCATGTCAAAAGCCCTCTTCGCCCCGCATCCCCCGCATTGTCCCCACGCCGCAAGCCTAAGCCAGGAAGTCCGGCCCCGCCAGCGCCTTCAACCTTTCGCCGAGCGCGCGGCCGAGCGCGGCCGCGTCGTCCAACGTCGCATTCCCGGTGTCTTCGGCGAGATGCGACTCGGTGCCGTCCGGCAGTGCGACCAGGCCGCGCAGCCGGAGCTGCGCACCGTTGATCGCGGCATGGCCGGCGATCGGCGTGCGGCAGGAACCGTCGAGCACGGCGAGCATCGCGCGCTCCGCGGCGACCGCGATCGAAGTCGGCGCGTGATCGATCGCCGCGACCAAACCCCGCAGGCGGGAATCGCCGGCGCGCACCTCGATGCCGATGGCGCCCTGCGCCACCGCGGGCAGCATCTCGTCGAGGCCGAGGATCGCGGTCGCGGCACCCGCCTTGCCGAGGCGTTTCAGCCCGGCGAGCGCCAGCAGGGTCGCCGCCGCCTCGCCGCGCGCCAGCTTGTCGAGCCGCGTGCCGACGTTGCCGCGCAGCGGCTGGATGGTGAGATCGGGGCGTTTCAGCAGCAGTTGCGCCTGGCGCCGCAGCGACGCCGTGCCGACCACCGCACCCTTGGGCAGCGCCGCGATGCTGTCGGCGACCGGCGAGATCAGGGCGTCGCGGGGATCCTCGCGCTCCAGCATGGCGCCGATCATCAGCCCGTCGGGCAGGAAGGTCGGCATGTCCTTCATCGAGTGCACCGCGAGATCGACGCGGCCGTCGATCAGGGCCTCCTCGATCTCCTTGGTGAACAGGCCCTTGCCGCCGATCGCCGCGAGCGTGCGGTCCTGAACCTTATCGCCGGTGGTGCGGATCGGCAGGATTTCTATACCCGGGTCGGCCAGCGCCGGATGCGCCGCCAGCAGGGCGGCGCGGGTGAGTTCCGCCTGGGCGAGCGCCAGGGGGCTGCCCCGGGTTCCGATCTTCAGCACGCCTTGCTCCGGTTGATCATCCTTCCGGAAACCGCCATAACTGCTCCGCCGCCGCACGCCCCCACCCGGGGCGCCGCCCTTGTAGCCGGGCCGAGCGGCCGATTGCAACCACGCGACTCTTAAGGCCGTCCATGATCGTCCTGGGCATCGAATCGAGCTGCGACGAGACCGCCGCGGCCATCGTCGATGACCGCCGCCGGGTGCTGGCGGAGCGGCTGTTCTCGCAGCTCGAGGAGCACCGCCCCTATGGCGGCGTGGTGCCCGAAGTGGCGGCGCGCGCCCATCTGGAGCATCTGGCGCCGCTGATCGCCGAGACCATGCGCGCGGCGAACGTCGATTTTGCCGATCTCGACGCCATCGCCGCGACGGCCGGGCCGGGCCTGATCGGCGGCGTCATCGTCGGCGTCACCATGGCCAAGGCGATCGCCGCCGTTCACCATAAGCCCTTCCTCGCCGTCAACCACCTCGAAGGCCATGCCCTGAGCGCTCGGCTGTCCGACGACGTGAAATTCCCCTATCTGCTGCTGCTGGTCTCCGGCGGCCATTGCCAGCTCCTGGTGGTCGAGGATGTCGGCCGCTATCGCCGGCTCGGTGCCACGATCGACGACGCGGCGGGCGAGGCCTTCGACAAGGCGGCCAAGCTGCTGGGCCTCGGCTATCCCGGCGGCCCGGCGATCGAGCGCGCGGCGAAGGGCGCGACGGCGCCGGCCGGAGACCTGCCGCGGCCGATGCTGGGACGGCCGGACTGCAATTTCTCCTTCAGCGGGTTGAAGACCGCCTTGCGCCAGCGCGTCGAAACGCTGTCGAAGCGAGGCGCGCTCGACGCGGCGACGGTCGCCGACCTCGCCGCCGGCTTCGAGCAGGCGGTCGCCGAATCCGTCGCCGACCGCACCCGGCGCGCGATCGCCCTGGCGCGCGAGACCGTGCCGGGCATCACCGCGCTGGTCGTCGCGGGCGGCGTCGCCGCCAACCAGCGGCTGCGCGCGGCTTTGGCCGAGGTGGCGGCGCGGGCGGGCTTGCCCCTGGTGGCGCCGCCGATCCGGCTCTGCACCGACAATGCGGCCATGATCGCCTGGGCCGGCCTCGAGCATTTCAAGCGCGGCGAGACCGACGCGCTCGACTTCGCCCCGCGCCCGCGCTGGCCGCTGGATGCGGAGGCGCCCGCCCTGCGCGGCGCCGGCGTGAAGGCGTGACGGTGATTGCCGTCGCGCACCCTGCTGCTTCCATTCGGATTGGGTTGTGTAAAGGAGACGTTCAATGCAGTTCATGGCCTATTGCCTCGACAAGCCCGGCGCCCTCGAGATCCGCATGGCGAACCGGCCCAAGCATGTCGAGTACCTGACCGCCAACAACGACAAGCTGCTCTTCGCCGGTCCGCTCCTCGACGACAAGGAGGCGATGATCGGCAGCCTGCTGGTGCTCGACGTGGCCGACCGCGCGGCGATGGACTCCTTCCTGAAGGGCGACCCTTACGCCAAGGCCGGCCTGTTCCAGTCGGTCACCGTTCACGGCACCAAGAAGAGCTTCCCCAAATAGCGAGGTTCCGATGCAGTACTGGCTGATGAAGTCCGAGCCCTCCGCCTATTCCTGGGAGCAGCTCAACAAGGACGGCAAGACCAATTGGAGCGGCGTGCGCAACTTCCAGGCCGCCGCGAACCTCAAGGCGATGAAGAAGGGCGACCACGCCTTCTTCTACCACTCGAACGAGGGCCTCGCCGTGGTCGGCATCTGCGAGATCGTGAAGGAGGCCTATCCCGATCCCAGCGACAAGACCGGCAAGTTCGTCCAGGTCGACGTGAAGCCGGTGGCGCCGATGAAGCAGCCGGTCACCATGGCGGAGATCAAGGCGACGCCGGCCCTGAGCGACATGGTGCTGGTGAAGAACTCGCGCCTCTCGGTGCAGCCGGTCACCGCCGCGCAGTGGAAGGCCGTCTGCAAGATGGGCGGCGCGAAGGTATAGGCTCGGCGCCGCCGTTCTTATCTCGTCATCCTCCGCCTTCGCGGACCAAGACGAAAAGCGGGCGCCGACCTACTTCGCGAACAGACTGTTCAGCTGCCCGTACGGCATGGCGCCCTCGGGGAAAGTCACCGTGCCCTTTTCCTTCATGTCCTTGGCGACCCGATAGAACGCGCCCATCGCCGCCAGATAGAAGCCGCTGCCGACGCTGATCCGCCGCACGCCGATCCGCGCGAGGTCGGCGACGGTCAGCGGGTTGGTGCGGGCACCCACCAGCACGTTGATGGGCCGATCGACCGCCTTCACCACGCTGGTGATCTCTGCCTCGTTGCGCAGCGCCGGCGCGTAGAGCACGTCGGCGCCCAGTTCCTGGAACGCCTGCAGGCGCTTGATCGTGTCGTCGAGATCGGGATTGCCGACCAGGAAATTCTCCGCCCGCGCCGTCAGCATGAACGGATGCTCGGCCGCACGCGCCGCCTCGACCGCAGCGGCGACGCGCTCCTTGGCGAAGCCGAAATCGTGGATCGGGTCCGCCGGATCGCCGGTCGCATCCTCGATCGATCCGCCGCAGAGCCCGATCGCCGCCGCGCGCCGGATGGTCTCCGCGACGGATTTGGGATCCTTGCCGAAGCCGCCTTGCAGGTCGGCGCTGACCGGGAGATCCGTCGCGTTCACGATCTCGGCGAAATTGGCCAGCGTATTGTCGCGCCCGACGATGGCGTCGCCGTCCGGCTTGCCGATCGAGAAGGCAAAGCCCGCACTGGTGGTCGCCAGCGCCTGATAGCCGAGATCGGCGAGGATCCTGGCGCTGCCGACGTCCCAGGGATTCGGGATGACGAAGGTGCCGGCTTCATGGAGCCGGCGGAAGGCCTCGGCTTTCTGCTGCTGGGTCTTCATCTCGACTTTCCTCCGTCATTCCCCGACTTCGCCGCATTTCCGCCCCCGGACGGCCGCCTCGCCGTCGCGGCGGGCTTGCACGCTGCTCCGCGGGGACACAGAGAGCAAGTGGGGACTTTCATGACCATCGACCATCCTGCCAATCCGAGTCAGGAGCCGCCGCGGCGCGCGGCGCGAACGCAGCCGTGGCATCGCCGGTTCGGCTTGGGCGCCGCCGGCTTCGAGGCGACCAAGCGCGCCTTCTTCCTGGGCCTGCTGACGCTGATCCTGCTGATCCCGCTCGGCATGATCGGCGACCTGCTGCAGGAGCGCGAGAGCCGCAAGTCCGAGGTCGAGTCGCTGATCACCGGCCAGTGGGGCGGGGCGCAGACCATCGTCGGCCCGATCCTCGCCGTTCCTTACCGCTACGTCACCGAGGGCGGCACCGACGCCAATCCGCGCACCGCCGTCAGCCATCTCTTCTTCCTGCCGAAGCATCTCGACATCGAGGCCTCGGCCAGGACCGAGCGCCGCGCCAAGAGCATCTACCAGGTGCTGGTCTATGGCGGCACGGCGAAGCTCACCGGCAGCTTTGCCGGCCTCTCGGCGCCGCGGCCCGACGTCGCGCCGGAGATGATCGACTGGAGCGGCGCACGGCTGCTGATCGGCATCGCCGACATCTCCGCCGTGCGCAGTCTCAGCCTCGCGCTGGGATCGCTGCCGCCGGTCGGGGCCGACGCCGTGCAGCAGGAGAGCATGCTCTCCTCCAGCCTCTCCGCCGCGACGCCGCTGGGCGCGGCCGACCTCGCCGGGCCGGTGGACTTCGCCGTCGCTCTCGAGTTCCGCGGCTCGTCGTCGCTGGGCTTCGCGCCGCTGGCCGACCAGACCGCGGTCAGCATCGACGCGGATTGGCCGCACCCCGACTTCTCCGGCCGCAGCCTGCCGGATGACCGCACCATCACCGGCCGCGGCTTCACCGCGCGCTGGTCGCTGGGGGCGCTGACCCGCGCCTTTCCGTCCTCCTGGCGGGTCGGCGAGGTCAACCCGGAGAATCTCTGGAACACCGCCGTCGGCGTCGGCTTCGTCGAGCCCGGCGACGTGCACCAGCAGACCGACCGCATCCTGAAATACGGCGTGCTGGTGATCGGCCTCACCTTCGCGACCATCTTCATCAACGGGCTGATCGCCCGGGGCCCGACGGGCCGGCGCGTGCATCCCGTGCAATACCTGCTGGTGGGCGCGGCGCTCTGCCTCTTCTACCTGCTGCTGCTCTCGCTCTCGGAGCAGATCGGCTTCGGCCCGGCCTATGTCCTGGCCAGCCTCGCCGACATCGCGCTCATCGCCTGGTATGCCTGGCGCACCATGAGCCGCCGGCTCGGCTACGCGACGGCGGCGCTGCTGGCGGCGGTCCAGGCCTATATGTACGTGCTGCTGCAGATGGAGGATTACGCGCTGCTTTCCGGCACGGCCGCGCTGTTCCTGGCGCTGCTGGCCGCGATGATCGCCACCCGCAACGTCGACTGGTACCGGGCGGGCGACGACCGGCCGGCCGGCGCCGCGCCCCGTTTGCCATGATCCCTGCGGCGTCCTGGCACCGGTGAGGGGGCTCGGCTCCTCATGTCTTCCGCTTGTCATCTCCCTGTTTTTGCGTCGATAATCGTGCAAACCGGCCCGCCAGGGGCCGCACAAACGCCTGGATGGGGAGAAAGCGGGCATGAGCGACCAGACGGAGTTTCCGGTACCCGACAGCGCGGCCAAGCGCGCCTGGGTGAACGCCGAGCAGTACGAGGAGACCTACAGGCGCTCGGTCGCCGATCCGGAAGCGTACTGGGCGGAGCAGGGCCGGCGCATCGACTGGATCAAGCCCTTCACCAAGGTGAAGGACGTCGATTACACCGGCGACGTCCGGATCCGCTGGTATTACGACGGCACGCTCAACGTCTCGGCCAATTGCATCGACCGGCACCTCGCCAGGCGCGCCAACCAGACCGCGATCATCTGGGAGGGCGACGACCCCAAGGACGACAGGAAGATCACCTATGCCGAGCTGCACGAGCAGGTCTGCCGCCTCGCCAACGTGCTGAAGGCGCATGGGGTCAAGAAGGGCGACCGCGTCACCGTCTACCTGCCGATGATCCCGGAAGCGGCCTATGCGCTGCTCGCCTGCGCGCGGATCGGCGCGATCCATTCCGTCGTCTTCGGCGGCTTCTCGCCGGACAGCCTCGCCGGGCGCATCCAGGACTGCGAGTCCAACTTCGTCATCACCGCCGACGAGGGCCTCCGCGGCGGCAAGAAGATCCCGCTGAAGGCCAACGTGGACGAGGCGCTGAAGCACTGCCCGTCGGTCACCACGACCATCGTGGTGAAGCGCACCGGCGGCAATGTCGCGATGCAGAGCGGCCGCGACTTCTGGTACCACGACGAGATCGCCAAGGTCGCCAAGGACTGCAAGCCCGAGGAGATGAACGCGGAGGACCCGCTCTTCATCCTCTACACCTCGGGCTCGACCGGCAAGCCCAAGGGCGTGCTGCACACGACCGGCGGCTACCTGGTCTACGCGTCGCTGACCCACCACCTCGTCTTCGACTACCACGACGGCGACATCTACTGGTGCACGGCGGATGTGGGCTGGGTCACCGGGCACAGCTACATCGTCTACGGACCGCTGGCCAACGGCGCGACCACGCTGATGTTCGAGGGCGTGCCCAACTATCCCGACGCCTCGCGCTTCTGGCAGGTCTGCGACAAGCACCAGGTCAACATCTTCTATACGGCACCCACCGCGATCCGCGCCCTGATGCGCGAGGGCGAGGCGCCGGTGCAGAAATGCAGCCTGAAGAGCCTCCGGCTCCTGGGCTCGGTCGGCGAGCCGATCAATCCCGAGGCCTGGCTCTGGTACCACCGCGTGGTCGGCCGGCACCACTGCCCGATCGTCGACACCTGGTGGCAGACCGAGACCGGCGGCATCCTCATCTCGCCGCTGCCCGGCGCGACCAGGCTGAAGCCCGGCTCGGCCACCAAGCCGCTGTTCGGCATCAAGCCCGTCATCGTCGATGCCAACGGCGCCGAATTGCAGGGCGCCACCGAGGGCAATCTCTGCATCGCCGATTCCTGGCCCGGCCAGATGCGCACGGTCTACGGCGACCACAAGCGCTTCGCCGACACCTATTTCAGCACCTACAAGGGCAAGTACTTCACCGGCGATGGCTGCCGCCGCGACGCCGACGGCTATTACTGGATCACCGGCCGCGTCGATGACGTGATCAACGTCTCGGGCCACCGCCTCGGCACCGCCGAGGTGGAGAGCGCGCTGGTCGCGCATCCGAAGGTCGCCGAGGCCGCGGTCGTCGGCTATCCGCACGACATCAAGGGCCAGGGCATCTACGCCTACGTCACCTTGAAAGCCGGTGAGGAGCCGAGCGACGGGCTGCGCAAGGAGCTGATCCAGTGGGTCCGCAAGGAGATCGGCCCGATCGCCTCGCCGGACATGCTGCAATGGGCGCCGGGCCTGCCGAAGACCCGTTCCGGCAAGATCATGCGCCGCATCCTCAGGAAAATCGCCGAGAACGAGTTCGGCAACCTCGGCGACATCTCGACCCTCGCCGATCCCAACGTGGTGAAGGACCTGATCGACAACCGCGTCAATCGCGGGTGAGCGCCTCCGGGGTCGCTTCGCCATGTCCTCGTTCTTGATCGTCACGGCCGGCCTGGGCCGACCATGACGATGTAAGTGGAGAGGCGCGCCGCCATGACCACCGCCGCGACCGGCCGCAACCGCTTCCTGCATCTGCTCGACATCGACGCGGCCGACGGGCGGGTGAACTGGCCGGCGCGGATCGGGCTGGTCGTGGCCATCCTGCTCTCGGTCTCCAGCGCCGCCATCGTCACGCTGCCCGACCTGCCCGGCTTCGAGCGCTTCGACTGCGCGCTGGCGGCGGGCGCCGCCTCCGTCATGTTCCTCGTTGAGTATCTCTGGCGCATCTGGCGGGCGCCCTTGCTCAATCCCGGGATGGGCCATGCGCGGCGGCGCTACGTCCTCTCCTTCATCGGGTTGGTCGATCTGCTGGCCGCCGCGCCGCTGATCGGCCTCGCCGTGCCGGAGGCGCGCGACCCGCTGCTGATCGCGCAGCTCCTCTCGCTGTTCAAGCTGTCGCGCCTGACGCCGGCGCTCTCCCTGGTGGCGACGGTGCTGCGGAGCGAATGGCGCGCGCTCGCCGCGGCGCTGCTGGTGATGCTGGTCCTGCTCGTGATCTCGTCCGGCATCATGTACCTGCTGGAGCGCAACGCGCAGCCCTCGGTCTTCAGCTCGATCCCGCGGGCGCTCTGGTGGGGCATCGTCACCATGGCGACGGTCGGCTACGGCGACATGACGCCGGTCACCGCGGTCGGGCGGCTGTTCGGCGGCATGGTGATGCTGCTCGGCATCGCCATGTTCGCGGTGCCGGCCGGCATCCTCGCCACCGGCTTCGCCGCGGAGATCCGGCGCCGCGATTTCGTCGTCACCTGGAACGCGGTCGCCAAGGTGCCGCTGTTCGCCGGGCTCGACGCGACCCGGATCGCGGCCATCGCGCGCCTGCTGAAGCCGCAGATCGTGCCGGAGCGCCAGGCGATCGTGCGCCGCGGCGAGCCGGCCGATGCGATGTTCTTCATCATGGACGGCGAGGTCGAGGTGGAGGTCGAGCCCACGGTGCGCCTCGGCAAGGGCCAGTTCTTCGGCGAGGTCGGCCTGCTGCTCGACACGACGCGCAACGCCACGGTGACCGCGCTCGGCGAATGCCGCCTGCTGGTGCTCGACCGCGCCGACTTCGACCGGCTGATGCACCAGCACCCGGACTTGAAAGCGCGCATCGAGAAGATCGCCGCGGAGCGCGTGAAGCGATAGCGCCCTGCGGCGGCGTTCTACCGGACGATCGGGTCGGTGGGCGACACCGCGCGCTTCAGTCCCGGCCGGTCCAGCTTGAGCTCGGCCGGGGCGCCGATGCCGTCCATCACGTCGGCGACCAGGCGTCCCAGGGCCGGCCCGAACTTGAACGCGTGCCCGGAGCAGCCGCAGGCGAGCGTGAGCGCGCCGCGGCTATCGACGATGAAATCCGCGTCCGGCGTCATGGTCCAGGGATGGCGCTGGGTGCGCTGCACCTTGCGCGGCATGCCGGGCATGCGCTGCGCGACCCATTCGAGGATGCGCCGCTCCTCCTGCGGATCGGGCGTCCATTCGGTGACGTCGGGGTCCCAGCCGGCGGCGCCCGCGTCGAGCGCGATCTTGTAGCCGATGCCCGGCACCGGATGGCCGTAGACGCCGCCGGTTTCGTAGGTCTCCCATTCGGCGACGCCCGGCCGGGCGACCTGGCCGGGCGCGTCGAGGAAGGTCACCTGCGCCACCGCCGGCGCCAGCGGCACGTGGATGCCGAGACTCTCCAGCAGCGCGCCGCTCCACGGACCCGCCGACAGGACGACGCGGGTCGCGCGCAGGCGCTGCTTGTCGGTGACGACGGTCGCCGGCGTCGTGCCGAGGTCGATCCCGGTCACGCGCTCCGGCGCGAAGATCGCCACGCCCTTGCGCTTCGCCGCCTCGGCCAGGGCCAGCATGCCTTGCTCCGCCATCACCGTGCCGCCATCGGCATGAAACAGGCCGACCTCGTCGGCGCGCGGCGCCAGTTCCGGCATGTGGCGGCGGAGGCCGGCGGCATCGCACATCGTGATCGTGCCGCCGAGGCTGTGCACCGTGTCCTGGATCGAGCGCAGCTTCTTCTCCGGGCCCAGGTCGATCTGCCCGGTCAGATGCAGGATCCTGCGGCCGGTCTCGCCTTCGAGCCGCCGCCAGCTCTCGATCGCCTCCACCGCGAGGCGCACATAGAGCGGCTGGTCATAGGCGATGCGGATGCTGCGCGAGGCGCCGGTCGACGAGGTCGCGGGATGGCCGCTCCCCAGCCGGTCGATCACCGCCACCGTGCGCCCGCGCCGCGCCAGCTCCAGCGCGGTCGCGAGGCCGAATACACCGCCGCCTACCACGGCGATGTCGTATGTCCGGTCGTCCAAGAAAGGTCCCCCATTGCGTTGGCTTCGGATAGAGACCCGCGGGTCGAGCCCGCGGGTGACCGCGCATCAATACGTCATGCGCGGGCTTGCCCCGCGGCGGGAGTCATTCCATCACGCTCCGGAGCGCGCGGTTGGCGACGGCGAGCATGGAGAGCTCGATCTTGCCGACCTGGCGCAGGTCGCCGAAGAGCTGGTCGATCCGCTGCACCGAGACCGCGCGCTTGGCGCGCCAGGCCTCGATTGCCGCCGCCGCATCGGGCGTGCCGCCGGCATCCCGCGCCTCGGCCAGCACCGCGGAGGTCAGGTCGCGCTGATGGCCGTAGAGATCGTCGATGATGGCGAAGACCGCCAGCCGGTCCCAATGGTTGTCGCCGATCAGCTTGCGGGCGCCTTCGCGCAGCCAGTCGAGATAGAACAGCGTGCCGACGCGGTAATAGACCGCCGCGGCTTCCTCGACCTTGATCCCGGCCCGGGTCGCGATCCGCACGATGTCCAGCGAGGACACGAGATGCGACATGGTGGCGACCCGCTTGGCGAGATCCTCGGGCACGCCCTTGTCGACCAGCGCCTGGCGGGTCTGGTCGAGCTCCTCGCGGTCGGGGTCGGAGATCAGGCCGTACATGCAGGCTTCGAGCGCCATGATGCCGGGCTTGGCCTCGGCCAGCAGACTGGACACGTCCAGCGGATGCGCGCCGTTCCGGAGGAACCAGAGCGTCGCCGGCTCCGCCAGCCGGTTGATCTCGATCAGCATCTGGGTCTGGACCCTGGCCTCGACCTTGTTGTCCAGCGCCTCGATCGCCGCCCAGAGCTTGCGGAAGCGGAAGGTCTCGCGGGTGATCGCATAGGCCCGCGCGATCGCCGAGGCCGGCTGCCCGGTCTTCTCGCGCACCACGTGGATGAAGGTCGAGCCCATGCGGTTGACCAGCGAGTTGGTCACCAGGGTGGCGATGATCTCGCGGCGCAGGCGGTGCTTCTCGATCTGCGGCCGGAACTCCGACTTGATCGCCGGCGGGAAGTAATCGATCAGGTCCTCGACCAGCCTGGGATCGTCGGGCAGGTCGGAGGGCAGCAGCTCGTCATAGAGCGTGGTCTTGGAATAGGCGAGCAGCACGGCGAGCTCCGGCCGGGTCAGGCCGATGCGCTGCACCAGGCGCTCGCGCATGGTTTCGTCGTCGGGCAGGAACTCGATCGCGCGGTCGAGCTTGCCGCCGCGCTCCAGGCTGCGCATGAACCGGCTCTGCTGGTCGAGCAGGGTGTAGCTCAGCGACTCCGCCACCGACAGCGCCTGGGACTGCAGGTAGTTGTGGCGCAGCACCAGCCGCCCCACGTCGTCGGTCATCGAGGCCAGGATCTTGTCCCGCTGCTTCATGGTGAGGTCGCCGCTGGCGACCGCCTCGTTGAGCAGGATCTTGATGTTGACCTCGTGGTCGGAGGTGTCGACGCCCGCCGAGTTGTCGAGCGCGTCGGTGTTGATGCGCTGGCCGTTCAGCGCCGCCTCGATGCGGCCGCGCTGGGTGAAGCCGAGATTGGCGCCTTCGCCCACCACCTTGCATTTCAGATCGGCGGCGTTGATGCGCAGCGCGTCGTTGGTGCGGTCGCCGACCTCCAGATTGGTCTCGTCGGTGGCCTTCACGTAGGTGCCGATGCCGCCGAGGAACAGGAGATCGACCTCGGCGGTCAGGATCGCCTTGATCAGCTCGTTGGGCGTGACGTGGTCCTTCTTCAGCCCGAGCAGCGCCTGCGCCTCGGGCGACAGCTTGATCGACTTGGCGCGCCGCTCGTAGACGCCGCCGCCCGGCGAGATGAGCGCCGTATTGTAGTCGCTCCAGGCCGAGCGCGGCAGGTCGAACAGGCGCTGCCGCTCGGCGATCGACTTTGCGGGATCGGGGTTGGGGTCGATGAAGATATGCATGTGGTTGAAGGCGGCGACCAGCTTGGTATGCGGCGAGAGCAGCATGCCGTTGCCGAACACGTCGCCGGACATGTCGCCGACGCCGATGCAGGTGAAGTCCTGCGCCTGGATATCGACGCCGATCTCGCGGAAATGCCGCTTGACGTTCTCCCAGGCGCCGCGGGCGGTGATGCCCATCTTCTTGTGGTCGTAGCCGGCCGAGCCGCCGGAGGCGAACGCGTCGTCCAGCCAGAAGCCGTAATCGCGGCTGACCGCATTGGCGATGTCGGAGAAGGTCGCGGTGCCCTTGTCGGCCGCGACCACCAGGTAGGGATCGTCGCCGTCATGACGCACGACGCGGGGCGGCGCCACCACCTTGCCGCCCACCAGGTTGTCGGTGATGTCGAGCAGGCCGCGCATCAGCGTCTGGTAGCAATGCACGACCTCGGCGGCCATCGCCTCGCGGTCGACCTGGCCGTTCGGGCCGGGTGCCGGCGGGCGCTTCACCACGAAGCCGCCCTTGGAGCCGACCGGCACGATGACGGCGTTCTTCACCATCTGCGCCTTCATCAGGCCCAGGATCTCGGTGCGGAAGTCCTCCCTGCGGTCGGACCAGCGGATGCCGCCGCGGGCGACCTTGCCGCCCCGGAGATGGACGCCCTCCATCCGCGGCGCATAGACCGAGACCTCGACCAGGGGCCGCGGCAAGGGCAGCTCGTCGAGCTTCTGCGAATCGAGCTTGAAGGAGACGTAGTCCTTCACCCCGCCACCCTTGGCGGGCTGGAAGAAGTTGGTGCGCAGCGTGTTGATGACGGCGTTGGCATAGCGCCTGAGAATGCGGTCGTCGTCGAGATTGGTGACCGCCTCCAGCGCCTTCTCGATCTCGTCGGTGATCGCGGCGCTTCCGGCCACGCGGTCGCCGGCGAAGTCGGGATCGTTCCTGAGATGGAACAGCTTCACGATCGCCCTGGTGATGCCGGCATTGCCGCAGAGCGTCGCCTCCATATAGGCCTGGCTGAACGCGATGGCGGCCTGGCGCAGGTACTTACAATAGGCGCGGATCAGCGTCACGTCGCGCCAGCCCAGGCCCGCCAGGACCAGGCGGTTGAAGCCGTCATCCTCCATCTCGCCGGTCCAAATCCGGCCATAGGCGTCCTGGAACCGGTCGCGGAGCTCGGCGACGTCGATCTCGCTGCCGTCGGTCGTGACCATGGAGAAGTCGTGGATCCAGGTCGGCTCCTCGGTGCCCGCGGGCTCGACCTTGTAGGCGTTCTCGCTGATCACCTTCAGCCCGAAGTTCTCCAGCGAGGGCAGCACATTGGAGAGCGCGATCTTCTCCGAGGCGCGGTACAGCTTCAGGTGCAGCTCGTTGCCGGCGGCCTCGACCGGCCGGTAGAGGTTGATCGGCGGCGTCGCGCTCTTCTGCGCCTGCTCGATGCGCTCGATGTCGCCGACCGCGGCCCGGGCGCCGAACTCCTCCTGGAAGCCTGCGGGGAAGGCCTCGTCGTAGCGTTTCAGCAGCGCGAGACCGGTGGCCTCGCCCTTGATGTCGACCAGCGCCTCCTTCAGGCGGTCGCGCCAGGAGCGGCAGGCGTCGGCGATCTGATGCTCCAGTTCCTTGAGATCGACGTTCGGGATCTGCCCCGGCCTGGTGGCGACGATGATGTGGAGCCGCGCCAGCGGTCCGTCGCTCATATGCGTGTACCAGGTGGAGACCTTGCCGTCATAGGCGTTGGTCAGGATGTCCTGGATCTGCAGCCGGAGTGCCGTCGTGTGCCGGTCGCGCGGCAGGTAGACGAAGCAGGAGACGAAGCGCTCATAAGGGTCGCGCCGCACGAACAGCGCGACGCGCTGCCGCTCCTGCAGGTGCAGGATGCCGATCGCGATGTCGTAGAGGTCGTCCTCGGAGGCCTGGAACAGCTCGTCGCGCGGGAAGGTGTCCAGGATGTGCTGCAGCGACTTGTCGTCATGGCTGCTGGGGGCGAAGCCTGCCCGCTTGGTCACCTGCTCGACCTTGTGGCGGAGCAGGGGGATGTCCCAGGGGCTGCGGCTGTAGGCGGCCGAGGTGAAGAGGCCGACGAACAGCCGCTCGCCGACGGCGCGGCCCTTCTTGTCGAAGCGCTTGATGCCGATCGCATCCATCGGCGCGTCGCGGTGCACGGTCGAGCGCAGGCTGGCCTTGGTGACCAGCAGGGGCTTGGGCTGGGCGATGAAGCTCCGGACCTCGGACGGCGCATCGTCGCGGTTGCGGATGCCCTCGAAGACGCGCACGTTCCAGTCCTTGAGGATGCCGAGCGCCGGCGCGCCCTCGGCGATCTTGTAGCTGGCGCCCTTCTGGCCGCCGGTCAGCTCGTATTCGCGATAGCCGAGGAAGGTGAAGTGGTCGTCCGCGACCCAGTTCAGGAAGGCGAGGGATTCCGCCGCCTCGGCGGGATCGAGGTCGCCCGGCTTGGCCTCCGCCTCGCGGATCGCGGCGGCGAGCTCGTCGCGCATCGGCTTCCAGTCGGCGACCGCGGTGCGGACGTCGGCCAGCACCGCGAGCAGGCTCGCCTTGATCTCGTCCATGCGCGCGAAGGTCGCGGCCTGCGCCACCCGGAGCTGCATCACCGATTCCGCCGGCGCGTCCTTCTTGCCGATCGAGACCAGCTTGCCGGCGGCGTCGCGCTCGATCCGCATGATCGGGTGGATGACGAGATGCACGGCGACGTCCTGGCGGTTCAGCTCGGCGGTCACCGAATCCACCAGGAACGGCATGTCGTCGTTGACGATCTCGATCACGGTGTGCGGGCTCTGCCAGCCGTGCTCCTCGATCTCGGGGTTGAAGACCCGGATCTTGGGCTGGCCGGGCGGGCGCTTCAGCGCGAAGTTCAGCAGCGAAAGCGCCGCCGAGAACAGGTCCTCGGCCGGCTGGCCCGCGATGTCGTCGGAGGCGACGTTCGCATAGAAGGCGCGCACGAAATCCTCGACCTGCTTCGCGCGCGGACGCTCGATCCGCTCGCCGACGAATTTCAGAACGTCGTCGGTGAGCTTCGCCTTGAGATTTTCGGCTCGCATGATGCTTCGCGATCCCCTGGTGAGTTTGTTCTCGGCTCTTGAACGGCCGTCTCGCGGATTTCCGCCGATTTTCGTCTCAATCACGGTTAAGACTAGCTTAAGTACCGCCCGCCTGCCAGTTGCGGCGCCATCGATAACCGGCGGCCGGACACCCTAAGTATATGCCCGAACGGTATAATTTCGGGCCGTTCCTTCACCCTCCATTAAACATCTGTTGCGATGCTCGCCGCAGCAAATTCGCGGCGGAGCCTCCCCGATGCTGATGGATGACGTGCGTGGCGAGATCGTGCTCCGGCGCCTGCCGAAGGACATCCTCGACAGCCTGACGCCCGAGCAGATCGGCGCGATCCGCCGCGCCAGCGGCTCGACCCAGCCGCGCCGCCATCCGATCGATGCGCGCTTCAGCTTGCGCGTGCCGTTCCTCGGCGGCGTCTACATGGTGCTGCTGGTCGGCAAGGAATTGCGCAGCCCGGCGCGCCGCGCCTTCGACCGCGAGCTCCGCCCGATGGACCGGATCAGCCGCTCCATCGTCGTTGCGCTCGGCGGCGCCGCGCTCCTGCTGGCCGCCCTGGTCGGCATCCTGTTCGAGAACTCGATCGTTGCGGGCTGAACGCTTCATCGCCGCCTTCGGCGCCGCGCTGTTCGCCCTGTGGGCGATCGCCGCCGCGCCGTTCGCGCCCTCGGCGCGCGCCGACGATTCCAGCGCGGTCACCGCCTCGGCCGGTGCGACGCCGCCCGCCGGCGCGCAGCTGCGCACGTTGCCCTGGCGCACCACCCGACTCTCCGGCAGCGACGAGCGCGTGCCGGCGGATTCCACGCGCTGGCCCTGGATCGCCATCGGCCGCCTCAACCGCGAGATCGGCGGCCATTGCACCGCCGTCCTGATCGGCCCGCGCCAGGTGCTGACCGCGGCGCATTGCCTCTACAACATGGCGGACCGGCGCTGGACCCGCCCCGCCGAGGTGCATTTCGTCGCCGGCTATCATCGCGGCGCCTATGCCGCGCATGCGGTGGCGGCGCGTTTCACCGTGGCGCCCGGCTACGACCCGCTGCACCCGACCCAGCCCGAGGCCATGGCCCGCGACTGGGCGATCCTCGAGCTGGCCCAGCCGATGGCGATCAAGCCGGTGCCGCTCTCCACCCGCTCGCTGCCGCAGGTGATGACCGCCGCCCGCTCGGGCGAGCTGAACGTCGCCGGCTACGCCGCCGACTATGCCGAGGTGCTGATGCGGCACCAGGGCTGCCAGCTCCTGGGCGAGGCCTCGGACGTGCCGCTGCTGGTGCACCGCTGCGACGTCACCTACGGCGTCTCCGGCGCGCCGCTGCTGCTGCTCGAGGACGGCAGGGCGGAGATCATCGGCATCCACAACGCCGTCGCCGACACGTCGAACGGCATGATCGCGACCGCCGTCCCGGTCTGGGCCTTCGCCGCCAGCATCAACGCGCTGCTGGCCGACCGCTAGCCGCTAGCCCCTCGCTGCGGGCGCCAGGCGCAGCACCGCGTATCCCGCCACCGCCGACAGGATCGATCCGGCCAGCACGCCGAGCCTGAGCGGCGCCGCCGCTTCCGGTGCCGCGAAAGCCAGCGTGCCGATGAAGAGGCTCATGGTGAAGCCGATCCCGGTCAGCAGCGCGGTGCCGTACATCTGCGGCCAGGTGGCGCCCTGCGGGAGCCGCAGCACGCCCGCCGCGGCGCCGAGCGCCGCGACGCCCAGCACGCCGAGCTGCTTGCCGAGGAACAGGCCGCCGGCGATGCCCAGCGTCACCGGCTGCAGCAGCGTGTCGAGGCCGACCCCGCCCAAGGGCACGCCCGCATTGGCGAAGGCGAAGACCGGCATGATCGCGAAGGTGACCCAGGGATGCAGCGCATGCTCCAGGCGGCGCAGCGGCGGCTCGTCGGCGCTCCCCGGATCGCGGGTCCGCAGCGGGATGGCAAAGCCGATCGCGACGCCCGCCAGCGTCGCATGCACGCCGGACTTCAGCACGCAGACCCAGATGAAGACGCCGACCAGGATATAGGGGGCGAGGCGCGTGACCCCGGCGCGGTTCAGCACCGCGAGCGCGACGATGCCGATCGCCGCGAGGCCGAGCGAGAGCAGCGACAGGTTGGCCGTGTAGAACAGCGCGATGATCACGATCGCGCCGAGATCGTCGATGATGGCGAGCGCCAGCAGGAAGATCTTCAATCCCTCCGGCACGCGCCGGCCCAGGAGGGCCATGACCCCCATGGCGAAGGCGATGTCGGTCGCGGCCGGGATCGCCCAGCCGTTCAGGTTCTCCGGCGTCGCGCGGTTGATCAGCAGATAGATCGCCGCCGGGGCCGCCATGCCGCCCAGCGCGCAGAGCCCGGGCAGCGCCACCTGCCGCGCGCTCGAGAGCTCGCCCTCCAGGACCTCCCGCTTGATCTCCAGCCCGACCAGCAGGAAGAAGACGGCCATCAGCCCGTCATTGATCCAATGCAGCAGCGACTTCTCGAGCGCCAGCGATCCCAGCGTCACGCCGGCATGGAGCTCGAGCAGCGACCGGTAGGTCGGCGAAAGCGGCGAGTTGTCCAGCAGCAGCGCCGCCGCTGCCGCGATCAGCAGCAGGATCCCGCCCGCCGATTCCAGCGCCAGGAAGGCCCGCAGCGCCGCCAGCGGCGCCGGTGCTCCCGCAACGGCGGGTCGTGTGTCTCCGTCGATCTTTGGCATTCATCCCTCGATGCGGTGAATGCCAATAGATAGACACAACGCCTCCCGAGGGCATCCCCTCGGATCGCCGTCCCCTCAGAACAGGTGCGGCATCCAGAGGATCAGGCCGATCAGCGCCCCGAAGGCCGCGCCCTCGCCGAGCTGGTTCAAGATCCGGTTCATGTCGCCCGCCATCTTCCTGGTCATCTCGCCCTCCGCCGTTCTGTCCGTATCGTCTATGGACGCATTTTGTTCTCATTTTATTCCAGGAGTCAAGCGGGCGCCGAGAACAGCTGGGTTGGCCGAAATCGTCGGATCATTGTCCTTTCAGCCAGGCGCCGGTCCTGCCAGAATCGGTCCCATGACTCTGGTGACCCCGGATCCTGGATCCCGCCCGCATCGCGTCGTCGTGCTCGCCTATGAGGGTGTCGAGCTGCTCGACGTCGCCGGGCCGCTGGAGACGTTCGCCGAGACATCGACCGGCGGCCGCTACCGCGTGGCCGTCGCGGCGGAGCGGCCCGGCCTGGTCCGCGCCTCGTCCGGCCTCGCGATCGAGGCGACGCTGGGTCTCGAGGCCATGGCCGAGGCCGATACGCTGTTGGTGGCCGGCGGGTCCGGCCTGGAGGCGGCGCTGCGGCAGTCGACCCTGGTCGCGGCGCTGCGCGCGGCGGCGCCCCGGGTGCCGCGCCTCGGCGGGGTCTGCGTCGGCGCGTTCCTGCTGGCCGAAGCGGGACTGCTCGACGGCCGCCGCGCGGTCACGCATTGGGCGTTCTGCGGCCGTCTCGCCGCGCGCTACCCGATGGTCAAGGTCGAGCGCGACCCGATCTTCATCGCCGACGGCAATGTCTGGACCTCGGCCGGGGTCACCGCCGGGATTGACATGGCGCTCGCCATGATCGAGCACGATTGCGGTCCGCAGCTGGCGCTCAAGGTGGCGCAGGGCCTGGTCATGTTTCGCCGCCGCCCCGGCGGGCAATCGCAGTTCAGCGTGGATCTCACGGCGCAGGCGACCGAGAGCCGCAACATGCGCCGCCTGCAGGAATGGATCATCGACCATCCCGAGGCCGATCTCTCGGTCGAGGCGCTGGCCGAGCGCGCCGCCATGAGCCCGCGCAACTTCTCCCGCACCTTCGGCGCCAAGACCGGCTCGACGCCGGCGCGCTTCGTCGAGCGGGCGCGCCTGCAGAAGGCGCGCACGCTGCTGGAGACCACGTCGCAGACCGTGGAGGAGATCGCCGCCGCCTGCGGCTTCGGCAGCGCCGACGTGATGGCGCGGGCGATGCAGCGCGCGCTCGGCGTCGGTCCCTCCGACTACCGGAAGCGCTTCGGCGCGATCTGGAGTGGGCCCGAGGCGGAGCAGGCCGGGCATGTGCGCCAGTGAACACGCCCATGACCATCGGCTCCGGCGCCTGCTCGCCGGGCGCAGTCTCGACGTCGCGATCCTGATCTTTCCCGAGGTCGAGGTGCTGGATTTCGCCGGGCCCTTCGAGGTGTTCTCGGTCGCCGGCCGGATCCTGAAGCGGGACGGCTGCGCGCCGTTCCGCGTCTCGACCGTCGCCGCGGAGCGCAGGCCGGTCGTCGCGCGCCACGGCCTGCCGGTGACGCCGAACGCCTGTTTCGCCGATCGTCCCGCCGCCGACATCCTGATCGTGCCGGGCGGCATCGTCACCCAGCCGCTCGAGGATGCGCGCACCCTGGACTGGATCCGCGCCGCCGCGCGCGAGGCGAGCCTCGTGGCGTCGGTGTGCACCGGCGCCTTCATCCTCGCCCGGCTCGGCCTGCTCGCCGGCCGCGCCTGCACGACGCATTGGGAGGACATCCCCGATCTGCGCCGCGCCCACCCGGACCTCGACGTGCGCGAGGACGTGCCCTTCGTGGACGAGGGCGCCGTCGTCACCTCGGCCGGCATCTCGGCCGGAATCGGCATGAGCCTGCACCTGGTCGCGCGCATCCTCGGCGCCGAAGCGGCGCAGCGCACGGCGCGGCAGATGCAATACGACTGGAGCCCGCCGGAACGCGCGGCCTGATCAGTTCGGCTTCATCGCCTTCATGCGATAGACGCCGCGCTTGGGGCTCTCGAACATCTCGCGCAGCAGCGGATGGCGGCAGGGCTTGCCGGTCTCGTCATGCAGCAGGTTCTGCTCCGAGACATAGGCCACGTAGGTGGTGTCCGAGTTCTCGGCCAGCAGGTGGTAGAAGGGCTGGTTCTTGTGCGGCCGGACCTCCTCGGGGATCGAGGCCAGCCATTCCTCGGTGTTGTCGAACACCGGGTCGACGTCGAACACGACGCCGCGGAACGGAAAGACGCGGTGCTTCACCACGTCGCCGATCTTGAATTTGGCCAGCCGGAAGGCGCCGCCGTCCCGTTCCCTCGGCACCGCCGGAATCTGCTCCCGATCACCCATGGGCCGAGGCTAGCCAAAGGGCACCGGGGGTTCAAGCACGGCACCCGGCGCCGCGACGTTTTCGTCCCGGCCGTGCCCCCGCTGCATCACCGCCGACCGCCGAACTCGCGGAATTGTGAAGCCGGCGCCCCGGGAACGGCCTCAGGCGTCGATCGGGCAGCCTTCGCGGTCGCAGGCCTTGGTGTCGCAATAGCGGCAGGTATGATCTGCCACCGCCTTGTCGGTCACCAGGTTGTTCAGCATCTGCGGCACCAGGCGCTCCAGCACCTTGCGGTCCGCGGCGCTGATCCCGTGCAGGGCCCGGGCCAGGCTCTTGCGCCGGCCTTCGAGCAGCCGCTCCGCCACCCTGGTGCCCGCCTTGGTCAGGACCAGCACGACGGCGCGCTTGTCCTCGCAGGCCTCACGGGCGACCCAGCCGGCTTCGGCCAGCCGGTCCACCAGGCGGACCGTGCCGGAATGGCTGAGCGCCAGATAGCGCGCCAGCGCCTCGATCCTGGTATCCGGATTCTCGTGGATCAGGATCATCGCCGCCGGGGCGCTGTCGCCGACCGCGCAGGCCTCGTCGAAGGCGTGGTCCATGCTGTCGCCGAGCGCGACGCCGAGCGCGCCCAGCTGGTTCTCCAGCCACGTGGTCATGATCCCGTCCCTGATGCCGGCCGCCCCATCCCCGGCAGCATCGCCGGGCGGGTCGCCCGCCTCAAGGGAAATATGCGCTGAGCACATAAATATCAACCGCCGGAAATATCGCCCGCCGGGCCGACGGCTTCAGCGGTCGTACTTCCGCCGCCGGTGCTCCTCGCGCCGGTGCCCGTCCCGGTTCTGGAAGTCGTCCATGCCGGAGAACGAGCCCAGCAGCCAGGGCGCCCGCAGCAGGGCGGGCCACATCAGGAAGGAAAGGCCGTTGGGTATACGGTTGTTCTTGCGGTCGCGTTCCATGACGCTTCTCCCAAGAGGGTTTCCGGGTATATGAGCCGTACATGTATTTATATGCGTGACGCATACACATTGTCAAGTGCCGAACCTGGATCGCATGTCGCCGGGATCGGCGCGGGGTGTCAAACGGGAAGCGCGGATTCCGTGATCACAGAAGCGGCTCTGTGACGCGGCTCACGCGGGTTTTAGAAGGAGTTCAGCTTGGACCGTTCCAACGCTTTGCCGATCGTCCGGCGCGAGGCCGGGCGGCGGAAGCGGGCGTGGCCTACTGGAACGCGACCTCGTCGAAGCTGCGGAGCTTGCGGCTGTGCAGCGTGTCGAGCCCGAGGTCGCGCAGCCGCTCCATGGCGCGGATGCCGATCTTCAGGTGCTGGCCGACCTGCTGGCGGTAGAAGGCGTCGGCCATGCCCGGCAGCTTCAGCTCGCCGTGCAGCGGCTTGTCGGAGACGCAGAGCAGGGTGCCGTAGGGCACGCGGAAGCGGAAGCCGTTGGCGGCGATGGTCGCGCTTTCCATGTCCAGCGCGATGGCGCGGCTCTGGCTGAAGCGCTGCACCGGCTCCTTGTAGTCGCGGAGCTCCCAGTTGCGGTTGTCGATGGTGGCGACCGTGCCGGTGCGCATCACGCTCTTCAGCGCCTGGCCGTCGAGCCCGGTCACCTCTCCCACCGCGCGCTCCAGCGCCACCTGGATCTCGGCCAAAGCCGGCACCGGCACCCAGACCGGCAGGTCGGCGTCGAGCACGTGGTCCTCGCGCACATAGCCGTGCGCCAGCACGTAGTCGCCGAGCTTCTGCGTGTTCCGGAGGCCGGCGCAATGGCCGAGCATGATCCAGGCATGGGGCCTGAGCACCGCGATATGGTCGGTGATGGTCTTCGCGTTCGAAGGGCCGATGCCGATATTGACCATGGTGATCCCGGAATGGTCGGGCATCACCAGGTGATAGGCGGGCATCTGCGGCAGGCGCATCGGCGGCTGCGGCTGCGGCGCCTCGCCGGGGCGCGTCACGCGGTCCCCGGGCTCGACGAAGGCGGCATAGCCGCCGCCGTCGCCGCGCATCAGCTCCTGGGCGTAGCGCACGAACTCGTCGATGTAGAACTGGTAGTTGGTGAAGAGCACGAAGTTCTGGAAGTGATCCGACGAGGTCGCGGTGTAGTGCTTCAGCCGGAACAGCGAGTAATCGACCCGGGGTGCGGTGAACAGCGACAGCGGATGCGGCTTGCCCGCCGCGATCACCGCGGTGCCGTTGACGATGCTGTCGTCCATCTCGGTCAGGTCGGGAAGGTCGAACAGGTTGCGCAGCTGCCGGATCGATTCCCGGGTCAGTTCGCCCTCGACATGCATGGCGTCGTGGAAGGCGAAATGCACCGGGATCGGCGTCTCGCTGATCCCGACCTCGACGGGCACCCGGTGATTGCGGATCAGGAGATCGAGCTGCTCGGTGAGATAGGCATGGAACAGGTCCGGCCGCGTCACCGTGGTCGAGAACGTGCCCGGCCGGTCGACGAAGCCGTAGGAGAGCAGGGTGTCGCGCCGGCCGAAGCCCGCCACCGTGATGGTCACCTGCGGGTAGCAGGCGCGGATCCGGACCGACGGCGTCCCGCCCGGCCCGGCCTGGCCGCCGACATAGGCGCGAAAGGCGTCCCGGAGCCGCGCGGTGCTGGCGTCGTAGATGTCATGCAGGCGCTTGACCGCGGCCTCGGCGTCGTTGAAGCGCTCCGGCTTGATGCTGTTCGGCGTCGCAAGCTCGTTCATCGCGGCGTTCTAGCACATCCGCGGGTCGAAGGGCAGCTTTGCCTCGGCTATGCCGCCCCGGGCGCCGGCGGCGTTCCCATCGACCGCGTGGTATCGGCCTTGGGCCGCTCTTCCGGCACCGGCGTGGCGTCGGCGAAGTAGCGCACCATCTCCGCGATGTTGGTGGCGCGATCGCCGATGCGCTCGATGTCGCGCGCTATGAAGAGGATCTGCACCATCGCCGAGATGTGCCTGGGATCCTCCATCATGTAGGTGAGCAGGCTGCGAAAGACGTTGCTGTACATCTCATCGAGACGCTTGTCGCGATTCCAGACGTCCTGCGCCTTGTTGCCGTCGACCGCGGCATAGGCATCCATCGCGTCCTGGACCATGACGCTGGCGAAGTCGGCGAGCGGTGCGAGCGTGCGCACCTTCACCGCCTGTTGGTCCTGAAGGCTGCCGATGAGCCGATGCGCCATGTTCTCCGCGTGGTCGCAGATGCGTTCCAGCTCGTTGGCGATTCGCAGGGAGGCGAGAATCTGCCGAAGATCGATCGCGACCGGATGCCTCAGCGCCAGCAGCCGCACCACCAGGTCGTCGATCTCACGCTCCTGGCGGTCCGCCTGCGGCTCATGCTCGATGACGCGCATCGCCAGGGCGGGGTCGACGTGGTCCGCCGCCTCGATGATGGCCAGCAGCTGCCCGCTTGTGAACTTGCCCATCTCCTCGACGCGGAACTTCAGCTGCTTCAACTCTTCGTCGAAGGAACGGATCATATGCTCCGTCATGATGCCCTCTCCCGACAGCCGGACGCCCCGGCCTTGCATTGGAAGGCGAAATCGCGGTCCGGGGCTTTGATTCGGATCAAGACGCTCGGCGGCCCGTTGGGCGTATACATCCCGGCGGAGCCCGCAGCGTCTGGCCCATGGGAGCGGTCATGGATCCGAGCGGAAATGCACTACCGGCGCGGCGCCCGAAGGTCGTCGTGCGCGACCTCGACTTCTATTACGGGGCCGACCAGGTCCTGCACAGGGTCAGCCTGCCGCTTTATGACACCGCCGTGACGGCGATCATCGGGCCCTCGGGCTGCGGGAAATCGACGCTGCTGCGGGCAATCAACCGCATCTACGCGCTCTATCCCGACCAGCGGGCGACCGGCCAGGTGATGATCGACGGCAAGAACATCCTCGACACGGATACCGACCTGGACGACCTCCGCGCGCATGTCGGCATGGTGTTCCAGAGGCCGACGCCCTTCCCGATGTCGGTCTACGAGAACATCGCCTTCGTCTTGCGGCTGGCACGCGCCGCCTCGCACGCCGACATGAAGGACAAGGTGGAAAAGGTGCTCCGGCAGGCGGCGCTGTGGGACGAGGTGAAGGACATATTGCACCAGAGCGCGCTCGATCTCTCGGGCGGCCAGCAGCAGCGGCTTTGCATAGCCCGGGCGATTGCGGCGCGCCCGGAGGTCCTGCTGCTGGATGAGCCCTGCTCGGCACTGGACCCGCTCTCGACCAGCAAGATCGAAGACCTGATGGACGACCTGAAGCGCGATCGTTGCATCGCCATCGTGACCCACAACATCGAGCAGGCCGCCCGCGTATCCGATTTCGCGGCATTCATGTATCTCGGCAAGCTCGTGGAGTTCGGGCCTACCGAGCAGATGTTCACGCGTCCCGCCGATCCGCGCACCCAGGAATTCGTGACCGGCCGGTTCGGGTGATGGGAAACCGCGCCGCCGCGATGTCCGGCAGCGCGCCGCTCACGTCGCAAATCGCGCGCGCGATCGCTCCCGTGCCTTCTCCGCCTCGACCTCGCGGTCGCGCGCCGGCGCGTGGGTGTGCAGCGAGGTCAGCAGCCGCCGCGCGGCGTCGCTGACTTCGGCGACGGCGCGGTCGAACGCCTCGGCATTGGCCTGTGACGGCCGGGTGAAGCCCGAGAGCTTGCGGACGAATTGCAGCGCCGAGGCCTCGATCTCCGCCTCGGTTGCCGGCGGATCGAAATTGAACAATGTCCTGATGTTCCGGCACATGGCGGCCTCCTTGGTCTGCCGGGCGTCGGCGACGCCCCTCGGTCCGGGGCCGAGTGCATCGTCGACCTAAGCAAATGTCCAGAGGGAACGGTGCGGTCCGCCGGATCCGGAGAGCCGAAGCCGCGGCCGTGAGGTCGGCGAGCTCGGGTGGAAGCCGCCCGCCCGGCGGACCTCACGCCGCGACGAAGGATGGGCCTAGCGGCGGCCGGGCGGCTCGGGCTGCGGGTTGAACCCGCCCGAGACCTTCGCGAGCTCCTTCTCGGAAAGCTCTTTCTTGGTCGCCTGGGGCTTCTGCACGGACGTGCCCTTCTTGTCCGGATCCTTCTTCGAGTCGGCTGCCATAGGACCTTTCCTCCTGCGAGTTTGCCGATCAGCCGGCCGTCTGGCCGCGCCGGCTCCGCCGTCGGGGCGGAGCCTGCTTCCGGACAGTCGCGCCGGCCGGCGACCCGGTTCACGCCGCTCGAGACAAGGGTTTCTTCGTGATGATCGCGGAGGCGGCGGGCCGGCCCGGGGGCCCCCAGCTAGCCCAGCTTCTCGATCTCTTCGAACCGACTGACGGTCACGTCGAGGTCGTTCACCAGGCCGGTCGCCAGCGAATAGACCCAGCCGTGGATCGAAACCGGCTGGCCGCGGGCCCAGGCCTCCTGGATGAAGACGTCGGAGGCGACGTTCTTCACCTGGCGGATCACGTTGAGCTCGCACAAGCGGTTGTGCATGGCGTCGTCGTCCTGGATCGCCTGCAGCGCGTGGCGGTGGTCGTGGTAGACCTCGCGGATCGGATGCAGCCAGTGGTCGACCAGGCCGCGCCGCTGGCCGTCGATCGCGGCGCGGATGCCGCCGCAGCCGTAATGCCCGACCACCATGACGTGCTTCACCTTCAGCACGTCGATCGCAAATTGCAGCACCGAGAGATAGTTGGCGTCCTGCGGCGGGGCGAGGTTGGCGACGTTCCGATGAACGAACAGCTCGCCGGGATCGAGTCCCACGATGTCGTTGGCCGGCACCCGGCTGTCGGCGCAGCCGATCCAGAGGTATTCCGGGGCCTGCTGCCCCAGCAGGCGCTTGAAGAAATCGGGGTCGGCGGAAACTTTTCCCGCGGCCCAGGCCCGGTTGTTGGCCTTCAGATGATCGAGCATGGCTACTGCCATAGCCTGAACCGCCGCCCCCGGCAAGGCGGGCCGTCATTCAAGCTTCACGGCCGCGTCACACCTGCGGTCGAGTCGCGGTCATAAGAGTCGCTGCGGAAAGCCACGTCGAGCCTTCGGCGGCGGCCCCGGCGTTGCCGCGCCGGCCTACCACAACTCCCAAGCGGCACTTTATGACATGGAGGTTCGTGATGAAGGCCCCAGGCATTTTCCTGTTCTCTGCCGCCGCCCTCGTGCTCGCCGGGACCGGCGCGGCCCGGGCGGGCTCCGTCGCCCCGGTCGGCGGCGATGCGTTCAACGTGAAGGCCGAGATCGATCTCACCAAGCTCACCCGCGAGGATTTCGACGCGATGGTGACGCCGGTCGCCAAGACCGAGACCGCGCATGAGCTGGTGTTCTACGATTTCGCCGACACGCTCTGCGACCTGCTCGCCGGCGAGGTCGCGCGCTTCACCAAGGAGACCGGCATCCCCGCCAAGCATGTCTGCGTCGATGGCGACGCCGCGACCCAGCAGCTGATCGCCGCCAAGCAGGCCAATGCCGAGGCGCCGGCCGACGTGTTCTTCGGCCCCAACAATTCGATGCGCGCGCTGACCGCCGCCGGCGTCGTCGCCAACATCCCGCTGGTCGATGTGCTGCCCAACGCGGCGAAGCTCGAGCCCAACGCGGCGCAGACGTCGCGCGGCTTCTCCCATGGCGGCACGGTGCTGCCCTTCCACCGCAACCAGACGGTGCTCGCCTACAACTCGGCGATCGTGAAGGCGCTGCCGGACACGCTGCAGGGCGTGTTCGACTACGCCAGGGCCAACAACGTCAAGGTCGCGATCACCAACCCGACCGAAGGGGGCAGCGGCTCCGGCTTCCTGGAAACCGCGATGCTGGCGCTGGCGCCGGACTGCCAGGGCGATCTCTACGACTTCTCGCTCAGCGAGGACCAGGCGAAGGCCGTTGCGCGGAAGTGCATGGCGCCGGTCGTCGCCTATTTCAAGGAGCAGAAGCCGCTGATCGAGTTCACCAACGGCAACGAGGCCTCGCTCCAGGCGATCGCCAACAACGTGGCGCCGATCGCCACGGTCTGGGAGGACGACCTCTACACCCTGGCCGGCAAGGGCCTGGTCCCGAAGGAGACGCGGCCCGCGCTGCTCAAGACCGGCGAGGTCGGCGACGGCGACGGCCTGTTCATCGTCGCCTCGACCCCCAGCGCCGAGGCCTCGCTGCTGCTCGCCAACTTCCTGATGAGCGACGAGGTGCAGATCGGCAAGATGGAGAAGACCGGCAGCCGCACCGCGCGGCTCGATCTGTCGACCGCCGGCAAGATCCCGGCGAACCTCGCCTCGTTCCTGGTGCCGGACCAGCAATACCAGGAGCGCACCAAGCCGCGGATCAACGGCCTGATCAGCGACGCGGCGGCCGACATCTTCGTCAAGGAAGTCATCGCGCAATAGCAGAACGATGGCGAAGCTTGAATTGCGGGGAATCGCCAAGAGCTTCGGCGGTTCCCCGGCGCTTTCCGGCGTTTCCCTCGCGGTCGAGCAGGGCGAGTTCCTGACCCTGCTCGGCGGCTCGGGCTGCGGCAAGTCCACGACGCTGCGCATCGTCGCCGGCCTGACCGATCCCGATGCCGGCGACGTGCTGCTCGACGGCCGCTCGATCGTGGCGACGCCGGCGCACAAGCGCGGCATGGCCATGGTGTTCCAGAGCTATGCCCTGTTCCCGCACCTGACGGTCGCGCAGAACGTCGCCTTCGGCCTGGAGATGCGGCGGCATTCCGGCGCCGAGATCCAGAAGAAGGTCGCCCGCGCCCTCGATCTCGTGGCGCTCGGCGGGCTCGATGCGCGCTATCCCCGCCAGCTCTCCGGCGGCCAGCAGCAGCGCGTCGCGCTCGCCCGCGCCCTGGTGGTCGAGCCGCATCTCCTGCTGCTCGACGAGCCGCTCTCCAATCTCGATGCCCAGCTCCGCGCCAAGCTGCGGGTGGAGCTGCGCGCGCTGCAGCAGCAGATCGGCGTCACCACGATCTACGTGACCCATGACCAGGCGGAGGCGCTGGCGCTCTCCGACCGCATCGCCTTCATGGCCGGCGGCCGCATCGTCGAGCTGGGCGCGCCGGAGCAGGTCTATCGCCGGCCGCAGAGCCGCGCGACGGCGGAGTTCCTCGGCGCGGCCAACCTGCTCGAAGCGGCGGTGACCGCCGTCAACGGCGTCTCCTTCGCCGTCGATTCCAGGCTCGGCCGGCTGCAATTCGTCCGCACCGACGACCTCGCGCCCGGCGAGCAGGTGGAGATCTGCCTGCGGCCGGAGGAGATCGTGCTGCTGGGGCCGGCGGCGCCCGAAGGCGTGCCGGGCGTCGTGCGCCATGCCGCCTATCAGGGCGCCGTCACCGAATACATCGTCGAGCCGCAGGGCGTCGACCTGCCGCTCCAGGTGCAGGTCTCCGGCCTCAGCCCGTGGAAGCCCGGCGATGCCGTCCGCATCCTTCTCCCGAAGCAGAGCGCCGTCCTGAAGCGGGCGGCAAAGCACTAGATGGTCAGCTTCGATCACTTCATCGACGCGCCCGCGACGGCGCTGCCGCTCGCCCGCCGCCGCCCGGCGAAGCTCTGGATCGACCTGGCGCTGCTGGCGCCGGGCGCGGGCTTCCTGCTGCTGGCCATGGCCCTGCCGCTGGTCCAGCTCCTGCTGGCGAGCTTCGGCCTGTTCGGCCTCGGTGCCACCGGTCCCACCTTCGACAACTATGTCGAGGTCGCGAGCAACGTGCTCTTCACCAGCGCCTTCCGCTTCAGCCTGACGATCGCGGTCGCGACCACCGTGCTCAGCCTGGTCGTCGCCACGATGACGGCGGCGATCCTGCAGCTCGATTTCCCCGGCCGGCGGCTGGTGAGCGCGCTCTACAAGATTCCCCTGGTGGTGCCGAGCCTGATCGCCGCCTTCCTGGTGCTCACCGTGGTCGGGCCGGGCGGCATGGCGGCCCGGCTGCTGCAGCCCTGGGGCATCGCCTGGCCGTCGCTGCTGCACGACAAGTCGGGCATCGGCATCATCGTGGTCCTGCTCTGGCACAACGTGCCGATCACCATGCTGATCGTCTCCGCGGTCGCCGCCGCGATCCCGCGCCCCGTGATCGAGGCGGCGCGCACCCTGGGCGCCAGCCCGCTGCGCATCTTCTTCCGCGTGATCGTGCCGCTCTGCAGCCCCGGCATCTCGGCGGCGGCGCTGCTGGTCTTCATCGACGCCTTCGGCACCTATGCGATCCCGTCGATCATCGGTCCGGCATTCCCGCGCACCGTCTCGGTGATGATGACCCAGGAGTTCCTGCTGCATGCGCGCTGGGGCACCGCGTCGGCGCTCGGCGTCGCCATGCTCCTGATGACCGGGGTCGTGCTCGCGCTCTACCATGCGCTGCTCGCGCGCTCGCGCCTGCTCGCCGCATGAACGCGCTCTGGTTCATCCGCAGCCCCAGGCTGCGCTGGCTGATCGGCGGCCTGATCGTCGCGGCGACCGTGACCGTCTTCGTGTTTCCGATGATCATCGCCGTGCTCTGGTCGCTGGTCGACCCGAATGTCGGCTGGTTCCCGCCGCATGTGCTGCCCCCCGGCTACTCGCTCGACAACTGGCGCGCGCTGTTCGCCGTGCCGGAGCTCTCGCAGGCCTTCCTGACCAGCTTCATCGTCGCCGTGCTGGTGACCCTGCTCTCGCTGCTGCTCGGCTTTCCCACCAGCTATGCCATCGCGCGCCGCAATCTGCGGCATCGGCGGCTGATCGAGCTGCTCGTGCTCCTGCCGCTGACCCTGCCGAGCGTCGTGCTGGTGACCGGCCTCGGCTCGGTCTTCATCCGCCTGGGGCTGTCGCAGACCATGGCCGGCGTGGTGCTGGCGCAATGCATCGTGGTGATGCCCTTCACCATCCGCATCCTGACCGCGACCTTGAGCGGCGTGCCGCAGGACCTGATCGATGCCGCGAGCAATCTCGGCGGCGGGCCGCTGACGGTGGTGCGGCGCGTGCTGCTGCCGATGGTGATGCCCGGCCTGTTCGCCGCGTCGCTGCTGGCCTTCGTCAACAGCCTCGAGGAGTTCCTGCTGAGCTTCGTGGTCGGCATGCCGACCGTGCAGACCCTGCCGATGCTGCTCTGGGCCTATCTCGGCGGGCGGTCGTCGATCCAGACCTATGCGGCGGTGGTGTCGCTGGTCCTGCTGATCCCGACGCTGGCCATGCTGTTCGTCGCCGAGCGCGTGCTGAAGCAGGAGCACCTCGCCGCCGGCTTCGGCAAAGGATGATTTCAAGGGAGAACCGAGTCCATGCTGCAACTGAAGCTCCATGCCGCGGCCGATGCCGGGCCGTTCATCTCCGCCCATCGCGGCCATTCCGCGGCGGCGCCGGAGAACACGCTGCCCGCCCTGGAGGCGGCGCTCGCCGGCGGCGCCCATGTCGCCGAGATCGACGTCAAGATGACCAAGGACGGCCATCTCGTGCTGATGCATGACGAGGAGGTCGACCGCACCACCGACGGCGAGGGCCCGGTCCATGCGCTGACCCTGGAGGAGATCGGCAAGCTCGATGCCGGGCGCTGGTTCGACCGCAAGTATGCCCGCACCAAGGTGCCGACCCTCGACGAGGTGCTGGCCTGGAGCAAGGGACGGCTCGGCCTGCTGGTCGAGATGAAGGACTATCCCGAGCGCGACCCGCGCTTCCTCCCCGCGCTGATCGAGACCATCGAGCGCAACAACGCCGCGGGCTTCGCCATCCCGGCCGGCTTCGACCACGTCACCACCGCGGCGCTGCACAAGCTGCGGCCGGGCTGGACCCTGGAGATGATCCTGCATTGCCGCCTCGCCGATCCGGTGCATGCGGCGAAGGCGGCGGGCTGCACGCTCGTGTCGCTGGAGCCGCAATTCGCCGTCGCCGAGGACATCCCGGCGATGCACGCCGCCGGCCTCTCGGTGCTGACCACCGTGAAGTCGATCGCCCATGGCCGCGAGCTCTATGCGATGGGCGTGGATTTCTTCGAGAATGACGACGTCGATCTCGCCCGCGCGGCGCTCGAAGCCTGCGTGCAGGACTAGGCCATGCACGACGAGGCCGCACTCGCCGCGCGCTTCCAGGCGGCCCAGGCGATCGCGCGCGAGGCCGGGCAGCTGGCACTGCGCTACCGCGCCGCGCCGGAGACGCTCGACATCGCGCTCAAGGGGCCGCAGGATTTCGTGACCGAGGCCGACCGCGCGGTCGAGCGCCTGATCGGCGCGCGGCTGCGGGCCGCCTTCCCCGGCGACGCGATCCTCGGCGAGGAATACGGCGCCAGCGGATCGCTGCAGGACGCCCCGGTCATCTGGGCGGTCGATCCGATCGACGGCACCGCCAATTTCGCCGCCGGGCGGCCGGACTGGTGCGTCTCGATCGGCGCGCTGGTCGGCGGCTATCCGACGCTGGGCGTGATCCACCAGCCCGTCATCGACGACCTCTACGTCGCGCGGGCCGGCCAGGGCGCGACCCGGAACGGCGTGCCGATCGCCGTCCGGAACTGCACCGCTCTGGCGGATTCGACCGTGTGCTTCGAGTATTCGGTGGGCACCGACATCGGCGCCTATCTCGGGCTGCTGGAGCCGCATCTGCGCGCCGGCGGCGAGTTCCGGCGCAACGGATCGGCGGCGGTGTCGCTGGCGCAGGTCGCCGCGGGCGTGCTGCATGGGTTCGTCGAGCTGCACCTGAACCTCTACGACGTGCTGGCGGGCATCGTGCTGGTCCGGGAGGCGGGCGGCTGGACCAACGACTTCATCCGGCTGGACGCCCTCGGCGCGCCCAACCGGATGGTCGCCGCCGTGCCGGGGATCCGCGACGCGCTGCTCGAGACCTGCGGTTTGCACGGCTGATCCTTCCCGTGCTACCAGGAGCGGGGGAACCACGGGCTCGTTGAGCGGCGCATGAACGCTTCGGCACAGACCTTCCTGCTGGCCTGGTCGGCGCTGTTCTCCATCGTCAACCCGATCGGCGTCGCCTTCATCTTCAGCCAGGTGACCGCCAACCGGTCGCATGCCGAGCGCAAGCAGCTCGCGGGCATGATCGCCTTCTATTCGGCGCTGGTCATGCTGGTGGCGCTCTGGGGCGGCGTCTACGTGCTGAGCTTCTTCGGCATCAGCCTTTCCGCGCTCAGGATCGCCGGCGGCCTGGTGGTCGCGATCAACGCCTGGCTGCTGCTGCAGGCGCCCGAGGTCACCCACGAGCGCAAGCAGCAGCAGGCCGCGGAGTCCGAGGGCCTCGACGCCGTCGCCTTCTTCCCGCTCACCATCCCGTTCACCACCGGGCCGGGGACCATGGCGGTGGCGATCGCCCTGGGCTCCAACCGGCCGAGCGAGGGATCGGGCGTGCTGGCCTTCGTGCTCGGCGCCTCGGCGGCGGCGATCGTCGTGGCCCTGATCATCTGGGTGACCTACGCCTTCGCCGACCGGGTGACCGCGATGCTCGGGCGCTCGAAGGCGCAGGTGGTCACCCGGCTCGCGGCGTTCCTGCTGCTCTGCGTCGGCACGCAGATCGCGCTCAGCGGCGTCGCGGATTTCGTGCGGAACTTGTGAAAGGGGGCCTGCCATGTCCACCGGACTGCTGATCCTCGTCCTCCTCCATACCGCGATCAGCCTGGCCGCGATCGCCGCCGGCGCCGTGGTGGTGAAGCAGCTGCTGGGCAGCGCCGTCGATCGGCTCTGGACCCGGTGGTTCCTCGTCTTCGCCATCGCGACCAGCGTCACCGGCTACTTCTTCCCGTTCGGCGGGGTGACGCCGGCGCAGATCGTCGGCGCGGTCGCTCTCGCCATCCTGGCGCTGGTGCTGGTCGCGATCCGCAACCGGCGCGCCGGCGCCTGGCGCTGGATCTATGCGGTGGGCGCGGTGGCGAGCCTCTATCTCCTGGTCTTCGTGCTGGTGGTGCAGCTCTTCAAGCACGTGCCGTTCCTGACGCCGCTCGCCCCCACCGGATCGGAGCCGCCGTTCCAGATCGTGCAGCTCGTCGTGCTGCTGCTGTTCATCGGGCTCGGCATCCAGTCGGTGCGGAAGTTCCGGCCGGCGCTGGCCTGAGCGGACCCGGCGCGGCGCGGCGGCGCGCCGGATTGACCGCGCGCTGCACGCAATCGTAGTATCAAGGCCGACGATATTCCCGCGACGGGGGACGGCCATGGATCGATTGCGTTACCGGGCGTTGCGCCTTGCCTTTGCGCTGTTCGGCCTGCTGGGGCTCGCTGCCTGCGCGGCATCCGCGCCGCCGCCGGCCCAGGCCCCGGAGGAGGAGGCCGAGGTGCCGGTGATCACCCCCGAGGCGGCGCCCGAGGCGCAGCTCCAACCCGCCGCGCAGTTCCAACTGGTCAGGGTGTTCTACGGCACCGACCGTGCGCCGACCAAGGCGACCGAGGGCAAGGACGCCTATTTCGGCGGCGTGCGCTCCACGACCGGCATCACCTACGGCACCGCCCTGGTCTACATCCCGAGCGGCCACCGGGTGGGCGAGCTGGCCGGCGTGACGCTGGAATCCAGCGCCAACCTGGCGAAGCCGGCCTGGCTGGCGGCGCTCGCCGCGCGCATCGCCCAGGACCCGCGCAAGAGCGAGCTGATCTACGTCCACGGCTACAACGTTCCCTTCGTCGATGCCGCGCGGCGGGCGGCGCAGCTGTCGTTCGACCTCAAGTTCCCGGGCGCCACGGCGTTCTTCAGCTGGCCGTCGGAAGCCGAGCTCATCGGCTATCCCGGCGACGAGGGCGACATCGAATGGGCGACGCCGCATCTGGAGACCTTCCTGCGCGCGGCCATCGCCGAGGCCCGGGCGGAGAACGTCTACATCGTCGCCCACAGCATGGGCGCGCGCGGCATCTCCCGCGCGCTGGTGGCGCTGGCCGAGGACGACCCCGCCGCGTTCGGCCGGATCAAGGACGTCGTGCTGGCCGCCCCCGACATCGACCGCGCGGTGTTCGAGGAGCAGATCCTGCCGCGGATCGGCCCGGCCAACGTCACGCTCTACGTCTCGGACCGGGACAAGGCGATCGCGGCCTCGAACGTGGTGCACCGCTACCCGCGGCTGGGCTGGGCCGACAAGGCCGTGCTGATCGCCGCCGGGGTGAGCTCGATCGACGCCAGCGCGGTCGATACCAGCTTCATCGGCCATTCCTACTATGCCGAGGAGCCGCCGGTGATCCGCGACATCCAGGGCATCCTGGACGGCACGCCGCCGGACAGGCGCAAGGGCCTGTCCGCGAGCCAGACCCAGTCGGGCCTCTGGGTGTTCGACCCGCCGCCGCGGACCAGCCCGTGGTGGGTGCCGTGGTAGCGCGGCCCGCGCCCGCTTCGGTCGGTCCCGGCGCCGGACCGGTCAGTCCCAGTCCGGGCCGAAGCCGGGGCTGACGCAGCGCTGGTCCTTGGGCAGCGCGGCGATCGCCCGGCGGTCGGCGTCGTCGAGCGCGAGCTTCAGGCAGTCGAGATTGGCCTGCTGGCCCTCGCGGCGGCCGGATTTCGGGATCGCGGCCACGCCCTCCTGGTCGAGCAGCCATTTCAGCGCGACCTGCGCCGGCGTCGCGCCGTGCCTGCGGGCGATCGCCTCGAGCGCGCCGTGCTGCGCGAGCCGGCCCTGGGCCAGCGGGCAATAGGCGATCAGCGGGATGTTCCGCGGCCGCATGTAGGCCAGCAGCTTCGACTGGTCGAGCAGCACGTGGTATTCGACCTGGTTGCAGGCGATCGGCGCGCCGATTTCCTCGACCGCCTGCCGCAGCAGCGCGACGGTGAAGTTGGCGACGCCGATCGCGCGGATGCGGCCCTCGGACTTCAGCTCCAGCATCGCCTCCAGGGTCGCGCGGAGATCCATGCGGCGCGACGGCCAGTGGATCAGGTAGAGGTCGACCGCGTCGAGCCGCAGCTTCTTCAGGCTGGCATCGAAGGCGCGGCGCAGCGCGTCGGGCGCGAGGTGCTCGGGCCAGCACTTGGTGGTGACGTGGATCTCGCCGCGCGGCACCGCGCTCGCCGAGAGCGCCGCGCCGACCGCTTCCTCGTTGCCGTACATCTCGGCGGTGTCGATGTGGCGGTAGCCGAGCGCCAGCGCGCTCTCGACCGCCTTGCGGCAGGCATCGCCCTGCAGGCGATAGGTGCCGAGGCCGAGCCTGGCGAAGCGGATACCTTGGGTGTCGATGACCGGCATCGTCATAGGCATGTTCCTGTGGCATGTTCCTGTTCGGGGTGAACGATCAGAGACGGCGCAGGCGGTGCAGCACCACTTCCGCCGGGCAGTTGAAGCGCACATGCACCAGCGAGGTGCCGGCGCCGCGCGAGGTGAAGCCGGTCAGCCGGCCGTGGCGCCAGGGGCCCGAGCCGAAGCGCCGCGGCAGTCCGCGGGTCTGCAGGATGACGGGCACGCCGCCCGGCAGGCAGATCTGCCCGCCATGGGTATGGCCCGACAGCATGGCGTCGAAGCCGGCGGCCTCGGCGCCGGCATAGGTCTCCGGCGAATGCGAGAGCAGGATCGAGACGGCGCCGTCGGGGATGCCGGCGCGGGCGGCGGCGAAATCGTGGGTGCCGAAGTAATGGGCGTCGTCGATGCCGGCGAGATGGATGCGCTGGCCGTCGCGCTCGAGGGCGATGCTCTCGTTCATCAGCATGGCGATGCCCATGGCTTCCAGCGCCGGGAGCATGTCGATCGAATCGTGGTTGCCGAGCACGCCGTGGACCGGCGGCCGGAGGCGCGCGGCGATGGTCCGCATGCGGGCGAGCACCGGCTCGACCGGGCCCCAGCTCAGCGAGCGGTAGTCGCCGGTCAGGACGCAATGGTCGTAGCGCAGCTCCTCCAGCACCCGCTCCAGCGCGTCCATCGCCGCGGCGTTGCCGTCGGCGTGGAGGTCGGTCAGCTGCAGGATGGTGAAGCCGTCGAAGGCGGCGGGGAGGCCGGGCAGGCGCAGCTCGTTCTCGCGCACCGCGATGCGCGTCGCATTGGCGAGGCCGCGCCGGTAGAGCAGCGAGAGGCGCAGCGTGGTGCGCACGCAGGCATGCAGCGAGACCGGGCCGTCCACATGGAAGAAGCGGTGCAGCGGGCGGAAGATGTGGCGGGTATGGCCTTCCTCCCGGGCCTGGCGGCGGCGGACGAAATCCGCGGGCAGGCGATGGGCGAGGGCGGAGGCGATGGGCTCGCGGCTGGTGCTCACCCGGGGATCATGGCGGAAGGCGGGGGATGCGTCACGCATCTCGCGCCGCGCCGCACCCGGCCGTGGCCGGCGCCGGCGCGGCCAGGCGGCGCGGCCCGCCCTCCGACCCGCCCGCCGTCCCGCTCTCCGGCCCGGGGCGCTTGTTCGACCGCCGGGGCCCGCCATGACGACAGAGGGGGGCTGTGACGGTTCCGTGACAGCGCTTTTAACCGCTTCCTAGGAAGCCGAAGCTATCGATGATGATGGCGACGCATGGACTCGGCCCCGGGCTCCCACCCGGCGAGCGCGATGCCGGGTCCGCGGCGGAGAGGACCGACAGCCGGCGATGAACCCGGACCTGCACGCGCGCCTCAAGGGCAAAGCCGGCATCCGCTTCTTCGGCGACATACACGGCTGTGCAGCCGAGCTCGCGGCGCTGGCCGAGGACGCGGTCGCGCGCAACCTGCATCTCCATTCGCTGGGCGACCTGATCAACCGCGGGCCGGATTCGCCGGGCTGCATGCGGCTGGCCTGCGACCTGCACGATGCCGGCTGGCTCGACATCAACCCCGGCAACCACGACGTGCTGTTCTGCCGCTGGTTCAAGGGCGAGCCGGTGCCGGTGAAGCCGCACGCGCTCGGCACGACGGCGGCCCAGCTCTGGCAGGCGAGGGACGGCCACATGCTGGCGCGGCGCTATTTCGACCTGATGATGGCGGCGCCGCTGTGGAGCCGGTTCGGCCGGCTCTACGCGGTGCATGCGGCGCTCGACGCGGAGACGATGCTGGGCCGCGACGGGCCGCGGCTGAAGGACAGCGACTGGGGCTCGGCCGCTTCGCGCTTCGCGCTCGAGGGCGAGACGCGCGCGGAAGGCGATCCGGAGCGCCCGGCGCTGGGCCGCCGGAGCTTCGCCTGGCTGGACGCGGTGCCGGCGGGGGTCACGGTGATGATCGGGCACAGCGTCGCCTCGACCGACGGCCTGCGCGAGCGGCGCAACGCGCTGGGCGGCCGGATCGTGCATCTCGACACCGGCCTGCAGCGCGGCGGGCGGCTCTCCTATGTCGACGTGCCGCTGGCGGAGGTGGAATGCGACGCGGAGCCGACGCTCGCGGTCTTCGCCGAGGTGACGGAACGGGAGATCCGCGAGGCGCGGGCCAAGGCGGGGAAGGGCGGCTGAACGGCTTTCGGATCCGCCACGCCCGCGCCACCGCCACGCAGGCCGCGCCGGCTGCGCCCGCTACGCAAGCCGCGTCCGCCACGCAGTGCGCCCGCCGGATGGGCCGCCGGGGCGGGAACCCGGCCCCGCCGCCCGGGTTCGCCCATGAACAGGCAAGGATCTTCGCCATGAAGACTGAGACCCGTGCAGGCCGGCGCGTCGCGCGCGCGGCGGCGGTGGAAGCGGCGCCGCGGATCGTCGCGGCGCTGAGCGTCGCCGCGGCGATGGCGCTGGCCGCGTGCCACACCACGGCCGGCGCCGGCAAGGACATCTCCGCCGCCGGCAACGCCATCACCAACAGCGCCGAGAACCACACGTCGTATTAGGCCCCGCCGCATCCGGTGCGGGCGCGGCGGGGGCGGCGCCGCCTCACTGCGATTCGGGAAGCTCGACCCTGGAGGCGAGCTGGCGCGTGCCGCGCCGCGACGGCTTCGCGAGCTGCGCCGGCACCTCGTCGCCTGCCGCCGCGGCCTCATCCTGCCTGCCGCCCTGCTCCCCGCGGCCCTGCTCCCCGCGGCCCTGCTCGAAGACGCCGGCGCATTCCTTGGCGGCCTGCTCCAGCAGCGACTGCGCGCGGCCGGGATAGTGATGCTTCAAGGCGTAATGCACCATCCGGTCGAGCGCCCGCAGGCGGAAGGCCTTGTGCGCGATGCCGATCTCGGCGATCTCGCCGAGGAAGGCGGCGCGGGTCGCGGCATGGAGCTCGCGCCAGCGCGGCGCCGGCGGCTGCGCGCATCGCGGATCGTAGGCATAGACCTGCTGGCGGCTGACCTCGACGCCGAAATTCACCTTTACGGCCGCCACCACTTCGGAGGGGGTGTCGAAGCTCGCCAAGCCTCTGACGATGAACGTCTTTATCTCATCGGTGATGGGGGGCATGGATTCGTCATCCTGTAAAGGCTGGGTCAAGGTCGGCGCCTCGGCGGAATCGCCGGCGCAGAGGGAGTCCTGCATCGGTCGGTCTCCTATGCTGGGAGGGACTGAACGTCTTCAGTTGGGCTGAGCGGGCGCCGCATCGCAGAGCGATGATACGAGGCGATGTTGTGGGCGCCGGAAAGCGCGGTTGGCACAAAAGCGGCCAACGCAACGGAAAGTATAATTCCTATTTTGTTCCAGGTCAAGGTAAAAAGCCGTGTCTGTGTCGGCAGCCCGTTCGCCTCAGTCGATCGGCTCCGGCCTAGCTCGGCCGTACGACGGCGGATTCGGCCCAGGATCGATCGAAGGGCACGTTGAAGTTGTTGACGTAGTCGATCTTGCTGAAGAGCCAGACGCCGTCGCGCCGGACGTATTCCTCGACGTAGTCTCCCAGCATCCAGCGGCTGATCCTTTTGCCCGCCTCGGCCATGGTGCAGGGCATGAGGATGCGCCACTGGCCGGTCGCCGTGTCGCCGTCGACATCGATGATGGAATTCATGGCAAGGTGCGCCGCGAAAACGATCTGCGCGGAGACGCCGCCGAAGAACGCCTCGATGGCGGGGCGTCCCACATGGTGACCGAAATCCCTGCCGGACCAGACCGCGTCGTCCGCGAAAAGCGGACCGAGCTTCTCCGGCGGGTAACCGAGGTCGCAGTAGTGCATGTAGAC
>DASZSL010000055.1:0-1557 GCA_035548715.1 Dongiaceae bacterium
CCGCAAGAAGCTCGAGAAGCACTACAAGGAGATGCAGGACATCGAGTTCACCGTCGAGAACGGCAAGCTCTACATGCTGCAGTGCCGGAACGGCAAGCGCACCGGGTTCGCCGGCGTGCGCATCGCCGTCGAGATGGTGGAAGAGAAGCTGATCCCGAAGGAAGAGGCGCTGCGCCGGGTCGAGCCGGAGGCGCTGAACCAGCTGCTGCGGCCCGTGTTCCTGCCCGCCGCCAAGAAGGCCGCCATCGCCGAGGACCGCCTGCTGGCCAAGGGCCTGCCGGCCGGCCCGGGCGCTGCCACCGGCAAGGTGGTCTTCTTCGCCGACGAGGCGGAGGCGCTGGCCGCCAAGGGCGAGACGGACCTCATCCTGTGCCGTCACGAGACCAGCCCGGAGGACATCCGCGGCATGAACGCGTCGCTGGGCTTCATGACCGCGTTCGGCGGCATGACCAGCCACGCGGCCCTGGTTGCCCGCCAGATGGGCAAGGTCTGCATCGTCGGCTGCGACGCGCTGGCGTTCGACTACCACGCTCGCGTGATGCGCGTGACGACCGCCAAGGGCGAGATCGTCGTCAAGGAAGGCGACTGGATCTCGATCGACGGCTTCACCGGCGAGGTCATCCAGGGTCGCGTCGACACGACGCCGTCGGAGGTCATCCGGGTGCTGATCGAGAAGAACCTCGATCCGAAGGAGGCGCCGGTCTACCAGCGCTACGCCAAGCTGATGTCGTGGGCGGACGCGGCCCGCAAGCTGAAGGTCCGCGCCAACGCCGACCAGCCGGATCAGGCCGACGCTTCGGTGGCTTTCGGCGCCGAGGGGATTGGCCTCTGCCGCACCGAGCACATGTTCTTCGGCGAGGGGAAGATCGGCCCCATGCGCGAGATGATCGTCGCCGAGAACGAGGCGGATCGGCGCAAGGCGCTGGACAAGCTGCTGCCGCTGCAGCGCGAGGACTTCCGCGGCCTGTTCGAGGCGATGCAGGGCCGGCCCGTCACCATCCGCACGCTGGATCCCCCGCTGCACGAGTTCCTGCCGCACGACGAGGCCGGCGTGGCCGACCTGGCGCGCGCGACGGGCAAGACGATCGACGAGATTCACGCCCGCATCGACGAGCTGAAGGAGTCGAACCCGATGCTGGGGCACCGCGGCTGCCGCCTGGGGATCACGTACCCGGAGATCACCGAGATGCAGGCGCGCGCCATCTTCGAGGCGGCGTGTGACCTGGCCGCCGAGGGGCACGACATCTACCCGGAGATCATGATCCCGCTGGTCGGCACCAAGAAGGAGCTGGACCTGCAGGCCGACGTGGTGCGCAAGACCGCCGACGCCGTCTTCAAGGAGCGCGGCAAGAAGCTGAGCTACACGGTCGGCACCATGATCGAGGTGCCGCGCGCGGCGCTCACCGCGGGCGAGATCGCCGACACGGCCGAGTTCTTCTCGTTCGGCACCAACGACCTGACGCAGACGACCTTCGGTCTGTCGCGCGACGACGTGCCGCGTGTTCTGTCGGCCTACCTGGCGCACGACGTCTACAGCGTCGACCCGTTCGTCAGCGT
>DASZSL010000056.1:0-5623 GCA_035548715.1 Dongiaceae bacterium
GCGACGAGATCGGCGTCGCCGAGCGCGAGTTCGGCCTGATGCGCCGCGAGGTCCGGCGCGCGCTGACCCAGAAGGAGCGGCTGGCCGCGCTCGGCACCGCGGTCAACAAGATCAACCACGACCTGCGCGGCGTGCTCTCCACGGCGCGGCTGGTCGCCGACCGGATGATCGGCAGCGGCGATCCCGACGTGAAGAAGGCGGCGCCCGCCTTGGTGAAGGCGCTCGACCGCGCCGTCGATCTCTGCTCCGACACGCTCAACTTCACCCGGGAAGGCCCGCCGCGGCCGGAGCTCTCCAGCTTCGCCTTGAACGAGCTTTGCCAGGAGGTAAAGGACAGCCTCGGCCGCCACCTGACCGACGGCAAGGCGATCGAGACCGCGGTCGATCAGGACTTCTCCGTGGTCGCGGATCGCGGCCAGATGTTCCGCATGATCCGCAATCTCGGCGAGAACGCGCTGCAGATGGGCGCGCAGCATGTCACCATCTCGGCGGCGCGGCGCGGCGGCAAGGTGGAGATCGAGGTGGTCGATGACGGCCCGGGCCTGCCGCCCAAGGCCGTCGAGAACCTGTTCCGGCCGTTCCGCGGCTCGGCGCGGGCGGGCGGTACCGGCCTCGGCCTCGCCATCGCGCGCGAGCTGGCGCGGGTGCAGGGCGGCGACCTCAAACTGGCCGAAAGCAGCGGGCGCGGCGCGCGCTTCGCCATCGAGCTGCCGGATCGCAAGACGGCGTGAACAGCGAGCGAAAGGGATCGAGGATGGAAACGGCGGGACGGTTCGTGTTGGGCGGCGTATTCGCGCTGATCGGCCTGCTGGGGCTGGGCCTCGCCGCGGGCCATGCGGATGGCGCCTTTCACTATATCGGTCTGCTGGTCTTCCTGGCTTGTGTCGGGCTGCTCTTCGCCCAGATCGCGGATGCGGCCCAGGGCGGCGAAGCCGGCGGCTCGGCATTGCCTTTGCGGCCGATCCTGCGTAACTTCACCCGCATTCGCGCGCAGGGCTACGAGGTGTTGAGGACCATGGGTGCAATCGAGAAATTCGCGACCGGCGGCGTCATCGCTCTCTTCGGTATCGTCTCGCTGTTCGTCGCGGCCCGGCACGGCGAAGGCGCCTCCTACTGGGGCGGCCTCGCCTTCTTCGCGATCTGCGTCGGACTGATCTTCTACCAGATCACCGGCGCCAAGCCGGCCTCGGGCGGCGACGGCGCCCACTGACCGGGATGGGTCGTCATTGCCGGCCTTTTCCGGTCGGGCCGGCTCAGTCGACCTGCAGCACCAGCGCCTTCAGATAGGCTGATTCCGGCAGGAACGGGTGCACCGGGTGATCCGGCGCGGCGCCCGTCGCATAGAGCTGCCGGGCGCTCCGGCCGCCCTCGTGGATGCCGCGGGCGACCTGCTGGGCGAATTCGTCGGCCGGCATGTTGTGCGAGCAGGACGCGATGAACAGCAGCCCGCCTGGCTCGACCGCCTGGCAGGCGAGCCGCGCCAGCTTGCGATAGGCCTTGCCGCCGACATGGAAGTCCTTCTTCGACTTGACGAAGGCCGGCGGGTCGGCCGAGACGATGTCGAAACGGCGCCTCCCGGCGATCAGCGATTCCAGCGCGTCGAAAGCCTCGCCGCGCTGCACGGAGACCTGGGCGCCGACGCCGTTCAATTGCGCCGATTTCTGCAGCAGCGACAGCGCCGCTTCCGAGCGGTCGATCGCCAGCACCTCGGTCGCGCCGGCGACGGCGGCCTGGACGCCGAAGCCGCCGGTGTAGGAATAGACGTCGAGAAACGTGCCGCCCTTGGAGAAACCGGCCATCAAGGCCCGGTTGTCGCGCTGGTCGTAGAACCAGCCGGTTTTCTGGCCGGCCGAAAGATCGGCGAGGAAATGCGCGCCGTTCTCCTCCACCGTGATCGGGCCTTCGAGCCCGCCCTTGGCGAAGCGGCTCATCGGCGCCAGGCCCTCGCTGTCGCGCGCCGACCCCTCGCCGCGGAGCAGGATGGTCCTGGGGCTCAGCACCTTGTCGATCGCGGCGGTGAGCGGCTCGGTCAGGCGGTCCATGCCGGCGCTGTTGAGCTCGACCACCACGACGTCGCCGAAGCGGTCGATGACCGCCCCGGGGAAGCCGTCGGCCTCGGCATGGGCGAGGCGATAGAACGGCACGCCGACCAGGCGCTGGCGCAGCTTGAGCGCGCGCTGCAGCCGGCGCTCGAAGAAGCGCGCGTTGATCTCGGCGGTCGGGTCGCGACTCAGCACCCGCGCGGCGATCAGCGAATGCGGGTTGAAGAGCGCGACGCCGAGGGTGCGGCCGTCGTGGCGCCGCAGGGTCACGAGCTCGCCGGGCGGCAGCGCCTTCGCCGCCGCGTCCATCTCGATCTCGTTGGAGAAGGCCCAGGGATGGCCGCCGGCGAGGCGCTTGTCGGCGCCCGGCCGCATCGCCACCGCGGGCCGTGATTCGATCGGATCAGTCACCGAGCGCCACCCCGTCGCGCCTCGGGTCGCTGGCGCCGATCAGGCCGCCCGGGCCGAAGGCGACGATCGCGAGACCGCTGTCCATGTCTTCGTACTTCACCGTGTCGCCGAGATCCTCGAGCCCGGCGCCGATCTCATCGAGGCTGCGATGCGCCTCGAGGACCGTCGGGCCGTTGCGGTTGATGATGTGCGGCAGCGCCGCGGCACCGCCCGGGCCGAGGCGCCAGTCGATGAGGCCGACCAGGGCCTCCGCCACATAGTCGATGATGTAGGAGCCGCCCGGCGAGCCGAGGGCGAAAGCCGGCGCGCCGGTCGCGCCGTCGAACACCAGCACGGGCACCATGGAGCTGCGCGGCCGTTTGCCGGCCTGCACGCGGTTGGCGACGGCGTGTCCGCCGTCGGCGGGCCGGAAGGAGAAGTCGGTCAGCTCATTGTTCAGGATGAAGCCGTCGACCATCAGCCGCGAGCCGAACGCGTTCTCGACCGTCGTGGTGAAGGTGACGATGTTGCCGGCGGAATCGACGATCACCATGTGGCTGGTCGACATCGGCTCGAATTGCGGCGGCTGGCTGGCGCCGACGGTCATGTCGTCGCCGGGCGGACGGCCGGGCCTGGCATTGGGCGTCGCCGCGTCGGGGCGGATCTGGGTCGAACGGCCGGCGAGGTAGCCGCGGTCGATCAGGCCCTTGACCGGCACCGGCACGAAGTCCGGGTCGCCGAGATAGCGGTCGCGGTCGGCGAAGGCCAGGCGGCTCGCCTCGGCGAATCGATGCGTCGCCGCGAGCGAAAGCGGCGCCTCCTTGCCCATGGCGAAGGGCTCCAGCATGCCGAGGATCTGCAGCACCGCGACGCCGCCGGAGGAGGGCGGGCCCATGCCGCAGACCCGATAGGCGCGGTAGTCGGCGCAGGGCACCGGCCGCTTCACCGCGCGGTAGTTGGCGAGGTCGGCGAGGGTCATGCCGCCGCTGCGCGGTTTCGCCTGGGTGACGGCCGCGACGATGTCGGCGGCGACCTGGCCCTTGTAGAACGCGTCGGGGCCGCCGGTCGCGACCGCCCGCAGCACCTCGGCCAGGGCCGGATTCTTCAGCAGCGCGCCGGGCGGCAGCGCGTGGCCCTGCGCATCGAGGAAGTAGCGCGCGGCTTCGGGCATCTTCGGCAGATAGGGGTCCTCGGCGATCTCGCCGGAGAGCCGCGCCGAGACCGGGAAGCCGTCCTCGGCGAGCTTGATCGCCGGGGCGAAGAGCTGCGCCCAGGGCAGCTTGCCGTGCTCGCGATGCGCGAGCTCCAGCATGCGCAAGGTTCCCGGCACGCCGACCGAAAGCCCGCCGACCACCGCGTCGTAGAAAGCCAGCGGCTTGCCCTCGGCGTCGAGGAACATGTCGTGCCGGGCGGAGGCGGGCGCCGTCTCGCGGCCGTCATAGCTCTCGATCCGCTTGGCGGCCGGATCGTAATGCAGCAGGAAGCCGCCGCCGCCGATGCCGGAGGATTGCGGCTCGACCAGGGTGAGGACCATCTGCACGGCGATCGCGGCATCGACCGCGCTGCCGCCCTCGCGCAAGATCTCGCGCCCGGCCTCCACGGCCAGGGGATTGCCGGCCACCACCATCTGGTGCTGCGCCACGGTTTCCGGCGCGGCCGGCGGCAGCGGCGCGGGCGCGACCCCGCCACAGGCGGCCAGGGCCAGCGGAAACATGATACAAGTCAATGCGCGCGAGAGGCCGGATCTGATCATGGAGCTGTGCTTCGCCGCGGGGACCGCCGGCTGGTGGAAGGATCGATATTCTGCCGGCCGCTTCTAGCGGCTTTCGGCGGGGAGAGGAAGGGCGCGTGGACTTCCTGTTGATGATGGCGACCGGCACCGTGCTGGTCGTGGTCTGTATCCTGGTCCATTACGAGTTCCTGCGGCTGACCGCCGATTTCCTGCTGCCGCGCCTCCCGCGCATCCCGCGGCGGCCGCATGTCGTGTTCGGCGTCTGCGCCTGCTTTGCCGCCCATACCGCCGAGGTCTGGCTGTTTGCGGGGGTCTACTACTTCCTCGGCAAGGAAACCGATGCCGGCTTTGCCGACGAGGGGCGCCGGTATTTCCTGGACTATCTCTATTTCTCGACCGAGACCTACACCTCGCTCGGCTTCGGCGAAATCCGATTGCTGACCAACGACCTGCGCCTGCTGGCCGGGATCGAGGCCATGGTGGGCCTGGTCCTGCTGGCTTGGACCGCCTCCTTCAATTTCATGCTGATGGAGCGGTACTGGCTGGACCACCCCGGCCGCCGACGCTCTCGGGAGCCGGATAAGAATTCATAATCTATTGAAATATATACAGATATTGGCGTATTGCCGGTATGTGACGCAAATGCCGGATTTCTATTGTGCACCGCAACAGATTGGCGGAAAATCCGGCCGCGTCTCACTCTGGGAGCGATGGAGGCGATGGTGAGTGTACAGCGGCCAGCCGAGCAGTCGAAGTCGGGCGGCGCCAAATCGGCGCGGATCTCCGTTCCCGATGTCGTCGCCCATAAGGGGCAGGTGCCGATCGTTTGCCTGACCGCCTATACAGCGCCGATGGCACGGATGCTCGATCCCCATGTCGATGTGCTGCTGGTCGGCGATTCGCTGGGCATGGTGCTCTACGGCTTCGACAGCACGATTCCCGTGACCCTCGACATGATGTGCCAGCATGGCGCCGCCGTGGTGCGCGGTTCGACCCGCGCGCTGGTCGTGGTCGACATGCCGTTCGGCTCCTATCAGGAAAGTCCCGCCCAGGCCTTCCGCAACGCGGCGCGGATCATCAAGGAGACCGGCTGCCAGGCGGTGAAGCTGGAAGGCGGCCGCGCGATGGCGCCGACCGTGCAGTTCCTGGTCGAGCGCGGCATTCCGGTGGTCGGCCATATCGGCCTGATGCCGCAGTCGATCAACACGATGGGCGGCTATCGTGCCAGAGGGCGGGGCGATTCCGAGGCGGCCAGCGTCATGAACGACGCGATCGCCATCGCCGAGGCCGGCGCCTTCGCGATCGTGGTCGAGGGCGTGATGGAGCAGCTGGCCGAGGCGATCACCAACCGCGTCACCGCGCTCACCATCGGCATCGGCGCCTCGGCGTCCTGCGACGGCCAGGTGCTGGTCTCCGAGGACATCCTCGGCCTGTTCGCCGACTTCAAGCCGCGTTTCGT
>DASZSL010000057.1:0-34394 GCA_035548715.1 Dongiaceae bacterium
GGGCGGCGTCGAGCTCGCCTTGCGCGACCTCGGCGTGCCGGTGAAGGCCGGCAGCGGCGTCGGCGCCGCGGTTGACTATTTCCATCAGACCGGCGTGGCGCTGACCGCCGCCGCGGCCGAATAAGAAAAAGGGGAGAGCGATGGACATTCACGAATACCAGGCCAAGGAGATCCTGGCCGGCTACGGCGTGCCCGTGCCGCGCGGCGGCTTGGCCTACAGCCCCGAGCAGGCGGCCTATCGCGCCCGCGAGATCGGCGGCAACAAGTGGGTGGTGAAGGCGCAGGTCCATACCGGCGGCCGCGGCAAGGCCGGCGGCGTCAAGGTCTGCTCCAACGAGCACGAGGTCTATGACGCGGCCGACGAGATGTTCGGCAAGCGCCTGGTGACGCACCAGACCGGGCCGGAGGGCAAGATCGTCTACCGCGTCTATGTCGAGGGCGTGGTGCCGATCCTGCAGGAGATGTATCTCGGCTTCGTGCTGGACCGGAAGACCGAGCGCGTCATGGTGGTCGCCTCCGCGGTCGGCGGCATCGAGATCGAGGAGATCGCCGCCTCGAAGCCGGAATCGATCATCCGCTCGGTGGTCGAGCCCGCGGTCGGCATGCAGGCCTTCCAGGCGCGCGAGATCGCCTTCGGCCTCGGCATCGCGCCCGACCACGTGCAGCAGGCGGTCACCACGATCATGGGCTGCTACAAGGCGCTGGAGAGCCTGGATGCCAGCATGGTGGAGATCAACCCGCTGGTGATCACCGAGGAAGGCGTGGTGGCGCTCGACGCCAAGATGACCTTCGACGACAACGCGCTGTTCCGGCATCCCCAGGTCGCCGAGCTGCGCGACAAGTCGCAGGAGGATTCGCGCGAGACCCGCGCCGCCGACCGCGGCCTCTCCTATGTGGGCCTGACCGGCAATATCGGCTGCATCGTCAACGGCGCGGGGCTGGCCATGGCGACGATGGACATGATCAAGCTGGCCGGCGGCGAGCCCGCCAACTTCCTCGACATCGGCGGCGGCGCCACGCCGGACCGCGTGGCCAAGGCCTTCCGCCTGGTCATGTCGGACGACAAGGTGCAGGCGATCCTGGTCAACATCTTCGCCGGCATCAACCGCTGCGACTGGGTCGCCGAGGGCATCGTGCAGGCGCTGGAGAAGAACCCGGTCAAGGTGCCGCTGGTGGTGCGCCTCGCCGGCACGCATGTCGAGGAGGGCCGCCGCATCCTGGCGCGCAGCGGCCTGCCGATCATCCGCGCCAACACGCTGGCCGAGGCCGCGGACCGCGCGGTGCAGGCCTGGAAGAACGACATCATGCTGAAGCAGCCCAAGGCCGTGGCCTGAGGGGAGATGGTGATATGAGCATCCTTCTGGATCGCGACACCCGCGTCATCGTCCAGGGCATCACCGGCCGGATCGGCAGCTTCCATGCCAAGGAGATGCGCGACTACGGCACCAACGTGGTCGGCGGCGTGACCCCCGGCAAGGGCGGCGCCGAGGTCGACGGCGTGCCCGTCTTCAACACGGTGAAGGAGGCGGTGGCGAAGACCGGCGCCACGGCCTCGATCATCTTCGTGCCGCCGCCCTTCGCGGCCGACGGCATCATGGAGGCGGCCGATGCCGGGATCCGGCTCTGCGTCGCGATCACCGACGGGATTCCGTCGCAGGACATGATCCAGGTGAAGCGCTACATGCGCCGCTACCGCGCCGAGAACCGCATGACCCTGATCGGCCCGAACTGCGCCGGCGTGATCTCGCCGGGCAAGGCGCTGCTCGGCATCATGCCCGGGCACATCTACCAGCCGGGCCATGTCGGCATCGTCGGCCGCTCCGGCACGCTCGGCTACGAGGCGGCGGCGCAGATGAAGGAGCTCGGCATCGGCGTCTCGACCAGCGTCGGCATCGGCGGCGACCCGATCAACGGCTCGTCGTTCCGCGACGTCCTGGAGCTGTTCGAGCGGGATCCCGACACCCGCGCGGTCGTCATGATCGGCGAGATCGGCGGTCCGCAGGAAGCCGAGGCCGCCGCGTTCGTGCGCGACCACATGTCGAAGCCGGTCATCGCCTATGTCGCCGGCCTCTCGGCGCCGAAGGGCCGGCGCATGGGCCATGCCGGCGCGATCATCTCGGCCTTCGGCGAGAGCGCCAGCGAGAAGGTGGAGATCCTGCGCGAGGTCGGCGTCGCCATCTCGCCGACTCCCGCGGAAATCGGCTCGACCGTCGCGACGGTCCTCCGCAAAGCGGCGTAGGGGGCTACGTTCGCTTGAAGCCCCGCCTGCCCGCTGCTCCCGCGGCGGTCAGGCGGGGCGGTTCCTTTCAGGCCGGCAGCAGCCAGCCGTCCTCCACCGCGACCTTGACCTCCGATCCCTCCGCCGGCGGCTCGCCGCGATGGAGCAGGCGGATCAGGTGCTCGGGCGCCTGCAGCACCCGGCAATGCAGCATGGTCGCGGCGCCTTCGAACACCGCGCGCTCGACCTTGGCCAGGATGCCCTGCGCCGCGAGGACCAGGCCCTCCGGCCGCAGGCAGGCATGGGTCGAGGTGCCCCCCGCGGCGGCGCGCAGCCGGATGCGATGGCCCCAGAGCTTCGCCTCGAGGACGCCGCCTTTCGCCGCGACCGCTTCATCGAGCGGCACGACCAGGCCGCGGCCGACGAAATCCGCCACCATCGGCGTCGCGGGCTCGGCATAGAGGCGGCGCGGCGGCGCCACCTGCTGGATGCGGCCTTCATGCATCACCGCGACGCGGTCGGCGAGCGCCATCGCCTCCGCCTGGTCGTGGGTGACGTAGAGGATCGTCGCGCCGAGCTCGCGGTGCAGGCGATGGAACTCGGCCTGCAGGCTGTCGCGCAGATGCACGTCGAGATTGGCCAGCGGCTCGTCCATCAGGATGACCTTGGGCTCCATGGCGATGCAGCGCGCCAGCGCCACGCGCTGCCGCTGGCCGCCGGACAGGGTCTCCGGCATCGCCGCGGCGCGGTCCGGCAGGCCGACGACGGCGAGCGCGCGATCGACGCGCCGGTCGCGCGCGCCGCGCGCCATGCCGCGCACCTTGAGGGCGTATTCCACGTTCTCCCGCACGCTCATGTGCGGCCAGAGCGCGTAGGACTGGAACACCATGCCGATGCCGCGTGCCTCCGGCGGCACGGCGGCGGCCCCGGCCTGCGCGACGACGCGCGTGCCGATGGCGACCGAGCCCTGGTCGGGCAGCTCGAATCCCGCGAGCAGGCGCAGCAGCGTGGTCTTGCCGCAGCCGCTGGGGCCGAGCAGCGCCATGAACTCGCCGGCGGCGACGTCGAGATCGACCCGGTCGACCGCGGCCTTGTCGCCGAAGCGTTTGGTGACGGAGGTGAAGATCACGGCATCCAAGGCAGTGTCCCTTTCGGCATCCGGCGCGCCGCCAGGCTGGCGAGGCCGGTCAAGGCGAGGATCACGAAGACGGTGAGGCTGGCGACCGCGGCGGCCTGGCTGCTGGCGCCCTCGGATTGCAGCGAGAACACCATGACCCCGACGGTCTCGTGCCCCTGGGACCAGAGCAGCGCCGAGACGGTGAGCTCGCTGAACGCGGTGAGGAAGACCAGGAGCGCGCCCGACGCGACCGCGGGGCGCAAGGCGGGGAGCACGATGCCGAACAGCCGCCGCGGTCCCCCGGCGCCGGCAAGGCGCGCCGCCTCCTCCAGGGTCGGGTCGATCTGGCGCATCGCGGCGCCCAGCGGCCGGAGCACGATCGCCAGGAACCGCGCGAGATAGGCGGCAAGGATGATCCAGGCCGTGCCGTAGAGGCTGACGCCGACCAGCGGCAGGGGCTTGAGGAAGACCAGGATCATCGCGATCGCCAGCACCGTGCCCGGGATCGCATAGGGCGCGTCCGCCGCCACGTCCAGCAGGCGGATCCAGCGCCAGCGCCGGACCTCGGCATAGTAGGCGAGCACCAGGGCGAGCAGCGCCGTGATCGCCGCGGCGGCGGCGGAGAGCAGGGTGCTGTTCAGGAAGGCGCGGCGGGTCGGCTGGTATTCGGTGAGCACGTAGGCGAAGTTCTCGAGCGTCGCCGACCGGAACGTCAGCGGCACGCCGAGCGCCGGGACCAGCGCCGCCGCGAGCAGCGCCAGCAGCGGCACCACCGTCAGCATCAGCAGCACGGCCCAGACGGCGAGCGCCACCGCGGGCCGCGCCGCGCGGAGCTCGATGACGGGGCCGCTCGGTCCCGCGCTGCGCAGGACCGGCGCACGCCGGAACGCCTCGCGCTGGAAGACCAGGCCGAGGCCCGCGAGCACGGCGAGGACGAGGCCGAGCGCCGCCGTCTCGCCGAGCACCGACGGGCCGAAGCCGCTCAGGCGCTGGTAGATCAGCGTCGTCAGCACGGTGAAGCGCCCGGGGATGCCGAGCAGGGCCGGCGTGCCGAAATTGCCGATGGAGGAGACGAAGGCGAGCGCCCCGCCGGCCAGCAGCGCCGGCTGCAGCAGGGGCATGACGATGCCGGCGAAGACCTGGCGCCGCCGCCCGCCGGCCGAGCGCGCCGCCTCGACCAGGTCGCAGGGCAGGCGGCGGATCGCGGCGGCCACGACCAGGAACACCAGCGGCGCATGCTCCAGCCCCATCACCCAGGTGACGCCGCCGGCGCCGTAGAGCGGATGGCCGGAGATCGGTCCGACGACCGCCTCGACCGCGCGGCGCACCGGCGTCCCGGTATCGAGCAGGCGGATCCAGGCCAGCGCCGAGATCTGCGGCGGGATCAGCAGCGGCAGCAGGCAGAGCAGGTTGAGCGCGCCCTTGTGGCGGATGTCGGTTAGCCCGATCGCCAGCGCCAATGCGCCGCCGAGCAGGACCGAGATGATCGAGGCCACGACGCTCGACAGCACCGTGTTCATGCCGGCCTTCAGCACGCTGCGGCTCCACAGGCTCGCCAGCGGCAGCGTGCCGTCATGCGCCGGCAGCACCGTCTCGGCGAGCAGCCGGAGCATCGGCAGGAGGCAGAGGCCGACGACGACGATGGCGACGAAGCCGGCGAGCAGCCGGTCGGTGTTCGGCTCGGCGGCGGCGCCGTCGGTCATGGCGCCGCCGCCGGTCGCGGTTCAGCCGCCGAACAGGTCGGAGAACTTCTTCTTGATCTCATCGGTCTCGCCGGTGACCTCCTTGGCGGAGGCCGGCATCAGCTTGAGGTCGCCGGCGCCGGGGCGGCCGGCGGGACCGGCGACGCCTTCCTTGCCGGGGATGTAGCCCTGCACCACCATGTATTGCTGGCCGGCATCGGAGAGCAGCCAGTTGACGAAGGCCTTGGCGGCGTCGACGTTCTTGGCGGTCTTCAGGATGGCGACCGGCTCGGTCACCATCGAGACGCCTTCCAGCGGATAGACGAAGTCGACCGGCGAGCCCTTGGCCTTGCCGTTGAAGGCCATGAAGTCGACGATCATGCCATAGGCCTTCTGGCCGCTGGCGACCGCGTCGAGCACGCCGCCGTTGCCCTTGGTCGCGACGGCGCCGTTATCGGCCAGCTTCTGGTAGTAGTTCCAGCCCATCTCCGGCTGGCCGATGATGGTGCCGACATGGATCACCGCGGCGCCGGAATAGAGCGGGCTCGGCATGATCACCTGGTCCTTGGCGTTGGGCGAGATCAGGTCGAGCCAGGAGGTCGGCCGCGGCTTGCCGGAATTGGTGTTGTAGACGATCCCGGTCGGGATGATCTTGGTGCCGAAATAGGTCTTGTCGGCGTCGTAGAAGCTCGCCGGCAGGCCGGCGAGCGGCGCGTCGGCATAGGCCATCAGGCGGCCGTCGGCCTTCATCTGCTCCATGACCGTCGCATCGGCGATGAACAGCACGTCGGGCTGCGGCGCGCCGGCGGTGAATTCGGCCTGCAGCTTGTTGACGACCTCGGTGGTGCCGGAGCGGAAGAACTCGACCTTCACGTTCGGCTCGACCTTGTTGAAGGTCGCGATCAGGTCGTTCATCGCCTTGTCGGGCGTCGAGGTGTAGATCATCAGCGTGCCCGAGGCCGCCCATGCAGTGCCATTGGGGGCAACGCTGGAGAGGCCGAGCGCAAGTGCTGCGGCCAGGAGTATCCGGTTCATCTGTGCCTCATTCCCTGGGATTGCGGAATGGTGGTGCTAACAAACCGATATTGCATTTTTATGCTCGCCTGCGCAGCAGCCGCATGGGAAATGAAACCCGAATCAGCCTGCCCCGCGGGCCGCGGCGATGGTGGCGCGGACCAGATCGGGGTCGGTCAAGGTGTTGCTGTACTCGCGATCAAGCCCGGTGCCGCCCATGCCGACCGACGGGTTGCGATAGGCCATCGCGCTCGGGACCGCTTTCAGCGCGGCAAAATGAAACTCGCTGCCGCCGGTCTCCCGGACGACGCGGGCGATGTTGCCGGGGGCGAGCGCGCCGCAGGCCATGACGACGATTCGCGCCCCGGCCTGCTGGTTGAGTTTCCTGAGCAGCGGGATCGCCTCGACGGCGCGCGGCTGCTGGCCGCTGGTGAGCACCCTGTGCACGCCGCAGCGGATGAGCGCCTCCAGCGCCTCCTCCGGATCGCGGGTCATGTCGAAGGCGCGGTGGCAGGTGACGCGCAGCGGCGCCGCCGCCTCGATCAGCGCCGTCATGCGATCCTCGTCGATCCGGCCGTCCGCGGTCAGGCAGCCGATGACGATGCCGGCGGCGCCGAGCTTCCTCAGTTGCGCGGCGTCGTCGAGCATGGTCGCGAACTCGGCGTCGGAATAGAGGAAGTCGCCGCCGCGCGGGCGCAGGATCACGTGGACCGGCAGCCAGCACAGTTTCAGCGCGGCACGGACCGTGCCGAAGCTCGGCGTGATGCCGCCTTCCAGCAGGCTGGCGCAGAGCTCGACCCGGTCGCCGCCGCCTTCCAGGGCGGCGATGACGCCGTCGATCCCCGCGACGCCGATCTCGAAGATCATGCCCTCACTCCGGTGTCCTCGCAGCTGTCCGTCCGCCGATCTGGGTAGCAGCCTCCGACAGATACAAGCATTTCTCTTATGGAGCCGTCATCCGGCGACTAGGCCGAGGGGTCCACGCCTTGAGTGCCGCACGATCGAAAAAGGCGTGAATCCTCGAACCAAGTTCGAGGATGACGATAGAGCTCGAGGATAGACCCGAGACCAGCGAAGAGCTCTCGCCAAGCCAGAGTCTACTCGACGTCGAACTTCACGCCCTGGGCGAGCGGGAGCTGCTTGCCGTAGTTGATGGTGTTGGTGGCGCGGCGCATGTAGGCCTTCCAGGAATCCGAGCCCGCCTCGCGGCCGCCGCCGGTCTCCTTCTCGCCGCCGAACGCCCCGCCGATCTCCGCACCCGAGGGGCCGATATTGACGTTGGCGATGCCGCAATCCGAGCCCGCGGCGGAGAGGAAGCGCTCGGCCTCGCCGAGGTCGCGGGTGAAGATCGAGGAGGAGAGGCCCTGCGCCACCGCGTTGTGGAGACGCAAGGCCTCGTCGAAGTCCTCGTACTTCATGACATAGAGGATCGGCGCGAAGGTCTCCTGCTCGACCGGCCCCACCTGCCTGGGCATCTCCACCAGGGCCGGATGGACATAATAGGCATGCGGGAAGTTGTCGGCGCCCCAGCGCGCGCCGCCATGGCAGGTGCCGCCGGCCGCCTTCGCCTCGTTGAGGGCGCGCTCCATACCCTGGTAGGCGCGGGCGTCGATCAGCGGGCCGATCAGGATGCCGCTGTGCAGCGGGTTGCCGATGGTGACCGAGCCGTAGGCCTTGACGAGGCGCGGCACCAGCTTGTCATAGACGCTGGCATGCACGAACAGGCGGCGCAGGCTGGTGCAGCGCTGGCCGGCGGTGCCCATCGCGGCGAAGGCGACGGCGCGCAGGGTCAGGTCGAGATCGGCCGAGGGGCAGACGATGCCGGCATTGTTGCCGCCGAGCTCCAGGATCGCGCGGGCGAAGCGCTGGGCGAGCTTGGGCGCCACTTGCCGGCCCATGGCGGTCGAGCCGGTGGCGGAGAGCACCGCGACCTTCGGGTGATCGACCAGCACCTCGCCGACCTCGCGGCCGCCGACCAGCAGCGACATGAGATGGGCCGGCGCCTTGCCGCCTTCCTCGGTGAAGCGGGCGACGGCGCGCTCGAACAGCGCGGCGGTGGCCATGGCCGTGAGCGGCGTCTTTTCCGAGGGCTTCCAGATGCAGGCATTGCCGCAGACCAGGGCGATGGCCGCGTTCCAGGACCAGACCGCGACCGGGAAGTTGAAGGCGGTGACGATGCCGGTGACGCCCAGCGGATGCCAGGTCTCCATCATGCGGTGGTTCGGGCGCTCGGTGGCGACGGTCAGGCCGAAGATCTGGCGCGAGAGGCCGACCGCGTAGTCGCAGATGTCGATCATCTCCTGCACCTCGCCCAGGCCCTCGCTCTCGATCTTGCCGACCTCGATCGAGACCAGGCGGCCGAGCGCCGCCTTGTGGCTGCGCAGCTCCTCGCCGAGCAGGCGCACCAGCTCGCCGCGCTTGGGCGCCGGCACGTCGCGCCAGGCGAGGAAGGCCTGGTGCGCGTTCTCGACGGCGCGGGCCGCCTCGATCGGGGTCGCGGCATGGACCTTGGCGATCACCTCGCCGGTGATCGGGGAATGCACGTCCATGGTGCCGCCGGTGTATTGCTCGCGGCGCAGGCCGAGCTTCTGCAGCAGGGTGTCGGTCTCCTCGACCATGTGCGGGGTGGCGATCTGGGCGGCCATGGCGGTGTCCTTCCGAAGGATGGTTTGGCCGGTTTCCTAGCTGATTTCGCCCTTGAATCCAACGTCACCCGCGGGCTTGACCGGCGGGCCCGGTTCCGGTGCGATCCGGGCACAAGGCCCGCGGATCAAGCCCGCGGGTGACGGGCCCGGGGAAAGGGGAACACCGCCGTGCAGTTCATGGTCATCGAGCATTTCCGCAACCAGGACGCCAAGGCGGTCTATGCCCGGTTCCGGGAGCGGGGACGGATGATGCCGGAGGGGCTGACCTTCGTGGCGAGCTGGGTCTCGGCCGATCTCGGGCGCTGCTTCCAGGTGATGGAATGCGACGACGTGACCCTGCTGCAGCGCTGGGCCGCGGCCTGGTCGGACCTGGTGGCGTTCGAGATCGTGCCGGTGACCGAGGGCAAAGCGACCGCCGCGGCGCTGGGCGATTAGCGCGGCCGGGACATTGCCGAGCGCCGTCAACGGCTTATGGCCGAAGCCGGAACTCGGCATGTGGGGTCGCCGCGGCTGTCCGGCGTCAGCTCGCGAGCCAGCCCGCCTCGACCGGCATGAAGGCGCCGGTCATGTCCCGCGCCGCCGGCCCGCACAGGAACACGATCAGCGAGGCGACGCTTTCCGCCCGCACGAACTGCCCGCCGGGCTGCTTGCCCTCGAGAAAGCGGAGCTCGGCGGTCGGCCGGTCGATGTTCTCCTCCAGCATCATCCGGGTGATCCGCTGTTCGGTGCCCGGGGTCAGCACCGAGCCGGGGCAGATGCTGTGGCAGGTCACGTCGTAGTCGAGGTTCTCCAGCGCGACCGCGCGCGTCAGCCCGAGCAAGGCCGCCTTGGTGGTCACGTAGTCCACGCGCTCCGGCGTCCCGCGCAGGCTGTAGACCGACGTCATGTTGAAGATGCGCCCGAAGTTCCGCGCGCGCATGCCCGGCAGGACGCCGCGGATGGCGTGAAACGCCGCCGACAGGTTGACGGCGAGCGCCGCCTCCCACTTGTCGGTGGGAAAATCGACGATCGGCGCGAAATGCCGGACCACGGCGTTGTTGATCAGGATGTCCACGCCGCCCAGCTCGTCCAGCGCCGCCGCGACCAGCCGCGCCACCTCGTCGCCGGAGGAGAGGTCGGCCTCGGTGCAGCGGACGTTCACGCCCGCCGCGCCGGCGATCGCCCGGCAGGTGGCCTCGAAGCCGGGCGCGATATCGATGCCGTTGAGCATGATGTCGCAGCCGGCCGCGGCCAGGTCCCGCGCCATGGCGAGGCCGAGACCGCCGGTCGATCCGGTGATCAGCGCGCGCCGGCCACGCAACGGCTGCACGGGCATCGACGGGCGATGGCTAGAGCTGGTCAGCGCCTGCGACAAAGCCGCCACCGTCGATCACCACGGCCTGCCCGGTGATGAACGAGGCCGCATCCGAGCTGAGGAACAGCACGAGCTGCGCGATCTCGGAAGGATCGCTGATGCGGCCCATCGGGATCATCGGCAGCACCGTGTCCTTGGCCGCCTGCTCGCCGCCGAACATGTTCCGGATCAGCGGCGTCATCACCGAGCCCGGCGCGATGGCGTTGACGCGGATGTTCTTGCGCGCCACTTCGAGCGCCACCGAATTCGTCAGGCCGATGACGCCCCACTTGCTGGCGCAATAGACCGCCGTGGTGGCGAATCCCATGACGCCGAACAGCGAGGAGGTGTTGACCACCGCCCCGCCGCCCTTCGCGACCATGTGCGGGATCTGGTACTTCAATCCGTAGAAGATGCCCTTGAGGTTGACGTCCATCAGGAAGTCGTAATCGGCATCCTCGAGCTCGTGCACCGGCGCGGTCTTGCCCGAGACGCCCGCATTGTTGAAGGCCACGTCGATCCGGCCGAAGCGCTGGAAGGCCTCCTCGTGCAGCCGCTTCATGGCGCCGCCGTCCCGCACGTCGATCTCGCGGAACTCGATCTCGCGGCCGAGGCCCTTGACCTCCGCGGCGAGGCTGCGCCCCTCGTCGGCGCCGAGGCCCGCGACGAAAAGATTCGCGCCCGCGCGGGCGAAGGCCAGCACCGTCGCGCGGCCGATGCCGGTCGTGCCGCCGACCACCAGCGCGTTCTTTCCGGAAAAGTCATATGTCACTTGCGGCATGTCATCTCCCCTATGCTTGCGCGTCGCGTCACCGGTCTTGGCCGCCACGGTTCTCGGCCGCTACGGTTCTCGTTCACACGCTTCTCGTTACACACCGCCCGGCGATTTCAGGCGGGCGTCGCTCCCGTGCAGGACGGGACGCGCATCTTCGGCGTGCGCACGCGAACCTAGCTGATACCGATAACATTCTCCAGCGGAAAAGCGGACGCCGCCTCGCCCGCTGCGGACCCATTCGCGAGGCGGCGCAGCGCGCGGCCGGCATCCCGGAAACCGGGAGGATGGCCATGCCGGCGGCGGCTTCCCTGCGTTTGCGACCGGTGCTCTCCCGCTTAATCCTTTGCAGATACGGGTCTATTTGATCCTATCGCGGCGCTGCCTGCGGCTCGGCCGCATGCGCGCCGAGACGCGGCAAGGAGGAGAGGACGACAGGTTCGAGCAACGGCCTATTGCCACGCCCGCCGAGGTGCTTTATGGTACCGTTATCATAACCAAACAATCGGCGCCGCACCGGCACGGTCGGCAAAGGCAGCCGGGTGAAAGGCCGGGAAGGGGAGAAGGCCCAGGCGTATCGGCGGTGCCGATCGGTCTTCGGATCGGGCTCCGCTCACCGAATTCGAATGCAACGCGGCCCCGCCAAGGGGCCGCACCATCATGGGGAGGAATAAGATGCGTAAACTGTCTCTCGCCGCCGCGGCGATCGCCTGCATGCTGTCCGCGAGCGCCGCCGCCGAGGCCAAGACGCTCGGCATCGTGGCGCTTCTGGCCAATGATGCGTTGAACATCGACGTGATCGGCGGCGCCACCGACGCGGCCAAGGCGGCCGGGTGGGACGTGAAGGTGATCGACACCCAGGCCAGCGCCGACAAGGCCAACGCGGCGATGAACACCTTCGCGGTGCAGCACGTCGATGCGATCTTCGTCCTGGCCTTCGCGAGCAGCTCGATCGGCTCCGGGCTCGAGGCGGCGCGCCAGGCGCACATCCCGGTCGCGACCTGGGGCGGCGAGCTCGTCCCCGGCATCGTCGTGACCACCAGCGGCAAGCAGGTCGGCGACGATTCCGCCAAGTACCTGCTGAGCAAGGTCGGCGACAGCGCCGACATCCTGGCTTTGACCTTCCACCCCGGCAAGCTCTGCATCGACCGCGGCGTCGCCTTCGACGAGGCGGTGAAGGGCAAGTCCGACATCAAGGTCACCTACAGCGAGGTCACCGTGCCCGGCCAGGTCCAGAGCGGCAACGCGCTGGCCCAGGCCTGGCTGACGACCCACCCGGCGGGCGGCGACCGCAAGCTCGGCATCTGGTCGTGCTGGGACGAGCCGACGACGGGCGCCGTGGCCGCCCTGCGGCAGGCGGGCCGCACCGACGTCGTCATCTCGTCCATCAACGGAAGCCCGCAGGCCCTGCAGATGGTCAAGGACGGCGACATGACGGCCACCACCTGGCAGCCCGCCTATGAGGAAGGCAAGCAGGTGTTCCAGGCCGTCCTCGACTCGATCGCCGCCGGCGATTCCTGGACGCCGAAGGTCATCAGCATCCCGGGCGTCGTGGTGAGCAGCGACAATGTCGACCAGTTCATGAAGGACCACCCGAACAAGTAATGCTCGGGAACAGCCATCGGACCGACCATCGGCCCGACGCATCCGCCGAGGGGGGATCCGCGAACGCGCGATCCCCCGAGGCGCGAATCCTTGGGGGCTGGATGGAAATCCGCGGCCTGACCAAGTCCTTCGCCGGCGAGCTCGCTTTGGACGAAGCCGACCTCGACATCGCGCGGGGCGAGGTCCACGGCCTGGTGGGCGCCAACGGCGCCGGCAAGTCCACCCTGATCCGCTGCCTGGCCGGCGTCACCACCGCCGATCGCGGCCGCATCGCGATCGACGGGGCGGAGCTCCGCCAGGGCTCGCCGCAGGCCTCCGAGCAGGCGGGCCTGGCCTTCATCCACCAGGAGCTCAACCTGGTGCCGCATTTCAGCGCGCTGCAGAACATGCTGCTCGGCGTGCGCAAGGCGACGCGCTTCGGCCTCATCGACTGGAAGCGCTCGAGCATCCGCGCCCGTGCCGCGGCCGAGCGCATCGGGATGCAGTTCCCGCTCGAGACCCCGGTGTCGGAGCTCTCCGTCGCCGAGCGCTGGCTGGTGATGATCGGCAAGGCGCTGACGCGCGACGCGGCGCTGATCGCGATGGACGAGCCCACCGCCTCGCTCTCGGGCCCGGAAAGCGAGCGGCTGTTCTCGATCATCCGCGATCTCGCCCGCCACGGCGTCGCGATCCTCTACGTGTCCCATCGCCTCGAGGAGGTCCTCGACCTGTGCGACCGGATCACCGTGCTGCGCGACGGCCGGATCGTCGACCAGGCGCTCAGGGGGCGCCTCGACAAGAAGGGGCTGGTCCGCGCCATCATCGGCCACGACATCCGCTCGCCCGAGGACCGCGAGCGCTTCACCGCCGACAGGTCCGGCAGGCCCGTGTTCTCCGTCCGCGACGTCGCGTGGCGGGACGCGGTGAAGGGCGTCAGCTTCGACGTCTTTCCCGGCGAGGTGCTGGCGCTGGGCGGGCTGATCGGCGCCGGGCGCACCGAGCTGGCACACCTGGCGGCCGGCGTGCAGCGGCCCGATGCCGGCCACTTCGAGCTGCATGGCAGGCGCCTCGGCTGCGCCAACGAGGCCGAGGCGGTCGAAGCCGGAATCGCCCTGGTGCCGGAAGAGCGCCGCTCCCAGGGCCTGATGCTGCAGCACTCCGTCGGCACCAACATCAACATCGCCTCGCTCGCGAGCCTGCGGGCCTTTCCGGCGCTGCCGTTCCTCTCGACGGGCAAGGGGCGCCGGCAGGCCGAGGGCCTGGTCCGGAGGCTCGGCATCAAGACCCCGGGCATCGATACGAAGATCGCCAGCCTCTCCGGCGGCAACCAGCAGAAGGCGCTGATCGCCCGCTGGCTGAGCTCGGGCGTCAAGCTGCTCATTCTCGACGAGCCGTCGCGCGGCGTGGACGTCGGCGCCCGCGAGGAGATCCACGGCACGATCCGCGCGCTCGCCCGCTCGGGCGTCGGCATCATCCTGATCTCCTCGGACGTCGAGGAGCTTGCCATCCTGGCCGACCGGGTCCTGGTCATGCGCGAGGGGCGCCTCACGGGCGAGCTCGCCGGCCGCGACATCACCGAGGCCCGCATCATCGAGCTCAGCTACCACAATGCCGAGAACGGCGAGGGAGATCAGGCGTGAACACGCGCAGCGACGTCGCGGCACGGGCCGCATCGGGCCGCAAGCCGGTCGAGTGGAGACGCGCCGGCCTGGTGTTCCTGTCGCGCTACGGCACCATCATCGGGCTGCTGCTGATGTTCGCGTTCTTCTCGATCATGGCGCCCGACACGTTCTTCTCGCGCGCCAACTTCCTCAACATCCTGAGCCAGGCCTCGCTGACCGCGATCATCGCGGCGGGGCTGACCTACACCCTGGTCGTCGGCGAGTTCGACCTCAGCGTCGGCTTCATGGCGAGCTTCGTCGGCCTGATCGTGGTCGGCTTCATGTCCTATCAGGGGCTGCCGATCTGGCTCAGCATCCTCGCCGCCCTGGCCGTCGGCATCGGCATCGGACTGATCAACGGCACGCTGGTGACCAAGGTCCGGATCAACGCCGTCATCGCGACGCTCGGCGTCGGCACGATGCTGACCGGCATCGGCTTCTCCTACAGCGCCTTCCCGATCGCCACCGGCATCCCGCGCGCCTTCACCAACCTGTCGCTCGGGCGCGTGCTGTTCGGCATCCCGAACCCGGTCTTCTTCATGGCGGGCATCCTGCTGGTCCTCTGGGTCATCCTCAACCGGACCGACATCGGCCAGAAGATGCAGGCGGTGGGGGCCAACATCGAGGCGGCGCGCCTCTCGGGCATCCGCGTCGACCGCATCAAGCTGTTCGCCTTCGGGACCTCGGGACTGTGTGCGGCGATCACCGGCACGCTGCTCTCGTCGCTGCTCGGCAGCGGCACGCTCGGCGTCGGCGACGGCTACCTGCTCGACGCCTTCGCCGCGGTGTTCCTGGGCTCGGCGACGCTGCGCGAAGGCGAGTTCCACATCCTCGGCACGTTCATCGGCGTACTCATCCTCGCGGTCGGGTTCAACGGCCTCGCCATCCTCGGCGCGCCGGCGAACTACCAGCCGATCTTCAAGGGCGGCATCCTGATCCTCGCGGTCGGCATGTCGGCGCTGGCGCGGCGCTACGCCGCCTCGCGCTGAGCGCGCGGCGGCGCGCGAGACCGGTCGGACGCGGCCTCACCGCGCTCCGGTCTAGTGCAGCTTCGGCCCGCGCATCATCTTCGCGCGATCGACCGACTTCAGCGTGACGTCGAAGGTGACGCCGCGGCTGTGCAGCGTCAGGGGCACGTCGACGCCCGCGGTGCCGAGCGCCCAGAGCTTGCGGTAGAATTCGAGCAGCGTCGTCACCTTCTCGCCCTTCACCGCGAGCAGCACGTCGCCGGTCTTCAGTTCGGCCTGCGCGGCGGGACCCTTGGAGGCGACGCCGGCGATCACCACGTTGTTGTCGATCTCGGTCGCATAGAGCCCGAGCCACGGCCGCGCCGGCTTGTTGACGCGGCCATACGCGGTGAGATCCGGCAGCAGCGGCTTCAGGAGGTCGGTCGGCACCATCATGTTGACCAGGCGCGTGGCGTTGCCTTCGGCGGCGCTTTCGAGCTGCAGCGAGCCGATGCCGATCAGGTCGCCGCGCTCCGAGATCAGCGCGGTGCCGCCCCAGTTCGGATGCGCGGGCGCCACGAAGATCGCCTCGTCGAGCGCGTATTCCCAATAGCCGGCGAACGGCTCGCGCGCGACGATGCTGCCGGCGAGCGAGTGCGCCCGCCCGCCGGCGCCGCCGGTGACGATCCGGCTGCCGACCGGCGCGTCGCGCGAGGAGCCGAGCGCGAGCGGCGGCAGGTCGAGCCGGCCCAGCGCCTGCACCAGGCCGAACCCGGTCTCGTAGTCGAAGCCGAGCACATGGCCTTCGACCGCGCCGCCTGCATTGCGGTGGATCCACACCGTCTGGGCTTCCATGATCAGGTAGCCGACGGTGAGCACCAGGCCCTTGCCGATCACGACGCCGTTGCCGGCGCGCTCGGTGCCCAGCGTCTCCGCGGTGAACGCATCGGCCGGCACCAGCGAATGCAGGCCGACCACGGCCTCGAGCGCCGCGTCGAGGTCGAAGCGGTAATCCCCGGGTCGCGGCTGCGCCGCCGCGGGAACCTTGTCTTCGCTCAATGGTGCCATGAACCCGCCCGCGCTTGCCGTGGTGGATGCCGTCTGAGGCCGACCCCGATCTTACGCCGAATATCCGATCGACGCACAACCTGTCGTCCTGCCGCCGCCTGCCCTCGCGCGGCGCGGAACCGGCGGCTCAGATCGTCGGGATCGTGCCGCCGTCGATGACATATTCGCTGCCGGTGATGGTGGCGGCGCGGCCGGAGGCGAGGAAGGCGACGAGCTCCGCCACTTCCTCCGGCCTGTTCGGGCGGCCGACCGGGATGCCGCCCAGCGCCCGCATGAGCCCCTGCCGCGCGGCATCGGTGTCGGTGCCGTCGGCCTTGGCCAGGCGCTCGATCATGCGCGTGGCCGCCGCGGTCTCGGTGAAGCCGAGCGCGACGCTGACCACGCGCACGCCCTTCGGACCGACCTCCTTGGAGAGGCCCTTGCTGTAGGTGGCCAGCGCCGCCTTGGCGGCGGCGTAGGCCAGGGTCGATTCGTAAAGCGGAAGGCGGCGCTGGATCGAGGAGACGTGGATCACGACGCCCGAGCCTTGCGCGACCATGTGCGGGACCAGCAGCCGGTCGAGGCGCACCGCCGCCATGAGATTGGCGTCGAGATCGGCCGCCCAATGCCGGTCGCCGAGCGCGGAAAAACCGCCGCCCGGCGCCGACGATCCGCCGACATTGTGGACGACGATGTCGACCGTGCCGAACCGCGCGAGCGCGGCCTCCGCCACGGAACGCGCGCCGGCTGCATCGGCGACGTCGGCCGCGAGGAACAGATCGGGGCGCTCGAGCGTCTCCGGCGCGCGGCGCGCCGTGGTGAAGACCGCCGCGCCGGCCGCACGCAGGCGTTCGACGATCGCCGCGCCGACGCCCTGCGTGCCGCCGGTCACCAGCACGCGCTTGTCGGTGAACTCGGCGCGCGCGTCGGGCAGGCTCCAGGCCATGTTCTGCTCCTCCAGATTGTCCGGAAGGGCAGATAGAAGTACGCTGGCGAAATGGCAAGAACGGACAAGAAAGTAGGGTACTCACCCACAGGTAACCTCGCCGACGTGACGCCGCAGATGGCGGCGGACGGCGTCGAGGTCGCGCTGCGCATGCTGGAAGGGCGCTGGAAGATGGTGATCATCTTCCATCTGTTCGATCGCGGGGTGCTGCGCTTCTCGGAGCTCGAACGCGCGATCCCCGGCGTCTCGCAGAAGGTGCTGATCAGCCAGCTCCGCGAGCTGGAGACCGACGGGATCGTGGCGCGCAAGGTCTATCCGCAGGTGCCGCCGAAGGTCGAGTACCGCTTGACCGCGTGGGGCGAGGCGATGTGCCCGGCGCTCGACCTGCTGCTGGAATGGGCGGCGGCGCGGCCGCGTGCCGCTCAGCAATAGAGCCGGTCGAAGACGTAGCGGGTCTGCAGGATCTCGGCACCGCGCGAGCGCGAGGCGACCTGCACGGTGTCGACCGGCTGGAAGCCGAGCTTCACGAGCACGCGGCCCGAGGCGGGGTTGTCCGTGGCATGCGCCGAGCGCAGGCGCGCGAGGCCCAGCCCCGCGAAGGCGAAGCGCACCAGGGCGTCGCCGACCGCCGAGGCGTGGCCGCGGCCCCAGGCGGACCGTTCGAACCAGTAGCCCAGATCGGCCGCACCGTCGCGGATCTCGTCGAGATCGGCGAGGCCGATCATGCGGCCGTCGCAATCGACCGCGAAGCGATAGGCCTCGCCCGCCGCCCATTGCCGCGGGTGATCGGCGAACCAGTCGGCGATCTCGCCGCGGTCCGGCGGGAAGCGCGCCATGCGCAGCATCCGCGTCACGTCCCAGTCGGACTGGATCGCGAAGGCCTGCACGGCATCGGCCGGCCCGCTCGGGCGCAGCAGCAGGCGCTCGCCGACCGGGCGCGCCAGGCGCGGCGGCGCGGGATCAGGCATCGCGCCAGTCGAAGGCCAGCGGCGCCTCGCGGAAGGCGAAGCGGTCGAGATGCCGCGCGACCGCGCCCTTCAGCGCCTCGAGCTGGCCTTCGACGCTCGCCTCGATGCGGCATTCGAGATTGTCGTTATGCGCCGTCAGGGTCAGCTTCGCGTCGCCCGGCCAATCGGCGCCGCGCGCATCCTTGGGGAAGATCACGGTGCCCGCTTCCGCCGTGAAGTCGACGGCGAGGTTGTGCTGCCAGTGCTTGCAGAGTTGCTGCAGGTAGCGGCTGGCCTTGTCGGTCGGCACGCGGGCGGTGCTCTCGATCATCATCCATATCCTTGTGCTTGAAGCGGCGACGCCGTGGCGGCGCCGGAGCAGTTCCAATCGCGTCATTTCGAATGGTCCTGATTTGAGCGGGTGCATTCGCGCTTGACATCTATATCTGAAACTATATCTTACGATATGTCAACTGGAACTAACGCCAGACACTAACGAAAGATAGAAATATGCACTTTTACGAAGAGGATCAAGGCCATAGGGGCGGGCGCCATTGCGGCGGCCGGCATGGCCGTCACGGCTGGGGCCATCGGCATGGCGGCGGCTGGTTCGGCCGGCCTGGCCGGGGCGGGGGCGACGACTTCCGGCGCGGCCGCAAGCTCGGCTCGGGCGACCTGCAGCTCCTGCTGCTTCACCTGCTGAACGAGGCGCCGCGCCACGGCTACGAGCTGATCAAGGAGCTCGAGAGCCGGACCAACGGCTATTACACGCCGAGCCCCGGCGTCATCTATCCGGCGCTGACCTATCTCGAGGAGATCGGCTTCGCCTCGGTCGAGGCGGAGGGCAACAAGAAGCTCTACCGCATCACCGAGACCGGCGCCGCGTTCCTCAAGGAGAACCAGGCCAATGCCGAGACGATGCTGAACGACCTGGCCGAGATCGGCCGCCGCTTCGCCCGCGCCCAGCGCGCGATGAACGAGGAGGAAGGCGGCGAGGACGAGGGCGAGGAGGACGAGGAATCCGAGCTCGGCACCTGGCCGCTGGGCGAGCGCCGCTTCGGCCGCGCGACGCGCAAGGAGGCGGTCGTCGAGATCATGCGGGCGCGCCACGACCTGAAGCATGCGCTGCGCGAGAAGATCGGCGCCGGCCCGGACGAGCACAAGCGCATCGCCGACATCCTGCGCCGCGCCGCGGCGGAGATCCGCGGCGAGAAGAAGTAGGCGCCGGCGGCGAAGCCGCGGTCCGGTTCTTGACACTCCCGGGGGCGGTATCGAGATTTGATGCCGGCTCCCGGGAGGCGTCATGAGCGGCCGCAGCCTCAGCCATAGGCGAGCGCGAGGCCGGGCCTCGGCCAGGGCATCTCGATCACCCGGCCGCCGGCCGAAAGCGTGATGTAGGCCGTCTTCCGGTCGGCGCCGCCGAAGCAGATGTTGGTGGTGACGATGTCGCCGGTGGGGACCTGCTCGATGAGCGCGCCCTCGGGGCTGACCACCGAGATGCAGCCGTCGACGATGGTGGCGATGCAGATATTGCCGCTCTCCTCGACGGCGAGGCTGTCGAAGCGCTGGTAGCCGCCGAGGCCGAGCAGGATGCGCCCGCCATGCGGGGCGAAGACCGGATGGCGCTTCGCCTTGCCCGGCGCTTCGAGGTCGAAGGCCCAGAGCCGGCCGGTCTCGGTCTCCGCGACATAGACCGTCCTGCCGTCGGGCGAGAGGCCGACGCCGTTCGGCGTGATCAGCGGATAGGCGACCTCCACGATGGAGGAGCCGTCGGCCTTCGCGTAGTAGAGCCCGCCGTTGACGCGGTAGCGCGGATAGAACTTGCCGTAATCGGTGAAGTAGAAGCCGCCTTGCGCATCGAAGACGAGATCGTTCGGACCGACCAGGTTGTGCTCGCCGCAGCGGGTGTAGAGCACGCGGCGCTCGCCGCTCCCGGGATCCAGCCGCTCGATCCAGCCGCCGGCATAGCCTTCCGGCACGCCGGCCTTCACCCGGTTGCCGCCGTCCGCCGCCTTCTGGAACAGGAAGCCGCCGTTGTTGCAGATGGTGAGCGCGCCGTCCGGCCCCCAGGCCATGCCGTTGGGGCCGCCCGGCAGCTCGGCGACGATGCTCTTGCCGCCGCCGGCGGCGATGCGGGTGACGGTCTTGCGCTCGATCTCGACGACGAGCAGTGATCCGTCGCGGTCGATGACCGGGCCTTCGGGGAATTGCAGGCCGTCGGCGATGATCCTGGAGCTGGGCATGGCGGCTCTTCGCGCGTTACAGGAGGTCACGCCCGGGCAGGACGACAGGGTCTAGCTGCCGGCGTCGGCCAGGGTGGCGGCGATCCAGTCGGCATAGGTGTGGACCGGCGTCATGAACGCGCCCTTGAACAGGCATTCGTGCCGCGGGCCGGTGAAGACCGCCGACATGATGCCGCTGACCGCGTAGTGGCCGCTGAGGTCCTTCCGGAGGATCGGGCCGCCGGAATCGCCGTCGCAGGGCCAGCGGTCGCTGATCGGCTTCAGCTCGACGATGCGGTCGGTGTCGTAGCCGGTCGAGACGATCGCCGCCTTGCGCAGCACGCCGCTGGAATTGAACAGCCGCTTGTCGCTGCGGCCGTAGCCGAGCAGCACGAATTGCTGGCCCTCGCCGAAGGAGATGTCGCGGTCCAGGGGCTCGATCACCGTCGGGAAGTCGTGCGGCGCGAGGAAGATCACCGCGAGATCGGCCGGGCCGAAGCTGTCGAGGTCGTCCTTGAAGTCGGGATGGACGACGCTCTTCACGACCTTCACCTCGTTCCGGGTGCCGATGGTGAGGTCGAACACCACGCTCACCCCGGCGATGTCCTCGCCCTTGACGCAATGGGCCGCGGTCAGCACGGCGCGCGGCGTCAGCAGCACGCCGGTGCAGGCGCCGGCATTGCCATATTTATCGACCGGCACCACGCCGACCACGGCATGCGCGTAAGGATCGTTCTCGGCGACCGGCAGGCCCTGGACGATGGCGCCGGCGGGAAACGGCGCGGCCGTGGCCGCAGCCAGGAAAGCGGATGCCAGGGTGGCGCGGAGCGCGCGGCCGATCTTGCCGGTGCGGCGCGGAATGGACATCGCTCGACGACCCCCCGATCTGTGGCGCGATCAGGATAGTGCAGCCGGCGGCTTCAAGGAAGATGGGATGCGGGCGCTGCAGCGGCGGCCGAGGGCCGTCCCGGGGCGCCGCCAGGCTCCCCGCGGGCGGCGGTTCAGCCGTGAACGGCGGCTTTTCCTCGGCGGCGCGCGATCCAGCCGAGGCCGGCGAGCCCGGTCATGAACAGCGGCAAGGCGGCGGGGATCGGCGTGACGGCGGCCGCAAACTCGAAGCTGGCGGCAACGCCGACCAGCGATCCGTATTCCGGGCTCGTCCTGGTGAAGCTCAGCGTGAGCAGATCGCCGGCCGCCACGGCGAACGGGCCGGCGCCGGCGTAAGCGGCGGCATTGCCGCGGCCGGCATGCTCGCTGCTGGAGATGGTCCAGGAATCCAGCACGATCCCCGCGAGCGACAGCACCACGTTGTTCGAGCGGGCGACCGTGGAATGGGCGTACCACAGGGAGGCGGCCAGATCGGTGATCGTGCCCGCCGTCGGCGCCTTCCACTGTATCGTCAGGGCGGAGCCGCTGTTCGGCGTATGGACGACGACGTCGCCCGTCATGAAGTCCGAATCCGTCAGGCCGGTCGCCGCGTGGCCGTCGATGGCGGATTTGAACACGAAAGGCGTATCGTTGTTCAAGTTCGCGCCGGCGCCGAAGAAGCCATTGGCCAGGGCGGGCTCCAGGTGATTGCCGACACTGTCCGGCGCGCTGATGTGATGGAGGCCGGGGTAGACATAGGACCAGCCGGCGGCGTTGGGGTTATCGGTGTTGCTGAAATCCGCCGTCAGGTCGTAGGGCACCGCCTCCGCCGCGGTCGATCCGACCAGCGCGCCGACCGTCAGGCAGGCCGCGATCAGGGCCCGACGCATCTTTACGGCTCGTATCTTCATGGTTGCTTGCCCCCGAAACATGAATTCGCCAGAAATCGCTACAGGTCGAGCTGAACATCAGGCCGGAACACCAGGCCGGAACACTAGGCCCGAACACTAGGCCGGTTGCGGGAGTCCCGATTAGTGCCGAAGTGGTTAAAGCACGGGCATGTCACCAAATGCCCCGAAATGCCCCGAGGCGGACGGTCGGGCCGCTGTTCCGCCTGCGGCCGTCGCCCGCGGAGGTGACCCATGGATGACAAGGTCGAATACCGCGCGCGCTGTCATTGCGGGCGGGTCCGCTTCTCGTTCCGGAGTCCGGCGATCACGACCGGCGTGCGCTGCGACTGCTCGCTCTGCCGGCGGCGCGGGGCGGTGCTGTCGTCGCGCTACATCCCGAAGGCCGATTTCACGCCGCACCGGAACGCGTCGGATCTCGGCCTCTACCGGTGGAACGAGCGGGTGCTGCAGAACTATTTCTGCAAGACCTGCGGCGTCTTCACCTATATCGCCGACGGCGAGGATGCGCGGGACGGCTATCGCGTCAATCTCGGCTGCGTCGAGGGGCTCGACGTGTTCGCGCTGGCGGTGGGGCGGATCGACGGCCGGTCGGTGCCGCTGATGACCCATGAAGGGCGGCCGGGCGAGACGTGAGCCCCGGCGGGCCTTCCGCGCGAAACAGGGTTAAGACGCCGGATTGCACACGGTGCTGTGCGGTATCCGGCCGCCCGGCCGATTGTTAGCGGATCGTCCACCTTTCTGCCGTTACTTTCGGCCGGACCACCGCGTCTGACCAGGGAACCCCGATACGTGACGGCGAGAGTTCTGGCCGGCAGCCATGGACCGGAAACGCCTCTGGACGAGGCCCGGATCCTCTCCCGCACCGGCCGCTCCGACCGGGCGCTGGCGCTCGCCCGCGCCGTGAACCGGCAGGCGGCCGCGGCGCGCGATGCGGCGCTGGAATGCCGCAGCGCCACCGATCTCGCCTGGTATTGCCTGCAGGTCGGGAAGGCCGCGGAGGGCCTGGGCTACGCGCGGCGGGCGATGGAGCTGGCCGCCGGGCTGCGCGACGGCGCGGCCGAGGCCAAGGCGCGGACGCTGAAGGCCTGGCTGCTGACCGAGATCGGCGGCATGGAAGAGGCGATCGAGGACGCGATCGCGGCATTGCGCCTCGCCGAGGCGGCGGGCGAGGCCGAAGTGGTCTGCCTCGCGACCAACGTGGTCGGCATCGTGTTCTGGATCTGCCGCCAGCCCGACCGCGCCGTCGAGTTCTGCGAGCGGGCGGTGGCGCTGGCGCGGCAGATCGGCGACCCGGTGACGCTGGCGCTCTGGCTGATCAATCTCGGCGGCTCGCTGGCCGAGCGCGCCTATGCCGCCAAGGACCGCAATGACGGCGCGGCTTTCGCGCAGGCGATGCAGGCGGCGATCGAAGTGACCGAGGAGGCGGCCGGGCTCGCCGAGGCGAACGGCGATCCCTGGGCGCTGCGCCTCTGCCTCGGCAATCTCGCCGAATACCGCGTCGCCCGGGCGGAATATGCGGCGGCCAAGGATCTGCTCGACCGCTATGCGCGGCTCGTCGGCGGCGACTACAAGCGCAGCCAGGAGCACTATCTCTACACGCTCGGCCAGACCCTGACCCATCTCGGCCGGCTCGACGAGGCGCGCGAGACGCTGCTGCGCGCCTTCGCGGTGGCGGAGGAGACCGGCAACATCGACGCCATCGCCCACGCCGCCGGCTATCTCGCCGACGTCTGCGAGCGCCAGGGCGATCACCGCGCGGCGCTGGAATGGCACCGGCGATTCCACGACGCCTATGTGAAGATGAGCGCCGACCGGGCGCAGCAGCAGGCGCGCCTCGCCGAGGTGCGCTACGAGACCGACAAGCTGCGCGCGGCCGCCGACACCGAGAGCCGGCGCGCCCGGGAGATGGCGGAGCTCGCCGAGAGCCTGCGTGCCGCGCGCAGCGCGGCCGAGGAGGCGAGCCTCGCCAAGTCGCAGTTCCTGGCCGGGATGTCGCATGAATTGCGCACGCCGCTGAACGCGATCATCGGCTTCTCCGACACGATGCGCCTCGGCGTGTTCGGCGAGATCGCGCCCGGGCGCTATGCCGAATATGTCGGCGTGATCCACCGCAGCGCGCATCACCTGCTTTCTCTGATCAACGACCTGCTCGACCTCTCGAAGATCGAGGCGGGCAAGATGGCGCTCGACATCCGCCCGCTGGAGACCGCGGCGCTCGAGGCCGCCCTGCGCGAGGTGATGGGGCCGATGGCGGAGCAGAAGGGGGTCGCGCTGGCGATCGACCATGCGGCGGTGCCGGCCATCCGCGCCGACGAGCGGGCGATCCGGCAGATCCTGCTCAACCTGGTCTCGAACGCGGTGAAGTTCACGCCGGCCGGCGGCCGGGTCGCGGTCGGCTTCCACCACGACGCGGCCGGCGGGGTGGACATCGTGGTCTGCGATACCGGCCGCGGCCTCAGCGCGGAGGAGATCGCGGTGGCGCTGCAGCCCTACGGCCAGGTGCAGGCCGATCCGGTCGTGAAGCAGGAAGGCACCGGCCTCGGCCTGCCCATGGTGAAGGCGCTGGCCGAGCTCCATGGCGGCACGCTGCGCATCCTGAGCCGCAAGGGCGAGGGCACGACGGCGATCGTGTATCTGCCGTAGGCCGAGGCGAGCAATATCCCCAGATGGTTCGGGCCCCGGAGTTGCCTCCGGGGCCCGATGCAGCCAGTGGTGCAGACGATCGGGGCCCGGGCGGACCCTGGCGATCAGCTGCAGCCGCTGGTGGAACCGCAGGTGGTGCACTTCATGCAGGTGCCGTTGCGCACCAGGGTGAAGTTGCCGCATTCCCCGCAAGAGTCGCCCTCGTAGCCCTTGACCCGGGCCTCGCGGATCCGGGCCAGGCGGTCGTCGATCGCCTTGGCGACCGTGGCGCCGACCACGGCCGTGGTGGCGGCGGCGATCTCGGTCTCGACCGCGAGCGCGACGCCGGCCGAGACCGGCGCGCCGTTATATTCCATCACCGTCTCGCCGCCGGCCGGGGCGCCGTTGCGCTCGATCACCGGCGCGTGGTCGTGGTGATGATGGTGGTCGTGCGCCAGGGCGGTGTTGCCGACGTTGCGGAAGAGGACCAGGTTCGAGCGGACGTAGCCGGTCGAGGCGATCTTCTTCACCACGTCCAGGCCGCGCTCGGACTTCTCGTTCTCCTTGACCGTGATGTCCGCCTCGCCCGAGCCCATGGCGTCGAAGTCGAGGTCGTCCGGCTTCACATGGGCGAGGTCGTTGCGGCCCAGGTAGGACACGGCCAGCTCGCGGAAGATGTAGTCCAGGATCGAGGTCGCCATCTTGATCGCGTCGTTGCCCTCGACGATGCCGTTGGGCTCGAAGCGGGTGAAGGTGAAGGCCTCGACGTATTCCTCGAGCGGCACGCCGTATTGCAGGCCGATCGAGATGGCGATGGCGAAGTTGTTCATCAGGCTGCGGAAGGCGGCGCCTTCCTTGTGCATGTCGATGAAGATCTCGCCGAGCTTGCCGTCCTCGTACTCGCCGGTGCGCAGGTAGACCTTGTGGCCGCCGACGATCGCCTTCTGGGTGTAGCCCTTGCGGCGCTCGGGGAGGCGCTGGCGCTCGTTCTCCACCACCTTCTCGACCACGCGCTCGATGACCCGCTCCACGATCCGCTCGGCGACGATCGGCGCCCGGGCCGCGGGCGTGGCGTCGAGCACGTCCTCGACCGCGTCCTCGTCGCCCAGGACCTGGGAGGCCAGCGGCTGCGAGAGCTTCGAGCCGTCGCGGTAGAGCGCGTTGGCCTTCACGCCCAGGCGCCAGGACAGCATGTAGGCGTCCTTGCAGGCGCCGACGGTCGAGCGGTTCGGCATGTTGATGGTCTTGGAGATGGCGCCGGAGATGAAGCTCTGCGCCGCCGCCATGATGCGGATGTGGCTCTCGACCGACAGGTAGCGCTTGCCGTTCTTGCCGCAGGGATTGGCGCAGTCGAACACCGGCAGGTGCTCTTCCTTGAGGAACGGCGCGCCTTCGAGGGTCATGGCGCCGCAGGCGAAGGTGTTGGCCGCCTCGTAATCCGCCTTGGAGAAACCCAGGGAGGCCAGCATGTCGAACGTGGGTTCGGTCAGCTCGGCATCGGTGAAGCCCAAGGCCTCGCGGCAGAAGCCTTCGCCCAGCGTGTACTTGTTGAAGACGAAGCGGATGTCGAAGGCGGTCTCGATCGCCTTTTCCAGCGAGTCCAGCGCAGCGTCGGTAAATCCCTTCGCCTTCAGGGTCTGGTGGTTGATGCCCGGCGCGCCGCGCAGCGTCGCGTGGCCGACCACGTAGCGCACCATCTCCTCGATCTCGCCCGTCGCGTAGCCGAGGGTCTCGAGGGCGTCGGGCACCGTGCGGTTGATGATCTTGAAGTAGCCGCCGCCGGCGAGCTTCTTGTACTTCACCAGCGCGAAATCGGGCTCGATGCCGGTGGTGTCGCAATCCATCACCAGGCCGATCGTGCCGGTCGGCGCGATCACCGTCGCCTGGGCATTGCGGTAGCCGAATTCGGTGCCGAGCTCGAGCGCCTTGTCCCACGCCTTCTGCGCGGCTTCCACCATGCGGCCGTCGGGGCAATGGGCGATGTCGAGCGCGACCGGCAGGACCGAGAGGCCCTCGTAGCCGGCCGTCTCGCCATAGGCCGCGCGGCGATGGTTGCGGATGACGCGCAGCATCGCGTCCTTGTTCTTGCCGTAGCTCGGGAAGGCGCCGAGCTCGGCCGCCATCTCCGCCGAGGTCGCGTAGGAGATGCCGGTCATGATCGCGGTCAGGGCGGCGGTCAGCGCGCGGCCCTCGTCGCTGTCATAGCCGATGCCCATCTGCATCAGCAGGCCGCCGATATTGGCGTAGCCGAGGCCCAGCGTGCGGAACTCGTAGGAGAGCTGCGCGATCTCCTTCGAGGGGAACTGCGCCATCAGCACCGAGATCTCGAGCACCACGGTCCACAGCCGCACCGCGTGCTCGTAGGCCGCGATGTCGAACTTCCCGTCGTGACGGAAGGTCATCAGGTTCAGCGAGGCGAGATTGCAGGCCGTGTCGTCCAGGAACATGTATTCCGAGCACGGATTGGAGGCGTTGATCCGGCCGGATTCCGGGCAGGTGTGCCACTCGTTGATGGTGGTGTCGAACTGCACGCCGGGATCGGCCGAGGCCCAGGCCGCGGCGCCGATCCTCTCCCAGAGGTCGCGCGCCTTCAGCGTCTTGTGCACCTTGCCGTCGGTGCGGCGGATCAGGTTCCAGTCGCCGTCGTTCAGCACCGCGTTGATGAAGTCGTTGGAGACGCGGACCGAGTTGTTCGAGTTCTGGCCGGAGACGGTCAGGTACGCGTCGGAATCCCAATCGGTGTCGTAGGTCTTGAAGTCGATCTGGCGATAGCCCTGCTCGGCGAAATGGATGACGCGCTGGACGTAGTTCTCCGGCACCTTCGCCCTGCGCGCCTCGCGGATCGCCGCCTTGAGCGCCGGGTTCTGCTTGGGATCGAAGCGGCCTTCACCCTCCTCGGCGTGGCAGGCCTGGATCACCCTGTTGAGGTGCTGGTTGCAGAGCTGGGAGCCGGAGACCATCGCGGCCACCTTCTGCTCCTCGGTCACCTTCCAGTCGATATAGGTCTCGATGTCCGGGTGATCGAGATCGACGGTCACCATCTTCGCGGCGCGGCGGGTGGTGCCGCCGGACTTGATGGCGCCCGCGGCGCGGTCGCCGATCTTGAGGAAGCTCATGAGCCCGGAGGAGCGGCCGCCGCCGGAAAGGCGCTCGCCGTCGCCGCGCAGCTTGGAGAAGTTGGAGCCGGTGCCCGAGCCGTACTTGAAGAGCCGCGCCTCGCGGACCCAGAGGTCCATGATGCCGCCTTCGTTCACCAGGTCGTCGGCGACGGACTGGATGAAGCAGGCATGCGGCTGCGGATGCTCGTAGGCGGATTCCGACGCGGTGAGCTGGCCGGTCTTGAAGTCGACATAGAAATGGCCCTGGGCCGGACCGTCGATGCCATAGGCCCAATGCAGGCCGGTGTTGAACCACTGCGGCGAGTTCGGCGCGGCCATCTGCCTGGCCAGCATGTAGCGCATCTCGTCGTAGAAGGCCTTGGCATCGGCCTCGGCGTCGAAATAGCCGCCCTTCCAGCCCCAGTAGGTCCAGGTGCCGGCCAGGCGGTCGAACACCTGCTTGGCGCTCTTCTCGCCGGTGAATCGCTCTTGCGCCGAGAGCTTCACGAGCGCCTCGCGGTCGGCCTCCTGGCGCCACAGCCATTCCGGCACGTCGGCTTCGATCACCGGACGCAGATGCGTCGGGACTCCCGCCTTGCGGAAATACTTCTGCGCCAGCACGTCGCTCGCGACCTGCGACCATTCCGCCGGCACCTCGATCCCGTCGAGCTTGAACACGACCGAGCCGTCCGGATTGCGGATCTCGCTCGCGGTGTCGCGGAATTCGATTTCGGCGTAAGGCGATTGATCGGCTTTGGTGAAGCGACGTTCAATACGCATGATGCATCCCCTGCCTTCTGAACCCGTCATATCGCGGAAACAGGCGTTAACCGCTGTCTCCGGAGAGAATCCCCCTCCCTCTGCAGAATTAGGTTCAGCAAAGTGATCGAAGGGGTTGAAGCGGCGCGCTAAATCTGGTGGGCCAGACCGGCGCCATGCCCCGGATATTGCGACCGGCCCGACGGATGACGCAACGAAGAAATTTCAAGATTTGGTTATAATAGCGGTTGACGCACCTAGATATTGTGCTCCCCCGCGAAAACCGCCGCGTCGCGAATTTCGCAAAAATCCAAAGCCGCGAAAATGCTCTGTCAGCTTCGCCGACGGACCCCGCTAACCGCCGAAAAACACAAGGCCGACAACATGATAGCGACGCCCAACCATTGCAGCGGGGCGATCGTTTCCGAGAGCACGAAGACCGCGGCGAAGATCGAGACCACGGGCTCGATGTTCATCATGACCGCGGTCTGGCTGGGCGGCAGCAGCTTGATCGCGGCGAACATCAGGACGAAGCCGAGGACATAGCAGAGCGTCGCGCCGGCCAGGCCGATCCAGCCTTCCGTGCCGGTGGGCAGCTCGGCGCCGTGCCAGACCGCCAGGTAGACGGTCATGGCGATCAGCATCCAGACATTGGTCCAGACGTTGACGGTGAAGGTGTCCACGCCTTCGAGGTAGGGGCCGCCGAAGGTCACGGTGCCGGCCACGCCCAGAGCGGCGGTCAAAGCGAGCGCGACGCCGCGCCAGTCGAGGCCGCCGGCCTCGAGTCCGACGGCGAGGGTGAGGCCGCCGAAGGCGACCAGCAGCGCCAGTGCCTTCGCCGGGCGGACCCGCTCGCGGCCGGAGGCGCTGGCGAGGATCCCGACCATCAGGGGAAAGCTGTAGAGCAGGACGACGGCGAGGCTGACCTTGATGTAGACGACCGAGGAGAGGTAGCCGACCGACATCATCATCATGCCGACCGCCATCGGCAAGGTCGCGACCAGGTTGCGGCGCGGCAGGCGGAACGACGCGCCGCGCCGCAATTGATAGGCGCCGATCAGAAGGACGAAGGCGGCGAAGCGGATCCAGGTCAGCGCGAGCGGCGTCGCGCCGCCGTTATAGGCCAGCTTCGAGAAGGTGGTGATCAGGCTGAAGAAGACGGCCGAACCCGCGATGACGGCGAGTCCGATTCCGTATCGTCCCCCTTCGGAACGGGGCGCTTCGGTACTCAGGACAGGTCTCCGGTGAAAGGCGGCTGACTATGGGGGGCCGGTCTGCCACTGTCCAGCGCATGGCCGACACGATCACCATCCGCAGCGCCGGGCCGGCGGAGGCCGCGCTGCTGCTCGATCTCATGCGCCGCGCCTTCGCCGAATATCGCGGCGTGCTGCAGCCGGAATCGAGCGTGTTCGTCGAGACGGCGGCGGCGATCGCCGGGAAGCTCGGCGAGGGCGGGGGATTCCTGGCCGTGGCCCGGGCGCATCCGGTCGGCTGCGTGATCGCCGAGGCGAAGGGGGCGAAGGGCTACCTGGGACGGCTCGCGGTGCTGCCCGAGGCCCGCCGCCGCGGCATCGCGCAACGGCTGATGCAGGCGGGCGAGGCCTTCCTGCGCGAGCACGGCCGCAAGGCGGCGGAGATCAACGTGCGGATCGCGCTCGCCGGCAATATCGCGCTGTTCGAGCGGCTGGGCTATCGCGAGACGGCGCGGCGGGCGCATCCGGGCTGGCCCGCGCCGACCTATCTGGTGATGGAAAAAAGCCTGGAATGACGGGGGTTTGGCGGTCGCCGCCAGGCGCCGCGTCAGCTTGCCTCGCCGGGGGGTGCTGGCTATAGTGCGACCGCTTCAAGACCATTTTCGCGGCGCAGCGGAGTCCCATGTCGTTCGGCACCTGGCTCTTCACCCGTCTCCACGGCGAGCTCGTCGGGACGGATTCTTCCGGCAACCGGTACTACGTGGACCGGCGCACCAAGGGCAGCAAGCGCGAGCGACGCTGGGTCATGTACAAGGGCGAGCCCGAGGCCAGCAAGGTGACGCCGGAATGGCACGCCTGGCTGCACGGCGTCGGTACGCCGCCGACCGACGTGAAGCCCAGGGCCTGGCAGAAGCCGTATGAACCCAACCTGACCGGCACCGACCTGGCCTATCGTCCGCCCGGCCATACCTTGATGGGCGGGCATCGGGCCAAGGCGACCGGCGACTACGAGCCCTGGACGCCGGCCTGAGCCGCGGCGCATTCGGGGGAGGGAGGAAAGATGCAGCGCAATGTGCTGGAGACCGTGATGGGCGCCGTGGTGCTGCTGGCAGCCGCGGCCTTCCTCTACGTGCTCTACGGGGCCTCCGGCGTCGCGGCGCCGAGCGGCGGCTATCACCTGATCATGCGCCTGGACCAGGGCGGCTCGATCACGCCGGGCACCGACGTGCGAGCCGCCGGCGTCAAGGTCGGCACCGTGGTGAGGCAGGAATTCGACCCCAAGAACTTCCAGGCGGTGATCACCCTGGACGTCGACAAGAGCGTGGAGCTGCCGACCGATTCCAGCGCCAATGTCGACCAGGACGGGCTGCTCGGGAACGCCTATGTGAACCTGCAGCTCGGCAGCGACGACACGATGCTGAAGGACGGCGACACGTTCAAGTCCGCGACCGGCGCGCTCAGCCTCAACAAGCTGATCGGCATGGCGCTGTCCGGCTCGGGCAGCGGCGGCGACAAGGGCGGCGGCTCGAATCCGTAATCCTGCGCAGCGCGCGCCCCTTGTTCCGCAACGCGCGGCTGCTAACATACGAGGGCGATGCCCGACGATACGGCCAGTAACAAGAACTTTGCGCCCCCGGTCTGGAAACAGCCCGACGGGAAGCCGGTTTCTTGCCTTGAAAAGATCAAAGTCCTCAATCAGAACCTCGAGGAGATCCGCGGCCTCGCCCAGGATGCCCTGGAGGACGCGGTGCTGATGGGCTGCGACGAGGCGCAAATCCGCGCCGTGTTCAATGCCATGCTGGACAGTCTGAAGAACCCGTATCGCAAGTCGAAATGAGCTTCCGTCCGATCGTCTCCGCCGCGGCGCTGGTCGCGCTGCCGGCGCTCTGCCTTTGGCATGCGGCGCCGGCTTCCGCCGTGCCGATGGACACCGTGGTGCTGCAGGGCCTGGACAAGATCACCGCCCGGGTCTCGACCATCAAGGTGCCGGTCGGGCAGACCGTCAGCTTCGGCGCGCTGCAGATCACCGCGCGGGCCTGCGACAAGCATCCGCCGGAAGAGGCGCCGGAAGCGGCCGCCTTCCTGGAAGTGGTCGAGGTCGAGCCCGACGAGAAGCCGGTGCTGCGCTTCAGCGGCTGGATGTTCGCCTCGAGCCCGGCGCTCTCGGCGCTGGAGCATCCGGTCTATGACCTGGTCGTGCTGGATTGCGTCAACGCCAACGGCTCGCCCGCCGAAAGCGAGCAGCCGACCGGCGACCAGGACCAGGCGCCGGCCGCCAAGCCGGCGGACAAGCCCAAGAGCGGCGATCAAGCGCCGGCGCAGCAGTAGCGGCTCGCATCCCTTCGCCGCTCCGCTGCGCGATCACGCCGGCGACGCGTTCAGCACGTCTTCGAGCTGGGCGGGCTCCAGCTCGGTCAGGAAATGCGCGCGCCGCGCCAGCGCCGCGGTCAGGCGCTTCCGGTAGTCGTCGCGGGGAATCTCCAGCGCGCCGAAGCCGGAGAGGTGCTTGGTGACGAACTGGGTGTCGAGCAGGCCGTAATTGCCGGCGCGCAGGCGCGCCACCAGGTGCACCAGCGCCACCTTGCTGGCATCGGTCGCGGTCGAGAACATGCTCTCGCCGAAGAAGGCGCCGCCCAGGCTGATCCCGTAGAGGCCGCCGACCAGCTTGCCGTCGCGCCAGGTCTCGACGCTGTGGGCGTGGCCCATGCGGAAGAGCTGGACGCAGAGGTCGAAGATGGTCTGGTTGATCCAGGTCTGGCGCCGCCCGGGCGCCGGCGCGGCGCAGGCCTCGATCACCTCCTCGAAACGGGTGTCGCAGGTGACGGCGAAGGGGCCGCGGCGGATGGTCTTCTTCAGGCTGTGCGAGACGTGGAAGGAATCGAGCGGGATGATGCCGCGCGCCTCGGGATCGATCCAGTAGAGCTCGGGATCGTTGCGCGCCTCGGCCATCGGGAAGATCCCGATCGCATAGGCGCGGAGCAGCATCTCCGCGGTGATCCTGGACGGCTTCGCCCGGTTCGACATCCGCACTCCGCACGATCCGAAATAGGCCTCGGGCGAAAGGCTAACACTGCGCGCCGCGGACGCGCCACCGCTATAAAGCGATCAATTCCGCGTTATCGCGCCGGCTGCGGCCGCTCAGACTTCGCCGGCGACGAATTTCTCCAGCCAGCGGATGTCGTAGGCGCCGTTGATGAAGTCGGGGGCGGCGATCAGCCTGCTGTGGAGCGGCGTATTGGTCTTCACGCCGCCGATCACCATTTCTTCAAGCGCGCGCCGGAGGCGCATCAGGCATTCGTTGCGGGTGCGGCCGTGCACCACCAGCTTGGCGATCAGGCTGTCGTAGTTGGGCGGCACCCGATAGCCGGAATAGAGCGCCGAGTCGACCCGCACGCCGAGGCCGCCCGCGGCGTGGAAATCGGTGATCCGGCCGGGCGAGGGCAGGAAGGTCTCGGGATCCTCGGCGTTGATCCGGCACTCGATGGCATGGCCGGTGATCTGCACCTCGTCCTGGGTGAAGGACAGGGGCGCCCCGGAGGCGACGCGGATCTGCTCGCGCACGAGGTCGATGCCGGTGATCATCTCGGTCACCGGGTGCTCGACCTGCAGCCGGGTGTTCATCTCGATGAAAAAGAACTCGCCGTCCTGGAACAGGAACTCGATGGTGCCGACCGACTTGTAGCCCATGGTCTTCATCGCCTTGACGGCGATGTCGCCGATGCGCTTCCGCTGCTCGGCGTTCAAGGCGGGCGAGGGCGCCTCTTCCAGCACCTTCTGGTGACGGCGCTGCAGCGAGCAGTCGCGCTCGCCCAGGTGCACCACGTTGCCGTGGCTGTCGCCGATCACCTGGATCTCGATATGCCGCGGATGGGAGAGATACTTCTCCATGTAGACCGCGTCGTTGCCGAACGAGGCCTTGGCCTCGGCGCGCGCCATGGAATAGGCGGGCATCAGCTCGGCCTCGGAATTGGCGACCTTCATGCCCTTGCCGCCGCCGCCGGCCGCCGCCTTGATCAGCACCGGATAGCCGGTCTCGGCGGCGACGCGCCTGGCCTCCGCCTCGCCGGTGATCTCGCCGTCGGAGCCGGGGACGACCGGGATGCCGAAGCGCTTCGCGGCGTCCTTGGCCTGCACCTTGTCGCCCATCAGGGTCAGATGGTCGGGGGCGGGCCCGATGAAGGTGATGCCGTGCTCCTCGACCATCTGGGCGAAGGCGGCGTTCTCCGAGAGGAAGCCGATGCCGGGATGAATCGCGTCGGCGCCGGTGATGGTGGCGGCCGAGATGATCGCCGCCATGTTCAGATAGGAATCGCGCGAGGCCGGCGGGCCGATGCAGACGCTCTCGTCGGCGAGCCGCACGTTCATCGCCTCGGCATCCGCGGTCGAATGCACGGCGACGGTGCGGATCCCCATCTCGCGGCAGGCGCGATGGATGCGAAGCGCGATCTCGCCGCGATTGGCTATCAGGACCTTCTCGAACATCTAGCGCTGGATCACTGAATGATCATGAGGGCTTCGCCGAACTCGACCGGCTGGCCGTCGGCGATCAGGATGTCCTTGACCGTGCCGGAGACCGGCGCCTGGATCGGGTTCATCACCTTCATCGCTTCGATGATCAGCACCGTCTGGCCCTTGTTGACCCGGTCGCCGGCCTTGACGAACGGCGCCGCACCGGGCTCCGGCGCGAGATAGGCGGTGCCGACCATCGGCGAGGTCAAGGCGCCGGCGGGCGGTCCTTCGGGCTTTGCCGCCGGTGCCGGCGCCGCGCTCACCGTCTGCACAACGGCCGAATCCATGTTGCCGGACATC
>DASZSL010000058.1:0-4535 GCA_035548715.1 Dongiaceae bacterium
GCGTTTCTGGAATCCGGACGTGTTGCGGAATATCGACGGCGTGGTGGAGATGGTCGTGCACCCCGTTGGAGCGCCCGCGGACGGAGTTTGAACCGCCCGCACTCTTGCACCGAGTTTGGAGTTCCCCCACCAACCTCCCCCTGCCCGCGGACGGTGGGGGAGGCTATTCGATGCGAACCTCGTCCCCCACTGCGATCCGGCCGGCCTGCAGCACCCGCGCGTAGATGCCGGCGCTGGTGTTGTTCTCCAGCATGACGGTGTGCAGGATCTTGGGATCGCTGGGGAGGTCGCCCTGGGCCCGCGTGGTCAGCGCGCAGCGCTTGCAGTCCTCGCTGCCCTCGAGCACGGCGCCGGAAGAAGCGGCGATCGCCTGCCCCACCCAGGGCTGCTCGATGAAGCCGACGGCATCGCCGCAATCCAGCACCACGTTCGGGCGGAAGCGTTCCGGCGCGAAATCGCCCTCGGGGTAGCATTCGCGCAGGCGGCGCAAGGTGGCGCTGGTGACGAGGTGGCACGAGGCCATGCGATAGCGCCGGTCGGCCTTGACGCCGTCGCGACCCTTGAGCTCGACCGCGCGGCCCAAGCGGTCGGAGAGCACGCGATCGACACCCGCATCGTCGCTGGCGACCGACCCGCCGTCGGGAAAGCGGATCTCGACCCTGGGCTGGGCGGCGTCGGGCGCCGAGACGATCGCCGCGTCCCAGGTGATCAGCGGCAGCCAGGCGCGCTTGGCCATCGAGGACCCGACCATGCCGCCGGTCTCGACGTCGCGGATGCCGAACCAACGGTCGAGCCGCAGCCCGTCGAGCGCGTAATCCAGCGCGTCCATCTTCTGCCCGCGCATGGATTGCACGGGATAGAGCCAGAGATCGGAGACGGTGAAAGCCATGCGCTCTCTCTATCGAGTTTGGGGTTCCCCACCAACCTCCCCCGAAGACGGGGGAGGCTGGATCAAGGCATCAGGCGCAGCACGCGGGTCTGGCGCAGCTCGCGGTCCTCGAGCTCCTTCGTCGTCGGCACGTCGTAGCGCGCGACCTCGACCAGGCCGTGCGCCGGCAGATAGGCGCGGCCGGGATCGCCGATCAGCACGGTGACGCCCCCGCCCGCGAGGTCGCGCAGCCAGGGGATGACGCGGTCCGCCATCGGCTTCTCGTAGCACACGTCGCCGGCCAGCACGACGTCCCAGCCTTCGTGGCGGCCGATCAGGTCGTGGCGCAGCACCTCGACCGGCGCGCGGTTGACCTCCGCGTTGAGCGCGATCGCCTCGGCGGCGAAGTCGTCGATCTCGTTGGCGATCGTGCGCGCCGCACCCGCCAGCGCCGCGCCGATCGCGGAGAGCCCGCTGCCGGCGGCGAAATCGAGCACGCGCTTGCCCTGGATCCACTGCCGCCGGTCCATCAGGAACCGGGTCAGCGCCTGGCCGCCGGGCCAAGCGAAGGCCCAGTAGGGCGGCGGCAGGTTGCTGGCTTCGAGCGTCGCCTCGGTCGCCTGCCAGATCGGCGTGATCTCGGTCGCGAGATAGAGCCGGATCTCCGGCGTCAGCGGCGGCGAAACGAGGGTCGTTTGGGATCGGATGAAGGCGCGCCGTTCCTCCGGCGTCGTCGGGCGCGCACTCACTGCATCAGCTTTGCGACGACGAGACCCGCCAGCAGGATCCAGCCGATGAAGCGGTTGCTCTTGAACTTGGCGTCGCAATCCTTCACGTCGTCGAAATCGGCGTCCATCGCCTGCCAGGCGAGGTGGATCGCGACGCCGATGACGCCGAGCTTGGCCGCCCAGCCGAGTCCGGCCGCGCCGACGCTGAACATCAGGAACAGGACGGTGAGGACGGCGAAGCCGTAGAGCGCCGGCCGCGTCCTGTCGCCGAGCCAGCGCGCCGAGGATTTGACGCCGATGAGCGCGTCATCCTCCTTGTCCTGGTGCGCGTAGATCGTGTCGTAGAACAGGGTCCAGAAGAAGCCGGCGACGTAGAGCAGCACCGGCGGCCAGGCCAGCGTGTCGGTGACCGCGGCGTAGCCCATCAGCGCGCCCCAGTTGAAGGTGAGGCCGAGGAAGGCCTGCGGCCACCAGGTGATCCGCTTCATGAAGGGATAGGCGGCGACCAGCAGCAGCGAGAAAACGCCGAGCTTGACCGCGAGCGGCTGGAGCTGCAGCAGGATGAGCAGCCCGACCGCCAGCAGCAGCGCGAGGAAGACCGCGGCCTGCTTCATGCCGAGCCGGCCCGAGGCCAGCGGGCGGATCGCGGTCCGCGCGACCTTGGCGTCGAAGTCGCGGTCCACCATGTCGTTGACCGTGCAGCCCGCGGCCCGCATCACCAGGGCGCCGATGCCGAACAGGACCATCATCCGCCCGTCGGGCAATTCGCCCGGCCCCGCCGCCAGGGCCAGCGACCACCAGCTGGGAAAGAGCAGCAGCCAGGTGCCGATCGGCGCGTGCAGCCGCGCCAGGCGCAGATAGGGCCGGATCCCTTCAGGCATATGGCGGTCGATCCAGTCGCCGCCTTGAATGTGAGACGCCGTATTCATAGGTTTGCCGGGACGATAGACGGCGCCTTCCAGGGACTCAAGTGGCGCTGCCCCGGGGGGGTGCGATGATTCCGAGACTGTTCGTGCAGGACACTTTGGCGCAGGGCGCCCGGCTGGCGGCGGACCCGCGCGCCGCGCATTACCTGCTCAACGTGCTGCGCCGGGGCGAGGGCGACCGCCTGCGCCTGTTCAACGGGCGCGACGGCGAGTTCGAGGCCCGCATCGATGACGCCGGCAAGCGGCGCCTGGTGCTGGAAGTGCTGGCGCGTCGCCGCGCGCAGGAGGAGGACGGCGATCTCTGGCTCTGCTTCGCGCCGCTGAAGAAGGACGCGGTCGATTTCCTGATCGAGAAAGGCACCGAGCTCGGGGTCGGCCGCTTCCTCCCCGTCCTGACCGCGCATACCACCAATCGCAGCGTCAATCAGACGCGCCTGACCTCGGTCGCGACCGAGGCGGCGGAGCAATCCGAGCGCCTGACGGTGCCGGAGATCGCCGAGCCCACGACCCTGGAAGCGCTGCGCACGTCGTGGCCGAACGGCCGGCGGCTGCTGGTCTGCGCCGAAGCAGGACTTGCGACGCCGATCGCCGAGGCCCTGCAAGACCTAAGGCGGCAAGATCCAAGGCCGCAAGGCCTCACAGCGGATGTGAGTATATCTAACAGGTACGGCATCCTCTGCGGCCCCGAGGGGGGATTTCAACAAGACGAGCTTGACCGGCTGCGCAAACTCGATTTTGTTACGCCCGTCGGGCTGGGACCGCGGGTTTTGCGCGCCGAGACGGCCGCTTTGGCGGCGCTCGCCGCCTTCCAGGCGATCCTCGGCGACGGGGCGAAACGGCCGCCGCAGCCCGGCTGACGACCTGCCAACGCGGCGCGGTACCAGGGGTCTGCCGGGCCCGCGCTGTTAGAAAATTCTGGGAGAAGCGTTTGTCGGCACCACCGAAGTCGCAGGGGGAACCCATCACGTCGCGCGCGCAGCTCGTCGAGTATTTCTCGTCGGGCTCGAAGCCGAAACCGGATTGGCGCATCGGCACCGAGCACGAGAAGTTCGTGTTCGACGCCAAGACCCTGCTCCCGGTCCCCTATGAGGGTCCCAACGGCATCGCCGCGATCTTCGACGGCCTGACCCGGTTCGGCTGGCAGCGGATCGAGGAGAACGGCCGGACCATCGCCCTCACGCTGGACGGCTGCAACATCAGCCTGGAGCCCGGCGGCCAGTTCGAGCTTTCCGGCGCGCCGCTCTCGTCGATCCACCAGACCTGCAGCGAAGTCGGCAAGCATCTCGCCCAGGTGAAGGAGATCGGCGGCGAGCTCGGCATCGGCTTTCTCGGCATGGGCGCGCAGCCCAAGTGGTCGCGCAACGAGACCCAATGGATGCCGCGCAGGCGCTACGAGATCATGCGCAACTACATGCCCAAGCGCGGCAATCTCGGCATCGACATGATGACCCGCACCTGCACGGTGCAGGTCAATCTCGACTTCGCCAGCGAAGCCGACATGGTGAAGAAGCTGCGCGTGAGCCTGGCGCTGCAGCCGATCGCGACGGCTCTGTTCGCCGACTCGCCGTTCCTCGACGGCAAGCCGAACGGCTTCATGAGCTGGCGCGCCAATGTCTGGACCGACACCGATCCCGACCGCACCGGGCCTTTGCCCTTCGCCTTCGAGGACGGGATGGGCTTCGAGCGGTATGCCGACTACCTGCTCGACGTGCCGATGTACTTCGTCTACCGCGACGGCCAGTACATCGACGCCAGCGGCCAGTCGTTCCGCGATTTCCTGCAGGGCAGGCTGCCGGCACTCCCCGGCGAGACGCCGACCACCGCCGACTGGTCCGACCACGCGACCACCGCTTTCCCCGAAGTGCGGGTGAAGAAGTTCCTGGAGATGCGCGGCGCCGATGGCGGCCCGTGGGACCGGCTCTGCGCCCTGCCGGCGCTCTGGGTCGGCCTGCTCTACGACCAGACGGCGCTCGACGCCGGCTGGGACCTGGTGAAGAACTGGACCGCCGAGGA
>DASZSL010000059.1:0-46625 GCA_035548715.1 Dongiaceae bacterium
CCGTCTTGCCGCGTGCCGCGGCAATCCACCTCCCCCGTGAACGGGGGAGGAAAAGAAAGCGCATCCCATGACCGGCGAAGGCAGCCTTGACGCCCCCACGCGCCAGATCATCGACTGGCAGAATCCCGACTTCGCCGATCCGGCGAAGCTGGATGCGGAAATGCGCCGGGTCTTCGACATCTGTCATGGCTGCCGGCGCTGTTTCAATCTCTGCGATTCCTTTCCGCGCCTGTTCGACCTGGTCGATGCCCAGCCCGACGAGATGGCCGGCGTCGATCCCAAGGACTACAAGAAGGTCGAAGAGGCCTGCACGCTCTGCGACCTCTGCTTCATGACCAAGTGCCCCTACGTGCCGCCGCATGAATGGGCGCTCGACTTCCCGCACCTGATGCTGCGCTACCGCGCGGCCGAGCTCAGGGCGCACAAGTCCGATCCGATCGGCAAGCAGGTCACCGAGACCGATCGCAACGGCAAGCTCGCCGCCCTGGCGGCGCCGATCGTCAACTTCGCCAACGGCAATCCCGCCGCGCGCGCCTTGATGGAGGGCACGGTCGGCGTCGACCATCGCGCGGCGCTGCCGCGGTTCAACGGCCGCACCTTCGTGCTGCGCGCCATGGAGGACAGGCCGGAGGTCAACACCCGGGCGCCGGCCTACGGGCGCAAGGCCGTGCTCTATGCGACCTGCTTCGTCAACTACAACAACCCGGAGATCGGCACGGCGGCGCGCGCCGTGCTCGCCAAGAACGGCGTCGAGACCGAGGTCGTCTACCCGCGCTGCTGCGGCATGCCGCAATTCGAGCGCGGCGACGTCGCCCGCGTCGCCGATCACGCGCGCACCGTTTCCGACGCGCTGCTGCCTTATGTCGAGCAGGGCTACGACGTCATCGCCATGGTGCCGTCCTGCGCGCTGATGCTGAAATTCGAGTGGCCGCTGGTCCTGCCCGGTGACGCCCGCGTCAAGCGGCTTGCCGATGCGACCTTCGATGTCAGCGAATACGTGGTCGATATCGCGCGCCGCGAGGGGCTGGAGCCCGGCCTCTCCGCCCTGCCCGGGGGCGTGGCGGTCCATATCGCCTGCCATGCCCGGGCGCAGAACATGGGCCAGAAGGCCGCCGAGATGCTGAAGCTGATCCCCGAGGCCGATCTCGCGGTGATCGAGCGCTGCTCCGGCCATGGCGGGTCCTGGGGCGTGTTCAAGGGGAACTTCGACATCGCGCTGAAGGTCGGTCGGCCGGTCGCGCGCCAGGCGATCAATGCGTCGAAGGCTTTCGTGGCCTCGGAATGTCCGCTGGCCGGCGAGCATATTGTCCAGGGGATGGAACGGCTCGACGCCGGTGCGGCGCCGGAGCACTCCTGGCATCCGATCCAGCTCTTCGCCCGCGCTTATGGACTCTGACATGGCCGCCAGAAAGATCACCCCCGCCGACGTCCTGCCGCCCGCCGAATACGCGGCCAGGCGTGCCGAGCTCAGAAAGCAGGTCGTGGCGCTCAAGCGCAACCGCCGCATCGAGGTCGGCCCGGTCGCGACCTTCTACTTCGAATCCTTCGAGACCATGCTGCAGCAGGTCCAGGAGATGATCCACATCGAGAAGGGCGGGGAGGAGCAGATCGAGGGCGAGCTCGCCGCCTACAACCCGCTGATCCCGAACGGCAAGGAGCTGACCGCGACGGTCATGTTCGAGATCGACGACCCGATCCGCCGCGGGCGCTTCCTGGCGCGCCTGGGCGGCGTCGAGGAGACCGCCTTCATCAAGCTCGACGGCGAGACCGTGAAGGGCGTGCCCGAGGCTGACCAGGACCGCACCAATGCGGAAGGCAAGGCCTCGTCGGTGCAGTTCATCCATTTCCCCTTCACGCCCCAGCAGATCGCGCTGTTCCGCGAGGCGAACCGGCAGGTGGTGATCGGCTTCAGCCATCCGGAGTACAGCCACATGGCGGTGCTCCCGGAAGCGGCGCGCGCCGCGCTGGCGCAGGATTTCGATTAAGCCGCCAAGATCGCGGGCGCTCAGTCTTTCACGGGTTCGTCGGGGAATACGCCCCAGAACTCGGTCCTGAGCAGCCAGCCCTGGTAGCCCTTGACCTCGAGGCGGCACCAGGCGCCGTCGCATTCGATCAGCCGCGCGATGACCCCGGGATCGAGCTCGGCCACGGCGGGTGCCGCGGCATCGGGCTTGGTGCGCAGGGTGCGGCGGTCCTCGGTGACGATGGCGGTGCGCCTGCCGGAGAGCAGGGCGGCGCTCACCCAGCCGACGACGCCTTTGTAGTCCCGGATGCGCCGCCAGGTGTCGAACTCCTCGATGATCTCCACCGGCATGCCGGCGCGCTGATAGACCCAGAGCTTGGGCTTGTCCTCGCCCGGCCCGGCGCGGAGGTTGACCTCGTCGGATTTCAGCGAGGCGAAGCGCGGCACCGGCAGCGTCTCGTCCGCGATGGCCGTTCCCGCGGGCGAGAGCAGCAGGATTGCCAGGAAAGCCGCCGCCGGGAGCGACCGCGAGGAACGGGCTCCTGCTGCGGTCGGGCACTTCTGGCCGAATCGGCCGAAAAACAGCGGCGAATCAAGCATTGACGCCAATCTAAATCGGATCGGTCGGGGGTCAAGCGGCCTTGTCGGGGCGGCGCTTCACGGCTGCGGCACCAGCGCCCCGGCCGCGACCCTGGGCGCGGCTGGACAATGCGGCGCCCGCCTTGCTATGGCATGGGCGGATTCGGGCGCCGGGGGAGGCGCTTCTGGAGGTCTGAATGCCCGGAAAGCCTTACGTCGTCGTCACTCGGAAGCTTCCGGACGCCATCGAGACCCGGATGATGGAGCTCTTCCGGGTGAAGCTGAACCTGGAGGACCGGCCGCTCGGCCAGGCCGAGCTCATCGAGGCGGTGAAGACCGCGGACGTGCTCGTCCCGACCGTGACCGACCGCATCGATTCGGCGGTGCTGTCCCAGGCCGGGCCCAATCTCCGGCTGATCGCCTCCTTCGGCACCGGCGTCGACCATATCGACCTCGCCAGCGCCCGGCAGCGCGGCATCACCGTCACCAACACGCCCGGCGTGCTCACCGAGGACACCGCCGACATGACCATGGCGCTCATCCTCGCGACCGCGCGCCGGGTCAGCGAAGGCGAGCGCCTGATCCGCTCCGGCGAGTGGAAGGGCTGGGGCCCGATGTTCATGCTGGGCCACCGGATCTACGGGAAGCGGCTCGGCATCGTCGGCATGGGCCGGATCGGCACCGCGGTCGCGCGCCGGGCCAAGGGCTTCGGCCTCTCGGTCCACTACCACAACCGGCGCCACGTCCATCCCAGCCTGGAGCAGCAGCTCGAGGCCACCTACTGGGAGAGCCTCGACCAGATGCTCTCGCGCATGGACATCATCTCGATCAACTGTCCGCATACGCCGGCGACCTACCACCTGCTGTCGGCGCGGCGGCTGAAGCTGCTGCAGAAGCACGCCTACATCGTCAACACCGCGCGCGGCGAGGTGGTGGACGAGAACGCGCTGACCCGCATGCTGGAGAAGAAGGAGCTGGCCGGCGCCGGGCTCGACGTCTTCGAGCACGAGCCGGCGGTCAACCCGAAGCTGCTGAAGCTCGACAACGTGGTGCTGCTGCCGCACATGGGCTCGGCGACGATCGAGGGCCGGGTCGATATGGGCGAGAAGGTCATCATCAACATCAAGACCTTCGCCGACGGCCACAAGCCGCCCGACCGCGTCCTGGAAGCGATGCTCTGACATTCGACGACGAAGCGGCCCGCCGAACCGATCGGCGGGCCGCCTTGTTCCGCGCTGCCGCCGGCTCAGGTGATGTTCGCGCCCTGGCTGGCGATCTGGGTGTCGACGAGCAGATGGGCCGTCTCGGCGCCGACATGGGCGACATAGACGTTGTAGGTATGCCCGTTGTCGGTCTCGGTGCCGGTGAATTGCCAGCCCTGGCCCTTGGACGACACCGAGTCGTTGCTGTCGCCGGTGATCGTCAGCGCGCCGCTGTCGCTGACATCGAGCACGTCCTGGGCGGTCAGCACGACCGAGCCGCTGACGGCGGTGAAGTCGAGCGCTTCGATGCCGTGCAGGTTGCCGGTCACCGCGTCGAGATTGACGAAGTCGTTCTGCAGGAAATGCAGCGTGTCATGGCCGGTGCCGCCGTCGATCGCGTCGCCGAGCAGGTCGCTCGGCAGGACATTGATCGTGTCGTCGCCGCCTTCACCCCAGACCTTGTCGTTGCCGTCGCCCGGCTGGATCGTGTCATTGCCGTCGCCGCCATGGATCGTGTCGTCGCCGTCGGCGCCGGCAATGAAGTCGTCGCCGGCGGCGCCCATGATCGTGTCATCGCCGTGGCCGCCGTAGAGGTGGTCGCTGCCGTCGCCGCCATCGATGAAATCGTCGCCGTCATCGCCATAGACGGTGTCGTCTCCCGCATTGGCCAGCAGGTTGTCGTTGCCGCCGCCGCCGGAAAGGTAGTCGTTGCCGTCGTTGCCCTCGATGTAGTCGCCGTCGCTGCCGCCGTAGACGTGATCGTCGCCGTCGCCGCCATAGAGATTGCTGAACGTATTGCCGCCGAAGATGTTGTCGTTCCCGCCCTCTCCATAGAGGGTCTGGTGCCCGTTGCCGCCATAGACCGTGTCGTCGCCGTCGCCGGCATAGACCGTGTCGTTGCCGTCGCCGGTGCTGATCACGTCGTTGCCGTCGCCGCCCATCAGCGTGTCGTCCCCGGCCCCGCCGAACAGCTGGTCGTTGCCGTCGCCGCCGACGAGCAGGTCGTTGCCGCCCGCGCCGGTGAGCTTGTCGTTGCCGGCGTAGCCGTCGATCTCGTTATGGATCGGGTTGAGGCCCTGGATCGTGTCGTCCCCGGCGGTGCCGGGATAGAAGACCGGCGCGATCTGGACCGGCAGCGGCGCCGGCGCGCGAATGATCGAAAGATTCATGACATCCTCCATCGCAAGAATTGCGGCCGGCCCGCGCCGGCCTTCTGGAGGTTGGGTCGCGCACGACAGATACGCGCTTCAACACGTTCGTCCGCGGCGTGACGGTCCCCACGCTTTGCCGGACATCAGTCCCGGCGCCGTGACGACCGGCACAGATTGCGGCGGCGCGGGAGATCCCGGAGGATCAAGCTCGGGGTGGATTGGTTGCGCGGGCCGCGGGCTCAGAGCTCAGCGGTCCCAGCTCCTATGCACCAGGACGACGCGGTAGCCGTCGGGGTCCTCGAAGGTCTTGCCGTGATCGTCCCAATAGGGGTTGTAGGACGGTACCGGCTGGAAGCCGGCCTCGATCATGGCGTTGACGGCGGCCTGCCAGGCCAGGCGCTGCGGCAGGTAGATCGCCAGCAGGTTGTCCTTGGTCGGCGCGCGGCCGACCTGATGGCCGGCGTGATGGGTGAATTCCAGGTGATAGGGCTGCCCGGGATGGCCGAGCACGATCCCGGAGAAGCCCAGATGATCCTCGAAGCGGGTCAGGATCTGGAAGCCCAGCCCGTCCACGTAGAAGGGCAGCAGCGCGTCGATGTCGTCGGTGGGCCGGGCCACGCGCAGGGTCGGGACCCAGGGATCCGGCATCCGCCACGGATCCTGCATCGCCCCGCCCGGCCCGCTTGCGGTCAAGCGCCCGGCCGCGGCGCGATCATGGATGGCCGCAGCATGGGCAGGCGGGATCCTTGGCGATGCGGACGGTGCGGAAGGCGGGCGCCAGCGCGTCGTAGATCATGAGGCGGCCGGAGAGCGAATCGCCGAGGCCGAGGATCTCCTTCAAGACCTCGGTCGCCTGCAGGCAGCCCATGACGCCGGCGACGGCACCGAAGATGCCGGCTTCCTCGCAGCGCGGGATGAGGTCGGCCGGCGGCTGGTCGGGGAAGATGCAGCGGTAGCACGGATGCCCGGCGCCGAGATGCGCCTTGTAGGTCGAGAGCTGGCCGTCGAAGCGCAGCAAGGCGGCCGAGACCAGGATCTTCCTCGCCTTGTAGCAGGCGTCGTTCAGCAGATAGCGGGTGCGGAAGTTGTCGGTTCCGTCGGCGACGATGTCGTAGCCGGCGATGATGCGCTCGACATTCTCGGCGGTGAGGCGCTCCTCGTGCTCGACCACCTTCACTTCCGGATTGAGCTTGGCGAGCCGCGCCCTGGCGCTCGCCGTCTTGGCGAGGCCGAGCGTCGTCTCGTCGTGGATCACCTGGCGCTGCAGGTTGGAGAGGTCGACCGTGTCGTTATCGACGACGCCCAGCGTGCCGATGCCGGCCGCACCCAGATAGAGCAGCAGCGGCGCGCCCAGCCCGCCGGCGCCGACCACCAGCACCTTGGCCTCGATCAGCTTGGCCTGGCCCTCTTCGCCCACCTCGTCCAGGATCACATGGCGGGCATAGCGTTCGAGTTGGCGGTCGCTGAGCTCGAGCATGGCGTGTCCTATTCCAAACCCTCGAACAAGGCGGTCGAGAGATAGCGCTCGGCGAACGAGGGCAGGATCGCCAGGATGCGCTTGCCTTCCATGCCCGGGCGGCGGCCCAGCTCGCAGGCGACGGTGAGCGCGGCGCCCGATGAGATGCCGACCGGCATGCCCTCGATCCGCGCCGCCTTGCGCGCCATGGCGAAGGCGTTGGCGTTGGAGACCGTCAGCACCTCGTCGATCACGTCGCGGTGCAGGTTCTCCGGGATGAAGCCGGCGCCGATGCCCTGGATCTTGTGCGGGCCGGGCTGGCCGCCGGACATGACCGGGCTGTCCTCCGGCTCGATGGCGATCACCTTCAGGCCCGGGATGCGCGGCTTCAAGACCTCGCCGACGCCGGTGACGGTGCCGCCGGTGCCCACGCCCGCGACGAAATAGTCGAGCTTGCCGCCGCAATCCTTGAAGATCTCCTCGGCCGTCGTCTTGCGGTGGATCTCCGGGTTGGCGGGATTGCTGAACTGCTGCGGCATGATCGCGTTCGGCACCTCCTTCGCGAGCTGCTCGGCGCGCTGGATGGCGCCGCTCATGCCGCGCGCGGCGGGGGTGAGCTCCAGCTCGGCGCCCAGCAGGCGCAGCATCTTGCGGCGCTCCATCGACATGCTCTCCGGCATGGTGAGGATCAGGCGGTAGCCCTTGGCCGCGGCGACAAAGGCGAGCGCGATGCCGGTATTGCCGCTGGTCGGCTCGACCAGGGTGCCGCCCGGCTTCAGCTGGCCGGAGGCTTCGAGATGCTCGATCATGGCCAGGCCGATGCGGTCCTTCACCGAGGAGAGCGGGTTGAAGAACTCGCATTTGCCCAGGATCTCGGCCTTCACGTTCTCGGCCTTGGCGAGCTTGGAGAGGCGCACCACGGGGGTGGCGCCGATCGTGTCGGGGAAACTGTCGTAGATGTGGCCGCGGAACTGGGCCGATGCTTCGCTCATAATCCTGCTCTCATCCTCGCTGTCCGAGGAGAGAGCCCCGGATCAGATCGTGAAGTCCAACCTCTGGTTTGCGTCCGAGCGGATGCCGGCGCTCTGGGCCTTCTGGCACAGATCCTCCAGCGTCACGGCATCGAGCTTGGCCAGCATTTCGTGCTGCAGCTGGCGCCAGAGCGGGCGGACCACTTCGAGTCCGACGCGAGAGCCGGAAGCGGTTTCGACCGGGTCGCTTCCGCCTTCGAACTGGCGGACCGCCCGGACGATCTCGCCCAGGGATATCCGGCGCCGCTCCTTGGCCAGCATGTAGCCGCCTTTGGGGCCACGATGCCCGGCCAGGATGCCCGCCCGCACCAAATGCTGCAATACCTGTTCCAGGTAGCGCCGGGGGATGCCCTGGCGGCCGGAAATCTCGCCGGACTGCACCGGCTGGGAGCCGCCGTAATAGGCGATGTCCAGCACCGCTTCGATGGCGAACAGCAGGCGTTTGGAAGGATGAAGCATGGCGACGGCCTTATCCATGCTTGCGGTCCCGATGGGACTGGTCGGGGTGTGTGCCGAACCCCGACGAGCCGAAGCCACCGGCGCCGCGTGCGGTTCCGTCGAGTGCCTCGCGCGGCTCCCATTGTACGCGGGTCACCGGCGCGACGACGAGCTGCGCAATCCGGTCGCCGCGCTTGATCGTGACGCGCTCGCGTCCGTGGTTGATCAGGATGACGCCGATCTCGCCGCGGTAATCGGCGTCGATGGTGCCGGGCGTGTTCAAGGTGGTGACGCCGAACTTCAGCGCCAGGCCCGAACGCGGCCGCACCTGGGCTTCGAAGCCCTGGGGCAGCGCGATCGCGATCCCGGTCGGCACCAAAGCGCGGTCGCCCGGCTCGAGCGCGACCGCGTCGGCGACCGCGGCGATCAGGTCCATGCCGGCGCTGTCCGCGGTGGCATAGCTCGGGAGCGGCAGATCATGGCCGTGGGGCAGTCTCAGGACGGCCACCGGAACGGCGGCGGGCTCAGCCATGGACCGCCCGGCCGAAATGCTCGGCGATCTTGCGGCCGAGGCGGTCGGCGACCTCCAGCTTGCTGAGGCTCGGCCAATCCTCGCTGCCGCTCTGGGTGACCAAGTGGATGGTGTTGCGGTCGCCGCCGAAAGTGCCCGTCGCCGGAGAGACGTCGTTGGCCAGAATCCAGTCGCAGCCCTTCGCGCGGAGCTTCGCCTGGGCGAATTCCACGAGGTTCTCAGTTTCGGCGGCGAAGCCGATGACCAGTTTCGGGCGCTTAATTCCGGCATTGGACACTGTCTTAAGAACATCCGGATTGGCCACGAGTTCCAGCATCGGTGCGCGCGCCGATTCATCCTTCTTGATCTTGTGGTTGGCGGGCTTGGCCACGCCCCAGTCGGCGACCGCGGCGGCGAAGACGGCCACATCCACGGGCAAGCTGGTCTCGCAGGCCGCCAGCATCTGGGCCGCGGTCTCGATATGGCGGGTATGGACCCCCGGCGGATCGCCGAGCGCGGTCGGCCCGGAGACCAGGGTGGTCTCCGCACCCATGCGTGCGAGCGCGGCGGCGATCGCATGCCCCTGCTTGCCGGAGGACCGGTTCGCGATGTAGCGCACGGGATCGATCGGCTCGATGGTCGGCCCGGACGTGACCAGGGCGCGCAGGCCTTTCAACGCCCCTTCGGCCAGCAGCGTCTCGATCGCGGCCAGGATATCCGGCGTCTCGGCCATGCGGCCGGCACCGACCTCGCCGCAGGCGAGATCGCCGGCATCCGGCCCCACCATGCGGACGCCGCGTGCCTTCAGGAGCGCGACGTTCGCCTGGGTGGCGGCGTTCTGCCACATCATCTTGTTCATCGCCGGCGCGAGCAGGACCGGCGCCGTCGTGGCGAGCAGGGTGGTGCTGGCGAGATCGTCGGCCAGGCCATGGGCCAGCTTCGCCATCAGGTCCGCGGTCGCCGGTGCCACGACGATGAGATCGGCTTCGCGCGAGAGTCGGATATGGCCCATCTCGCTCTCGTCGGTCAGGGAGAAGAGCTCCTGATAGACCTTGCTCTCGGAAAGCGAGGCGAGGCTCAAGGGGGTCACGAACTCGGCACCGCTCCGGGTCAGGATGACGCGGAAGCTCAAACCGCGCTCGCGCCCGCGCCGGATCAATTCCAGGGTTTTGTAGGCGGCGATCCCCCCGGCGACGATCAGCAGGATCCGCTTGCCGGCGAGCATGGCTCCTCCACGTTCAACAACCTGGTTCAGTCTTTATGCCCGACTCCGGTTGAGCGCAAGTAAAGCGGAAATTCCCACGTTGAATTAAGGGGTTAAGGAGCCGGCGGCCGGCGCCGCGCCGGCGGCGCGGCGTTCCGGCCCTACCAATAGGCCCGGGGCTCCTGTATTTCTCGGTCGGTTTTCCCCGCGCGCCGAACACTCGCCGAACACTCCATGGGTCCCCGTCTTGATCCGGTCGTGAGCGACACGACCGTCCCCGCCAAGGCCGACGTCGTCGTCATCGGCGGCGGCATCATCGGCGCCTCCACCGCGCTGGAGCTCGCCGAGCGCGGCGTCTCGGTGGCGCTGTGCGAGAAGGGCGCCGTCGCCGGCGAGCAGTCGAGCCGGAACTGGGGCTGGGTCCGCAAGATGGGCCGCGATCCGCGCGAGCTGCCCTTGATCGTCGAATCGCTCCGGCTGTGGGAAGGGCTCGATGCGCGGATCGGCGGCGAGAGCGGCTTCCGCCGCAGCGGCATCCTCTATACCTGCGACGATGCCGAGGAGGTCGCGCGCTACGAAGCCTGGGCCGAGCATGCGCGGCTGTTCCAGATCGACAGCCGGATGCTGGCGCCGGACGAGACGGCCGCGCTGCTGCCGGGGATGCGCACCCGCTTCGCCGGCGGCCTCTACACCGCGTCGGACGGACGCGCCGAGCCGCAAAAGGCGGCGCCGGCGATCGCGACCGCGGCACAGCGCCTCGGCGCCGTGGTGCTGGAGAACTGCGCGGTGCGCGGCATCGAGCGCGCGGCCGGCAAGGTTGCCGGCGTGGTGACCGAGCGCGGCCCCATCGCCTGTGCCTCGGTGGTGCTGGCGGGCGGCGCCTGGTCCAACCTGTTCTGCGGCAATCTCGGCATCGACCTGCCGCAGCTCAAGGTCAAGAACTCCGTGCTGCGCACCGAGCCGATCGATGCCGGCCTGCCGCAGGTCGCGATGTCGGCCGGCAACTACGCGTTTCGCAAGCGGCTCGACGGCGGCTACACGATCGCCGACGGCGAGGCCAACGACGTGGACATCGTGCCGGACAGCTTCCGCTATCTCGGCAAGTTCCTGCCGGCCCTGCGCGGCCAGCGCAATTCCCTGCACCTCCATTTCGGCGGCGCGTTCTTCAGCGAATGGAAGACGCCGCGGCGCTGGTCGCTCGACGAAGTCACGCCGTTCGAACGCACCCGCATCCTCGATCCCGCGCCGAACGTGAAATCGACCGAGACCGCGCTGAGGCGGCTGGCCGAGGCGCTGCCGGGCTTCGCCGCCGCCAAGGTGGCGCAGCACTGGGCCGGGATGATCGACGTGACGCCCGACGCGGTGCCGGTGATCTCGCCGGTCGATGCGCTGCCGGGCTTCTTCATCGCGACCGGCTTCTCGGGCCACGGCTTCGGCATCGGGCCCGGCGCGGGCAGGCTCGCCGCCGATCTCGTCACCGGCGCGCGGCCGGTGGTCGATCCCCGGGACTTCCGGTTCGGCCGCTTCAGCGACGGATCGAGGATCGGGCTGGGCGGGCTGTAAGCCGGGGGCCGGCGCAGCCGGCTATTCGTCCGGCGCTTTCAGCTCGTAGCGCGCCATCAGGAACGCATCGATCCGGTCGCCTTGCTCGGAGAGCGGCAGGATCAGCCGGCCGTAGCGCACGACCTGCCCCTCGTCCAGCCGCTCGAGCTCCTCGTAGTCGGGCTCGCCGCGTTCCAGGACGCGGAGATAGGTCTTGCGCACGGCCTCGCGGTGCTGCGGCAGCGGGTATTCGTCCAGGGTCTTGCCCTGCATGTTGAAGCCTTCGTCGCGGTCGATGTTGCTGCCGGAGATGCGGAACAGGAACACGATCGGGTCGTAGGCGATCTCGACCAGGTCGATGTTGCCGAGGGCGAAGCGCATCTCCACCGGGTCGATGTCGCTGCGCCTGGGCCAGCGGCGCCCGGCGCGCTTGCCCTCCCAGTAGTCGTAGAGCTGCTTGAATTGCGGCAAAGGCAGTCGGTCGCGAATCATCGCGCTACCGGGTGAACAGCAATCCCGCCGCCAGCACGGCGATGATGATCCAGAGCCACCAGCTCGATCCGGTGCGGTTGATGACCTTCAAGGCCTCGGGGTCGAGCTTCAACCCGCCTTCGGCGAGATGGCTGACCAGGCGGTCGAGATTGCGCATCACGGCCGGCAGGCGCTCGGCGACGTGCATCATCTCGCGCACGGCCTGCTCGGCCCGCGCCTGCGGCCCGCGATTCTCGATCATCCACTGCTCGATCAGCGGCTGGGCGAGCGTCCAGATGTTGAGATGCGGATGCAGCTGGCGCGAGACGCCCTCGGCGATCAGCATGTTCTTCTGCAGCAGCAGCAATTGCGGCTGCACTTCCATGTCGAAGGTCTCGGCGATGGCGAACACCTGGCCGAGCACCCGCGCGAAGGAGATCTCGTGCAGCGGCCTGCCGTGGATCGGCGCGCCGATCGAGCGCAGCGCCAGGGTGAAGTCCTCGACCGATTGCGTGCTCGGCAGGTAGCCGGCATCGACATAGACCTTGGCGATCCGGGCGTAGTCGTTCTCGATGAAGCCCATCAGCATGTCGGCCAGGAAGAACCGGGTCTTCTTGTCGATCCGGCCCATGATGCCGAAATCGACCGCCTGGATCGCGCCGTCCTCGCCGACGCTCATGTTCCCGGGATGCTGGTCGCCGTGGAAATAGCCGTCGCGGAAGGCCTGGTTGAAGAAGATGGCCGCGGCCTTGGTGAGGATGTCGTCGACCTCGAGTCCGGCCGCCTGCATCGCCGCCGCATCGTCGAACGGGATGCCGGTCAGGCGCTGCTGGGTCATCACCCGGCGCGCGGTGCGGTTCCAGTCGATCTCCGGCACGCGATAGGTCGGATCGCCGGCGAAGTTCGCGGCGAGCTCCTGGGCCGAGGCCGCTTCCAGGCGCAAATCCATCTCGACCCGGACCGTGGCGGCGAAGGTCTTCACCACCTCGACCGGCTTCAGGCGCCGCAAGCGCGGCTGGGTGCGCTCGATCACCTCGGCGATCCAGAGCAGGAGGTCGATGTCGCGGGCGAAGGCGAGCTCGATGTCCGGGCGCAGCACCTTGACGGCGACCGGCCGGCCTTCGGGATGCTGCTCGTCGGGGATGGCGACCGCGAAATGCACCTGGCTGATCGAGGCGGCGGAGACCGGCGTGTCGTCGAATTGCAGGTAGAGCCGCTCGATCGATTCGCCGAGCTCGGCCTCGATGGTGCTGCGGGCCTCGAAGGCGCTGAAATGCGGCAGCTGGTCCTGGAGCTTGGCGAGATCGGCCGCGACCTCCTCGCCGAGCAGGTCGGAGCGGGTCGAGAGCACCTGGCCGAACTTGATGAAGGCCGGCCCGAGCTCGCTCAGCGCATTGGCCAGGCGCTCGCCGGGCCGCAGGTCGCCGACCGGCCGGCCGAAGATCACGCGGATCAGGAACAGCACGAGCGGCGTCAGGCCGGCGCCGGCCAGGGCCTCCTCGAACGGCGCCAGCGCGCCGTGGCGCGCCGCACTGCGCGCCATCTGGAACAGGCGGTAGAGGGATCGGAGAGCCCGCAGCATTCAGATCCGCCAGCCCGAATGCAGCGCCGCGATGCCGGCCGAGAGGTTGCGATAGCTGACCTGCCGGAATCCCGCCTCGGCGATCATGCCGGCCAGTCGATCCTGGCTCGGGAAGCGGCGGATCGACTCCACCAGGTACTGATAGGAATCGCGATCGTTCGCCACGTGCTGGCCCAGCCAGGGCAGCACCTTGAACGAATAGAGGTCGTAGAGCCTGGCCAGGGCCGGCACCGCGACGTGGGAGAACTCCAGGCAGAGGAACCGCCCGCCCGGCCGCAATGCGCGATAGGCCTCGTTGAGCGCCTTCTGCTGGTCGGCGACGTTGCGCAAGCCGAAGGAGATCGTATAGGCGTCGAACTGCATCTCGCCGACCGGCAGGGCCTCGGCATTGCCGGAAACCCAGTCGATGCCGGAAAGGATGCCGCGGTCGATCGCCCGGTCGCGTCCCGCCGCCAGCATCTCCGGCGTCAGGTCGCAGATCGTCACCGCCGCCTGCGGGGCGCGCTCGAGGATGCGGAAGGCGATGTCGCCCGTGCCGCCGGCGACGTCGAGGAAGCGCTGGTTGCCGCGGGGATCGAGCCAGTCGATCATCGCCGTCTTCCACAGGCGATGGATGCCGCCCGACATCAGGTCGTTCATCAGGTCGTAGCGGCCCGCGACCGAGGAGAAGACCGCGCGCACCAGCTCGGTCTTCTGCGCCGCATCGACCCGGCGGAAGCCGAACCAGCTCTCCTGCGCCCCGGAATTTGGTTCCTGTTCCATGGGGCCGGACAATAGCGGGATAGCCCTGGGGTGGCTAGGGTCGCGGGACGCGCGGCCGGCCGCAGGCTGCTGACGGTTCCTGACAGCGGCCTGGTCTAAGGACGCTTGGAAGGCCCCTGCCGAAGGGCTAAGCATCATGAGCCGCCCCGCCGCAAGCTGGTCCCATGCCGAGCCTTCTCATGACCGAGCCTCCTCATGCCTGAGCTTCCCGAAGTCGAAACCGTCGCCCGCGGCCTCGCCAAGCGGCTGGAAGGCCGCAAGCTGGCGAAGGTCGAGACGAGGCGCGGCGATCTGCGCTGGCCCTTCCCGAAAGGCTTCGCCAAGCGGCTGACCGGCCGGCGCGTCGTCAAGGTGCGGCGCCGGGCGAAATACATCGTCGCCGAGCTCGACGACGGCAACGCGTTGCTGGCGCATCTCGGCATGAGCGGACGCATGCTGCTCTCGAAGGGGCGGCCCGCGCTCGAGGCCCATGACCACGTGATCATCGAGACCGACGACGGATGGGTGCTGCGTTTCAACGACGCGCGCCGCTTCGGCATGATGGACATCGTCGCGACCGACGCGCTGGAGCGGCACAAGCTGATCCGCGGCATCGGCCCCGAGCCGCTGGGCAACGACTTCAGCGGGCCGGTCCTCGCCGCGGCGCTCAAGGGCAAGAAGACCTCGATCAAGGCGGCGATCCTCGACCAGAAGGTCGTGGCCGGCGTCGGCAACATCTACGCCTCGGAGGCGCTCTACCGCGCGCGCATCAGCCCCAAGCGCATGGCCTATACCGTGCAGGGCGACCGGGCGGAGAAGCTGGCCGCCGCGATCAAGGCGGTGCTCAACGAGGCGGTGGCGGCCGGCGGCTCGTCCCTGCGCGACTACGTGCAGGCCGACGGCGAGCTCGGCTACTTCCAGCACAAATGGCGGGTCTACGAGAAGGAGGGGCGGGACTGCCCGCATTGCGGCGGCAAGATCCGCCGCATCGTGCAGGGCGGGCGCAGCACCTTCTATTGTCCTTCCTGCCAGCGATGACTATCTGAGGTTGGATTTCGTCTTGCAGGACCGATCATGAAACAGGAAGCGGCGGCGGAGGTGATCGACTGGCTGGTCCAGGCCGGCCTGCGCGGCACCGACGAAGGCGAGCTGCTGCAAGGCGTGTGCGACGCGCTGGTCGAGCGCGGCCTGCCGCTGGTGCGGGTGATGGTCGGCTCGGGCCTGCTGCACCCGACCATCGATTCCCGCGTGCATCTGTGGCGCCGCGGCGGCCGGGTCGCCGGCGAGGACTTCACGCGCGACGCGATCGACACCGACGAATGGGAGAAGAGCCCGTTCCGCTACCTGGTCGAGAGCAACGCCACCTCGATGCGCCGCCATCTCGACGGCGACTACCAGACCGGCGAGTTCGACCTGCTCGACCAGCTCAAGGCCGGCGGCGCCACCGACTACTACGCCATGGTCACGCGGCAGTCGAATCCGTCGATGACCTACAAGGTCGGCCATTCGGTCTCCTCCTGGACCATCGACCGGCCGGGCGGATACGGCGAGGGCGAGCTGGCGGCGCTGGAGCGCGTGGCGCAGGCCTTCGCGCTCAGCTACCAGAACCGCTCGATGCACGGCACGATCCGCACGCTGATGGAGACCTATCTGGGCCGGGGCGCGGCGGACCGCGTGCTCAACGGCAACATCGTGCGCGGCCAGGCCGACACGATCGACACCGTGATCTGGTACAGCGACCTCGTGCAGTTCACCCGCATCGCCGACGAGATCGAGCGCGAGCACCTGCTCGGCCTGCTCAACGACTATGCCTCGCCGCTGGTCGAATCGATCGAGGAGCATGGCGGCGAGGTGCTGAAATTCGTCGGCGACGGCATCCTCGCGATCTTTCCCGACGAGGGCCGCGCCAGGGCGCCGTCCAATGCGCTGGACGCCGCCCTGCAGGCGGAAGCCCGGGTGAACGCGCTCAACGCGAGCCGGCGCGCCCAGGGCCTGCGCACGACGGACTTCTATCTCTCGCTTCATGTCGGCAACCTCCTGTTCGGCAATTTCGGCAGCAGCAAGCGATTGGACTTCACGGTGCTGGGGCCCGCGGTCAACGAGGCGAGCCGGATCGGCGGCATGTGCCGCTCGCTCGAGCAGCGGGTCATCGTCTCCTCCGCCTTCGCCGAGGCGGCCGGGCCGCGCCGCCGCGACCTGGTGTCGCTCGGACGCTACGCGCTGCGCGGCATCGGCCAGCCCCAGGAGCTCTTCACCATCGACCGCGCGGCGGCGCCTATTGTTCCGGGGCGGACGCTGGGCTAGAAGAGGCCGCGCCCTCTCCGGAGCCTGACATGCCGCGCTGGTTTCTCCTGCTGATCGCGATCCTGGTCGCATCGCCCGCCGCGCACGCGACCGAGTACCTGGTCGGCGCGAGCGACCTGCCGCTGGCGGACGGCCTCAAGGAGCAGCCCGACAAGGGCGCCGTGTTCGACACGCCGCTCGGCCGCATCGTGACGGCCTACGCGGCCGGCAATGCCAGGCCGCAGGCCGTGCTCGACTTCTACGACGACACCCTGCCGCAGCTCGGCTGGGAGCGGCAGAAGACCGGCACCTATCGCCGCAAGCAGCAGATCCTGAAGATCGACGTGGTCGGCCCCGAGCAGGGGCCGTGCAAGGTCAGCTACACCCTTTCCTCCCAGAACCAGTGAGCGCCATGACGCAAGCCGCCTTCGAGAACATCCTGACCGAGCGCAAGGGCCGGGTCGGCATCATCACCCTCAACCGTCCCAAGGCGCTGAACGCGCTCTGCGACGCGCTGGTGCACGAGCTCGGCGTGGCGCTCGACGGCTTCGAATCCGACGCCGGGATCGGCGCCGTCGTCATCACCGGCTCGGAGAAGGCCTTCGCCGCCGGCGCCGACATCAAGGAGATGAAGGACCGCACCTTCATCGACGTCTACGGCAAGGACTTCATCACCGTGGGCTGGGAGCGCGTCGCGCAGTGCCGCAAGCCGGTGATCGCTGCGGTCGCCGGCTTCGCGCTCGGCGGCGGCTGCGAGATGGCGATGATGTGCGACTTCATCATCGCCGCCGACACGGCGAAGTTCGGCCAGCCGGAGATCACGCTGGGCATCATCCCGGGCGCCGGCGGCACCCAGCGCCTGACCCGCGCCCTCGGCAAGGCCAAGGCCATGGACCTGGTCCTGACCGGCCGGATGATGGACGCGGCGGAGGCGGAGCGGGCCGGCCTGGTCGCCCGGGTGGTGCCGGCCGACAAGCTCATGGCCGAAGCCCTGGCGGCGGCCGAGAAGATCGCCGCCATGTCCCTCCCGATCGCGATGATGGCCAAGGAATCGGTCAACCGCGCCTTCGAATCCACCCTGGCCGAGGGCATCCGCTTCGAGCGGCGGATGTTCCATGCCTGCTTCGGCACCGAGGACCAGAAGGAAGGCATGGCCGCCTTCGTCGAGAAGCGGAAGGCCGAGTTCAAGAACCGCTGACCGGCCGGGCGCCGGGCGCGCTAACGATTTCGTAACCACAATCGGCTGATCTATATTCGTTGGTCCTTTCTGCCGCCTCGCGGCGGCCCGAGCTACGCCTGGATACGATGTCGCAACCGCATGCCTCAATCTTGCCGCGCTTCGCCCTGAAGTGCCTGCAGGCTTCGATCGACATGAAGCTCTACCCGATCGTCGGCATGAACATTCAGGACGTGATGATCGGCGGCGCGCCGGACTGGATCGCGCCCAAGCAGCGCGTCGACTTCTCCTTCGTCCTCGACCTGCAGGGCAAGGAGCGGCACCTGCCGACCTACGGCGTCGTCTTGAGCAACGATGCCCGCGGCCTCGACATCCGCTATCGCCCGCCGACCAGCCAGTGGCGCGAGATCCTCGCCAAGCTGATCACCGAAGAGAGCGCGTGACCCGTCGTCGCCGAGCCCGGCCATGACGCGGCAGGAAACAGGGAAACGCCCGCCTCGATGAGGCGGGCGTTTCTGCTTCGAGAGGGGTGTCGGCGCGGGGTCCGGGGGTTGGGGTTGGAACCCGCGCCGACGAAAGGACCTTCCAGTTACGGCCTCGCGGGGCGTGGAGGCAGGGGCTGGCCGCAGCCCGGTCGGTCCTATCTGTTCTTCAGGCGCTAGGCATTGTCGAGCTTCACCGCGATGAACAGGCTCTTGCCCTGGCGATCGACCAGCATCAGGAGCACCTGCTGCTTGTCGGCCTTGGCGCGGTCGGCGAGCCGCTTCACGTCGGCCGGCGACTGCACGTCGGAGTCCGACACGCGCTTGATCACGTCGCCCGGGCGGATGCCCTGGTCGGCCAGCGGCCCGTCCTGGTCGAGATCGGCGACCACGACGCCCTTGACGCCTTCGTCGAGGTTGAACTGCTGGCGCGTCTCCTGGGTCACCGGGGCGAGCGTCGCCCCGAGCGCGGTGACCTCGACGCCGGCGGTGCCGCTGTCGGCCTGGCCGTTGTCCTGGCTCTGCTGGTCGTTGCTGGCGACCTGGTTGTCGTCCTTCAGCTTGCCGATGGTGGTCGAGACGCTGAGCTGCTTCTTGTCGCGCAGGATGCCGAGATCGACCTTGGAATTGGGGTCGGTCTCCGCCACCAGGCGCGGCAGGTCGCGCATCTCATGCACGCTCTGGCCGTTGAAGGAGAGGATCACGTCGCCGGGCTGGAGCTGGGCGCGCGAGGCCGGGCTGTCCGGCTGCACGCTCGCCACCAGCGCGCCCTTGGCCTCGTCGAGGCCCATGGCGCTGGCGATCTCCGGCGTCACCTGCTGGATCTCGACGCCGAGCCAGCCGCGCTGGATCGCGCCCTTGTCCTTCAGCTCGGCCAGGATCGGCTTGGCGAGGTTGGACGGGATCGCGAAGCCGATGCCGACCGATCCGCCCGACGGCGAGAAGATCGCGGTGTTGATGCCGACCACGTCGCCGTTCATGTTGAAGGTCGGGCCGCCGGAATTGCCCTGGTTGATCGAGGCGTCGATCTGCAGGAAGTCGTCGAACGGGCCCTCATGGATGTCGCGGCTGCGCGCCGAGATGATGCCGGTCGTCACCGTGCCGCCGAGGCCGAACGGATTGCCGATGGCGAGCACCCAGTCGCCGACCCGCGCCTTGTCGGAGTCGCCGAACTGCACCGCGGTCAGCGGCTTCTTCGGCTCGATCTTGAGCAGCGCCAGGTCGGTCTTGGAATCCGCCCCGATCAGCTTGGCCGGATAGTCGGTGCCGTCGTTGGTCGTGACCTGGATCTCGGTCGCCGATTCGATGACGTGGTTGTTGGTGACGATGTAGCCGCTGGGATCGATGACGAAGCCCGAGCCCAAGGCGGTCGCCTTGCGCTTCATCGGGTTGTGCTTGCCCTGCTGCTGCATGAACTGCTGGAAGAACTGCTCGAACGGCGAGCCCTTCGGCACGTTGAACGGCATGTCGGGCTGGTCGTCGGCGGTCTCGACATGGGTCGAGGAGATGTTGACGACGGCCGGGGTGACCTTGGCCGCGAGGTCGGCGAAGCTCGCCGGGACCATCTGCACCATCGGGGCACTGTCCGCCCGGGCGGACGGGACGACGGTGACGCCGTGGGTCGCATAGCCGCCGATGAGCGCCGGCAGGGCGACTACGGCTGCGGCCGTTGCGGCAAGCCCGATCCGGCGCCCCAGGCGCTTCTTGTTGCTCAGATTGAACATCCAACTTCCTCCAATCGAAAGAGACGATCGGGCCGGGTCCGGCCCTGCTCTGTCGAGGATATTGGCCTATCAAGGCATCGATACGATGACCGGGAAACCGCTGTTTGGTAACGCATTGCGACGGCCGAACGAGGTGTTACAATCGGTTACACTTTTCCCATCGCCGCGCTTGGCTTGGTCCCCAAGATGACCGGAGGAGACCGAACCGCAGTGCTCACGCAAGGCCCATGGAAAAGACGCCACATATCCTGATCGTCGATGACGATCGCGAAATCCGCGACCTGCTGTCGCGCTTTCTTCAGAAACACGGCTTCCGCGCCAGCGCCGCGGCGGACGGGCGCGACATGCGCCGCATCCTGGCCGACGCGCGGATCGACCTGATCGTGCTCGACGTGATGATGCCGGGCGAATCCGGCCTGCAGCTCTGCGCGCAGCTGCGGGCCCAGGGCATCCCGGGGCCCTCGGGCACCAGCGCCACGCGGACCCCGATCATCATGTTGACGGCGGCCGGCGAGGACACCGACCGGATCGTCGGCCTGGAGATGGGCGCCGACGACTACCTGCCCAAGCCGTTCAACCCGCGCGAATTGCTGGCGCGCATCCGCGCGGTGCTGCGCCGCTCCGAGGATGCCGGCCGGCCGCTGACCGAGGCCGACCGCTCGGCGGTGCTCCATTTCGACGGCTGGCAGCTCGATCTCGGCGCCCGCCGCGTGATCAATCCGGAAGGCCGCGACATCGATCTCTCCGCCGGCGAGTTCGACCTGCTGGCGGCCCTTGCCCAGCGGCCGCGCCGCGTGCTGTCGCGCGACCAGCTGCTCGACCTGTGCAAGGGACGCGCGGCGCAGCCCTTCGACCGCAGCATCGACGTGCAGGTCGGCCGGCTGCGCAAGAAGATCGAGCCCGATCCCGCCGAGCCCAGGATCATCACCACGGTCCGGGGCGGCGGCTACATGTTCGCGCCGGAGGTGACGCGCTCCGGGGCGGACGCGGCGCGGCCGCTGCGCGACGAATCGCCGGGGGTCGCCCGCTCCGGTGCATGAGATGCCGTTCGATACCCCGGCGTCCCAGGCACGCCCTCCCGGCACGCGTCCCGCCGGCATCGGCGGGATGAAGTTCCGCCGCTTCGCGCCCGACAGCATCCTCGGCTGGCTGGTGCTGATCATCGTGGCGGGGCTGGCCGCCTCGCAGGTGCTGACCGCCCTGTTCCACAACATGGAGCGCAACGAGGCGATCCTGCAGATCGAGGACCTGCGCGCCGCCGAGCGCGTCGCCACCTACGCCACCTTCCTGCAGCATACCTCGCCGGTGCTGCGCGCCGGCGTCGCCGCGTCGATGAGCGGCCCCTCCATGACCGTCTCGGTCGCGGACAAGTCGGCCGTGTCGGACGCGGCCGCCAACGACCAGCGGCTCAACCATCTCGGCCGCGCCGTCGCCGACCGCCTGCGCAATTCCTCCTGGCAGGAGGTGCGGGTCGGCCGCTCCACGCCGACGTCGCAGCAGCGGCAGAACGGCCTGCTGCCGGTCCGGGTCTCGATCGCGCTGCGGGACGGGAGCTGGATCAACATCGACTTCACCGCGATCGATTCGCTGCCGGTCAACTATCCGCTGATCTCGCTGCTGGTGGTCAGCGTGCTGCTGGTCCTGGTGCTGAGCTATTACGCGCTGCGCCGCGTCACCAAGCCGCTCGACAGCCTGACCCGCGCCGCCGAGGCGCTCGGCCGCTCCGGGCGCACCGAGGTGCTGCGGGAGACCGGGGCCAGCGAGGTGCGCCGCGCCGCGCGCGCCTTCAACGAGATGCAGGACCGGATCCGCCGCCTGATCGAGGACCGCGCGACCATGGTGGCGGCGATCTCCCACGACCTCCGCACGCCGATCACGCGCCTCAAGCTGCGCGCCGAGTTCATCGAGGACGAGGCGCAGCGCGACAAGATGCTGCGCGACCTCGACGAGATGGAGACCATGATCAAATCGACCCTCGCCCTCTCGCGCGAGGACGCCAATCCGGAATCGCGGGCGCATTTCGACCTCGGCGACCTGCTGATGGACTGCGTCGAGGGCCTGGACGACGTGACGCTCGACATCGACCCGGCGCTTTCCGGCGGCGCCGCGCCGATCGAGGCCCAGCCGATCGCCCTCAAGCGCGCGGTCGCCAACCTGATCGAGAACGCGATCGTCTACGGCAAGTCGGCCGCGGTCTCGCTGCGCCGCGAGGGCAAGGAGTACCGGATCATCATCGACGACCACGGCCCGGGAATCCCGGAGGCCGAGCTCGACCGGGTGTTCCGTCCCTTCTTCCGCCTGGAGGCCTCGCGCAACCGGGAATCCGGCGGCGCCGGCCTGGGGCTCGCCATCGCCCGCAGCGTGGTGCGCGCCCATGGCGGCGACATCGTGCTGCAGAACCGTCCCGAGGGGGGACTCCGCGCGACCGTCTCGCTGCCGCATTAGAGCTTTGACGGCCCACCGCCGATTCCCGAGGGCGTCAAAGCAGGTTAAGCTATTGATATAGCGCTGAAAAACGTCAAAAGACGCGGTGCCGCCGCTTTTTCATTCGGTAAAAGCCCTGTCAAAGCTGGCACCGGCGGCACTTCTTCCGCGGGGCGCAGGTCCTGCGCGCGGGAAAAGTATCACCCAGATGTATCTTAGTTCTTTTAGTGTTCTTTTGCAATAGCCGACGATCGCGCGCGCCCTGCTGCAACCGCGAAAGAACCCCGTTCGCTGAATTAAATTGGTCGGGCCACTTTTCCACTTGACCAGTTGGAGGCTGCGGCGCACGGTCGCGGCCGTCAGGGAGGAAGCAGGCGAATGCCGCTCCAGGTCGTCGAAACCCAGCGCCTCTATCAGCAGGTGGCCGAGCAGCTCGGCAACCTGATCGACCGCGGCGAGTTCCGCGAAGGCGAGCGCCTGCCGGCCGAGCGCGAGCTCTCCAAGAAGCTCGGCGTCAGCCGCCCGGTGGTGCGCGAGGCGATGATCGCGCTGGAGATCGCGGGCCTGGTCGAGGTGCGGGGCGGCGCCGGCGCCTTCGTGAAGAATGCGCGCATCGGCGCCAACCGCGCGCTGGCCGCTCTGCCCGATCCCGGGCCCAGCCCCTTCGATCTCATCACCGCGCGCAAGCTGCTGGAAGGCGAGATCGCGTTCATGGCGGCGTCGGCGGTGCACCCGCAGGACATCCGCGAGCTCGAGCAGTCGATCGCGCAGATGCGCCAGGACATCGATGCCGGGCGCGACAGCCGTCCCGCCGACCGCGTCTTCCACGTGCGCCTCGCCGAGGCGACGCGCAACGCGGTGCTGGCGCATCTGGTGGACAGCATGTGGGCGCACATGCTGGCGCCGATCTTCGATGCGCTCGGCAAGCACACCAATCTCTCCAGCAACGATCCGATGACCGTCGACGACCATGCGCGGATCGTGGCGGCGCTGGCCAGGCGCGACGGCGAGGCGGCGCGCCTGGCCATGCAGGAGCATCTCTCCCATGTCGAGAAGCGGCTGATGAAGACCGATCTCGAATGAAACCCGATTTCGACGTCCGATCGAGCCGAGACGGCGGCTCCGCTCGGCGACCAGCCAGAAGACACCGTCAACGCTTCACGGGACAAAGTCTGAGGAGGAATGGAGATGCATAAGACTCTACTCGCAATGGTCGGCCTGCCGATGCTGCTGGCGGCCGGCGGCGCCTTCGCCGATGAGCAGGTCGAGGTGCTGCACTGGTGGACCTCCGGCGGCGAGGCCAAGGCCCTGACCGTGCTGAAGGACAACCTGCAGAAGGAAGGCGTGGGCTGGATGGACATGCCGGTCGCGGGCGGCGGCGGCGACGCCGCGATGACCGTGCTCAGGACCCGCGTCACCTCCGGCAACCCGCCGACGGCGGCGCAGATGCTGGGCTTCGACATCACGAGCTGGGCCGAGCAGGGCGCGCTCGGCGACCTCACGCCGATCGCCGAGAAGGAAGGCTGGGACAAGGTGATCCCGGCCGCGCTGCAGAAGTTCTCCAAGTACGACGGCAAGTGGATCGCGGCGCCGGTCAACGTGCACTCGACCAACTGGGTGTGGATCAACAAGGCGCTCTACGACAAGGCCGGCGATCCCAACCCGACCGACTATGACGGCTTCGTCGCCATGCTCGACAAGTTCAAGGCCGAAGGCGCGACCCCGCTCGCCATCGGCGGCGACGCCATGCAGGAGATGACCCTGCTCGACTCGGTGACCCTCACCACCGGCGGGATCGACTTCTACAAGAAGGCCTTCGTCGATCTCGACCAGTCGGCGCTCGGCTCCGACACGATGAAGAAGATCTTCGAGCGCATGGTGCAGCTTGCCGGCTACGCCGATTCGAACATCCAGGGCCGCACCTGGGACCAGGCGACCGCCATGGTGATCAAGGGCGATGCCGGCGTGCAGGTGATGGGCGACTGGGCCAAGGGCGAGTTCCGCTCGGCCAACAAGAAGCCCGGAACCGACTTCGTCTGCCTGCGCTTCCCCGGCACCCAGGGCGACGTGACCTTCAACTCCGACCAGTTCGCGATGTTCAAGGTCGGCGCCGACCGCCAGGACGCGCAGTACAAGCTCGCCGCCGCCGTCGAGGACCCGGCCTTCCAGTCGGCCTTCAACGTGGTGAAGGGCTCGGTGCCGGCGCGCACCGACGTGCCCGACACCGCGTTCGACGATTGCGGCAAGAAGGGCATGAAGGACCTCGCCGAGGCCAACGAGAAGGGCACGCTGGTGGGCTCGCTCGCCCACGGCCATGCGGCACCCCCGGCGGTGAAGCAGGCGGTCTCCGACGTGGTGGTGAAGCTGTTCAGCAAGCAGATCACCCCGGACGAGGCGGTCAAGGAGCTGCCGGAGGCGGTTGCGGCGGCGCAGTAAAGACGTGTGGCGGCCGGGGCGTGCGAACGCCTCGGCCGCTTCCTTCCGGGTTCGAGGGGTCTTAGGCCCGAAGCTGCTTGAGGCGTGTCAGAGCGAAGCATAGATGTCCGTCGAGCAAAGCATAGAAGCCGCACCGCAGGTGCTCGCCGCGAGCCGGCAGCCGAAGCCGGACTCGCCGGCCGGGCTCTGGCTGCAGCGGCATCTGCCGGCCCTGGTGCTGAGCCCGTCGCTCGTCGCCATCGGCATCTTCGTCTACGGCTTCATCGTCTGGACGTTCTATCTCTCCTTCACCCGGTCGAAGATCCTGCCGGTCTACGCCTGGGCCGGCACGGAGCCGCACCAGCGCCTGTGGTCCACGCCGAACTGGTACAAGGCGCTGGAGAATCTGGCGATCTTCGGCAGCCTCTACATCCTCATCTGCCTGGCGCTCGGCCTGTTCCTCGCCATCCTGATCGACCAGAAGATCCGCGGCGAAAGCCTGTTCCGCCCGGTCTTCCTCTACCCGATGGCGCTCTCCTTCATCGTCACCGGCACCGCCTGGAAGTGGTTCCTGAACCCGGGCTACGGGCTGCAGAAGACGGTGCAGGACTGGGGCTGGACCGGCTTCACCTTCGACTGGATCACCAGCACCGACATGGCGATCTACACCGTCGTCATCGCCGGCGTGTGGCAGGTCTCCGGCTTCATCATGGCGATGTTCCTGGCGGGGCTGCGCGGGATCGACGGCGACATGCTGCGCGCGGCGCAGATCGACGGCGCCTCGACCTTCAACACCTATCGCCGGATCGTCATCCCGCAGCTGCGGCCGATCTTCCTCTCGGCCTTCGTCGTGCTCGCCCACATGGCGATCAAGTCCTACGACCTGGTGGTGGCGCTGACCGGCGGCGGGCCGGGCAACGCGACCGAGCTGCCGGCGACCTTCATGTATTCCTACACCTTCACCCGGAACCAGATGGCGATCGGCGCCGCCAGCGCCGTGGTGATGCTGGCCATCATCGCGGCGGTCATCATCCCCTACCTCTATCTCGAGCTGCGGGAGAAGAAGCCGTGAGCGCGGCCATCGCCAAGCGGCGCCTCTCGGCCGGCCGGATCGCGCTCTACGCGGTGCTCGGCGTCTTCGCGCTGTTCTACCTGCTGCCGCTCTTCGTGATGATCGTGACCTCGTTCAAGTCGCTGGACGAGATCCGCCTCGGCAACATGCTGAGCCTGCCGCAGCAGCCGACCGCCGAGGCCTGGCTCGCCGCCTGGCAGACCAGCTGCATCGGCCTCACCTGCGAGGGCCTCAAGGGCTACTTCTGGAACTCGATCAAGATGGTGGTGCCGGCCGTCTTCATCTCGACCCTCCTGGGGTCGCTGAACGGCTACGTGCTGACCAAGTGGCGCTTTCCCGGCCATCGCTGGATCTTCGCGCTGATGCTGTTCGGCTGCTTCATCCCGTTCCAGTCGGTGCTGGTGCCGATGGCGCTCATCCTGGGCAAGCTGCACATCGCCGGCACCACGGCCGGGCTGGTGCTGGTGCACGTGGTCTACGGCCTCGGCTTCACCACGCTGTTCTTCCGGAACTACTACGAGGCGTTCCCGAACGAGCTGATCCGCGCGGCGCAGATCGACGGCGCCAGCTTCTTCCAGATCTTCCGCCGCATCATGCTGCCGAGCTCCGGGCCGATCATCGTGGTGACGGTGATCTTCCAGTTCACCAACATCTGGAACGACTTCCTGTTCGGCGCGTCGTTCGCCTCCGGGGAAAGCGCGCCGATGACGGTGGCGCTCAACAACCTGGTCAACACCACGACCGGCGTCCGCGAATACAACGTCTACATGGCGGCGGCGATCATCGCGGCGGCGCCGACCCTGCTGGTCTACATCATCTCCGGGCGCTATTTCGTGCGCGGCCTGATGGCCGGCGCGGTGAAGGGATAGGGACATGGCCTTCCTCGAGATCAAGGACGTCAAGAAGCGCTATGGCGGCGTCGACGTGCTGAAGGGCATCGACATCTCGATCAATGCCGGCGACTTCCTGGTGCTGGTCGGCCCCTCGGGCTGCGGCAAGTCCACGCTCTTGAACCTGATCGCCGGGCTCGACCAGCTCAGCGAGGGCGAGATCTGGATCAACGGCGCCATGGTGAACGATCTCCATCCCTCCAAGCGCGACATCGCCATGGTGTTCCAGTCCTACGCGCTCTATCCCAACATGACGGTCGCGGAGAACATCGCCTTCGGCCTGGAGATGCGCGGCGTGCCGAAGGCCGAGCGCGAATCGGCCGTCGCCGACGTCGGCAAGATCCTCAAGATCGAGCATCTGCTGAAGCGCAAGCCCAGCCAGCTCTCCGGCGGCCAGCGCCAGCGCGTCGCCATGGGCCGCGCCCTGGTGCGCAAGCCGCAGGTCTTCCTGTTCGACGAGCCGCTCTCCAACCTCGATGCGAAGCTGCGCGTCGAGATGCGCACCGAGATCAAGCGGCTGCACCAGAACATGGGCGCCACCATCGTCTACGTGACCCACGACCAGATCGAGGCGATGACGCTCGCGACCCAGATCGCGGTCATGAATGCCGGCGAGATCCAGCAGCTGGGCTCGCCCAAGGAGATCTACAACCGGCCGACCAACACCTTCGTCGCCAGCTTCATGGGCTCGCCCTCCATGAACATGATCCCGGCGACGCTGGCCAACGGCGGCGCGGGCCTGTCGGTGAAGATCGAATCCCAGAACGGCGCGCCGGTGACCCTGCCGCTCGGCAAGGCGGTGGATGCGACGCCGGGCCGCCCGGTGATCCTGGGCCTGCGCCCGGAAGCCGTGACCGATCCCGGCGCCGCCGACCGCAGCAGCGGCGCGGTGACCGATGCGCAATGCCATGTCGAGGTGGTGGAGCCCGCGGGCTCCGACACTTTCGCCGTGACCCGGCTCGGCGGCGTCGAGGTGATCGCCCGCATGCGCGCCGATGCCGACCTGAAGCCGGGGCAGATCGCGCCCTTCTCGTTCAACATGGAAAAGGCCGTCCTGTTCGATCCGGAGACCGGCGCCCGGATCGGCTAGAGAAAGCGAGGACTAAGATGCTCAACATCCGCGTCGATAAGATCGGCGAGCACATCAAGGCCCTGAAGCAGGATCTGCGCGCCAAGCTGCCCGACCTGAAGAAGGTCATGGCCGAGGTCGAGGACTTCACCCGGCGCGAGGTCGACGAGATCGCCAAGGCCCGCGCCGCCGGCCGCAGCCTCGTGCCGGAGCTCGACTTCAAGGACGTCGAGGCCGGCAGGGTCTCCGACGCGACCAGGGACGAGCTGCGCCGCCGCGGCGTCGCCGTGGTGCGCGGCGTCTACCCGAAGGCCCAGGCCGAGGCCTGGAACGACGAGCTCGGCGCGTACCTGGCCAAGAACCGCTACACCGAGCGCCGCCCGGCGCCCAAGGTGAAGGACGAGTATTTCAGCACGCTGAAATCCGACAAGCCGCAGATCTTCGGCATCTACTGGTCGATGCCGCAGATGATGGCCCGCCAGCACCCGAACTCGGCCAAGACGCGGTCGTTCATGAACCGGCTCTGGAAGTTCGAGGGCGAGGGCAGGCGGTATTTCGATCCCGACCGCGAATGCAACTACGCCGACCGCATCCGCCGCCGCGAGCCCGGCGACAAGACCCTGGGCCTGTCGCCGCACATGGACGCGGGCTCGGTCGAGCGCTGGCTGGACGACGAGTACCGCCACGTCTTCCGCCATGTCTTCTCCGGCAACTGGAAGGCCTACGAGCCGTTCGACGGCGCCTCCCGCGCCGAGACCGACGAGATCCCCTCGCCGGCGGTCTGCAGCATGTTCCGCAGCTTCCAGGGCTGGACCGCGCTGACCCCGCAAGGCCCCGGCGACGGCACGCTGCAGGTGATGCCCTTCACCAAGGGCATGGTCTACCTGCTGCTGCGCCCGCTGATGGACGACGTGCCGGACGACGTGCTCTGCGGCGCCCTGCCGGCCCGGGCCTTCTCGATCGAGAAGCAGTGGCACGCGATTCTCCAGCCCGCGCTCTCGTCCATCCCCCATGTCGAGCCGGGCGACACCGTCTGGTGGCATCCCGACATCGTCCATGCGGTCGAGGACGAGCATCGCGGCAAGGGCTACAGCAACGTGATCTACATCGCCGCCGCCCCCCGGTGCGCGAAGAACGCCGCCTATCTGGAGAAGCAGAAGGCGGCCTTCCTCGCCGGCAAGAGCGCGCCCGACTTCTCGGCGGAGGATTACGAGGTCGATTTCGTCGGCCGCGCGACCCCGGAGGACCTGTCGGATCTGGGCAGGAGGCAGATGGGGCTGGCGGCGTGGTAGCGCTCGCTCGACCCGCCCGCCCGGCACGTCTAAAGTCGCTCACGTATCAACCCCGTTAGAGACTCCCATGGAAGAGACCTGGCGCTGGTTCGGCCCGAAGGACAAGGTCCCGCTGCAGCACGTGAGGCAGGCGGGCGCCACCGGGATCGTCACCGCCCTGCACCACGTGCCGAACGGGACGGTCTGGGCGGAGGAGGAGATCGCCCGGCGCAAGGCCGAGATCGAGGCCTCCGGCATGCGCTGGTCGGTGGTGGAGAGCATCCCCGTCACCGAGGAGATCAAGACCCGCAGCGGCGACTGGAAGAAGCATGTCGCGGCCTACGGCCAGTCGATCCGCAACCTGGCCAAGCAGGGCGTCAACACCGTCTGCTACAACTTCATGCCGGTGATCGACTGGACCCGCACCGATCTCTACTACAAGCTGCCCGACGGCTCGCTGTCGCTGCGCTTCGACGCGACCGAGTTCGCGGCCTTCGACCTCTTCATCCTGCGCCGGCAGGATGCCGAGCTCGAATACGCCCCGGAGCGCATCGAAGCCGCGCGCCGGTGCCATGAGGCGATGGACGCGGCGGCGCGGGAGAAGCTGACCCGGGTCATCATCGCCGGCCTGCCCGGCGCCGAGGAGAGCTACACGCTCGAGATGTTCCGCGCGGCGCTCAACCGCTATCGCGGCGTCGGCCGGGACGAGTTCCGCGATCGCCTCGGCGAATTCCTCGACGCGATGACGCCGGTCGCCGAGGAGGCGGGCGTGCGGCTCGCCATCCATCCCGACGATCCGCCGCGCCCGCTGCTCGGCATGCCGCGCATCGTCTCGACCGCGGCCGATGCGCGCTGGATCCTCGACCGGGCGAAGAGCCCGAGCAACGGCCTGACCTTCTGCACCGGCTGCTACGGCGTCCGGCCGGACAACGACCTGGTCGCCATGGCGAAGGAATTCGCCGACCGCATCCATTTCATCCACCTGCGCAGCACCAAGCGCGAGGACGATCCCGAGAGCTTCTTCGAGGCCGACCACCTCGCCGGCGATGTCGACATGGTCGGCGTCATCACCGAGGTGCTGAAGGAGGAGAAGAAGCGCCAGTCCGCCGGGCGCGCGGACCGGCTGATCCCCATGCGGCCCGATCACGGCCACCAGATGCTGGACGACATCGGCAAGAGCGTGAATCCGGGCTATTCCGCCATCGGCCGCCTGCGCGGCCTCGCGGAGCTGCGCGGGGTCGCCGCCGCGGTGACGCGGACGATCGGCTGAACCCGAATTCCACGGGCCGTTTCGGCAGAATCGCCGCGCCGCGCCGGCATGGATGTGAAACCTTGTGCCTTGGCCGCTTTGGCGCATAATTCCCCGGGGTCCTGGGCCACGAGAGAAGCAGCGGTGGGTTCGGAACAGAGCGACGGCATCGGCCGGTCGTTGAAGGTCCTGGTGGTGGACGACGAGCCGCTGATCGCGATGAGCGTCAGCGACATGCTGGAAGATCTCGGCCATCAGGCGATCGCGGTCCATTCCGGCGGCGAGGCGCTGTCGCTGCTCGGCGAGGGCCGCGCCTTCGACCTGATCATCACCGACCAGAGCATGCCGGACATGAAGGGGACGGAGCTCGCGCGCCAGGCCATGGGCCGCGACGCCGGCCTCGTCGTCTTCCTCTCCACCGGCTACGGCGATTTCGAGGGCGAGACCGACGACAGCCTGCCGCGGCTGCAGAAGCCCTACATGATGTCCGACCTGGCCGAGCTCATCGCCGCCAAGTTCGGCTCATGACGCCCAGTTGGTGCGGAACTCGCCGTAGAGCGTGAGGCCGCCGCAGGCATAGATGGTCTGCCCGGTGATGTAGCTGGCATCGTCCGAGGCCAGGAAGGCGAAGACCGCCGCCATCTCCTCGGGCGCCGCGGAGCGCCCGATCGGGATATGCGACTCGACGTCGTGCCGCGCCTTGGGGTCGTGGATCCAGGCGTCGTTCATGTCGGTCCGGACCGCGCCCGGCCCCACGCCGTTCACCCGGATCCCGCGATCGGCGTATTCCAGGGCCAGGGTGCGGGTCAGGTTGCCGAGCCCGCCCTTGCTGGCGGAATAGGCGATGAAGCCCGGCTTCGGGATGATCTGGTGCACGCTGGAGCAGTTGAGGATCACGCCGCCGCCCGGCCGGGCGAGGAAATGCCGGAGCGCCGCCTGGGCGCAGAGCAGGGCGCCGGTCAGGTTGACGCCGATGATGCGCTCGTACTCCTCCAGCGGATAGCTCTCGCTCGGCGCGGCGGACTGGACGCCGGCATTGTTGACCAGGATGTCGAGCCGGCGCCAGGCGCCCAGCACGTCGGCGAACATCGCGGCGACCGCCGCGGCGTCGCTGACATCGGCCTGGACGATGCGATGGGCGCGGTCGCCGAACCCGTTCTCCGCCGAGGCGCGCCGCACGGCTTCCAGCGCCTCTTCCGCGGCCTTGGCGGCGCCCGCGTAGTTGATGGCGACGGTGGCGCCTTCGGCGGCGAAGCGTTCGGCGATCGCGCGGCCGATGCCGCGCGAGGCGCCGGTCACCAGCGCGCACTTGCCGTCCAGCCGGTGGCATTGGCTCTTCATGATTCACCCTGGGTTTCCGGTCGCCGCCGACTAAACCATCCGCGGCCGGCGCCAGCAACCCGGATCGCGCCGCGGGCGGTCAGGAGGCGCGGCGCCGCAGCAGATAGGGACCGTACTTCACCGCGAAGACCAGGAAGGCGGCGCTCCAGACGGCGCCCGCCAGCGCCGCCGTCCCGGCATAGTCGGTCGGCAGCCAGGGCGCGGCCACGCGCAGCACGGCGCCGGCGGTCACCAGCAGGTAGATGATCGCGGTGCCGGCATCGGCCGCGAGCGCGCGCCCGGTATGGCCGAGCGTCGCGCGGGTCATGACCGCCAGCGTCATGGTGCCGATCGCGCCGGCGGTGAGCGCGTGCAGCGCCGCGCTGGGCGCGATCCGGTCCGGCGCCAGGGCCGCGGTCGCCAGCGCGAACAGCGCCAGCACCAGCCAGGCATAGCCGAGATGCAGGATGGCGACCAAGGGCTCGCGGAAGGTCCGCAGTCCCTGCCAGCGCGCGATCCGGACGAGCTGCGCCAGCGCGGCCAGCAGCAGCAGGCCGCCGGTGACGGTCAGTTCCGGCGCGAAGGCCCAGAGCAGCATCGCGGCCGTCGTCGCCGCGACCGCCGCCTTGTCGAGCGCGCCGAAGGCCGCGGGCAGTGCCGCGCTTTGCCGCTTCAACAGCCAGTTGCGGGTGAAGCTCGGCACGATCCGGCCGCCGATCAGCGAGATCAGCGCCGCCGCCACGGCCAGCGCCAGCCGCGCGCCCAGCAGCGGATCGACCGCGGTCCAGTCCGGCAGGAAGGAGACGAGGTCGGCGATGCCGAAGGCGGCGACCAGGGCCACCACCGGCAGGTTGCGCCGGTTGTTCCCGGCGACGATCTCGCGGGCGGCGGCGAAGACCAGTGCCGCCCAATAGAGCAGCTCCAGGACCGCAGCCGGCGCCGCGCCGAGCGCGCCGACCGCCTGCAACAGGATGGCGACGCGCCCGATCAGCCACAGGGCGAGCAGGGTCGCGAGCCGCCATCCCGAGACCGGCAGCCGGCCGGTCCAGTTGGGGATCGCGGTCAGCAGGAAGCCGGCGATGATCGCGCCGAGATAGCCGAAGATCATCTCGTGCGCGTGCCAGCGCAGCGGATCGGCGAATCCCCCCGCCAGGCGTCCGGTGAAGACCAGCGCCCAGGCCGGCACCGCCAGCGCGGCGAACAGCGCGCCGCAGAAGAAGAACGGCCGGAAGGCGAAGCTCAGGAAGGCCGGCGCGGCGGCGCCGCGCCGGGCCAGGGGGATATCGCTCATGGAGGCGACCTCGCTGTCGAACGGGCCAAGATATCGCGTTGCGATATATTTCGACAGGGCGCCAGTTGTCGCGCCGGCTATTTCGCGTCGTGGAAGATGACGCCCAGGGTGAAGCGGCTGCCGCTCCTGAGCCGGCTGACGCCGTGGCGCATCGCGACCCGGTACGGCCCGTTCCGGCCCGCGACCGGGCGCCGGCTGACGGCGAAGACCACGCCTTCGCCCTGGCGCAGGGCGACGACCTCGCCCCGCGACTGCATGCGCGGGCGCTGCTCGGTCAGCAGGAACTCGCCGCCGGTGAAGTCGGCCCCCGGCCGGCTCAGCAGGAACGCGACCTGCAGCGGAAAGGCCAGCGCGCCGTAGAGATCCTGGTGCAGGCAGTTGTAGTCGCCGGCCTGGTATTTCAGCAGCAGCGGCGTCGGCCTGCGCTGGCCGGCCGCCTGGCAGGTGCGCAGGAACCCGTCCAGGCGCGGCGGGTACGGCGCCCCGCCGAGCCGTGCCTGCCAGCGATTGGCGGTCGCGACCAGCCTCGGGTAAAGCGCCTTGCGGAGCTCCGCCACCAGCGGCGGCAGCGGCCCGGCGAAATACTGGTATTCGCCGCTGCCGAAGCCGTGCCGCGCCATGACCACCCGGCTGCGGAATACTCCATCCCGGTCGTAGAGCGCGATCAGCGCGCCGCACTCGGCGGCGGTCAGCAGCGGCCCGGTCGTCGCGCAGCCGAATCCGTCGAGCGCCTCGCCGATGGCGCCCCAATCCAGCGCGTCGATCCGCGCGGCGATGCCGGGGGATGGGGATTTCGCCATGACGTTCTCCAGGCCGTGTGGCCTGGGTATGCCGCGCCGGCGCGCGATCGGCGCCCCGAATCTTGCGCCCGGCGCCCCGAATCTTGCGCCCGGCGCTACGGGGCTTGGATGCCGTAATCGGCGGCCCAGGCGAGTCCCGCCTCGGTCTTCACCCGCGGGCGATACTCGCAGCCGATCCAGCCCTGGTAGCCGACCGAGTCGAAGTAGAGGAACAGCATCGGGAAATTGATCTCCTGGCTGCTGTCCGGCTCGTGGCGGCCCGGGACGCCGGCGATCTGCACATGGCGGATCTGGTCGATATGGTCGCGGAAGCTCTGTGCCAGCCGGCCCTGGCTCATCTGCATGTGATAGACGTCGTATTGCACGAAGACGTTGTCGCTGCCGCTGAGCCGGATGATCTCCTGCGCCGCGGCGATGCTCCCGACCAGATAGCCGGGGAAGTCGACCGCGTTCAGCGGCTCGAGCAGCAGCTCGAGCCCCGCCTGCTTCGCCCGCGGCGCCGCCCAGGCGAGATTGGCGGCGAAGGCGTCGCGATGCCGGTTGCGGTCGGCGCCCGCGGGCACGATGCCGGCCATCACGTGGACCCGGGGGCATTTCAGCGCCGCCGCATATGCCAGCACGGTGTCGATCGACTTCTTGAACTCGTCCTCGCGGCCCGGGGCGCCGCCGATGCCGCGCTCGCCCTTGTCCCAATCGCCGGGCGGCGCGTTGAACAGGACCTGCTGCAGGCCCTCGCCGTCCAGGCGCTCGGCGAGCTCGGCCTTGGGATGCGCATAGGGGAAGAGATACTCGACCGCCGTGAAGCCGCATTTCCGCGCCGCCCGGAAGCGGTCCAGGAAATCGACCTCGTTGAACATCATCGACAGGTTGGCGGCAAAGCGCGGCATCGACTTCTCGTTTCCTAGGGTATCGGATACTTCGCCATCAGCGCGGCGACCTGCGCCTCGGTGAGGAAGCGGGTCGGCTGCCCGCGCAGGAGCAGGAACAGCTTCGCCGTCTCCTCCAGCTCCTCGACCGCGTTGACCGCGGCCTCGAGCGAGGTGCCGGCGACGATCGGCCCGTGGTTGGCGAGCAGCACCGAGCTGTGCCTGGCGGCGACGGCGCCGACCGCCTCGGCCAGCGTCGGATCGCCCGGCGGGAAATAGGGCAGCAATTTGAGCCTGCCGACCCGCATCACGTAATAGGCGGTGATCGGCGGCAGCGCGTCGTCGGGGTCGAGTCCGTCGAGCACCGAGACGGCGACCGAATGGGTCGAATGCAGATGCACGATGGCGCCCGCCGACTTGCGCGCGCCGTACATCGCGAGATGCAGCAGGCTCTCCTTGGTCGGGGCGTCGCCGCCGACATGCCTGCCGCTCTCATCGAGCCTGGAGATGCGCCCGGGATCGAGCCGGCCCAGCGAGACGTTGGTCGGCGTCATCAGCCAGCCGCCCTCGACGCGCATCGAGAGATTGCCGGCGCTGCCGAAGGAAAGGCCGCGCTCGAACATCGACCGGCCGAAGGAGGCGAGCGCATCGCGCGCCTTGCTTTCCTCGCTCATTTCAGGTGATCCAGCGCCTTCGCGAAGAAGTCCTCGCCGCCGAAATTGCCGGATTTCAATGCCAATGCCAACGGCGCTCCACCGACCGCCAAGGTCGCCGGCACGCCGGGATCGATCTGCGGCCCGATCCGCAGCGCCTTGACGCCCAGGCCCTGCACCACCGCGCCGGACGTCTCGCCGCCCGCGACCACCAGCCGCCGCACGCCGGCCGCGACCAGGCCCCGGGCGATCCTGGCCAGCACGTCCTCGATCAGGGCGCCGGCATGCTCGCGGCCGAGCCTGGCCTGCACGGCGGCCACCTGGTCGGGCGGGGCGCTGGCATAGATCAGCACCGGGCCGGCCTCGAGCTTCGGCCGCGCCCAGTCCAGCGCTTCGGCGACGATGCCGCCCGCGTTCTCGGCGATCTTGAAGGGATCGAGCGCGAAGGCCGGATGCTTCGCGCGCATCGCCGCGACCTGGCCGAGCGTCGCCTGCGAGGCGCTCCCCGCCAGCACCGCGCCCAGGCCGCCGACTTCGGGCAGGGGCTCGACATGATCGCGCTTCGGGATCAGGCCGGCCCGCCGGTAGTTCTCGGGCAGGCCGATCGCGGCGCCCGATCCGCCGGTGACCAGCTGCAGCCCGGAGCAGGCCTCGCCGAGGACGAAGAGGTCGTCGTCCTCGACCGCATCGGCGATCGCATAGCGTGCGCCGCCTTTCGCCAGCGCATCGAAGGCCGCGCGCACCGCGGCGGCGCCCTGGCGCATCGTGGCCAGCGGCACCAGGTCGACCTTCGCCTTGGTCTGCCGCGCCAGCACCCGCACCAGGTTGGCGTCGGTCATCGGCGTCAGCGGGTGGTTGCGCATCGGCGAGTCGGAAAGGAGCTGCCTGCCGACGAAGAGATGGCCGAGATAGATCGTGCGCCCGGTCTCCGGGAAGGCGGGGCAGGCGATGGTGAAACCCGCGCCGAGCTCCTGCAGCAGCGCATCGGCCACCGGCCCGATATTGCCCTGGTCGGTCGAATCGAAGGTCGAGCAATACTTGAAATAGAACTGGCGCGCCCCCGCCTGCCTCAGCCAGCGGCAGGCGGCAAGCGACATCGCGACCGCCTCGGCCGCCGGGTTGGTGCGCGATTTCATGGCGACGACGATCGCCTCCGCCTCGGGTATCGGATCGTCGGGGGACGGGGCGCCGATCGTCTGCACGACATGCATGCCGCGCCGCGCCAAGGCGTTGGCGAGATCGGTCGCCCCGGTCAGATCATCGGCGATGCAGCCGAGTATCGGGCCGGTCATGGGTACTCGTTCATTTGGTGGCGGAAATCCTTGTCACGGCGTAGGGCCGCAGCGCGATATTACCGACTTTGGCGATGCGTTTGCCGGATTTTTCCAGGAAGGCGGTGTCCGTGGTCGCCTTGGCGAACGAGCCTTCGTCGAGCACGGCGACCTTGGCCGGGCCGGCGAAGCCGGTCACCTTCACCGTCTGCGGCCGCGGCGTCAGGTTGGCGAGCCACAGGACCGTCCCGTCCTTGCCGCGATAGGCGAGCGCCGCCGCGGCGCTCTCCGCGCTGACCGTGGTCGCGATCTGCCGGGCGCCGCTCGCCTTCGCGAGGTCGGCGAGCACGTGATACATCGGATAGACCGCGGTTCCCGAGAGCGCGTCGAAATAGGGCTGCGCGTGATCGGTCTTGCGGTAGACCAGGCCGGAGGGCCCGGTCGTGGCGCCCAGGGTCACCATGTCGAGCGCGCCCTTCGCCCAGGCCGCCAGATAGCCGACGCTCCAGGCCGCGCCGAACAGGCCGCGCTGCCGGGGATCGATCTTCGAGAGGCAGACCCGCTCGTTGTTCGGGTTGTCCGGAGTCGAGGCGCCGTAGGGGTTCATGCGCGCCGGAATGGCACTCGGCCCGAGATGGTAGCCGGCCTTGCCGGCGATCGCCCGCGTGGACTTGATCTGATAGGGCAGCGCCTCCAGCGTCTCCATCACCGACACGTCATCCGAGGCGTGGACCACCGGCATCGTCGTGTAGGTCACGTAGTCCAGCATCTCCACCGGCGGGCGGTTGCGGTTCAGCTCGGTGAAGAAGGTGAAGGTGCCGCCGCCGAGCTGCACGCCGGGGAAGGCGCCGCGCGCGGCCTTGTACATCTCGGCGAAGCCGGGCGCCTTGGGCCCCTTGCCGCCGGGCAGCACGCCGATCAGATGCGCCGCCGGCGAGACGGCGACCGCGACCGGCTTCACCCCGGCGTCGCGCATCGCGCCGGCGATGCGCGCGAGCTCGGTCGACGGCGCTTCGGTGCCGGGGATCAGGATCTCCATCACGACCGCCGCGCCGGTCTCCTCGGCGAGCCGGCGGAAGTTGCGCAGCGGCGTCGCGATGTCCGGCTGGCGGCCGTCGAGATAGCAGTTGATGTGCCGGGGCCCCGCCGCCTTGATCGCGGCGGCGGCCTTCAGGGCATGGGCGGATTCCTCCATCGGCACCCCGACGCCGAGATCCGGCAAGGCGGGACCGGCGCGGCCGAGCGTCACGTCGATGCGCCTGCCGGCCGCTGCCTTCCTCGGCCGCGGCAGCTTGCCGACGAAGCTCAGCGTCACCTTCTGGGTGAACGGCTTGCCCTTCGGCATGGTGTAGGGCCAGGGCTCGGCCAGCGGCCGCACATAGGTCTTGAACGAGGCGTCGGTCCAGTTGCGGTGATCCTCCATCTCGAAGGCATAGCCTTCCATCCGGCAGACCGCGTGCAGCCCGTCCGCCACCTTGTGCTTCAGCGCCCGGATGTCGGTGAACGGGCAGAGCGGATTGACCAGGGCCGGGAACCTGCTCTTCTCCTTCTTGCCGGTGGTGTACTCGACCTCGACCGGGAAGCCGGCGACGCCCTTCAGCGGGTGCAGCACGACGAAACCCGTGCGGTTGGTGGCGAAATCGGTCTCCGGCGTCGCGGTCGCCTCGAATTCCAGCGTCCCGTCGGCGCCGCAGCGGATGGTCGCGTCATAGGCGATCGACGCGGCCGCATCGCCGCAGCGGGCCTTGTAGCCCACGGCGAACCCGTCCTTCTTCTGGCTGACCTTGAGGTCGCTGATCGCCGGCGTGTAGGTGCCCCAGTTCTTGTCGCGCACCAGGAAGGCGATGGCGCGCAGCACCTCGACGTCGTTGACCTTGATGTAGCGCAGCGCGCCGTTGCCGAATTCGACGCTCAGCGGGCCCGCGCGCAGGGTCCGGCTCTTCGGATCGACCGAATCCGTGCCGACCAGCTTGACGCCCTTCGATGCCTTCGCTCCAACCGCCATGACCGCCTCCCCAATGGACCGCGCCTAACGTCGCGGTCGAGCTCCAGACCAGTCAAGTGTCTTTGTCGCCCGGAGGCGCCGGGTCCGGCGCCGGGGCGGCTGCGTTCAGATGACCCGGCCGGATTCCGGGTCGATCAGGATCGCCCGGCTCATGTCCATGTAGAGATCGATCCGCTCCCCCGGCCCCTGCACGTCATGGGAGGCGAGCTCCGCCATCACCGGCGCGCCGCCGAACGGGAAGGTGATGAAGGCGCGCGATCCGGTCGGCTGCAGCAGCTCCACCTGTGCCGAGACCCGCGCCGCCTGGCCGGAGAGGGCGCTGGGATCGCGCCCGAAATGCTGCGGCCGGATGCCGAAGGTCACGGCCCGGCCCGACCATTCCGCCGGCACGCTGCGCCGGTCGGGCAGCGCCAGGGTCGCGCCGTCCGCGAATCGCACCGCGGCGCTGCCGTTCACCACCAGCTGGCCGGGGATGAAGTTCATCTTGGGCGAGCCGAGGAATCCCGCCACGAACCGCGTCGCCGGCCGCTCGTAGAGGTCGAGCGGCGAGCCCGCCTGCTCGACCAGGCCGTCCTTCAGCAGCACGATGCGATCGGCCAGGGTCATGGCCTCGATCTGGTCATGGGTCACGTAGATCATCGTGGTACCCAGCTCCTGGTGCAGCCGCTTGATCTCGCTGCGCATCTCGTCGCGGAGCTGGGCGTCCAGGTTGGAGAGCGGCTCGTCGAACAGGAAGAGCCGGGGGTTGCGCACGATGGCGCGGCCGATCGCCACCCGCTGGCGCTGGCCGCCGGAGAGCTGCCGGGGATAGCGCTGCAGCAGATTGGCGATGCCGAGCATCGCGGCGGCGCGCTGCACCCGCTGCTCGATCTCGGGCCTGGGCGTGTTCCGCGCCTTGAGCGACAGGCTGATATTGCCGTGCACCGTCATGTGCGGATAGAGCGCGTAGTCCTGGAACACCATGGCCACGTCGCGGTCGCGCGGCCGCATCTCGTTCACCACCGCGCCGCCGATCTCGATCGTGCCGGCGTCGATGTCCTCGAGGCCGGCGATGGTGCGCAGCAGCGTGCTCTTGCCGCAGCCGGACGGCCCGACCAGGACCGTGAACTCGCCGTCGGCGATCTCGAGGTCGATGCCGCGCACGGCGGGCACGCCGGCATAGTGCTTCTCGAGGCGGGTGATCTTCACATTGGCCATGGCGCGGCTCTCTTCGGCTTCATCGGGGTCATCCGCGGATCGCGCCCAGGGTCAGGCCGCGCACCAGATGGCGCTGCACCAGCATGCCGAGGATCAGCGACGGGACGAGCGAGGTGGTGGCGAGGGCGCAGGCCTCGCCGTATTGCGCGCCCTGGAATCCCAGGAAGGCGCGGAACACCGTGGGCAGGGTGAAGGCGTGGCGGCTGGTCAGGATCAGCGCGAAGAAGAACTCGGTCCAGACCGCGATGAAGGCGAAGACCGCCGCGGCGACGATGCCGGGTGCCGCCAGCGGCACCGCGATCTTCCACAGCGTCTGCCAGCGGCTGAGCCCGTCCACCAGCGCCGCCTCCTCCAGCGATTTCGGGAGCTGGCGGAAATAGGCGTACATCATCCAGACGGTGAGCGGCAGGGTCATGAAGGTATAGGCCAGGATCAGGCCGACATGCGTGTCGTAGAGCTTCCAGCTGCGGAACAGCAGGAAGATCGGCAGGATCACCGCGACCGGCGGCAGGAAGCGCTGCGACAGCACCCAGAAGGCGAGGTGCTGCCCGCCGGTGTTGAAGCGCGCCAGGCTGTACGCCATCATCGTGCCGAAGACGGTCGAGAGCACCGTCGAGGCCGAGGAGATGATCAGGCTGTTCACCAGCGCCTGCAGGCCGCGATAGGAGAACAGCGCCGCGGTGTAGTGCACGATGGTCGGCTCGCTCGGGAACCAGACCGGCGGCACGACGAGATAGTCGCTGGTCGGCTTGATCGACGTGATGATCACCCAATAGAGCGGCAGCAGCACGAACAGCAGGAAACCGGCCAGGAAGGCGATCCGCAACGCGTCGAGCCCCGGATTGCGCCGCGCGCTGCGCCGGCGCCTCGGAAGCGGGGGGGCCTGCACGACTGCCATCACGTCCGCTCCGCCTTCAGCAGGCGCCGCACCAGGGTCATGATCACGATCGAGAGCAGGATCAGGAAGATCCAGCTCCCCGCATTCGCGACCCCCAGGTGGAACTGCTGGAATCCGACCTGGTAGAGGTAGTAGGAGGCGGTGTAGGTGGCGGTGCCGGGCCCGCCGCCGGTCATCATGAAGATGACGTCGAACAGCCGCACCGCGTCCAGCAGGCGGAAGGTGACGGCCAGCGTGATGATCGGGCCGAGCTGCGGGACGGTGATGTAGAAGAAGGTCTTCAGGGTCGAAAGCCCGTCGAGCTCCGCCGCCTCGTAGAGATGCTGCGGGATCGCGGCGAGCCCGGCCAGCAGGATCACGAACATGAACGGCGTCCATTGCCAGACGTCGGCGATCACGATCGCCACGTAATACCAGGGGAAATCGCTGAGCCAGCTGATGTCCACGGGCCGCTGGAAGACGGCGCTCAGGATGTAGTCGGCGGGGCCGAACGGCCGCTGCAGGAACAGCGTCCAGGACTGGCCGACGATCACCGGACTGATGAAGAGCGGGATGATCAGGATGGACATGGCGAGGCCGCGGCCGCGGAAGCTCTTCACCATGCAGAGCGCCAGCGCGAGGCCGAGCACGAACTCGATCGCGACGTTGACCACCGAGAGGACGAAGGTCAGCAGCAGCGCGGACTGGGCGATCGGGTCCGCGGCGACGGTCTCGAAGTTCTGCAGCCCGACGAAGTCGTGGCCCGGGATCTCGAAGTCGTAATTGACGAAGTTGACCCAGAGCGAGAACAGCAGCGGATAGATCGACAGCGCCAGGATCAGGATCACCGCCGGCGCCACGATCAGCCATTTGAAATGCCGCTCCGCCCAGGCCGACAGGGCGGAGGGACGCAACGTGCCGGCGGCGGAGGGAATGCTGTTCACGACCATGTTTCGCTCGAAATCGGTGCGCCGGCCGGAGCCGGAGGTTCCGGCCGGCGCATCGGATCAGGGCAGCTTCACGGACTGGCCGAGCTTCTCGATCGTGTTGTCGGCGTAGGAGCCCGGCAGCTTCTTGAACTGCTCGTAGGCCGCCTTCTGCACGTCGAGGCCGAGCCGCTTGTTGGTCGCATCCCATTCCGCCGCCGCCTTCTGCAGCGCTTCCTTGGGATCCTGGCCGCCCCAGACCGCGGTGCACATGCGGTCGAGGGAGAGCGCGAAGTCCTGCCAGCCCGGCATGATGATATCGACCACGCCCTGGTTGGAGCATTCGCAGAGATTGTAGAGATAGTCCTTCGCGCTCGGCCAGAGCGACTGGTAGAGCGGCGAGGTGTAATGCGCGATGCGATAGGGATCGCGCAGCGCATAAGGCAGCATCACCCGGACCAGCGAGAGCGGCGGCGAGGTCGTCCACTGGGTGTAGAGATAGGCCGCCTCCTCGTTCGGCGAGCCGGCGGCGATGCACTTGGCATAGCCGGTGGCGTGCTCGCCGTTGCCGCCCGGGATCGGCGCGTAGCCGGCCTTGCCGGCGATCACCGATTGCGGGACGAAGTTGATGGCCTTGGCGCTCTGCGAGTAGTTCTCCGTCATGCGGCCGGTCGGCGGCCAGGAGAACAGCATCGCCACCTTGCCCTGCAGCCAGGCGACCCAGGCGGCGACCGCGTCGAGGTCGTTGTTGCCGGGGATCGACGCCTTGTTCTGGGCGATCATCTGCTCCATCGTCTTCACGCCTTCCGGCCCGGCGATCAGGGCGTGGAAGTCGCCGTCGTCGAAGAACTTGCCGCCGTTGGCGCGGTACTGCTGCAGGAAGCTGTACTGGTTGCCCGGGCTGCCGAACTTGCGGAAATGCGCGGCGCCATAGACGTTGGGCGCGAGCTGGTCGGTGATGAACTGCGCCACCTGGGAATAGTCGTCCCAGGTCTTCGGCACCTCGAGGTCCTTGCCGAACTTCGCCTTGTAGGCGTCTTTCAGCTTCGGGTCCTCGAAGATGTCCTTGCGGTAATAGAGCGCGAACTGGTCGCCGTCGTCGAAGAAGCCCCAGGTCTTGCCCTTGTAGGTCGGCATCGCCTTGTAGAGCGGGTGGTAGTCCTCGAGATCGGCCTTGTTGATGTACTTGGCGAAGTAGTCGTCGAGCGGGATGATGACGCCGCCATTGGCCAGCGACGGGATCCAGGCCGGCTCGACGTCGAGGATGTCATAGGCGCCGGAATTGGCGATGTGCTCGGCGATCGGCTTGGAATACTGGTCGGGATGCGGCAGCTCGATCACGTTCGACTTGATGCCGGTCAGCGCCTCCCAGACCGGGCCGGAGAAGTTCTTCGGCTCCAGCGCCTGCAGCCCGGCCTCGTAGGTCATGTTGAGCGTGGCGCCGGAATACTGCTTGGCCGCCTGCACCGCGCGATAGGCGCTGCCGTCCTGCGGCGCTTCGGTCGAGGCCTTCATGGCGTCGGCCTGGGCCTTGCCGAGCGGCGTCGAGGGGTCGGCGAGGTCGAGCTTGGAGAGATCGACGGTGTCGGCCCAGGCCTTGTTGCCGGCCGCGGTCCAGCCGAGGCCCGGCAGCATGGCGGCGGCGCCGGACAGCATCAGCTTGGTCAGGAAGCTGCGGCGCGACGTGTCGCCCCGAAGCCAGGCATCGACCTCTTCCGCCAGGCCGGCGTTGAAGTCGCGTTTTTCACGCTCGTTCATTGTTGTCTCCTCCCAGTTATGGCCATCGCCTTCGCGATCGCTCCTATTCCGCCGCCGGCGTGCCGGCGGCAGGAACTCTCCCCTCAGGACCCTCGGCGTCTTATGCGCCGTAGCGGCCCCTGTAAGCCTCGAGCCGCGCCTTGAAGCGCGGCGAATCCAGCACGGCGCGGTTGACCACGCCGTTCGGCACGCGGCCGTGCTGGATCTCCAGCACCGCCTTCACGTCGGCCGCGCCGTTGCCGGCAAAGCACTGGTCGGTCCAGCACAGCGCGTGCGGCGCCAGGATCACGTTGTCGAGCTTCAGGATCGGGTCGTCGGCCGGCACCGGCTCGGTCTCGAACACGTCGAGCCCGGCGCCGGCGATCTTCCGCTCCTGCAGCACCTTGGTCAGCGCCTTCTGGTCGACGATCGGGCCGCGCGCGGTGTTGATGAAATAGGCGGTCGGCTTCATCAGCGCGAGGCGCTCGGCGTTCACCAGGTGATGCGTCTCCGGCGTCAGCGGGCAGTTGACCGAGAGGATGTCGGCGCGGCGGAACACGTCCTCCAGGCTCACCAGCTCGATGCCCAGCTCCGCCGCCACCTTGGTATTGGCGAAGGGGTCGTGGGCGATGAACTTCATGTCGAAGGGCCTGGCCATGCGAAACAGCTCGGCGCCGATATTGCCGATGCCGACGGCACCCAAGGTGCGGCCGACCAGGCCGACGCCCATATGCTGGGCGCGCTGGTTGAACGTGTCCGGCCCGCCCCGGGTCAGCCGGTCCTTGACGAACATCTTGCCGGTCAGCGCCAGCATGAAGGCCAGGATCGAGACCGCGACCGGGCGGCGCACGCCATCCGGCGTGATCACCACAGCGATGCCCGCCTCGGTGCAGGCCTGGACGTCGACATTGTCATAGCCGACGCCGAACCGCGCCACGACCGAGAGCCGGCCGTTCGCCGGGATGCTCTCCTTGGCGAAGCGCGGCACCAGCAGGATCAGCGCGTCGAAATCCGCGAGCTGCTCGGCTTTGAGCGGATTGTCGGCGTTGATATAGGCCGTCTCGACATTCTTCGCCGAGATCAGCGGCTGCAGGTCGAAATCCGGGAAGGTCGGCGAACCGTCCGGCTTCTTGAAATCCCCGGAAAGCGCGACGCGGAAGGGTGCCGTCATTTCTTCTTCCCCTTCTTGCCGCCGCCGCCCTTCCCCTTGCACTCCTTGCGCAACCTGGCGACCGCTTCGGCGAGCGCGTTGTGCAGCACCCAGACGTCGCCGGAATAGCAGATCAGGTTGAAGCCCCAGCGCCGGTTGATCTCGACGCCGGTCTCGACATTGGGCACCAGGCGCCCCAGCGACTTGCCGTGCCTGGCGGTGGCGTTGGCGACGGTGTCGATGGCCTTGAGGAAGGTCGGGTGGTCGAACTGCCCCGGAATGCCGAGCGACACGGAAAGATCGAAATGCCCGACCCACAGGCAATCGACGCCGTCCATCGCCGCCATGGCGTCGGCGTTCTTCACGCCCTCGGCGGTCTCGATCTGGCAGAACAGGGTGGTGCGCGCGTTGGCCGCCTTGAACTTCTCGTTGACCGGTCCCGGGCGGTAGCGGTCATGCGCGACCTGCAGCGCCACGCCGCGCTTGCCGTCGGGCGTGTATTTCATGCAGTCGAGGATGTGCCGCGCCTCCTTGGGGCCGGAGACCATCGGCAGCATCACGCCTTCGGCGCCCATGTCGCAGGCGCGGGCGATGTGGTGATACTCCTTGGAGGGCGCGCGCACGATGGCGGGCAGGTCGGCCGCCTCGAAATAGCGCAGGGCGCTCTTCACCGTCTCGAAGCCGAAGCCGGAATGCTCGAGGTCGAACAGCACGAAATCGCAGCCGGCCGATTTCATGATATGGCCGATGCCGGGTGTGGCGAACTCGACGATGAAATGCCCGAACTTGGTGGCTCGGCTGCTGGCCATGGCCTTGAGGCCGCGGTCGCTCATGATCCAATCCTCCACTGCAACCGGCGCCGTTCTGGCGCCGGGATCTTCTTGGCCGCCTAGGCGGCGGAACCTTCGCAAACGAGGTCGTATTCGCCGACGGTCTTGTCGGCGACCAGGGCCGCGCTCTCCCGGTCGAAGACCGCGAAATGCGGCGTCCGCCGGTGCGCGTCGAAGGCGGCGCGGTCGTCGTAGATCTCGTAGAGCAGGATGCGGTTCGCATCCTTGGGGTTCGCCAGCACGTCGAAGCGCCGGCAGCCGGGCTCGTCGCGCACGGAGGCCTTGGCGTTCGCATCGACCAGGCGGCGGAAGTCCTGCATCGCGCCGGGCCTGATCTCGAAATCGACCACGATGACGAAGCCTTTCATCGCGCGCTCCCGGGCTTGCGCCCTCGCGCCGGCTTTTCGCCCGGCGGCGCGCCGGCGGCGGCCTCGTGGATCGCCCGCCAATAGGCGGTCGAGACGTGGCTGAGATGCGAGCGCACCATGCGCTCGGCGCGGTCGGGGTCGCGCGCGGCGATCGCCTCGTAGATCGCCTTGTGCGCGCGGAAGGCGATCTTGTTGTTGCCGGGATAGGTCAGCGTCACATGGCGCTGCTCGACCAGCCATTCGGCGATCGCGGAATGGAAGGCGGTGAAGATCGGGTTGCGCGGGATCAGCGCCAGCACGTAGTGGAAGGCGACGTCGGTCCGCTCGAACCTGGCGAGATCGCCGATCGACTGCCGGTTGGCCTCCAGCGCGGCGGCGAGGTCGCGCAGGTCGGAGGCCGTCGCATGCTTGGCGGCATGGCGCGCCAGGCCCACCTCGAAGAAGGTGCGGGCGTCCTGGAACTGCCGCACGCCGTCCGGCTGGGCCAGCATGTGGCGCGCGGCGCCCGCCAGGCCCTCGAACACGACCTCGGGACTGGGATGCCGGACCTTGGCGCGCTCGCCGGACTTGAGCTCGATCAGCCCCATCTTCTGCAGATGGAACAGGGCCTCGCGCACCGCGGTGCGCCCGACGCCGAACTGGACGGTGAGCTCGCGCTCGGAAGGCAGCGGGTCGCCGGGGCTGAGCGCGCCCTCGCGGATCGTCGCCTCGAGCGCCGAGGCGACGTCTTCGTAGAGCCGGCGGCGCCGGACGGTGGTCTTGAGCGCGGAAATCGCCATCTGGTCTACCTATCATACCAGCAGCGACCAGAGGCTATCGGCGGGCGGCAAGCGGAGTCAATGCGGATTCGTCGCTGCAGCGCACCAGAGCGCGGACGCGGCTCGGCGTCCTCGATCAGAGCGTGGCCGCGATCTCGCCGCCGAGCCGTACCACTTCGCGAACCAACAGATCGAGATCGCTGCGCCGCGTGCGGTGGTTGTTGATGGCGACCCTGAGACAGTGCCGGCCGTGCACCATGGTGTCGGAGATGACCGCCGTGCCTTCTTCCTGCAAACGCAGGATGATTTCGATGTTGAGCGCCTTCAGCGCGGCTTCGTCCAGGCTCCCACGGTCGTTCGGGGGACGATAGCGGAAGCACACGATGTTGATGCTGGTCGGCGCGCGCAATTCCAGCAGCGGCTCGGCCTCTACCAGGCGGGTCAGGAATTGGCCCTGGGCGATGTTCTGGTCGATCAGGCGCCCGAATTTTTCCAGCCCGTGTTCCTTGATCGCCATCCAGACCTTGAGCGCCCGGAAGCCGCGGCTGGTCTGCAATCCATAGTCATAGAGCCATTCCGCCGCGGCGAGACCGCGCGGCGTGGCCGCGAGATATTCCGGGTTGACCGCGAAGGTGTCGCGATGCGCCGC
>DASZSL010000060.1:0-32194 GCA_035548715.1 Dongiaceae bacterium
GCCGCTGACAACTTCGCGCGCCGTGTCGAGACCGAAGCCGGGGTCCTGTCGCTCGACCTGCTGTCGCGCCGTCTCCTCGCCGCTCATGAGCTTCCGCGGTCCGCTGGTCAGCGCATCGAGCTGCTGCTTGGTCGTCGACGACCCGCCGCCGCTTGCGTTCGACTTACCGCCACTGGCCGCGCTGCGACCGCCACTCGCCGAGGGAGTGTTCCTCTGACCGGAGGAATTAACTCCGGCTTGAAATGCAGACACGATTTACCTCTCGATTGCTACCAAATGAGAACCACGCGGCCCGCATTGCCGTCGGACCCGTCGGCGCCGCTGGCGCCGCCCGTGCCACCTTTGCCGGCATTCGAGGCGTAGTCCGTGTCGCCGTTGTTGCCGGCGTTGACGCCGCTGCCCGAGGCATTGGTCTTTCCGTTGCTGCCACCGCCACGGGGTGCGCCGGAAGTGGCGGAATTTAGGTCGACCTGCCCGTTGCCGAGGATGAAGCACACACCCGGACGGTGCTCAAATCGCTCAGCGAAATTGTTATGCCAGTTCATCGGATACCCTCTCGCCTGGTGGAGACCGCTAGGCTTCGCGGCGGGCCGTCAATGCCCGGTTCACTCGTGTTGGCCGCCTCGCTTCGCCCCACGTGTAGGAGTTCACGTTGTACAAATGGCTCCAGCCAGCGCGCATACGGCAGTATTCGGCAAATCTCGGCGGCATGCTGCGCAGCTACCTCGGGACGCCGGGTTAGGCGGCACCACTCGAAGGTCACCGCGACAAGCCACTCGAAAGCCGCCTCACAAGGAGCGGCGTCCGAAGGCACGGGAAAGCCCGTCTTGGCGGCCAAGAATTCAGCCCACTCTCGCCACGTCATGGGCGCCAGCGTCGCACTCATGCCACGGCGCTCCGCTTCGACGCCCTCTCACCAAGAGCCTGCAAGATGTAGGGCTCCAACTGTTTGGCGTCGGGATCGCGCCGCAGAAATTCAGCCGCCACGGCATCGGCCTCGGCACTGTCGATCGGCGGGTCCTCCGCGGCGGCAAGTTTTCGTGTGCGGATGAAGACCGCGGCCACCAGCCATTGGCGCCACTCTTCGGACCAGCGCTCCCAATCCTCCCGCCCGGCCATCTCGCGCGGCACGGGGAGGCCTGTCTTCTTGAAGAGTTCCGCCCGCAACTCCTTCTCGGACATCTCGGCGATGTTGCGCTCAGTCGCCATCGTCACTTCGCATAGTCAGGCCCGGAAGAGCCGCGCTTCGCGAAGCACCGGCCGGTCTTAGCCAGCTTCTCCAGCACTTCGTTTAGGTCGACTACCTTGTCCTCATCTTCCGTCTGATCGGCATCTTCCCGACGCGGGATCACTTCGCGGGCCGGCCCGACAAGGCCAGCGTGCTCCATGAGCGTGCGCGCCGCAGCGACCCGCGCCGCACCGGGCAGAGAGCTATCGATCGCGATCTGCTTAAGCGCAGAGAGGCCGATCGCGCCGCTTTCGGTGCGGCATCGGATCAGCTCTTCGAGGATCAGCTTGCGGACGTGCGCCTTGCGGAGCTGCTGGCGTCCTAGCTCAGACGCCGATGCTTCCGAGTAGCCTGCGGCCTTGGCAGCGGCTGTGGCGTTTCCGCCATTGCTGGCATACTCAAGCGCAAAGCGCCGCTGCATCTCAGTCAGTGCAGCCGGCAATCGTCCGCCTCATGGCGGTATGTCATGGCGCGATTTTATCACGCGCGCGATGGCCTATGTAAGTGCGGTGCCGGCTCGGCGCCCGCGCTGTTTCATGGCTATCTCGAAGTTTAGCTTTTCGCCTGAAATCTGGCGGGGGGACCACGCAGGCCACGCGCCGAGCGCGCTGGCCCCCGCCCGGGGGGTCGGGATTGACGCCGCAGCGCCGAGACGTATGGGCAACGGAATCTCAAGCGAAAGCCGCCGTGTCGGACGATGTAGCACGCTGCCCGACGACAACATAAGACATTGTACTACAACGATTTTTCCCGTTGACACTGAGCACGCGAATTCCCAGGTTAGAGCCGCACGGGCCGCGTTGCGCGGTCCGCTCGACCGCAAAGGAGGCTCAACTATGTCTCAGTCAATGACCGTCTCTGCCGCGCTCGCCGAAATCGCCGAGGGTGAAGCCATGCTTGACCGTGCGGCTGCCAGCGAGCCGCACAATCGCAGGCTCAGCGACGAAGCGGATCGCCGCTTACGTGCCGCAGATGCGGCATTCGCCGCGGCCGTTCCAGAATCGATTAGGGGCGCTGTCGCCAAGCTTCGCTGTGCTGCTGACACTGCCGATTTCTGCACAGAAGAGAGTTTCCCGGCGCCGGCATATCCCGCGATCCGCGAAGCAGTGTTGAGTGCGACCGCGCATCTAGAAAAGGCGACGCCATACCCGCTCGCGGCAACGCGCGATTTGCGGCGGGCGCTCGCAGAGTACCGGCGCGCGGGCGTCAATCTGCCCAACTTCGCCGACCACATCGAATCAGCGCTGGCCGGGCTTATGCGGCTTGTGACCGCTGGCGCCGCCTGATCGGCCCTAACGGCACCCGCCACATTGGGTAGAAATGTGGGTAGGCTGGACCTTCCGAAAAAACCCGCGCTATTTCAATTCGTTGGGCTTCAAAGTGGCGGAGGGAGGGGGATTCGAACCCCCGATAGGGCTTTAGGGCCCTATAACGGTTTAGCAAACCGCCGCCTTCAGCCGCTCGGCCACCCCTCCGCACAAGAGACGTCCGTATTCTGAGCAGCCTGCGCCACGGCGTATGCGCGTGGGTTTACTACCGGCCGGACCCGGGAATGTCAAACCAAGGGATTTCGGCGCCGGAAGCGGGCTAACGCCGCTCGTATTGCTTGGCGCCGAACAGGACGTCGCGCTCGTCCTCGGAGAGATCCTTGGCCTTGCGGCTCTTTTCCGAGAGCACGGCGAGGCCGCGCTGAACGGCGGGCCGCTCGGCGATGGCGTCGAACCAGCGCTGCAGATTGGGATAGTCGCCGAGCACGACGCCCTGCCTCTCCCAGCTCACCAGCCACGGGAAAGTCGCGATGTCGGCCATGCTGTACTCGCCGCCGCCAAGATAGGCGGCCTCGCCGAGGCGACGGTCGAGCACGCCGTAGATGCGCTTGGTCTCGTTGGTGTAGCGCTCGATCGCATAGGGTATCGGCTCCGGCGCGTAATGGCGGAAGTGATGCACCTGTCCCAGCATCGGCCCGACATTGGCGACCTGGAACACCAGCCATTGCAGCGCCACCAGGCGCTCGCGCGCATCGGCCGGCATCAGCCGGCCGGTCTTGTCGGCGAGATAGATCAGGATCGCGCCGGATTCCATCAGCGCGATGCGCTTGCCGCCGATCCCCTCGGGATCGACGATCGCCGGAATCTTGTTGTTGGGGCTGAGCTTCAGGAAGTCCGGGCGGAACTGGTCGCCTTTGGCGATGTCGACCGCGATGGCGCGATAGGGCAGCCCCAGCTCCTCGAGCGCGATATGGATCTTGTGCCCGTTCGGCGTCGGCCAGGTATAGACCTCCATTTCGGCCATCACGCCACCGCCTTCTCCAGCGCCTTGAGGCCGCGCCTGACCGCCGGACGCTCGTAGATCGCCTTGATCCAGCGCGTGACATGGGGATAGTTGTCCATGTTCTGCCCGTAATTCGGCGCGTTCTTCACCCAGGGCCAGGTCGCGATGTCGGCGATCGTGTATTCGGCGCCGGCGAGATACGGCGCCTCGCCCAGGCGCCGGTCCAGCACGCCCATCAGCCGCCCGACCTCGTTGGTGTAGCGATCGACCGCATAGGGCACGCGCTCCGGCGCGCCGCTGCGGAAGTGGAAGGCCTGGCCGAACATCGGCCCGATATTGGCCGCCTGGAACATCAGCCATTCCAGGGTCGCGTAATGCGCCACGGGCTCGTCGGGCAGGAACTTGCCCGACTTCCGGGCCAGGTGGATCAGGATCGCGGCGGATTCGAAGATCGCGATCGGCTTGCCGTCCGGCCCCTCGGTGTCGACGATCGCCGGGATCTTGCCGTTGGGATTGATCTTCAGATAGTCGGGCCTGGTCTGTTCCCGCGCGCCGAGATCGACCTTATGCACCCGGTACGGCAGGCCGGTTTCCTCCAGCATGATGTGGATCTTGTGGCCGTTCGGGGTGGTCCACGAATAGAGCTCGATCATGCCTTGCGCGCGGAAAAACAGGGCGGGAATGCAGTTTTGAAGATTTCCCCAAGCCATGGCAAGAGAGAGGTTCTCGACGCCCGCGGAAGTTCCAGGAGTCGCGGTTTCGGGCGTCTCAAGCAGGAGACAGCATGACGGAGATCGGGAGAGCCCATAGCGGGTTTGCGGATTTACTGGGCTACAAGATGACCGACCGCGGGGTGGGCTTCGCCGAGGTCAGCCTGAAAATCGGGCCGCAGCATCTGAACCGCCTGTCGATCCCCCATGGCGGCCTGCTGGCCACCCTGCTCGACAGCGCCGCAGGCTTCGCCGCCGCCTTCGTCGACGACCCGGCGAAGCCGCGCACCGTGGTGACGCTCTCGATCAACACCCTGTTCATCGGCCGTGCGCGCCTCGGCGACACGATCGTCGCCCGCGGCCGTCGGATCGGCGGCGGCAAGACCATCGCCTTCGCCAGCGCCGAGGCGTTGGTCGAGGGCAAGGCGATCGCGCAGGCCGAGGCGACCTTCCGCTACCTGGGCGACTGACCCGGCCCGATCCCGAGGCTCAGTCCTGCTGGAGGATGTCCTCGTACCGCCGCTCGATCAGGCGGCCGAGGGAATCGCTCTTCGCCTTGGCGGCATTGCCCCCGGTATAGGTGACATAGACCGAGATCATGCCGTCCTGCTCGGCCATCGAGTAGGAGAGGAATTCCGGTCCGTTGTTCTGATAGGGCGAGTTGGAGCAGGACGCAGTGCCGGCCGCGAGCGCCCCTTTCTGGCTTTGGACCGGCTTGACCGGCGCCTCCTCGAAATCGCCCTTGCAGTCCTTGCGATAGTCCGCGACGTAGCCGGCGGCCATGTCGTCGAGCTGCGTATCGTTCGCCTTCTCCTGCCAGAACTCGCCGCCGCCGAGGGGCGTGGTGAAATCGTAGTAGAGGCCCCCGGACTTGTCGGTCTTCGAGGTCACCTTGATCATCGAGGGCTTGGCGCCGGTCACTTCCACCAGGAACTTCTGCACGTCGTCGACGCTGACGGTGAAGTCGTTCATCGGCCCGCTGTTCGACGGGTTGTTGTTGCCCTGCTGCTGCTGCTGCTGCTGCTGCTGCTGCTGCTGCTGCTGTTGTTGTTGCTGCTGGCTGCTCTGCTGCTGGTTGCCGTTCCCCTGGTCGCCCGAGCCCGGGCCGAAGGGATTCGTGTTGGCCGCCTTGGCGTGCTGGTCGACGCAATCGACGAGCTGGCTCAGCGCGTTGCGCGAGCCCTGGAGGTCGAAGACATAGTCGTCGGACGACGTGCGCATGGTCAGCTCGCTGCCGGCCTTGAGATCCTGGAACACGTCGTTGTCGTCATCGACGTCGATATAGACCGTCGATTTTCCGGAGGTCGTCACCTTGCCGCGGTATTGCCCGCCGCGATCGACCCAGTAGCTGACCGGATAGGACTGGTTCTGCGGCAGGTTCCAGCTCTTGGCATAGAGATAGAGCCGCAGGCTCCAATCCTTCAGCACGCTGACGCCGATCTGGACGTTGTCGCGGTTCGAGGCCCAGACCGTGCAGTCGGTGAACTGCCCGCTGTCGTCGTCGGTATAGGCGTAGCCGGTCCATTGACCGAACGTGTATTCCTGGCTCTCCTTCGCCTCGGCATTCCCGATCACGCCGACGGCCGCCGCGGCGCCGAGCAGCACCGCCCCCATCGCCGCCACAAACCCCCGCATGGCCACCTCCGACACCCCGGTCGTTCCCGGGACCCGCCGCCCCGGCACGACGCATGCGCCTATGCTATCAAGCCCGCGGGCCGTCCGCCAAGCGGGCCGCAGCGGCCAAAGGGAGAGTGTTGCCGGCTATTCGGAGACGGCGGCGCCAAGGCCCGGCGCGGGCACGGCGGGCTCGAGGCCAAGACGCCGGTATTCCGCCGGGAGCTGCCCGGTCAGGCCGAGCCACATCATTCGGAGGTCGCTGACCGCGCCATAGAAGGCGTTGACCCGGATCAGCGGGCGGTTGTGCTCGATGAAGCGGTGCGAGCCCACCGCCATGCACACGCCGAGCCCGATCCCCGCCGGGCAGAGCAGCGGCTCGGCCAGCAGCACCGCGGCCAGCGTGCCGGCCGCGCCCACGACGGTCGCCAGGTAATGCATGGCGCGGGTTGCCGGCTTGCGGTGCGCATCCAGGTAGAGGCGCCAGAACTCGGCGTAGGAAATCTCGAAGCCACGCTTCTCGGTCGGCAGCCGCACTGGTTTTCTCCTTTGCGCCCCAAGGCGTTCGAGCAAGGGGTTCTCTACCGGGCTAGCTCTTATAGCTTACCACTCCCTGACCCGGTTCCGCCGGAAAACTTCGTCGCAGCCACGCCGCGGACGATGTTCCTCAGTCCCGCTCCTCGGCCAGGGTGGCGGATTCGCGGATTGCGGCCGCCTTCGCCTCCTGCGGCGTCATCGCCGGCGGCGGCGCGTCGGCCGCGGTGTCGGGCGGCGGCGCCTCGGGACGATCCGGCGCGCCGACCAGCAGCCGGTCGGCGAGATTGCGCAGCACCGCGCGATTGGCCTGCAGCATGTCCTCGGCCAGCAGGCGCAGGACCCGGATATTGGTGTTGCTGGCATCGTCCATGTCGTCATTGCCGACGTCGAGCCGCGCCTGGAAGCGATAGTACTGCCGCCGGCCGTCCCCGGCTTCGGGGAGGATCTCCTGGAGCTGGTGATCGACCGCGTCGCAGATGCCATCGCACATCAGCGCGAAGGCCGGCTGCGCCCAGCGGGCGGCGCCCCAATCCTTCACCTCGTCATAGGGCAGACGGCGCGTGAGCTTGCCGGTTCCCAAAGACACCATGATGACACTGTCGTATTCCGGAAACCGCTTGAGCGCCTCGATATAGGCGCACATGCCGGGATTGTAGGCGAACAGCGCGCCATCGACCAAGGCGTAGTAGTCGGTCGGCCCGCCGATCTGGATCTGGGTCGGCTCGAAATAGGTGGGCGCGGCCGTCGCGGCGCGGATCACCGTTTTCATCGGGTAGTCGTAATAGGATTTCTGGCGCGCATTCGCCGTCTTGAAGAAGAACGGCATGCGCCGCTCGATCTCGTAGGCGGGCACCACGACGTCGCAGAGCGCGTCCTTGAGGCGCGCCTCGCCGAAATAATCCTGCAACACGCCTTCGATGCCGGCGGCCGGATACTTGCCTTCGGTGAGGTTTCCGACCGAGCGGATCTTGTGCCAGACCGAGCGCGAGAAGACGCGCTTCCCCTCGACCTCGTAGAGCCGGATGATGTCGCGGGCGGTGTGCCGCGGCTTGCCCGCGCCGTCCGGGCAGGCGAGCGCCAGCGCCACCAGCCCGCCGGTCGAGGTTCCCACCATCAGGTCGAACAGATCGATCGCCGGCCGGTTGGTCCGGCGCTCGAGATCCGCCAGCACCATCGCCGGCAGAATGCCGCGGATGCCGCCGCCGTCGATCGATAGGATGCGCAGCGGACGGCGCGGCGCGGCGCCGTCGGCCTCGCGGGCGGACGGGCGCGGCGCGGCGCTCTCCGCCCGGGCGTCTGGCTTCCGGCCGAACAGAACCCGCTTTGCGATCGAGAACGGCGCAACCGCCATCCGACGACCCCCAAGTCCTCCGTGCGCGGCGCGGCCCCGGCGGCATGGTGCCGGGACTCGCTCCCACGATCCGCCGCACTCTAGCGGATTCCTAGTGCAGAATAGTTAATAAACTCCGACCGGCACCCCCCAGGTGCTTGGTTCGCTTGGGAAAATGGTGGGGGTGGAGCGTGCTTGCCGCTCGGCGGCTCGCCCCCCATACTGCGGCCTCGCCACACAGAAACGCGGAGTCGCACAGCCATGGCCCTGCCCGTCTCGGCCGGCCCATCGGGTCCCATCGTCGCCCGAATCCTGCTCGAAATCGAAGCCGTCCATCTGCGCCCGGACCAGCCCTTCACGCTGACCTCCGGCCGGGCCAGCCCGGTCTATATCGACTGCCGCAAGATCATCTCTTTCCCGCGGGCGCGCCGGAAGGTGATCGAGCTCGCCGCCGAGCTGGTCGAGCGCGAGATCGGCTTCGAGAGCCTGGACGCCGTCGCCGGCGGCGAGACCGCGGGCATCCCCTATGCGGCCTGGCTCTCCGACCGCCTCGGCCTGCCGATGCTCTATGTGCGCAAGAAGCCCAAGGGCTTCGGCCGCGGGGCGCAGATCGAGGGCGACCTGCCGGTCGGCGCGCGCTGCCTGGTGATGGAGGATCTCGCGACCGCCGGCGGCTCGCTCGCCAATTTCGTCGATGCGGTGAAGCAGGCCGAGGGCAAGGTCGAGCACGCGCTCGTCATCTTCCACTACGGCACCTTCCCGCAATCGACCGCGACGCTGGCCGAGCGCGGCGTGAAGCTGCACGGGCTTGCGACCTGGCGCGACGTGCTCGACGTCGCGACCGAGAGCGGCCGGCTCGACGCCAAGGCGCAAAAGAGCGTGACCGACTTCCTGGAAGATCCGGAAGCCTGGTCTGCCGCGCATGGCGGCAAGACCGACGCGAAGACCGCGCAAGCCTGAGGTCGCTTCTCTCATGGACGGCGAGGGTTTCATGACGGCGACGCTGGACGTCGACTTCGTGCGCGAGCAGTTCCCGCCGCTCAAGGACGGCTGGGTGTTCCTGGAGAATGCGGGCGGCTCCTACGTGCCGCGCCAGGTGATCGACCGCGTCACCGAATACATGACCGACAGCCAGGTGCAGCCGAACTGGGCCTTCGCCTCGTCGCAGCGCGCGACCGAGCGGATCCGGCGCGGCCTGCAGACCGCCGCCGAGTTCATCAACGCCGAGCCCAACGAGGTCTTCATCGGTCCCTCGACCACGATGAACGTCTTCGTGATGTCCCAGGCCCTGGCCGCCGGGATGAAGCGCGGCGACGAGATCATCGTCACCGAGCAGGACCACGAGGCCAATATCGGCGCCTGGCGGCGTCTGGAGGCCCAGGGCATCATCGTCCGCGAATGGCCGGTCGATCGCTCGACCGGCATCCTGGTCCCCGAGGCCCTGGAGCGGCTGCTCAACGACCGCACCCGGCTGGTCGCCTTCACCCACTGCTCCAACGTCTGCTCGATCGTGCACGACCTGCCCAAGCTGATCCGCGCGATCCACGGCGTCGGCGCGCTGGCCTTCGTCGACGGCACCGCCTATGCGCCGCATTTCCCGATCGACGTGAAGGCGCTGGAGGTCGATTTCTACGTCTTCAGCCTCTACAAGGTCTGCGGGCCGCACCAGAGCGTGCTCTACGGCAGGCGCGCGCTGCTGGAGCGCGCCGCCGGGCTCAACCACTTCTTCATCGGCAACGAGAGCATCACCTACAAGTTCCTGCCCGGCGGACCCAGCCACGAGATGACGGCGGCGACGGTCGGCCTCGGCGAGTATTTCGATGCGCTGTATCACGCCCATTTCGACCAGCCGGAGAACGCCTTCCACGCCCGGCTGCACCAGGTCTACCAGCTCATCGGCGCCCACGAGGCGCAGCTCGCCGCCCGGGTCGAGCGCTTCCTGCGGAGCCGCGAGCGCGTGCGGATCATCGGCCGCGTGCCGTCCCGCGACGGCCGGCTGGCGCCGGTGGTCGGATTCTGGGTCCCGGGGCGCAAGTCGGCGGAGATCGCCGGGGCGCTCCAGGCGCAGAAGATCGCCGTCGGCAACGGCGACTTCTGGGCGAGGCGCTGCGTCTCGGCGGTCGGGCTGAACCCGGACGACGGCGTGGTGCGCGTCGGCATCGCCCATTACAACAGCAACGCCGACATCGACCGCCTGCTGGAAGCGCTGGAGCGCCTACTGGGTTAGGGCGACGCGAAAGAGGCGCCGAACGTCGGAGAGAAATCGGGGATTTTAGACAAATCCGGTTCCCGGCACAGATTACACGATGATGGAAGGATGCCGCCGTGAAGCCGCATTTTTCGGCGCGGGACGCGGCGACAGACACCGTCCGTCATGCGATCTTCATCCGCAAGTTGGTGGCCGAATCAAGGGCCGCCGCAAGAGATGCGATGAGGATCGATATTATGCGTCGCCGTAATGGGCCGGCCCGCTTCCGCCCAGTCTTGAGATCTACCGGAATGGCGATCGCGCCCAGCATCGACGAGATTCCCGGTACGTCGGAACCGCGCGCCCTGCTGGTGAAGATCCCCGACGATTGGACGTTCCGCCGGTTCGACGACCAGCGCTACACGGGAGACGTCGAGACCGTGGCGGTGAAGCCGCGCGATCCCGACGGCGTGCCTCCGGGCCGCTACCTCCGCGTCGCGGTCGATCAGCTCATCGATCCCTGGGGCCGCGTCGCGGTCGGGATGGAGTTCGACACCCCCGCCGGCGTGCAGCGCGCCGAACTCTCGCTCGAGACCCAGGATGAGGCGCTGAAGGCCGAGACCCATCCGCCGATTGACGGCATCGAGGTCGACGCCAAGTCGCTGCTCGCCCTCGACGGCGGCTCGCAGTCGCTGCTCTTCGTGGAAGGCCGGCCGGGCGATACGCTCGACCTTTCGGACGATCCCGAGGGGCGCTGGTCGGGCGGCGACACCGACGGCACGCACACGCTGTACATCCGCCGGGACGATGACGGCCGCCGCACGGCCACCCTCGCCGTCCGCAACGCGGTCGCGGTCAAGCTCGACTAGAGCCCGCTTGCGACCGATTGTCAGGCAGCAATCGCGCCTTTGACTTGCATCAAGGCCGAGTGGATATTACCGCGGCATTGTGAAAACAGGCCGTTGCGGACGCGCAACTGCCTCAAAGGACGCGGAAAACCGGCTCATGAGTCCCACGATCGAAGCCCGGCCGAACTCGATGGCGGCGCGCGACAGCGCCTTTCATTTCCACGGCTACACCAACGCCCAGAAGAACGAGAAGGAAGGCGGCTTCGTCGTAGTGCGCGGCGAGGGTCCCTACATCTACGACGAGGACGGCAAGAAGTACCTCGACGGGCTCGCCGGGCTGTGGAACGCGTCGCTCGGTTTCGGCAAGGAGCAGCGCCTGATCGACGCCGCCGTCCGGCAGATGGAGACCCTGCCCTTCTACCACACCTTCAGCCAGAAGGCCTCGGCGGTCACCGTCGAGCTCGCCGAGCGGCTGGTCGGCCTCGCCTCCCAGGCCGCGCCGATGTCGAAGGCCTATTTCTGCAACTCCGGCTCCGAAGCCAACGACACCATCGTGAAGATGGTCTGGTACTTCAACAACGCGCTCGGCCGCCCGAACAAGAAGAAGATCGTCGCCCGCATCAAGGGCTATCACGGCGTGACCGTCGCCGCGGGCTCGATGACCGGCCTGCCCCTGGTGCACCGGGACTTCGACCTGCCGATCAAGAACATCCTGCACACCGATTGCCCGCACTACTACCGCTTCGGCCAGTCGGGCGAGACCGAGGAGCAGTTCGCGACCCGCATGGCCCAGAGCCTGGAGGCGCTGATCGAGCGCGAGGGCGCCGACACCATCGCCGCTTTCATCGCCGAGCCGATCCAGGGCGCCGGGGGCGTGCTGCTGCCGCCCAAGACCTATTGGGACAAGATCCAGCCGATCCTGAAGAAGCACGACATCCTGCTGATCGCCGACGAGGTGATCTGCGGCTTCGGCCGCACCGGCAACTGGTGGGGCAGCCAGACCTTCGGCATGAAGCCCGACATCATGTCGATGGCCAAGCAGCTCTCCGCCGGCCAGCTCCCGATCGCCGCGGTGCTGATGAACCAGCGCGTCTACGAGGTGCTGCGCGACAACAGCGGCAAGATCGGCGGCTTCGGCCACGGCATCACCTATTCCGGCCACCCGGTCTCAGCGGCGGTGGCGCTCGAGACGCTGAAGCTTTACGACGAGCGCAAGATCCTCGACCATGTCCGGGCGATCTCCCCGCTCTTCCTCTCCGAGCTCAAGAGCTTCGCCGACCATCCGCTGGTGGGCGAGGTGCGCGGCACCGGCCTGATCGGCGCGATCGAGCTGGTGAAGGACAAGGCGACCAAGGCCAGCTTCGAGCCGTCGCTCGGGGTCGGCCCCAAGCTCATCGCGATCGGCCACGAGCACGGCGTGATCCTGCGCCCGGTCGTCGATTCGATCTGCTTCTGCCCGCCGATGATCTGTACCGAGGCGCAGATCCGGGAGATGTTCGACAAGTTCCGCAAGGCGCTGGCCGACACCCAGGCGTGGCTGAAGACCCAGGCGGTCGCTGCGTGATGCGCGATTTCGACGCCTTCTTCCGCGAGCGGCTCGGCGGCCTCAAGGCCGAGGGCCGCTACCGCACCTTCGCCGATCTCGAGCGCATCCAGGGCCGCTTCCCCAAGGCGCTCTACCGCGCGGCACCCGGCGCCGCGCCGCGCGAGGTCACGGTCTGGTGCAGCAACGATTATCTCGGCCTCGGCCAGCATCCGGAGATCGCCGCCGCGATGCATGCGGCGATCGACCGCTCGGGCTCGGGCGCCGGCGGCACCCGCAACATCTCGGGCACCAGCCATGAGCTGGTTATGCTGGAGCGCGAGCTCGCCGCCTTCCACGGCAAGGAAGCAGGCCTCGTCTTCACCTCCGGCTATATCTCGAATGAAGCCGCGCTCGGCACCCTGGCCAAGCACCTGCCGAATGCCGCGGTCTTCTCCGATGCCTTGAACCATGCCTCGATGATCGCCGGCATCCGCAACAGCCGCTGCGACTACAAGGTGTTCCGCCACAACGATGCAGCGCATCTCGAGGAGCTGCTGGCGGCAACCGATCCCGCGCGACCGAAGATCGTCGCCTTCGAATCGGTCTATTCCATGGACGGCGATGTCGCGCCGCTCAAGGCGCTGCTGGACGTCTGCGACGCGTTCGGCGCCCTCGCCTACCTCGACGAGGTCCATGCCGTCGGCCTCTACGGCCCGACCGGCGCCGGCATCGCCGAGCGCGAGGGCCTCGCGCACCGCTTCCATGTGATCGAGGGCACGCTCGGCAAGGCCTTCGGCCTGATCGGCGGCTACATCACCGGCTCGGCGCCGCTCGTGGACTTCGTGCGCAGCTTCGCGCCCGGCTTCATCTTCACCACCGCGCTGCCGCCGGCGATCGCGGCCGGCGCACGCGCCAGCCTGCGGATTGTCAAGGGGGCGGGCGACCGCCGCGCCCGGCACCAGGCGATCGCCGCCGACCTGAAGGCGCGGCTCGCCGCGGCGCATCTGCCGGTGATGCCGAGCGAGAGCCACATCGTGCCGGTCAAGATCGGCGAGCCCGCGCTCTGCCGCACGGCGGCGGCGATGCTGCTCGACCGCCACGGCATCTACGTGCAGCCGATCAACTACCCGACCGTGCCCAAGGGCACCGAGCGCCTGCGCCTGAGCCCCACGCCGCTGCATGACGAGGCGGCGGTCACGGCCCTGGTCGATGCCCTCGGCGATGTCTGGCGCACGCTGAGCCTGCCGGTCGCCGCCTAGCCACCGCGCCATGACCGCCGTCGACCAGGCGCCGAAGCCGGTCACCGTCCTTCGGCCGCGTCTCGCCGTGACGGCGCTGTTCCTGGCGAATGGCAGCGGCGTCGGCCTCTGGGCGGCGACCATCGCGCCGATCAAGATCGAGCTCGGCCTCACCGATTTCCAGCTCAGCCTCGCGCTGCTCGCCTTCGCCGTCGGCGCCATCATGACCATGACCGTCACCGGCCATATCCAGGCGCGGTTCGGCTCGGCCCGCGTCGCGCTGATCGCCGGCCTTCTCTTCGCGGTCGTCCTGCCGGTCCCGGCGCTGATGCCGAACCTCTGGACGCTGGCCGCGGCGATCCTCGCCTTCGGGGCCTGCAACGGCGCCATGGACGTAGCGATGAACGGCCATGGCGCGGTGGTCGAGCGGCTGCGCGGCCGGCCGATCATGTCCTCGTTCCACGCGGCATTCAGCCTCGGTTGCCTGCTCGGCTCCGCCGCCGGCGGTGCGATCCTCGCCGCCGGCTTCGGCCCGCTCGCCACCATGGGCACGGCGGGTGCCTTCGCCCTGTTGCTGGCCGGCGCCGCGGCCGCCGGCCTCTCCGTCCCCGCCGTCGGACCGCGCGAGCCCGCGGTCGGCTTCGCGCTGCCGAGCCGTGCCGTCCTGCTGGTCGGCAGCCTCGCCTTTCTCTGCATGTTCGCCGAGGGCGCCGTCGCCGACTGGTCCGGCGTCTATCTCGTCACGGCAGCGGGCGCGACGACGGCCGCGGCGGCCTGGGGCTATAGCGGCTTTGCCTTCGCGATGACCGTCGGGCGGCTGATCGGCGACCGTCTCGTGCACGGCCTCGGCGCGCCGCGCGTCGTGACGCTCGGTGCCACGGTCGCGGTGGTCGGCCTCGGCGTGACCCTGGTCGTGCCGAGGGTCGAGGTCGCGGTCGTCGGCTACGCTCTGGCCGGCATCGGGATCGCCAACATCATCCCGATCCTGTTCAGCGCCGGCGGACGCGCGGTCCACGGCCATCCGGGCATCGGCGTCGCCATGGCCGCGACCTGCGGCTATGCCGGCTTCCTCCTGAGCCCGCCGGTGATCGGCGCCTTCGCCAGCGCCTTCGGCCTGCGAATCGGCTTGATCTCCCTGGCGCTGGCGATGCTGGCCGTGGCCCTCTCGGCGCCCCGGGTGCTCGGCCGGCCGTCATTGGACAGCCCTTCGCCGCGCCCGTAGAATAGGCGCATGTACAAGGACAACTCCCTTGTCCCCTCGGAAGCGGTGCGGCTGGCGGCCCTCGGCCTGCTGGCGCGGGCGCCGCGCGCCTATGCCGACCTTGCCCGCGAGATCCGGCATTTCGCCCAGCGCATCGTCGGCCCGTCCTTGGAGCTGCTCGGCCCCTCGTTGGAGCTCTTCAAGGTTGAAGGCCTGATCGAGGCGCAGAATCCAAAGGCGCCGGCGGAAGCACAGATGATGGCGCTGACCGAAGCCGGCCGCGCCGAGCTGCGCCGCCTGATGACCGCGAACCTCCGCGGGCCCATGGGCGAGGTCAACAAGCTCATCATCGCCCTGAAGATGCACTTCTTCGAGACGCTCTCCGCCGAGGAGCGCCACCTGCAGGCCGAGATGCTGCAGGAAGCCTGCGAGCGGGAGCTCACCCGCCTGCTCGATCTCCGCTCGCATCATGCCGAGGAAGGCGGGCTGCTGATCGCCTGGCTCGACCACGAGATCGCCGAGATCGAAAGCCGCCGCGACTGGTTCCGGAAGCTGCGCGACCGGGGCTGAGCGCGGCGAGCATAGCCGGAAAAGAATCTTCGCCCCCTCGCCCCTGCCCTCTCCCTCAGCGGGAGAGGGTTGTGTGAGGGGTCGACGGGTCTATCCGATCTTTCTCAAAACAGGTGCTGACCGCCGGTGAGGAAGATCTCGGTGCCGGTGACGTAGCTGAAATCCTTGCCGCAGAGCTGGAACACCACGCCCGCCACCTCCTCCACCGTGCCCATGCGGCCCATCGGGATGCGCGGGATCAGCGCCTCGTATTCGGGGCCGATCATCGCCGTCTCGATCTCGCCCGGCGCCACCGCGTTGACCCGGACGCCCAGCGCCGCGAACTCCACGGCGAGCTCGCGGGTCAGCGCCGACAAGGCCGCCTTCGAGGTCGAATAGGCCGAGCCCGCGAAGGGATGGATCGCGTGGCCGGCGATCGAGGTGATGTTGACCACGGCCCCCTTCCCCTTGTGCAGCGGCTTGGCGAAGCCGCGCGCCAGCATCAGCGGCGCGAAGAAGTTCAATTCGAACACCTCGCGCCAGGCGTCGACGTCGCCGTTCAGGATGCCGAGGCGCTCCTTGAACGAGGTCTTCGGGCTGATCGCGGCGTTGTTGACCAGCGCATGCACCGGCCGGTCGCCGAGGATCGCCGTCGCCTCCTCGACGAAGCGCTCGACATCGGCGGTCCTGGCGAGATCGGCGGTGATGTGATGGGTCCAGTTGGGGTCGCGCTTGCATTCCTCCGGCACCGCTTCGCGCGAGCAGGTGATGATGCGCCAGCCTTCATGGCTGAAGCGCTGCACGGTGGCGTGGCCGATGCCCCGGCTGGCGCCGGTCAGCACGACGGTCTTTCGGTCTTCGTTCGTCACGGTCTCGGCCTCGCTGTCAGCGGAAGCGTGCGCGGCGTTCTTCGATTCCATAGGGGTCCTGGTGGATGATGACCTCAGCGCCGGGGAAGGCCTGCATCAGCCGTGCCTCGACCTCGTCGGATATACGATGCGCCGCTTTCAGCAGAATGTCAGGCGAAAGCTCGAGGTGAAGCTGGATGAACCGGTCCTGCCCGGAGACCCGGGTCCGGAGGTCGTGCAGGTCCACCACCTCGGGATGGGAGCGGACGATGTCCGCGATCCGGTCCCGGTCGGCATCGTCCATCTCGCGGTCCATCAGCATGTCCAGCGCCTGCCGGCCGATCGAGATCGCGGTAAAGGCGATCAGTGCCGCGACCAGCAGGCCGCAGAGCGGGTCGATCCACCACCAGCCGAGCAGGCTGGAGAGGATCAGCGCCGCGATGACGCTGATATTGACCACGAAGTCGCTGCCGTAATGCGCGGCGTCCGCCGTGACGGCCAGCGAGCCGGTGCGCTTCACCACGCTGCGCTGGAACAGGATCAGCACCCCCGTGATCGCGATCGAGACCACCATGACCACGATGCCGAGCGTCGCGTGCTGCACCGCCTGAGGATGGAGGAAGTGATCGACCACCTCGACCAGCAGCAGGATCGAGGAACCCAGGATGAAGCCGACCTGGACCAGGCCCGCCAGCGGCTCCGCCTTGCCGTGGCCGAAGCGATGCTCGGCGTCGGCCGGCATCACGGCGGTCCGGATGGCCAGCAGGTTCACCAGCGAGGCGCCGAAATCCAGCGCCGAGTCGAACAGGGTCGAGAGCATGCTGACCGACCCGGTCTCGATGAAGGCGTAGAGCTTGATCGCGATCAGCGCGAGCGCCGCCGCGACCGAGGCGACCCCCGCCTGCCGCATCAGCCCGGCGCTCTTGGGATCGATCGCCATCAGGGGAAGAGCTTTTCCGTGGTCCAGCCGTCGCGGCGCTCGTTGGCGGTGTAGACGGTGCGGTCGTGAAGCCGGAACGGCCGGTCCTCCCAGAACTCGATCAGCACCGGCCGCACCCGGAAGCCCGACCAGTAGGGCGGCCGCGGCACCTGGCCGATCGCGTACTTGGCGGTGAACTGCGCCACCCGCCCTTCGAGCTCGAAGCGGCTGGCGAGCGGGCGCGACTGGAGCGAGGCCCAGGCGCCGATCTGGCTGGCCTTCGGCCGGCTGTGGAAATAGTCGTCGGCCTCGGCGTCGGTCACGGTCTCGACCGCGCCCTCGACCCGGACCTGGCGCCGCAGGGATTTCCAGTGGAACAGCAGCGCGGCCTTGCGGCTGGCCAGGATCTGCCGCCCCTTCCGGCTCTCGAAGTTGGTGTAGAAGACGAAACCCTGGGCGTCGTGGCCCTTCAGCAGCACCATGCGCACCGAGGGCATGCCGTCCTCGCCGACCGTGGCCAGCGCCATGCCGTTGGGATCGTTGGGCTCGGTCTCGCCGGCCTTGGCCAGCCATTGCTCGAACCGGCGGAACGGCTCGTCCCAGGGATGGGTCCCGGCGGTCGCTTCCGGCACGGCGGTGATCGAATCGGTCATGCGGTCTCTCAAACGCTCTCTTAAGGGTCTTCGGCCAGCATAGCGGCGGGCCGTGTCAGGACCAAGCGGCACGACCCCCGATCAAGCACAACCCCTTGTGGCTGCAGGGATCAGACCTTACCTTTGCTTCGGAGGAGAACCGACCGAAATGGCTGATCCCTATAAGACGCTGGGTGTCGCCCGGGGTGCCAGCGCCGACGAGATCAAGAAGGCTTATCGCAAGCTGGCGAAGAAGCTGCATCCCGACGTCAACCCGGGAAACAAGAAGGTGGAGCAGCAGTTCAAGGAGGCGACCGCCGCCTATGACCTGCTGTCCGACGCCGAGAAGCGCCGCAAGTTCGACGCCGGCGAGATCGACGAGAACGGCAACCCCCGCGGCTTCGGCGGCTGGGGCAACGCGCGCGGCCATGCCGGCGGCGCCGGGGCACGCCGCGGCGGACCGCGGGCGGCCGATGTCGGCCTGGACGACGAGTTCGCCGAGGACCTGTTCCGCGACTTCTTCAATTTCGGCCGCGGCGGCGCCGGGGGCGGCGCCCGCTCGGGAATCAAGATGCGCGGGGCAGACGTCACCTACAAGGCGGAGGTCCCGTTCCTCGAAGCGGCCCGCGGCGCCAAGCGGCGCCTGACCCTCTCCGACGGCAAGACGCTGGACATCACGATCCCGCCCGGCACCGCCGACGGCCAGAGCCTGCGCCTGAAGGGCCAGGGCCTGCCCGGCCAGGGCGGCGCGCCCAACGGCGACGCCTATGTCGAGATCGAGGTGAAGCCGCATGCCTATTTCGAGCGCGACGGGAACGACATCCTGCTGGAATGCCCGATCGCGCTGAACGAGGCCGTGCTCGGCGGCCAGATCACCGTGCCGACCATCGACGGCCTGGTGGCGATGCGCGTGCCCAAGGGCAGCAACACCGGCACCCAGCTCCGTTTGAAGGGCAAGGGCATCGCCGACCCCAAGTCCGGCCAGCGTGGCGACCAGTACGTCCGCTTCGTGGTCGTGCTGCCCAAGCAGATGGATGCCGAGCTCGAGCAGGCGGTCGAACACTGGGCCAAATCCCACGGCGACGAGGACGTACGGGCCAAGTTCAACCAGGGCTAACCTTTTGATTCGCCGGCACTCTTAGCGCCGTACCGGGGCCTGCGCCGCGTTTGACCGCTCCGGTTGTTGGTGTAGGATGCGGCCACACTTCCTCGCAGATTCTCAAGGTTTTCCGATGACTGAACACCGTGGGCTGATGACCGGCAAACGCGGGCTCATCATGGGCGTCGCCAACGACCGGTCGATCGCCTGGGGCATCGCCAAAGCGGTCGCCGATCAGGGCGCCGAGCTCGCTTTCACCTATCAGGGCGAGGCGCTGGAGAAGCGCGTCCGCCCGCTGGCGCAATCGGTGGGCGCCCGGCACGTGCTGCCCTGCGACGTCACCGACGATGCCAGCGTCGATGCGGTGTTCAAGGCCCTCGAGGGCGAGTGGAAGACCCTCGACTTCCTGGTCCATGCCATCGCCTTCTCGGACAAGGATCAGTTGAAAGGGCTCTACGTCGATACGACGCGGCAGAACTTCACCCAGACGCTCGACATCTCCTGCTTCTCCTTCACCGCCGTCTGCGCCCGGGCGAAGGACCTGATGCCGAACGGCGGCAGCCTGCTCACCCTTTCCTATTTCGGCGCCGAGAAGGTGATGCCGCATTACAACGTCATGGGCGTCGCCAAGGCCGCGCTCGAATGCTCGGTGCGCTATCTCGCCGCCGATCTCGGGCCGAAGAACATCCGGGTGAACGCGATCTCCGCCGGCCCGATCAAGACGCTGGCGGCTTCGGGCATCGGCGATTTCCGGCATATCCTGCGCTGGAACGAGTTGAACGCGCCGCTGAAGCGCAACGTCACCACCGAGGATGTCGGCGGCGCCGGGCTCTATCTGCTCTCCGATCTTTCCCGCGGCGTCACCGGCGAGATGCACCATGTCGATGGCGGCTACAACCTGGTCGGCATGATGCGCACCGATGCCGCCGCCGACCTCGCGGAGATGCTGAAGAATTTCAGCGCGCGCGGCGACTGACCGCGAGCTCCCGATGTCCCATAACAGCTTCGGTCATCTGTTCCGCTTCACGACCTGGGGCGAGAGCCACGGGCCGGCGATCGGCTGCGTGGTGGACGGCACGCCGCCCGGCATCGTCCTCGCCCCCGAGCAGATCCAGCATTGGCTCGACCGCCGCAAGCCCGGCCAGTCGCGCTTCGTCACCCAGCGCCGCGAACCCGACGCGGTGGAGATCCTCTCCGGCGTGTTCGAGGGCAAGACCACCGGCACGCCGATCTCCCTCTTCATCCGCAACGAGGATCAGCGCAGCAAGGACTATTCGAAGATCGCGAGCCAGTTCCGCCCCGGCCATGCCGATTACACCTACCAGGCGAAATACGGCATTCGCGACTATCGCGGCGGCGGCCGCTCCTCGGCGCGCGAGACCGCGAGCCGCGTCGCCGCCGGCGCCGTCGCGCGCCTGGTGCTGAACCACATCCTGCCGAAGCCGGTCGAGATCCGCGGCGCACTGGTGCAGATCGGATCGCTGAAGATCGACCGCGCCCACTGGGACTGGGACGAGACCGAGCGCAACCCCTTCTGGTCGCCGGACGCCGCGGTCGTCGAGCGCTGGGAGCAGCACCTCGACGCGACCCGCAAGGCCGGCTCCTCGACCGGCGCCGTCATCGAAGTCGTCGCGCGCAACGTGCCGGTCGGTCTCGGCGCGCCGATCTACGGCAAGCTCGACGCCGACCTCGCCTCGGCGATGATGAGCATCAATGCGGTCAAGGGCGTCGAGATCGGCGCCGGCTTCGCGGCAGCCTCGCTCACCGGCGAGGAGAACGCCGACGAGATGCGCATGGGCAATGAGGGCGTGAAGTTCCTCTCCAACAAGGCGGGTGGAATCCTCGGCGGCATCTCCACCGGCCAGGACGTGGTCGTCCGCTTCGCCGTGAAGCCGACGAGCTCGATCAACACGCCGAGGAAGAGCGTCACCGTCGCCGGCGAGGAGGTGGAGACCTCGACCCAGGGCCGCCATGACCCTTGCGTCGGGATCCGCGCGGTACCGGTGGGCGAGGCGATGATGGCGGTGGTGCTGGCCGACCACCTGCTCCGCCATCGCGGCCAGGTCGGACTCTGACCTGGTTCCCGCTCCCGATCCCGGGAGAGGACCGGGGCGGCGCTACTTCGCCGCGACCACCGCGAGACGCGGCGCCGACGTGCTGCGCAGCACGCAATCTTCCGGGAAGACCAGCGTCACCGTCGTGCCCTTGCCGAGCGTGCTGGCGATCTCGATGTCGCCGCCATGCAGCCGCATCAGCGAGCGCGAGATGTAGAGACCGAGGCCGGTGCCGCCGTGGCGCCGGCTGTAGGGACTCTCGACCTGGCGGAACGGCTCGCCGAGGCGCTGCACCATGTCGGCGGGGATTCCGGGACCGGTATCCTCGATCCTGAGGCGGAAGCCCCCGCCGCCGGCCTCGCTGCGGATGGCGATGGTGCCGCCGGCAGGTGTGAACTTGGCGGCGTTGCCGATGACGTTGATCAGCACCTGACCGAAGGCCCGGCGATCGACCGTCAGGTCGGGGCAGCCGGGATCGAGCATGGCGGCGATCGGCGCCGCGTTCGGATAGGCATGACGCAGGACGCGGAGCTGCTCTTCCAGCACCATCGCGACGTTGCAGGGCTGCAGCTCGAGCCGGACCTTGCCGGCCTCGACCCGCGCCACGTCGAGGATGTCGTTGATCAGCGACAGCAGGTGGCTGCCGCTGTCATGGATGTCGGCGGCATATTCGACGTACTTGTCGAGCGCCGCGTCGCCGAGCGAGCGCCGCGAGATGATCTCGCTGAAGCCGAGGATCGCGTTCAGCGGCGTGCGGAGCTCGTGGCTCATGTTGGCCAGGAACTCGGACTTGGCGCGGCTCGCCGCCTCGGCGTTGTTCTTCGCGGCGATCAGCTCGTCGTGCATGTAGCTGCGCTCGATCGCGATCGCCGCGGAGGCGCCCAGCCGGTCGATCACCTTCAGGTCGCCGTCGGTCGGCGAATAGGGCCGCTGATGATAGGTCGCGAAGGTGCCGACCACGTCGCCGTGCTTGGTCAGCAGCGGCACCGACCAGCAGGCGCGCAGCCGGTAGCCGCGGGCCACCTCGCGATAGGGCGCCCACAAGGGATCGGCATCGATATCGGTGACCACGACCCGCTTCTTGCGGGCCGCCGAGGTGCCGCAGGAACCGTATCCCTCGCCGATCGGAAGGCCGTTGACGAGATCCGTGAAGCTCGACGGCAGGGTCGGCGCCGCCGCGGTACGCAGCGTCCGGCGGTCCTTCTCGGCCAACAGGACCGAGCACATCGATTCGGGCAGCGCCGTCTCCGCGGCCCGGCAGATCTGGGTCAGGATCTCCGCCAGAGGCGCATTCTCGGCGATGCCGGTCATGATCTCGTGCTCGGCGTCGCGCAGGAACTCGCCGCGCTTGCGCTCGGTCACGTCGCGCAAGGCCGTCACCCGTGCCGGCTCGCCGCGGTAGTCGATCACCCGGCTCACCACCTCGACGGTCCTGACCGCGCCCGACTTCACCAGCACGCCGAACTCCGCGTTCTCGACCTGGCCGCTGCGGATCCGCTCGGCCAGCCGGGCGAGATCGTGCGCCGGGACGAACTCGGAGAGGTGGTGCCCGATCAGTTCGGAACGCGCGCAGCCCATGAAGCCGCAGAGCGCCTCGTTGACGTCGAGGATCACGCCGTTGCGGTAGACGAATACGCCGCTGAAGCTCGCATCGGCGAGCTGGCGGAACAGCTGCAGGTCCTTTTCCTCCTGGGCGACGAGCCGCCGGTCGAGATACGCGGCAAAGAGGCCCAGCACCAGGATGACCAGCGTGACCGCGGCAACGCCCAGGGCCAGCGGCTGGTTCGCCAGCAGGTTGTCGGGGACGGCGATGCTGGGATCGGGCAGGATGGTGACCGCCGCCATCGCGGTGAAGTGAAGCGCGAAGATTCCGAGCGCCAGCAGCAGCGCCGCGGCGATGCGCCGGCGCAGCAGCGCGAGGTTCGATGCCGGCCAATAGGCGGCGACGAAGAGGACGGCGCCCGCCGGCAGCGAGGCCAGGAGATAGTTCCAGTCGTAGAGCAGCGTGCCGCTCACGTGCACGCCGGACATGCCGATGAAATGCATCGCCCCGACCGTCGCGCCGAGCACGAGGCCGGCGGCCAGCGCGCCGGTCCAGTCGCGCCCCGGCCTCATGAACAGCCGGAGGCCGAGGCTCGATCCGGCCATGGCCACCAGGATGGAGAAGAGCGTCGTCTTCAGATCGTAGCCGAGCGGCAGCCGCGGGTTGAAGGCGAGCATGCTGATGAAATGCGTCGCCCAGGCACCGCTGCCGAAGACGGCGGCCCCGGCGATCAGCCAGACCTGGCGCGAGCGCGCGCCGGCCTGGCGCGAGGCCAGCGTCAACGCCGCGAAGCAGGCGATGCCGCTGACGACCGCCGCCAGCACAACCAGCGGGATGCTGTGCTGCTGGGTGATGCAGGTGAGAACCTTCAGCATGCGGGCTGCGGCAGCGGCCTCTTCCTTCGCCAGGAATATTCTTCCTGCAGGAATAATAGCCGGTTTAACGTCACTCAAACATTAACGACGCGCGATCGTAACGGCCTGTTCTGCAATGGTTTTCCGTTTGATCGCGGCCAACCGGGGCCGGTCAGCGCCGCAAAACCTGGCGGCACGCGGCGTCGCGCGCCTGCCATTTCAGGCGCTGCAATTCCGGCTCGGCATGATCTTCGACCGGCCAGCCGAGACAGAGATAGGCGATGAAGGTCCAGGTCTCCGGCACGTCGATCGTCGCCGTGGCCGCGGCGGGATCGAGGATCGAGACCCAGCCGAGGCCGAGGCCGCGCGCCCGCGCCGCGAGCCAGAGCGTGTGCACGGCGATGACGGCGGAATAGCGCAAGGTCTCCGGCATGGTCTTGCGGCCGAGCCCCATGCCCTGTCCGGTCTCGTCGTCGCAGAAGACCGCGAAATGCACCGGCGCCTCCTTGAGGCCGGAGAGCTTCAGCGAGGCATAGAGCGCCGCGCGCTCGCCGTGATAGCCGGCCAGCGCCTGCGCGTTCGCGGCTTGGTAGTTCGCGACGATCGCCGCGCGCCGGGCCGGATCATCGACGCTGACGAAGCGCCAGGGCTGCGAATTGCCGACCGACGGCGCGAGGCAGGCGAGATCGAGCAGCCGATCGACGATCGCGAGCGGCACCGGATCGGTGCGGAAGTGGCGCACGTCGCGGCGCCAGGCGAGCAGTTCGGCAAGCTCGTTCTGGAACGGATGGCCGAAGCCGCGATGTCGCGGCGTCTGTGCTTCGCGGAAGGGCACCGGCGCCATCACGCCGCTTCCGGCCGCCGCGCTTCGACCAGGTCGGCGATCTCGCCCATGATGGCGTTGAGGTCGTAGTCCTTCGGCGTGTAGACCCGCGCCACGCCGCTCGCGATCAGCGCCTTCTCGTCCTCCGCCGGAATGATGCCGCCGACCACCACCGGCAGCGTGCCGAGGCCGAGCTTCTTCAGCCGTTCCATCACCTCGCCGACCAGCGCGATATGCGAGCCCGAGAGGATCGAGAGGCCGATCACATGCACGCCTTCCTCCAGCGCCGCATTGGCGATCTCGGCGGGGGTGAGGCGGATGCCTTCATAGACCACTTCCATCCCCGCATCGCGGGCGCGCACCGCGATCTGCTCGGCGCCGTTGGAATGGCCGTCGAGGCCGGGCTTGCCGACCAGGATCTTGATGCGCCGGCCGAGGCGCCGCGACACCGCATCGACCCGCGCGCGCAGGCTCGCGATGTCGGTCGCCGACACCTCGACGGCGGCGCGGGCGACGCCGGTCGGCGCGCGGTACTCGCCGAACACCTTCCTGAGGCAGGCGCCCCATTCGCCGGTCGTGACGCCGGCCCGGGCGCAGTCGATCGAGGCTTCCATGATATTGGCCGCCGAGCGCGCATCCGCTTCAAGGCGCCGCAGCGCGGACGCGGACGCGGTTGCATCGCGCTGCGCGCGCCAGGCCTGCAGCCGCTCGACCTGCTCGGCCTCGGCGCGGTCGTCGACCTTCATGAAGCCGCCGTCGCTGCCCGCCGTCAGCGGCGAGGGCGCGGTCTCGGTGAACTTGTTGACGCCGACCACGACCTGCTCGCCGGATTCGATCGCGGCCAGGCGGCGCGCGTTGGATTCCACCAGGCGCTGCTTCATGTAGCTGCTCTCGATCGCCGCGACCGCGCCGCCCATGCTCTCGATCCGCGCCAGCTCGGCGCGGGCATCCGCCTTCAGCGCCTCGACCTTCGCCGCGACGACGGCGGAACCGTCGAAAATGTCCTCGTAGTCGAGGAGGTCGGTCTCGTAGGCGACGATCTGCTGCAGCCGGAGCGACCACTGCTGGTCCCAGGGCCGCGGCAGGCCCAGCGCCTCGTTCCAGGCCGGCAACTGCACCGCACGGGCGCGGGCACTCTTGCTCAGCGTCACCGCCAGCATCTCCAGGAGGATGCGGTAGACGTTGTTCTCCGGCTGCTGCTCGGTCAAGCCGAGGCTGTTCACCTGCACGCCGTAGCGGAACCGCCTGAGCTTCGGATCCGCGACGCCGTAGCGCTGCTCGGCGATCTCGTCCCAGAGCTCGGCGAAGGCGCGCATCTTGCACATCTCGGTGACGAACTTCAGGCCCGCATTGACGAAGAAGCTGATGCGGCCGACCACCTGCGGGAACTCCGCCGCCGGCACCTGGCCCGAAGCGCGGACCGTGTCGAGCACGCAGATGCCGGTCGCCAGCGCGAAGGCCAGCTCCTGCACCGGCGTCGCCCCGGCCTCCTGCAGGTGATAGGAGCAGACGTTGGTCGGGTTCCACTTCGGCACGTCGCGATAGGCGAAGCTGATCACGTCCGAGGTCAGGCGCAGCGACGCCTGCGGCGGGAAGATGTAGGTGCCGCGCGAGAGGTATTCCTTGATGATGTCGTTCTGCACCGTGCCCTGCAGCATCGAGCGCGCGACGCCCTGCTTCTCGGCCGAAGCGATGTAGAGCGCCAGCAGCCAGGGCGCCGTCGCGTTGATCGTCATCGAGGTGTTCATGCGGTCGAGCGGGAGGCCGTCGAACAAAGCCAGCATGTCGCCCAGATGCGAGACCGGCACGCCGACCTTGCCGACCTCGCCCTTGGCCAGCGGATGGTCGGCGTCGTAGCCGGTCTGGGTCGGCAGGTCGAAGGCGACCGACAGCCCGGTCTGCCCGCGCTGCAGATTGGTGCGGTAGAGCTCATTCGAGGCCTTGGCCGAGCTGTGCCCGGAATAGGTCCGGAACAGCCAGGGTTGGTCCCGCTTCGCGTCGCTCATCATCGCTCCCAAAAGGCCGGCTTCTTATTGTGCACTGCAATATTGCCGTGTGACGGCCCGCACAGCAAGGCCCAGCGACGACATCCAAACCGCCGTTCGCGACGCATGGGTTGCGTATGACCTGCAACCCACGCGAGGAAAGGACGGCGAGATGAGCAACGGCAATCCGGTGGATGTGGCGAAGTCCGCCTATGCGGCGTTCGGTCGTGGCGATGTTCCGGCGATCGCGGCGCTCTGCGACGACAAGCTCGACTGGCAGTTCCAGGGCGGGACGCGGGTCGCCTATTCCGGCCGCTTCGGCAAGGTCGACCTCGCGCACTGGTTCGCCGAGGTCGCGGCCCATGACGACATCCAGACCTTCGAGCCGCGCGAGTTCATCGCCGCCGGCGAGCACGTCACGGTGCTGGGCTGGGAGCGCGCGGCACGGCGCGTCCCTCCGGCCATGTCTTCGCGGGTCCCTGGGTGCATGTCTTCACCGTGCGAAACGGGAAGATCCTGCGCTTCTGGGGCATGTACGACACCGAGGCGGCTGCGCGTTGACGTAGATCAAGAACGGCCCATCGGGACCATCAGGAATCCGGGCCTGACGTTTACTATAGTTTAATGCGAATGCCCCAGGTTGGCCTAGGAACTACGCCACCGGATGGGAAGAAATGGCCTGGATCGCGAACTTGAAGATCGGCTCCAAAGTGATGTTGGTCGCCGCCGTTCTGATTATTTGTGCCGGCGTGATCGGCGGGGTCGCGATGCAGACCCTGCTGCGTTCCGAGGCGCTGTTGCAGGAGATGGAGAACCGGGCCGACCGCTCGATCCTCGGCGAGCGCGTCAACGGGCAGATCTACGCCGTGGTGATGGATTCCCGCGGCGTCTACATGGCCAAGGGTGCCGACGAGGGCAAGAAGTTCGCCGACGGCATCAACAAGTCGCTCGACGCAATGCGCGCCACGATGAAGGAATGGAGCGCCCTGGTGCCGGAGGGCGACAAGGCCTTCGGCGACGCCCAGGCGAACGTGGACAGCTTCCTCGACTTCCGCGGCAAGCTGGCCGGCATGGGTGCCAGCGGCGACATCGCCGGCGCGAACGCCTACGGCAATAACGACGCCAACCGGGCCAATCGCACCGCGCTCGGCAAGTCGATCGCCGCGCTGGCCAAGACCAACCAGGAACAGATCGCGGCGATCGCTCAGGAGCTGCAGGATTTCTACCGCGTGCGCATCGCCCTGATGGGCGGCGTCATCGTGCTCGCGATCCTGCTGGGGCTGGTCGCGGCGATCCTGGTGTCGCGGCGCTTCATCGCCGGGCCGATCCAGCGCCTGACGGGCACCATGAGCGGCCTTGCGCAATCCGACTTCTCCCGCGACGTCGAGGGCCGCGACCGCCGCGACGAGATCGGCGAGATGGCGCGCGCGGTGCTGGTGTTCAAGGAGAACGGCATCGCCAACCAGCGCATGCAGGCCGAGCGCGCCCAGGCCCAGGCCGAGCGCGAGCAGCGCCAGCAGCGTGTCGACCACCTGATCCGCGACTTCGACGGCCGCATGTCGAGCGTGCTCGAGCAGGTCGCCGGCGCCACCGTCGAGCTGCAGGCGACGGCGAAGTCGATGACCAGCATCGCCGAGCGCACCGCGCACCAGGCCCAGGCCGTCTCATCCGCGACCGAGGAAGCCTCGTCCAACGTGCAGACCGTCGCCTCCGCGGGCGAGGAGCTCTCGGCGTCGATCGAGGAGATCAGCCGCCAGGTCGCCCAGGCGACCCAGGTCACCGGCAGCGCCGTCGATATGGCCGGACAGACCGACAGCCAGGTCCAGGGCCTGGTCAAGGCGGTGGAGAAGATCGGCGACGTCGTGCGCCTGATCAACGACATCGCCGGCCAGACCAATCTGCTGGCGCTCAACGCGACCATCGAAGCCGCGCGCGCCGGCGAGGCCGGCAAGGGCTTCGCGGTCGTCGCCTCGGAGGTGAAGAGCCTTGCCACGCAGACCGCCAAGGCGACCGAGGAGATCACCGGCCAGATCCAGGCGATCCAGCACGCGACCGAGGGTTCCGTGGAATCGATCCGCGCGATCACCAACGTCATCTCCAAGATCAACGAGATCTCGTCGTCGATCTCGGCCGCGGTGGAGGAACAGGGCGCCGCCACCAAGGAGATCGCCCGCAACGTCCAGCAGGCCGCGGCCGGCACGCAGGAAGTCGCGAACAACGTGCAAGGTGTCAACGCCTCGGCCGACGAGACCGGCAACGCCGCGGGCCAGGTGCTGTCGGCCGCCGAGCAGCTCGCGCAGCAATCCGACACCCTGCGCGGCGACGTCAGCCGCTTCCTCGAAGGGATCCGCGCGGCCTAGTTCCGGCAGGACTCAGGACCGAGAGCGATCACGCCAGGCCGAGGGCGCGCTCGATATCTTCCAGGATGTCGCGGGGATCCTCGAGGCCGACCGAGACGCGGATCAACCCGTCGTCGATCCCCTGGACCGCGCGCTGCTCCGGCGTCAGGCGCTGGTGCGTCGTGGTCGCCGGATGCGTCGCCAGCGATTTCGAATCGCCGAGGTTGTTGGAGATCAGCACCAGGCCCAGCGCGTTCAGGAAGTTGAACGCCGCCGGCTTGCCGCCCTTCAGGCTGAACGCGACCATGGTGCCGCCCGAGCTCATCTGCCTGGCGGCGAGGTCGCGCTGCGGGAAGCTCGTCAGCGTCGGGTAGAGCACCTGGGAAAGCTTGGGATTGCCGTCGAGCGCGTTCGCGATCGTCTCGGCGCTCTTCGACTGATGCGCGACCCGGAGCTCCAGCGTCTCCAGGCCCTTGAGCAGGATCCAGGCGTTCATCGGGCTCAAGGACGGACCGGTGTGGCGCAGGAAGGGCTGCAGCGTCTCGCCGATGAACTTCTGCGTACCGAGGATGACGCCGCCCAGGGACCGCCCCTGCCCGTCGATATGCTTGGTCGCGGAATAGACCACGACGTCGGCGCCGAGCTTGAGCGGCTGCTGCAGCAGCGGCGTCGCGAACACATTGTCGACCACGACGGTGGCGCCCGCCTTGTGCGCGAGACCGGCGACGGTTTCGAGATCGACCAGGCGCAGGCTGGGATTGCTCGGCGTCTCGAGGAACACGACCTTGGTCGGCTTGGAGAGCGCCTTCGCCCAGGCGGCGTTGTCGCGGCCATCGACGAACTCGACCTCGACGCCCCATTTCGGCAGGATCTCGGCCTGGATGTACTGGCAGGAGCCGAACAGCGCATCCGAGGAGACGATGCGGTCGCCGGCCTTCACCTGGCAGGCGAGCGCCGCGAACACCGCGGCCATGCCGCTCGACGTCGCGCGCGCGGCTTCGGCGCCTTCGAGATCGGTCATGCGCTCTTCGAACATCGCGACCGTCGGGTTGCCGAAGCGGGAATAGACGAAGCGCGGCTGGGAATTGTTGAAGGCGGCCTCCGCCTCCTCCGCGCTGTCGTAGACGTAGCCCGAGGTCAGGTAGACCGCTTCCGCCGTCTCCTTGAACGCCGAGCGCTGCTGGCCGGCATGGACCAGCCTGGTCGCCGGACGCCACTGCCGTTTGATTTCGCGCTTGTTTGCCATTGCAAGACCCCGCAACAAAAACACCTCGACCCGGAAGGTCGAGGTGCAAAATGCGTGTCCCAGACCCTTTTAGCTGCTTGTTTTACGTGGCCGCAAGCCGAGCTCAAATCGCCACGAGAATGGGCGCAGTATCCATGCCGGCCGGCGAAAGTCAATGCAGGCGGCCAAAACAGAACCCGCCGCAATTTCGCCCCAATTGATGCGGGTGACTCACGCCGATTTGAGCGCCGGCCGCAACGGGTTCGGCTATCTGGATCGTTAGAATTTTCAGGACCGAAACCGCGATTCGAAATGGAGCGCGGCCCGCGCGGGGCGGGGTCCGACAGTGAGGAGAGGAAACATGTTTCGCCCGATCGGATTGAAGAAGGCTGTCGCTGCGTTGATCGCCGGCGTCGCCCTTTCCGCGGCGACAATCGGCGCCGCGCAGGCCGATGGCTGGCACCATGATCATTGGCGCGGCGGCGGCTGGGGCTGGGGCGGCCGGGTGGTCGTCGGCCCGGGTTACTACGCGCCGCCGCCGCCGGTCTATTACGCGCCGCCGCCGGTCTACTACGCGCCGCCGCCTCCGGTCTATTACGCCCCTCCGCCGCCGGTTTACGTCGCGCCGGCGCCCGCCGTCTCGCTGCAGTTCCGGCTGTAGGGAGAGGCCCGGTTCGCCGGTTCCGGCACTAAATTTGCCCGAATCGGCGAACTTTTCCGGCCCTGGATCGTTTTAGGGCAAGAGAGCCCCCAAGAGATCCGCGGGGCGCCCACTTGACGGGAGCTTGAACATGAAAAGGCTGATGGCTGGACTGGCCCTCGTGGCCGTCCTGGCGACTACGGCCGGCTGCTCGGGCATGTCCGGTCAGGAACAACGCACTTTGTCCGGTGGCGCCATCGGGGCCGCGGGCGGTGCAGGCATCGGATTGCTCACCGGCGCACCGATCGCCGGCGCGCTGATCGGCGGCGCGGCGGGTGCGGCGACCGGCGCCCTGTGTTGCAACAAGTAACGGAAGGATAAGCAAAAGCGCGGCGCCGACGGACCCCCGACCGTCCCGCCAAAGCGCAAAGGAGCCTCCGGCCCGGTCTCCCCCACCCACGAGCCGGAACTCCCTCGAACGAGGCGATGCCTCCCCTGACGCCCGGTCTTGGCCGGGCGTTTTTCTTTGGCATCGCAACACCGCCGCTCCGTCGCGCCCAGGCCCTTGATCCGTCAAAAATCTTTATGTCCGGGCGGAGGCCGAAATCGTAATTAACTTTCCACACTGAGCCAGATCACGACAGTTTAATAGCAGAAGCCTCTTGACCCTGCTGCAACCGCGAAGGCAGGATCGCATTGGTTCGCACGTGCGAATTACTTTAGCCAGGCGAGGCGCCCCGATCATGACCGAGAATGCGGCCGTCATTCCCCTTACCCCGAACGCCCGGAACGGCAGGCCCCAGGGTCAACCGCGGGCACTTTACGAGCTGGGCGAGATCCCGCCTTTGGGGCACCTGCCCGAGAAGATGTATGCCTGGGCGATCCGCCGCGAGCGCCACGGGCCGCCGGACAAGTCGATGCAGGTCGAGATCGTGCCCACGCCGCAGCCCGAGGCCGACGAGGTCATCGTCATGGTGATGGCGGCGGGCGTGAACTACAACGGCGTCTGGGCCGGATTGGGCAAGCCGATCTCGCCCTTCGACGTGCACAAGGCCGAGTACCACATCGCCGGATCCGATGCGGCGGGCGTCGTCTGGGCCGTGGGCTCCAAGGTGAAGCGCTGGAAGGTCGGCGACGAGGTCGTGGTCCACTGCAACCAGGATGACGGCGACGACGAGGAGTGCAACGGCGGCGACCCGATGTTCTCGCCCTCGCAGCGCATCTGGGGCTACGAGACGCCGGACGGATCCTTCGCCCAGTTCTGCCGCGTGCAGGCGCGCCAGCTCATGGCGCGGCCGCTGCATCTCACCTGGGAAGAGAGCGCCTGCTACACGCTGACGCTCGCCACCGCCTACCGCATGCTGTTCGGCCATCGCCCGCACATCCTGCGCCCCGGTCACAACGTGCTGGTCTGGGGCGCCTCGGGCGGCCTGGGCTCGATGGCGGTGCAGCTCATCTCGACCGCCGGCGCCAATGCGATCGGCGTCATCTCCGACGAATCGAAGCGCGACTTCGTCATGCAGTTGGGCGCCAAGGGCGTCATCAACCGCAACGACTTCGACTGCTGGGGCCAGCTCCCCGATGTCGACGACAGCGCCGCCTATGCCGAGTACATGAAGAAGTGCCGTGCCTTCGGCAAGGCGATCTGGGACATCACCGGCAAGGGCATCGACGTCGATTTCGTGTTCGAGCATCCCGGCGAGGCGACCTTCCCGGTCTCCTGCTTCGTGGTGAAGCGCGGCGGCATGGTCGTGTTCTGCGCCGGCACCACCGGCTACAACATCACCTTCGACGCGCGCTTCGTCTGGATGCGCCAGAAGCGCATCCAGGGCAGCCATTTCGCCAACCTGCTACAGGCGAGCCAGGCCAATCACCTGGTCATCGAGCGGCGCATCGATCCCTGCATGTCCGAGGTGTTCGGCTGGGAGGACATCCCGCTCGCCCATATGAAGATGTGGAAGAACCAGCACAAGCCGGGCAACATGGCCGTGCTG
>DASZSL010000061.1:0-16352 GCA_035548715.1 Dongiaceae bacterium
TCTGATCGGGTCCACCAATCTCCGCCGGCCGGCTTTCACCTCCCGCTTCCGCCCCCGATCGTCATCGCGACCGTCCGCATCGCGATGGTGGAAATTCCTAGATCCGGGTGTGAATCCATAAAGGCGCGCGCGTCCCGGCCGCGTCGAGAGCGGAAGGATTCATTCACACTTTGCGGCCACACTGCTTCCCCCGGTTGCATGCTCTTTGAACTGCGCCCCAGCCCCCTTGGCGCTGCTGCGGAGAAGCCGACCATGCCCAGCATTGCCGTGTCCCGCCAAGCGAGGTTTCGCCTGACGCGGAGCTTTGCGCTGGTCGCCGGCCTGGTGATGGTGCTGGCGGCGCTGCTGCTCTCGTCCTTCCACTGGTACTGGTCGCTGGGCGAGATGGAGAGCATGGCGCAGCAGAACAACGTCAACGTCGCGCGCGTGCTGGCCAACCTGCTGTGGAGCCGCCATGCGGCGCTGCTCGAGGATCTCTCGAAGGCGGATCCCGCGACCCTCAAGGACCGGCCGGAGATCGCCGCCCTGCGCGACGAGATCGCCGCGCTGACGCAGAACGCCCCGGTCTACCGGGTCAAGATCTACGATCCCGACGGCCACACCATCTTCTCCACCGATCCGGGACAGATCGGCGAGGCCGAAGCGGAGGACGAGGGATTCGAATCCGCGCGCCAGGGCGTGGTCGCCAGCGAGCTCGCCCGGGCGAACACGTTCAGCGTCTTCGAATCCACGGTGGTCGATCGCGACCTGCTGTCGAGCTACGTGCCGATCTACCGCGGCTCGGAGATCGTCGGCGTGTTCGAGGTCTATGACGACGTCACCGAGTTCCTGCGCGACATCAACCGCGGCATCGCCTCCCAGGTGGCGCTGGTGCTGCTGACCGCCGGCGGCGTCTACCTCGCGCTCTCGGCCTATGTGCGCCACGGCGACCGGCTGCTGCAGCGCGAGCACGAGCGCTCGCTCGACCTGGTGCAGAGCGTCGCGCGCGCCGAGGCCGCCAGCAAGGCGAAATCGCAATTCCTCGCCAACATGAGCCACGAGCTCCGCACGCCGCTCAATTCGGTGATCGGCTTTGCGGAGATCCTGAGCTCGGAAGGCTTCGGTCCGCTCGGCGACAAGCGCTACGGCGAATACGCCCATGAGATCGTCAATGGCGGGCGCAATCTCCTGACCATCATCGACAACACGCTCGACCTCAGCCGGATCGAGCTCGGCACCGCGGAAGTGTCGCGCCGGCCGGTCGATCCGGCCCAGGTGATCGACGGCGTGACGCGCCTGCTGGCGCCGCAGATCAAGGAAGGCGGGATCACGCTCTCGGTGGTGATCGACCCCAAGACTCCCGCCGCCGTGACCGACGAGGCGAAGCTGCGCAAGATCCTGCTGAATCTCGTGTCCAATGCGGTGAAGTTCACGCCGCCCCAGGGCCGGGTCGCGATCCGGGTCCGCGCGGCCCGCGATGGCGGCATCCGTTTCGAGATCGCCGATACCGGGATCGGCCTCGCCCCCGCCGACGTGCCGCTGGCGCTGGAGCCGTTCGGCCAGGTCGATGGCGCGCTCAACCGGCGCTATCAGGGCGCCGGGCTCGGCCTGCCGCTGGCCAAGGGCCTCGCCGAGCTCCTGGGCGGCGCCATGGAGATCGACGGCGCGGCGGGCCGCGGCACCACGGTCGCGGTGACGCTCCCCGCCTAGCGCGAATCGGCGGCCGGGCTAGATCTCGGACAGGGTCCGCGTGTTCTGCTCGGCGAGGGCGATGGCTTCGCCGAGCAATTGCAGGATGCGGATGTTGTTGTCGAGCACCTGGCGCGCTTCACGGCGGGGATCGCCGGCGTATTTCTGCAGCCGCAGGACGATGTCCTGGCGGATGGTGCCGAGCAGGACCTCGGTCGTGTAGCCCTTGGGGTTGGTCTCGGAGATCAACAGCTTGGTCATTCGACACTCCGGGCAAATCATCGATTGCGGCCAGAGTCACGCCGGTGCCGTTAAAGCGCCGTTAAGATGTGACCGGCGTCACCGGCATATGGGTCTGTCCTTTTCGCCCCCGGCGCGCCGGTCTAGACCGCGGGCGACGACGGGGCCGGCATCGCGCCGCGCGCCGCCGACATCGGTCGAAACGTCTCCGGAAGGGAATCCTGCCATGAGTAACAGTCTGCTGCGGATCGCCGTGGCCTATTGGGTCGTCGCGGTCGGCTGGGGGATCTATATGGGCGCCACCGAGGACTTCACCGACATCGCGGTCCACGCGCATCTCAACCTGCTGGGCTGGGTGAGCCTCGGGCTTTGCGGCATCATCTACGCCCAGGCGCCGCATCTGGCCGAGACGCTGCTCGCCAAGGCGCATTTCTGGCTGCACAATCTCGGCCTGCCGGTGCTGATGCTCGGCGTCTGGTTCATCAAGCACGGCCAGCCGGAAGTCGGCGGCCCGATCGCCGGCATCTTCTCCATCGTGATGGGCGTCGGCATCCTCGCCTTCGGCGTCAACCTGTGGCGCGGCGGCTTCCCGAAGCCGGCGCATGAGCACAGGGCGGCGGCGACCGCGGCGGCGCGGGGCTGACATCGAACGCGATCCCCGCTGCCGCCGGCACCGGGGATCGCACCGCTCCACCCCCGTCATTAACGCTGTTCGCCGGAGCCGCGGGCTTCTCCGGCAATCTGCGGTCGCGTAACCTGGGCAATGCCGCTCCGGATCGTCCGGAGGGAAAAGGACCGGCCGAGCGCCAAGGGGCCCGATGGCGACGCGCGACATTGACCCGTTCGAGATCGGGCGCCGCGGCCTCGCCATCCCGTTTCGCGAGTTTCCGATCTGGCTGGCCTGCGCCGTTTGGCCGTTCGCCTTCGCCGTCGGCACTGCCTATGCCAGGCGCCATGCGATCGACGTCCCGCCGTTGGTCCGCACCCCGGCCCGCTGGCTGGCCGACGCGATCTTCGACTGGTGCTGGATGACGGCGCTCTGCCGCAGCACGCTGCTTCATCTCCTCACCTTTCCGGCAAGGCGCGGCTTCTGGCTCTTCCTGGTCGTGACGCTGGGCCTGTCGGCCTTCTCGACCGCGCTCGCCGCGATGCTTGGAACGCTGGTGACCGCCGCCATGTGGGGAGGCATCTTCTTCCTCGACGTGTCCGGGCCGCTGGTGCAGATCGCCGGGGTCGTGGGCGCGCCGCTGCTGTTCCTGGCCGGCGTCTGGATCGGCCTGCGCCTGATGATCTGGCCGGCCCATTGCGCGGCCACCGGCCGGCTCGCCGGGCCGCGCACCATCTGGCGCGGCATGCAGGATCACTCGTTCGACGCCTTGATCATCGGCCTCGTGACCGTCGGCCCGTCCCTGCTGCTGGCGCTCGGCTGGTTCATCCTGGCGCGCGGCACCGGCCTGCTCGACCATGCGAGCGCGGACCTGATGAGCGCCGTCAGCCTGGCGGTCAACACGTATTCGACGGGCGCCTTCGACGCGGCGATGCTGATCGCCTATTACGGCATCTTCGCGCCGAAGGAGATGTGACGGCGCCGCCTCAGTCCTCGCGCGCCGCTTCGATCCGATCCATGTCGTCGTCGCTGAAGCCGAAATGGTGGCCGATCTCATGGACCAGCACGTGGCGCACCAGATCCTCGAGCTCCATCCCCTCCTCCGCCCACCAGTCGAGCAGCGGCCGCCGGTAGAGGAACACCATGTCGAGGGACTGGGCGAAATCGCCGGCACCCTTCTGCGTCAAGGGGGCGCCGCGATAGAGACCGGCGAGGTCGAAGGGCGAGTCGATGCCCATCTCGGCCAGGGTCTCGTCCTCGGGGAAATCCAGCACGCGGATCGCGACGCCCTGGCAGCGCGCGGTGAAGGCCGCGGGCAACGAGGCGAAGACCCGGTGCGCGATCTCCGCCAGCTCGTCGATCGTGGGCGGCGCGCCGAAGCGGCGCAGGCCGCCGGGCTCGTCGCGAGCGGACTGGGGGCGATCGGTCACGCGGTCAGTGGCGCGTGGTGGCGAGGAACTGGCGCAGGCGGTCCGACTTCGGGTTGGCGAACATGACCTTGGGATCGCCCGCCTCCTCGATCCGGCCCTGGTGCAGGAAGATCACGTTGCTCGCGACCTCGCGGGCGAAGGCCATCTCATGGGTGACGACCAGCATGGTGCGGCCCTCCTCGGCGAGCTGGCGCATCACGCGCAGGACCTCGCCCACCAGCTCGGGATCGAGTGCCGAGGTCGGCTCGTCGAACAGCATCACCTTCGGGTCCATGCAGAGGGCGCGGGCGATCGCCGCGCGCTGCTGCTGGCCGCCGGAGAGATGGCTCGGATAGTGGTTGCGCTTCTCGGCGATGCCGACCTTGGCGAGCAGGCGCTCGGCGCGCTCGATCGCGTCCTTCCGCGGCATCTTCAGCACGTGAACCGGCGCCTCGATGACGTTCTCGAGGATGGTCATGTGCGACCACAGATTGAAGCTCTGGAACACCATGCCGAGGCTCGCCCGGATCCGGTCGACCTGCTTGTGGTCCTCCGGGACGGCATGGCCGTTCTTGGCCGGCTTCATGCGAATCAACTCGCCGTTGACGATGACCTTGCCGGAATCCGGGGTCTCCAGCAGATTGATGCAGCGGAGCAGCGTGCTCTTGCCCGAGCCGGACGAGCCGATCATCGCGATCACGTCGCCCACATGGGCCGTGAGCGATACGCCTTTCAACACTTCGAGATCGCCGAACCGCTTGTGCAGGTCCTCGACGACCAGCGCCGTTTCCGCCATGCCTCGCTTCCCTCGCTTTGCGCGCTCTTGCTTGCCGATGCGACGGGACATCGCAGCGTCAGCCTTCCCGGCGCCATTCTACCAAGCTTCCGGCTGCTCCCAAGCGGAAAAGCTTGCTTAACGCGCTCGGCGGAGATCGTTCGGCATTTGACCGGAGTCGCGCCAAACACTACTGTTGCGCGCGGGCAAGGCGGAGGGCGTTCGCAGTGGGTGTGGCAGCATGCGCGACGACCGTCGGGTCGATCGCGGTTCGCGCGGCGACCTGGTCGCGGCGGGTATCGATGACGATGGCGATTGCGGCGGGGATTCTGGGGACGATCGGCACGGCCGGCCTCCGCGCCGACGACGACGAAGAGAAGCAGAAGATCGATTGCAGCGACACCGATCTCGGCTTTTCCGCGACCGGCTACGACGTGACCTGCACCGATCTCAGCAAGGGCACGATCAATGTCGACGAGGTGCTGGCGGGGGTGCGGGCGCATAAGCTGGTGGCCGAATCGCATGCCGAGGCCACGTTCCTGGTGGTCATCGACAACCGGCCGCTCGGCAACCGCATCTATCTCGGGCGCCACAGCCTGGAGGACGACGTCCAGAACTATTTCAGCGGCGGTGCGTTCAGCGATTGGGCGCCGGGAACATCGGTCGGGCAATTCGAGGTGGAGAACTTCACCGGCGAGATGAAGGACGGCGCGGTGCTGGAATGCATCGCCTTTCGGCATCAGGGCGCCCGGCGATATGAGGGGCTCGCGCGCCTCGTGGTCGGCCTCGCCTGCTCGGCACGCGGGCGCGAGCACGATTACGATGCGCTGAAGCACCTCGACGCGCCGAGCGGCTGAGGCCCGGCGGCAATGGAACACAGGAACATGCAACCGAACATGGCCGTCTTCGGACTGGCCGCGATCGCCGTCCTGGCGCTCGCGGCCGCCGCGCATGCGGAGGACAAGGGCAAGTCCATCGATTGCTCGGATATCGCGATGCGGTTCTCGGCGCCGGGCTACAGCGTCAAGTGCACCGATTACAGCAACAACAATGTCAGCGACGGCTACGTGACGACCGGCGTCAGGACCGAGGTGCTGGAGGCCGATTCCGACGATCACCGGACCTATCTGGCCGCGGTCGATCAGCGCGTGCTGGGCGACTATTCGATGCGGCGCTATTCGATGATCGACGACGTGCGGAGCTACTTCAACGAGCAGCACATCGACGACTGGACCCCGGTCGCCGACTTCGCGGGCTTCCAGATGGCCAACTACACCAGCCGTACCGACAGCGGCGCGCCGATCGACTGCATCGCCTTCCGGCGCGAGGTGACCCGGCGGAACCAGGGCGTGGGGCGGCTGGTTGTCGGCATATCCTGCACCTTGCGCAGCCGCGACGAAGCGCTCGACGCCTTGAAGAAGCTGGACGCGCCCGGCGGCTGACCGGGGGGCGAGCCGGTCCCGGCGGCCTGAGGCCGGCCCCGTCCGGCGACGGGACGGGTCCGGGGCGCGGCGTTCGGTCAGTTTCCGATCGATGACACCGATGCTATTCTGCGTCCCCGGACGGCAGATTCGGTCCAGGTTTTCAAGGGTTTCTATCGATGTCGCAGCAGATGGCGGAGGGCCGGGCCGGCACGTCGGCGCCCGCAACGGCGCCGGAATTCGACCTCGTCCGGGTCGTGGACCGTTCGCCGCTGCGCACCGCGCCGTTCGACCATATCCAGATGGAAAACGTCTTTCCGTCGGATTTCTACCGGCAGATGCTGGACGGGCTGCCGGCCCGGGAGAAGTACCACCAGCTCTACCACCGCGACGCGCTGCGGCACGACGGCAGCAGCACCCGGCTGCGCCTGTATCTCTACCGCGAGAACCTCTGGCGGCTGCCGCAGCCGCAGCGCCGCCTCTGGGGCGGGATCTCCGCGGCGCTGACCTCCCCCGCGCTGGAACTGGCCTTCAAGCGCAAGTTCCGCGCCGCGCTGGAAGACCGCTTCCAGATGCCGGCGGAGAACGTGCCGCTCTATCCGATCCCGATCCTGGTGCGCGACCAGCCCGGCTATCGCATCGGCATCCATGCGGACGCGCTGACCAAGGCGATCACCGTGCAGCTCTACCTGCCGACCGATTCGTCCCAGGCCCATCTCGGCACCATCTTCCACACCACCCGCGCCCAGGACGGCACCGACCAGCCGGTGGCGATGCGGTTCCTGCCCTCGACCGGCTACGCCTTCGCCGTGCGGAGGAAGGAGAGCTGGCACAGCGCGCCCACGACCACCGAGGCCGACGGCGAACGGCGGTCGGTCATGCTGACCTACTACGTGGACGACGAGGCGAATCGGATGAAGCGGCGGACCCAGCGCCTGGGCATCTTCTTCGGCCGGTATCCCAGGGTCTGATACAAGACCGGGTCTGATACAAGACCGGGTCTGATCGCAAGATCCGAGAGCGCCGCAGGGCCCGCCCTACTTCCTGTTGGTTTACCGTTAACCGGCGGGCGCGTAGCATGCGGCCATGTCCGAGATCGCCAACCAGAGAGCCGTCCTCGACCGCCGCGCGCTGAGCGGCGAGCTCAACGCCCTGGCCGAGCGCAGCGCCGATCCGGCCGGCGCCACGGCCGAGCTGCAGGCGATCCTGCGACGCTATCTGGCCGAGGGCCGCGCGGAGATCCGGCGCCGATTCGAGGCCAATCCCCGGGGCGCCACGGCCGGCCTGACCTCGGCGCATGAGGCGAGCTTCCTGATCGACCAGCTGATCCGCTGCCTTTACGACTACGCGGCGGAGAAGGCCTACCCGCTGGCCAACCCGACCAGCGCCGAGAAGCTGACCCTGGCCGCGGTCGGCGGCTACGGGCGGGGCGAGCTCGCCCCCTATTCCGACATCGACCTCCTGTTCCTGCTGCCCTACAAGCTGACGCCCCATGGCGAGCAGGTGGTCGAGTTCATGCTCTATCGCCTGTGGGACCTCGGGCTGAAGGTCGGGCACGCCGCGCGCACGGTGCAGGAGTGCATCCGCCAGGCCGAGGGCGACGTCACCATCCGCACCAATCTCCTGGAGTCGCGCTACCTCTGGGGCGAGCGGCCGCTCTACGACCAGTTCCGCGCGCGCTTCAAGAAGGAGATCGTCAAGGGCAAGGGCGAGGCCTTCCTGAAGGACAAGCTCGCCGAGCGCAAGGCGCGGCATCAGCGCGCCGGCGACTCCCGCTACACGCTGGAGCCCAACATCAAGGAGGGCAAGGGCGGATTGCGCGACCTCCAGACCCTGCTCTGGATCGCGCGCTTCATGTACGGGGTCGGCAGCTTCGCCGAGCTGGTGGAGCAGGACCTCCTGACGGCCCAGGAGGTCGCGACCTACGACAAGGCGCTGAACTTCCTGTGGACCCTGCGCTGCCATCTCCACTACCTGACCGGCCGGCCGGAGGAGCGCCTGACCTTCGACCTGCAGCCGGAGATGGCGCGGCGGCTGGGCTATACCGACCATGCCGGCCTGCTCGGCGTCGAGCGGCTGATGAAGCACTATTTCCTGGTGGTGAAATCGGTCGGCGGCCTCACCCGCTACTTCCTGGCGGCGATCGATTCCAAGCGCATGCACCGGCCGTTCTTCCGGATGCCGATGCTCGGCCTGCTGCGCAGCGACGTGAAGCTGGAGGTCGAGGGCTTCCGCAACGACGGCGGCCAGCTGAGCGTGGCGAACGCGGAGTGGTTCATCCAGCACCCGCTGGACATGATCCGCATCTTCGCCGTGTCGCAGAAGAACGAGCTGGGGATCCATCCCGTCGCCATGACCTGGCTCGCCCAGGCGGCGCGGCATGTCGACGGCCTGCGCAACGATCCCGAGGCCAACCGCCTGTTCCTGGAGATCCTGACCAACGAGAAGGACCCGGAGCTCACGCTGCGCCGCATGAGCGAGGCCGGCGTGCTCGGCCGCTTCATCCCGGACTTCGGCCGGGTCGTGGCGCAGATGCAGTTCGACATGTACCACCACTACACGGTGGACGAGCACAGCCTGAAGGCGATCGGCATCCTGTGGCGGATCGAGCGCGGCGAGTTGAAGGGCGAGGCGCCGATCGCCAGCGGCATCGTGCGCCAGGTCGTCTCGCGGCGCGTGCTCTACCTGGCGGTGCTGCTGCACGACATCGCCAAGGGCCGCGGCGGCGACCATTCCGAGCTGGGCGCCGAAGTGGCGGAGCGGCTGGGGCCGCGCCTGGGCCTCAGCGCGGAGGAGACGGAGACCGTCGCCTGGCTGGTGCGCTATCACCTGATCATGAGCAACACCGCGTTTCGCCGCGACATCGAGGACCCCAAGACCATCGCCGACTTCGTCGCCATCGTGCAGTCGGTGGAGCGGCTGCGCCTGCTGCTGGTGCTGACCGTGGCCGACATCCGCGCGGTCGGGCCGAAGACCTGGAACGGCTGGAAGGCCCAGCTCCTGCGCGAGCTCTACAACCGCGCCGAGGAGACCTTGTCCGGCGGCCTCATCACCGAGGGCCGCGAGGCGCGCGTCGCCCAGGTGCTCAAGCAGCTGCGCGCCGAGCTGCCGGAATGGAGCGATGCGGATTTCGAGGCCCATGCGGCGCGCGGCCCCGCCGCCTATTGGCTGGGCTTCCCGCTGTCCAACCTGGTGCGCCAGGCCCGGCTGATCCGCACCGCGGAGCTGGAGCACCGGCCGCTTTCCATCGACTACACGGTCGATCATTGGCGGGCGATGACCGAGGTCACGATCTATGTCGCCGATTGGCGCGGCCTGGTCTCGCAGCTGGCCGGCGCGCTGGCGCTGTCGGGCGCCAGCATCGTCGATGCGCGGATCTTCACCCTGAAGAACGGCATGGCGCTGGATTCCTTCACCGTGCAGGACTCCAGCGGCGGGCCGTTCGACACGCCGGCGCGCTTCGCCCGGGTCGCGGCCACGGTGGAGCGGGTGCTGAAGAATCCGCGCAAGACCCTCGCCGAGCTGGTCAACCTGCCGCCGGGCAATCCGGCGGTCAGGAGCTTCCCGGTGGTGCCGCGCGTGCTGATCGACAACAAGGCCAGCGCCACCCACACGCTGATCGAGGTGACCGGCCGCGACCGGCGCGGCCTGATGCATTTCCTCACCCGGGCGCTGACGGCGCAGAACCTGCAGATCTCGACGGCGAAGATCTCGACCTTCGGCCACCGCGTGGTGGACGTGTTCTACGTGAAGGACCAGTTCGGGCTGAAGATCGAGAGCCCGGCGCGGCTGACCGCCATCCGCGACGCGCTGATGCAGGTGCTGCAGGAGCGCGAGGCGGAGATCGCGCCGCCCGCGGTCGAGGCGAAGGCGCCGGCGCCCGCGGCGCAGTAGCGAATCACTCGTTCCTGAGATAAGGCGCGGCCTTGGCGCCGAGCGCGCGCCAGGAGGCGGCAAAGCCGATCACCAGGGCAAGCGCGAGGCTGAGGGCCACCGCTCCCAGGGCCGCCGTGGCGGAGAAGACGAACCGGGTGTCCATCACCCGGTCGAGGAAGACGTAGGCGCCGATGCTGCCGATCACGAGCGCGATGGCGGCGGCGGAAAACGCCAGCAAGGCGAATTCCCAGAGGAAGCTCATGGCGATGTCGCGCCGCCTTCCGCCCAGCATCTTGATCAGCACGGCCTCGTAGATCCGCCGCTCCTGCCCGGCGGCCATGGCGCCCGCCAGCACCAGCACGCCGGCCAACAGCGCGACGCCGGCCGCGAGCCGGACCGCGGCGCCGACCGAGCGCAGCACGTCCCCGGCCTGGGCGATCACGTCGCGCACGCGCACGGCCGAGACGTTGGGGAAATCCCGGGCCAGGAGCGCGATCAGCGCGCCCTCCCGCTCCGGCGCCACGCGGATCGTGGCGATATGGGTCTGCGGGGCGGAAGAGATGAGGCCGGGCGAGAACACCATCACGAAGTTGATCGAGAGGCTCGACCAGTCGATCTGGCGCAGATTGTAGATGGTGCCCGTGATCTCGCGGCCGAGCAGGTTGACGGTCAGCGTGTCGCCGATCTTGAGGCCGAAGGCCTTGGCCGTATCGGCGTCGAGCGAGATCAGCGGCGGGCCCTGATAGTCGGCGGCCCACCACTGCCCCTCGACCAGGTGCGAGCCCGGCGCCGGCGTCCTCGACCAGGTGACCCCGCGGTCGCCTTTCAGCACCCAGGCATGGTCCGGCGGGGTCGGCACCTGCTCGACCGGGACATCCCGCAGCCTGACGATGCGGCCCCGGAGCATCGGCACCTGCTGGAAGTCCTCGGCGCTGGGGAAGGCGGTCAGGTCGCGCTCGAGTTGCTCGATCTGGCTGGTCTGGATGTCGAGCAGGTAGAAGCTCGGCGCGCGATCGGGAAGCGCGTTCTGCATCTCGTCGATGAGGCCGGCCTGGATCAGCATGACGGCGACCAGCACGGTGAGGCCGAGGCCGAGCGAAAGCACGATGCTGGCGGTCGGCGCGCGCGGCCGGTCGATCGCCGCCAGGGCGAAGCGCAGCGCGCGGTTGTCCGCCTTGGCGCGGCCCCAGCGCGCCAGCCGCCGGAGGCCGGCAGCGAGGAACTGGAACAGGGCGAAGGAGGCCAGCACGGCGCCGATGAAGCCCAAAGCCAGCCGCACGTCGCCGGAGGCCAGCACGGCGAGGACCGCGAGCGCCAGGCCGGCGAGGCCGATCGGGACGAAGTCGCGGCGCCTGACCTCGCCCAGTTCGGTGGCGACCGAGCGGAAGAGCTGGGCCGGGCGCACCCGCATCGCCTGCAGGAGCGGCGGCAGCGAGAAGGCGAACGCCGTCAGCAGGCCGAAGGCGGCGGCGATCAGCAGCGGCACCGGATAAAGCGCCGGAATGAGATGCAGATTGAACGAGGCCAGCGCGCCCTGCGACACGTAAGGCATGATCGCGCCGAGGACGAGGCCGAGCGCGACGCCGAGCGCCGCCATGCGCAGGATCAGCAGCAGATGCAGCGCCAGGACGAAGCCGCCGCCGGCGCCCAGCGATTTCAGGATGGCGAGGGACTGCGCACGGCTTTCGAGATAGACCCGCACGGCATTGCCGATGCCGAGCCCGCCGATCAGCAGCGCGCTCAAGCCGACGAGGTTGAGGAACATCCGCGTGCGGTCGATGAAGTTGCGGACCCCCGCGCCCGCGTCATCGACCCCGCGCACGCGCCAGCCGGGATCGGGGAACTCCCGCTGGATGCGGGCGAGCCAGCGCGGCGCGGCGATACCCGGCCCGAGCTTCACGCGATAGACGTGATAGACGAGGCTGCCCGGCTGCACGAGCCCGGTCGCCGCCAGCGCCGCGTTGGAGATCATCAGGCGCGGCCCGAGATTGAAGACCTGGGAGCCGCGGTCCGGCTCGTTGAGGATGGTGCCGCGGAAGACGAAGGTCGCAGCACCCAGCTTGATCGTGTCGCCGGGCTCGAGGCCGAGGCGCTGCACCAGCGCCGGCTCGCCGACCGCGCCGTAGCGGCCCTGGTCGTCCTGCTTCAGGGCGGCGGCCAGGGGCTGCTCGGGATCGAGCGCCACCTTGCCGAACAGCGGATAGATGAGATCGACGGATTTGAGCTCGACCAGGGTCGGGTTGGCGTCATGGGCCTTGGCGGATTCGTTGCGCGCCATCGCCCTGAGCTCGACCGTGTGCGACAGCTCGTTGCCGGCGGCGAGCGCGTTGGCCTGCTCCTGGGTCGCGGGCGTGTAGGTCAGGCGGAACTCGAAATCGCCGCCGAGGATGCGCTTGCCGTCGGCGGCGATGCCGGCATCGATCGCCGAAGCCAGCGAGCCCACGCCCGCGACGATCGCGACGCCGAGCATCAGGCAGAGCAGGAAGATGCGGAAGCCGCGCACCCGGCCGCCGGTGCGCCCGCCGCGCATCTCGCGCAGCGCAATGCGCCAGAGTCCCGTCACTTCGCCGCCGCGCGGTTCTGCGTGTATTCCTCGCTGGTGATCCGGCCGTCGGCGAGGTGGATGATGCGGTCGCAGCGGCGTGCCAGCGCCGGGTCGTGGGTGATCAGCAGGAGCGTGGCGCCCCGCCGGCGCTGCAGGCCGAACAGCAGGTCGATCACCCTGGCGCCGGTCTCGGTGTCGAGATTGCCGGTGGGCTCGTCGGCCAGGAGGATATCGGGCTGCGGCGCGACCGCGCGCGCCAGCGCCACGCGCTGCTGCTCGCCGCCGGAGAGCTGGCCGGGATAGTGCTTCAGGCGATGGCCCAGGCCCACCTCTTCCAGCGCCGCTTGCGCGATCGCGAAGGCGCGCTTTTCCCCGGCGAGCTCCAGCGGCGTCGCCACGTTCTCCAGCGCCGTCATGGTCGGGATGAGATGGAAGGCCTGGAAGACGATGCCGATATGCGCGCGGCGAAACAGCGCCAGCCCGTCCTCTGACATTTTCGTGATCTCGGTGCCGTCCAGCCTGATCGAGCCGCCGCTCGGCTGCTCGAGGCCGGCGATCAGCAGCATGAGGCTGGTCTTGCCGGAGCCGGAAGGGCCGACGATGCCGAGGGATTGTTTCGCCGGGACCTGGAGGTCGATGCCCTTCAGGATATCGACCGCACCGGCATCGCTTGACAGGGAAAGGCGAAGACCCGAAATGTCGATCATGTTTCCGTCGTTGATGCCGATCCGGCGACGTCTCGCGGCGATGGTGCTGATCCTGGGCGCCGCCGCTCCCTTTATCCTCGCCGTCTCCGGCGCCGCCGCGGCCGACACCAAGATCCTGGCGCTCGGTGACAGCCTGACCGCCGGATACGGGCTAAAGCAAGGCGAAGGCTTCGCGGACCAGCTCCAGACCGCCTTCCGCAAGATGGGCCGGCCGGTCACCGTAATCAATGGCGGGGTCAGCGGCGACACCTCGGCCGGCGGCCTGGCCCGGATCGACTGGGCGCTGGGCGACCAGCCCCAGGTGGTGATCGTCGAGCTCGGGGCCAACGACATGCTGCGCGGGGTCAGCCCGGATTCCATCCGGGCCAACCTCGCCGCCATCATCGCCAAGGCCAAGGCCGCGGGCGCCAAGGTCCTGCTCTGCGGGATGAAGGCGCAGCGCAATCTCGGGCCCGATTACGTCGCGCAATTCGACGCGATCTACCCCGATCTGGCCAAGCAGGAGGGGGTGACCCTCTATCCCTTCTTCATGGACGGGATCATCCAGCCGGACGGGACCGCCGACCGGGCGCTGCTGCAGGGCGACGGCCTCCACCCGACCGAGGCCGGCGCGGCGCTGATCGTCCAGCGTATCCTGCCGGTCCTGCTGCCTTTGCTCGGGAGCTGACCTGCCGGCGGCCGGTGGGCGCGCGGGTGGTCAGCCGGGGCATCGCCTGATATGTATGCGGACATGAATACCTGTGCCGAGCCGGCATCCTGCCGGGGAATTGGCCAGTTTCGGGCCGGATCATGCGCCTCTTCGTAGCCCTCAGCCTGCCCGAGAACGTCCGTTGGCAGCTGCGCCTGCTCTGCGGCGGGCTCCCCGGCGCACGCTGGGTGCCGCCCGAGAACTTCCACATCACCCTGCGCTTCCTGGGCGAGGTCGACGGCCGCGACGCCGAATATGTCGATGCGGCGCTCGCCAGCATCCGCGCGCCCGGCTTCCAGCTCAAGCTCGCCGGCGTGGGGCATTTCGCCAGCGGCAACCGGGTGAAGACGGTCTGGGCCGGCGTCGACAAGGAGCCGGCGCTGCAGCATCTCCGCGACAAGGTCGAATCGGCGGTGGTGCGGGCGGGCCTGGCGCCGGACGGACAGAAGTTCACGCCGCACGTGACCCTGACCTGGCCGAAGGACCCGCCGGTGGCGAAGCTGCAACAGTATCTCGCCGGCCATAACCTCTTCCGGTCGGAGCCGTTCGAGGTGACGCATTTCACCTTGTTCTCGAGCCTGACCGGCGGCGAGGCCTCGGTCTATCACGCCGAGCGCTCCTACGCGCTGACGCCGCGCGGCTGATCGATCAGTGCAGCCATTGCCGCGCGGGCGGCGACGGGCGCTCTTCCGGCGCCCAATCGACGCTGCGGACGGCATCGCTGTTGAGGCGCATGCCGGCACGGGCGAGGTCGCGCGCGAGGTCGACCACATGCGGCAGGGCGATGCGCGCCGCGGTCCCGGGCATGGTCTTGCGCAAGGCCACCGTCGCCATGAAGTGCCGCTCGGCCTGCGCCGCGGCGACCGCGTCCAGGAGAATCGCCTCGTCGGGGCTCAGGAAGCGGCAGTTGAGGCAGCGTATGTCGATCGCCCGCGACGCCGCGGCGGCGAGCACCGTCATCGCGCCGTCGAGCGCCGTGGCCGAGGCCTGCAGCCCGAAGCGCGTGAAGCCGTGATGCGTCACCGCATCGAAGGATTCGCTCGACTTGAAGGCCTGCACCCAGGCGCGCAACGCCCAGACCACGAACTGTGCGGGAAAATCCAGCGTGGCGAGCTCGAGCGGTCCATGGGCGCCGTCATGGCACTCGGCCGCTTCGACCTCGCGGCTGCTTCCGCGGTTGTCCCCACGGTTGTCCCCGCGGTTGTCATTGGCCGGCGCGTTGCGCCTGCGGTGCCGTGCCATGCGATCCTCGGAACTCATGAAAGGGTCGCGCCGGGGAGGGAGCTTCGCGGGAGTTGCCGCGCCTGCCTAACACGGCCCGAAGCGTGCTCCCCGGCGCTGAAAGGGGTTGTAGCACCGTTCCGATGCAATTGCAAATCATTCTCAATTGGGATTTTGCGACAACCCCAAGGGCGCTGCGGGATAGACTGCGGCCCGGGAAAACCGGAGGAAACCATGGTCGCCAAGCTGGACGACGCCGAGCGCAAAGCCGGCCTGACCGCGTTGAAGGACTGGCAGCCCGTCACGGGCCGCGATGCGATCCGCCGCGCCTTCAAGTTCGGCAATTTCAGCGAGGCCTGGGGGTTCATGAGCCGCGTCGCCTTGCTGGCCGAAGCGCAGGACCATCATCCCGAATGGTCGAACGTCTATAACCGCGTCGAGATCCTGCTCTCGACGCATGATTGCGACGGCCTCTCGGAGCGCGACCTGAAACTCGCGCGGTCGATCGACAAGCTGCTGGTGTAGCTCCGCAGCCGGCCGGCGGATTCGGCCGGAACCCCCCATGCCAAGGCGAGGTTTCTTCGGCGAGGACGTGGTCTCGCGACGACGACGCGCGTCCCCCGCAGGAAGTCCCCCGCAGGAATGAGCAAGGAGTTCGTCATGAACACGCGACCGAACACGCCGACCGGCGGCCAGCAGAACGAAGGCGAAGGCAACAAGACCGCCGCCCGCGCATACAACAAGGCGACGACCGGCTTCGCCAAGAGCGGCGACGTCGAAGGCAAGGCGCGCGAAGCCAAGCGCGCGATCGAAGGCGCCGAAGGCGAGAAGCTGCGCGAAGCCGAGCGCAAGGGCCAGTCGCATTCGCACGGCGAGGACCCGCAGCTCCGCCGCAAGGCCGGCGAGTAGCCCAAGAGTCTCCCGCGCCGGGCGGGTCATCCCGGCCGTTTCTCTCTCGACATCCCTCTGAACTGACCGGCCGGATCGCCCCGGCCGGTCTTTTTGCTCTCAATCGAAGACGCTCGGATCGGTTTGCCACCCGGTCGGCCGCCGCCCTCGCTCACTTCGGCGCGAGTCTGAGGGCGCCGTCCAAACGTACGACCTCGCCGTTCAGCATCACGTTCTCGATCATGTGCTGCGCCAGGCGCGAAAACTCGCGCGCTTCGGCGAGACGCTGCGGGAAGGGCACCGAATC
>DASZSL010000062.1:0-23027 GCA_035548715.1 Dongiaceae bacterium
GCCGGACGGACTATTCGGCGGCCTCGGCGCGGGCGGCGATGCGGACGCTCCGCCATTCGCCGAGCACGATCAGGGCGCCGCTGACCAGGATCAGGCCGGCGCCGGCGAAGACGTTCTTCGCCGGCACGTCGCCCCAGATCGCGTAGCCGAGCACGAAGGACCAGACCAGCGCGCTGAACTCCAGCGGCGAGACGACCGAGGCGGGGGCGCGCTTGATGCCCTCGATCAGCAGGTACTGCGCGACCGCGCCCAGCGTGCCGATCGAGGCCATCAGGACGAACTGCATCGGGTCCGGCGTCTTCCAGAACCAGAACATCGCCGGCCCGGTCAGGACCACGAAGGCGAAGCTCGAGGTCATCATCTGCACCAGCGTCGATTCCTTCAGCGCCACCTGCCGGATCAGGATCATCGACCCGGCCCAGAGGCAGGCCGCGGCCAGCGCGAGGCCGATCGCGCCGGCCGGCGCGCGCACGTCGGGCCGGCAGGCGATCAGCACGCCGACGAAGCCGACCGTGATGCTGGCCCAGCGCGCCGGGCTCACGCGCTCGCCCAGGATCGGCACGGCGAGGGCGGCCACCATCAGCGGCGAGGCGAAGTAGATCGTCGTCAGCTCGGCGAGCTGCAGGCTCTTGGCCGCCGTGTAGAAGCAGAGCCAGGCGCCGAGCAGCCCGAGCGAGCGCACCAGCAGCGTGTCGCGGATCGGCGAGCGGGCGCATTGCACGACCAGGCGCTCGCGCCCGATCCCGGCGCAGATCGCCAGGATCACGCAGCTCCGGATGAACAGCACCTGCAGCGGCGCGTAGCCGGCGACCAGCCATTTGATCCCGGCATCGTGCAGCGAGAAGATCGCAAAGGCGCCCGAGACGGCCAGGATGCCCCAGAGCACGGCGTACCGGCCGAAGCGCCGCCGCGCCACCTCGGCCGGCGTGCCGGCATCATCGCCGGCGGGGCGGGGGATCGGGGCGTGGCCTTCGGGCATCGGGATTGGAACTGCCGGTGTGAGTCGGGTACGCGGGTTGTCGCAGCATCGGCCAGGGCGGAAACCCGCACCAGACGCATTTCCGCGGCCGGGCCATCCGAAAAACGCCGTCATCCGAGCGGGTTATCCACAGGCGGGCGCGCCGCAAGCCCCTCTGCGCAAAGGCCAAATTCAGCGAAATTGTCTAAAATTCTATTAAACTCGAAACTGAAAGAGCTTGCGATGGCGCCGCCGAGCGCTCAGATTCCGGGGCGTACAGGCCCCGGTTCGTGCCGGGAGTCAGGAGATCGGCCATGAACATCTCGGCAGTCACCGGCGTCGCCGCCGCTTTCGAAGGCTCCCGCGTTGCCGGCCAGCAGCAGGCCGCGGCGACCGCTTCGGCCGCGCAGACCAAGCGCGACGACGACCGTCAGGCGCAAGAGGCCGACCTGAAGAAGACCGACACGGTCACCCAGGACCAGGAGAGCGCCGGCAGCGGCGAGACCAGCGGCCACCGGGTCAACATCCTGGCCTGACGATCTCTCCGGCGGATTTCCAGAACGCGCCCTTCCGGGCGCGTTTTGCTTTTTTGGGCGGCGATCAGCCCGCGGGCGGGCGCACCGCGTAGCGCAGATGGACCATGCCGAACTCGACCGGCGTCGCCGAGCGGAAGCTCAGCTCGCACCTGCCGGCGAGGCCGCCCGGATAGGCGACGATCCCCTGCTGGCCCACGTCGCCGTCGAAGGCGGGGCCGACCAGGATGTTGACCTCGTCCACCAGGCCCGCTGCGAGAAAGCTGCCGTTGATCGCGCCGCCGCCCTCGAGCAGCAACCGCTTGATGCCGAAGGCGCGGTTGAGCGTCTCCAGCATCGCGGCGAGATCGATCTCCGCAGCCTCGGAAACGACGTAGGAGACGCCGTCGGCCTGCAGCTCGGCCAGATGCGCATCGCCGACCTCCCGCCCGAGCAGGACGATCGCCGGATCGCCGCCGACCGTGCCGCCGGCAAAATGCACGCGCCCGGCGGGGTCGAGCGCGATCGCATGGCTCTTCGCGCCGCGCGCCGCCACGTGCAGCGGCCGCGCGACCGGCGGCACCGGCGTCGGCGGATGGGCCGCGGCCTTGCTCATTTCCTGCATGGTGACGCGGCCCACCATCCAGGCGTCGCCGGCGAGCGACTCATGGGTGCGCTCGTACATCGAGCTCCAGTTCTTCCGCTCGCCGTCGGGACTCCGGGTCCACCGGCTCGGGTGGAGCTTTCCGTCCAGCGAGGACTCCATGAGGATGATCACTTCGGGTTTCATGTGCGCTCCGGAAAATCTCGGCCTGCCGCAACCTAGACCGTGCGTTTCGGTGCCGCCACCGCGTTCGTCCGCCGGCTGCCGGCGAAGCCGACCACGCGCCAGTTGTAGAGCGCGCCGAGGAGCAGCAGCACGGCGGTGCCGAGGAAGACCGCCGGCATGCCGATATGGCCGCCGATGAAGCCGCCGGCCAGCGGCCCGGCCACCTGCCCCGCGAACTGGGCCGAGATCGAATAGCCGAGCACCTTGCCGGCGACGTGGTCCGGCACGTTGTGGCGCACCACCGTCGCGATGCAGGGCAGCAGCCCGCCCAGCGCCACGCCCATCAGGAAGCGGAGCGCCACGAGCTGCCATCCCGCCGTCACCATGGCCTGCGGCACCAGCAGCAGCGCGGCGGCGACCAGCGTCAGGACGATCACCCTCGAATGCCCGACCCGGTCGGCGAGCCTGCCCAGCCGCGAAGCCGAGACGATGCTCCCCAGCGCCGCCGCCGACATGGCGAGGCCGGAGACCAGCGTCACCTTGGCGGGATCCTCGACCAGCGTGCCGACATAGACCGTGATGATCGGCTCGATCGACATGTTGGCGAACAGCAGCAGCATGCCGGTCGCCAGCATGGCGAGCACGACGCTCTTGTCCGGGATCTGCGACCAGTCGCCTTTCGGCCGCTTCGCCGCGGCATCCGCCCGGCGCGGCATCTCCTTCACGAAGACCACGGTGGCCAGGAAGGCGACGAAGATCAGCGCGCCGGCGCACCAGAAGGTGGCGCGGATGCCGATCAGCGGCGGCAGCGAGCCGCCGACCAGCGGGCCGATCAGGTTGCCGGCCATGATCCCCGACGAGAGCACGCCGAGCGCCCAGGCCGAGCGCGGCTTCGGCGTCTGCACCGCGACCAGGATGGTCGCGCCGGAGGAATAGCCGCCGGCGATCCCGGTCAGCAGCCGCAGCCCGACCAGTTGCCAGACATTGGTCGACAAGCCGATCAGCGACATGGCGATCGCCATGCCGAGGCTGGCGCGGATCAGCATCGGCTTGCGCCCGAAGCGGTCGCCGAGATGGCCCCAGAGCGGCGCGACCAGCCCGGCGGTCACGAAGGTGGCGCTGTAGGCGACGCCCGACCATTGCACGATCGCGGCGTGGCCATGGACTCCCAGCTCCTCCACATAGAGCGGCAGGAACGGCAGCATCAGCGTCATGCCGAGCAGGGTCGAGAAGGAGCCGAGGACGCAGACCACGAGGTTGCGCCGCCAGTATTCGTTGGTCTCGGATTGCATCGGGAGGGGAGGGCTGTGTTCGGGACGACCTGGTCCGATCCAGCGACAGCCGGGCCGCCCGGGTCAAACTCGGATGGCGAAACCCTGCCATGCCGCCGGTGCACTGCACGCTTCGGATGCGCGGCGATTCAGTCCTATGCGCGGCCGATGCACGCTTGGCGCTCGCCCGCGGCGCGGTTTCGGCGTATATCCCGTGGGCCATGCAAGGGGCCGAGACTGCCATGACGCAAGCGCTTTCCACCGACCTCGCCGCGCGGTACCGGGCCGAGGGCGTGCTGTTCCCGCGGCCGGCCGTCGGGGCCGAGTCCGCGCGCGACCTGCTCGCGAAGTTCGAGGCGCTGGAGCGCCGCGACGGCGGCGTCCTCTCCCGGCGCACCAACCACAAGCCGCACCTGCTGCTCACCTGGCTCGCCGAGCTGGTGCGCGACCCGCGCATTCTCGATCAGGTCGAGGCGCTGCTCGGCCCGGACATCCTGTGCTGGGCGACGGACTTCTTCGTCAAGAATCCCGGCGACCGGAAGATCGTGAGCTGGCACCAGGACTCCACCTATTGGGGCCTCTCCGAGCCGGACGTGATCACCGCCTGGGTCGCCCTGACCCCCAGCACGTCCTTGAGCGGGTGCCTGCGGGTGGTGCCGGGCAGCCATCTCGCGGACCAGCTCCCGCACCGCGACACCTTCGCGCCGGGCAATCTCCTCAGCCGCGGCCAGGAGGTCGCCGTCGAGGTCGATGAGGAAGAGGCGGTCGACGTGGTCCTGGCGCCGGGCGAGATGTCGCTGCACAACGTCCGCCTGATCCACGGCTCCGAGCCGAACAACGCCGAGCACCGGCGGATCGGGTTTGCCATCCGCTACATCCCGACGCGGATCCGCCAGCTCAACGGCATCCCGGATTCGGCGACCCTGGTCCGCGGCGTCGACCGGTACGGCCACTTCGCGCCGGAGCCGGCGCCCGCCGCCGACTTCCATCCGGACGCGGTGGCGTTCCATGCGCAGAACTACGATCTGCACATGAACATCCTCTATGCCGGCGCAACGCAGCGCCCCGACCAGGCGCGCTGAGAATGGGCGCGCTGAGAACGCCCGCGCCGGCCGCGTCTTCCCTCAGCCCTTCAGTCGCGCCATGCGTCCGCCGTCCACGGTCACGATCGTGCCGCTGACATAGGACGCGCGGGGCGAGGCCAGGAAGGTCACGACGTCGGCCACTTCCTTCGCCGTGGCCATCCGGCCGAAGGGTGAATCGGTGACCAGCTCGCGCCAGCGCGACTTGTCGCCGAGCTCCGCCTCGGCGCGCGCTTCCCAGCGCACGGTCTGCCGCTCGGTCTCGGTGTTGCCGGGATTGACGCCGACCACCCGGATGCCGAAATCGACGCTCTCGCCGCCGAGCGCGCGGGTGAACTGCATCAGGCCGGCATTGCCGGTCGTGCCGGCGATATAGCCCGGGCTCGGCCGTTCCCCCGCCGAGCCGATGATGTTGACGATGACGCCCGTCCGGCGCTCGCGCATCGCGCGGTAGATCTCGCGCGTGAGATTGACGAAGCCGAAGACCTTGAGCTCCCAGGCGGCGCGCCAGGTCGCCTCGTCGACCGCCAGCAGGTCGCCCTGCGGGATGCTCCCGGCATTGTTGACCAGGATGTCGACGCCGCCCGCCGCCGCGGCGACCGCCTTGATGGAGTCGGAGCGGCTGAGATCGAACGGGTGGATGTCGATCGCGCGCGGATGCCGGGCCAGCAGGCCGGCGCGCGCCTTGTCGAGCTTCTCGCGGCTGCGCGAGACCAGGATGAGGTTGCAGCCCTCGGCGGCCAGGCTCTCGGCGACCGCGAGCCCGATGCCCTGGGAGGCGCCGGTCACCAGCGCCGACTTGCCGGCAAGTCCAAGATCCATGTCGTTCTCCTGCGGGAAATGTCGCGCGGCCGCGGCCGGTCAGTGCAGCTTCAATCGCGGCCTGACCACGCGGTTGACGTGGCCGATGAAGATCAAAGTCAGGCCCTTCAGCCAGCCATGGATGCCGATCAGGTGCAACCGGTAGAGGGACAGGTAGACCATGCGCGCCAGCCGCCCCTCGATCGCCATGCGCCCGCCGATCAGGTTGCCCATCAGGCTGCCGACGGTCGAATAGCGGCTGAGCGACACGAGCGAGCCCTTGTCGCGATAGACGAAAGTCTCGAGCGGCCGGCCGGCGATCAGGGCAAGGATGTTGCGATAGGCGGTCAAGGCCATCTGATGCGCGGCCTGGGCGCGCGGCGGGACGGGCTGCTTGGCGCCTTCCGGCAGGAAGTAGCAGCAGTCGCCGATGGCGAAGATGCGCTCGTCGCGCGTCGTCTGCAGCGTCGGCCGGACCACGAGCTGGTTGCTCCGCGCCGTCTCCAGCCCGCCGATCTCGCGCAGGAGGTCGGGCGCCCGCACGCCGGCCGCCCAGACCTTGAGATCGGCCGGGATCGTCTCGCCCGCCTTGGTGTGCATCGCGTCGGCCGTGACCTCGACGATCGCCGTGCCGGTCAGGACGCGCACGCCCAGCGCCTCCAGCTCCTCATGCGCCGCCTTGGCCAGCTTCTCCGGCAGGGCGGGGAGGATGCGCGGCCCGGCCTCGATCAGCGTCACCTTGAGCCGGCTCTCGTCGAAGACCTCGAGCCCGTAATGCCGCAGGCCGGCCGCCGCGTTGTAGAGCTCCGCCGCCAGCTCGACGCCGGTCGCGCCGCCGCCGACGATCGCGATCTCGACCCTGGCGTTGGCCGCCGGATCCTCGCTCAAGATCCGCGAGACCCGGAGGCAGTGGTTGAGCAGCTTCTGGCGAAAGCGATCGGCCTGCTCGCGGTCGTCGAGGAAGAGGCAGAACTCCCGCGCGCCCCGCGTGCCGAAATCGTTGGAGACGGCGCCGATGGCGATCACCAGGTAGTCGTAGCGGATGCGGTGCCGGCCGATCAGCTCGGTGCCGTCCTCGTCCAGGACCGGCGCCACGATCACCTGGCGGGCGTCGCGGTCGATCCCTTCGAGGCTGCCGTAGAAGAAGCGGTAGCCCCAGCGATGCCCGTGGCTGCGGTAGCCGACCTCGTCGAGATTGGCGTCGAGCGATCCGGCGGCCACCTCATGCAGCAGCGGCTTCCAGATATGCGTGCCGTTGCGCTCGAGCAGGATGACGTCGAACTCGGCGCGGCCGAGCCTGGCGCCGAGCCGGCGCACCAGCTCCAGGCCTCCAGCCCCGCCCCCGACGACCACGATCTGGGTCTTCATGATGCGTTCCCGGCTTCGAGACGCTCGGCGTTCCCATACGCTGACACTTCTGCTCGACCGCTCGCTGTTGCCGGGATCGTCGCGCTCGTCGGTTGTCGATGTAGGGGGCGGGGAAAATGTAAGCCACGGGCCGCTGGAGCGCAATCCGCCGCGCGATCATCCGCCCGCCTGGAACCCGGTGAGGAAGCGCGTCAGGTTGTCGCTGAGATAGGGGGTGAGATACCCGCCCTCCTGCACGATCACCGTCGGCAGCTTCAGTCCCGCGATCATCCCGGCCATCCGGTGGAAGCCTTCGGTCGTCACCGCGCCGCCGGCCAGCGGGTCCGCCTCATGCGCGTCGAGGCCGAGCGCCAGCACCAGCGCTCCCGGCGCGAAATCGGCGATGCGCTGCAGGGCCGTGTCCAGCGCCTTCTGCCAGACCGCGTCGGGGCTCTTCACCGGCACCGGCAGGTTGAGGTTGAAGCCTTCGCCGGCGCCCCGGCCGCGCTGGTCGGCATAGCCGTAGAAGAACGGGTAGTAATTCCTCGGGTCGCCATGGATGGAAATCGTCAGCACGTCGTTGCGTTCGTAGAAGATCGACTGCGTGCCGTTGCCGTGATGCACATCGATGTCCAGGACTGCGACTCTGCCGTGCTTGCCGCGCAACGCCTCGGCGGCCAGCGCCGAGTTGTTGAGATAGCAGAAGCCGCCGGCGCGCTCGGCATAGGCGTGGTGTCCCGGCGGACGGCAGAGCGCATAGGCTGCGCGCTCGCCTTCCAGCACCAGATGCGCCGCCGTCAGCCCGGTCATCGCCGAGGCATGCACGGAGCCCCAGGTATCCGCGGTGATCGCCGAGGAGAAGTCCTGGATGTGCCAGCCGGCCCGCCCCAGGATGCTCTCCGGATAGTCCGCGGGCGCCTCCAGCGGCCGGATGCTCGGCATCATCTCCGGATGGGCGCCGGAAACCGCGCTCCATTGCCGATGGCCGTGCTCCAGGAAATCGATGTAGCGCGCCGTGTGCACCGTCTCGAGTCGCGCGCGGTCGAAGGCCCGCGGCGCCACGCGCTCCAGCCCGGCCCTGGCGGCGCCCTGCAGCAGGCGGTCGACCCGCTCCGGGCTTTCCGGGAAATCGATGATATTGCCGAAGCGCAGATAGCGGTGCGGGGAATGGGCGTTCTGCGCCGTATCAAAGACGCATCTCATGGGCGTTCCGAACGCAATTGAACCTAACAGGCGGTCGGACCCACTATAACGCCCGCGGACCCGGGAGGAAGAGCTTGGATCGACAGAGACTCGATGCGGCGGTGGAGGCGGGGATCATCACCCCGGAGCAGGCGGCGCGCCTGGCGGCGTTCTTTGCCGGGGATGCATCGGTGCCCTTCGATGCGCCGACGCGCTTCGACGTCTCGCATCTGCTCTGGTATGCCGGCGCGCTGATCGTGATCGGCGCCATGACCATCTTCAGCGCCATCGCCTTCCGGCAGGCGGGGCCCCAGGCACTGACCTGGACGGCGATCGCCTATGCGGCGGGCTTCGTCGTCATGGGGCGCCATTTCTGGAACCGTCCGGGGCTGCGCACGCCCGGCGGCCTGCTGATCGCCTGCGCGGTCGCCATGGCGCCGCTGGCGATCTACGGCATCCAGGGCCAGTTGGGCGTCTGGCCGGACCTCGCGAACAGCCGGGCCGACTATCCGGGCTTCCTGGCCTGGCTGAATGCGAGCTGGGTCTATATGTCCCTCGGCGCCATCCTGGCCGGCATCGTGGCGCTCGCCTTCTTCCCGTTCCCCTTCATCATCGTGATCCTCGCGGTCGCGGCCTGGCTGCTCGCGCTCGACCTGGTGCCGTGGCTGCTGCCGGCCCGTGCCGGAGACCGGGACCTCCAGTCCACCATCTGCTTCGGGCTCGCCGCGATCGCGCTCGCCTGGATCCTCGACCTGCGCCGCTGGCGCGACGGGGATTTCCCGTTCTGGCTCCACATCGTCGGCATCGCCGCGTTGTGGGGCGGCGTTACCGCGCAGGAGAGCCGCGACGAGGTCGCCAAGGCGCTCTACGCGCTGCTCAATGTCGGGTTCCTGGTGCTCTCGGTCTACCTGATGCGCCGGGTCTATGCCGCGTTCGGCGCGCTCGGCATCTCCCTCTATCTCGGCCACCTGGCGGCCGACGTGTTCGAGGATTCGCTGCTCTTCCCGCTGGCGCTCTCGGCCATCGGCCTGGCCGTCATCGGCATCGGCATCTGGTATTTCCGCCGGCGCCAGGCGGTCGCCGACTGGCTCGCGCGCGTCCTGCCGCCGGGCCTGCAGCGCCTGCGCCCGGTCCATGCGCGCGAGGGCGAGCAATAGACGCCGCGAGGGCCCGGGGCGGGCGCGGCCCCCGGGATCGGGACAGCATCGAAGACGGGTTTCCCACGGGGCGCCGCGACCTGCTATGAAGCCGGCAGCATGAACCTCGCCCTCAAGCTCCGCCTCCCCACCACCGCGACCGCGCCGTTCTGCCCCTCCGAGGTCCGGGGCTCGGTCGCGGTCCGGCCCGGCCTGCCGGCCTGGAAGAAGCTGCTGCAATATTGCGGTCCCGGCCTGCTGGTCTCGGTCGGCTACATGGACCCCGGCAACTGGGCGACCGACATCGAGGCGGGGTCGCGCTACGGCACCGACCTGCTCTTCGTCGTGGCGCTCTCCAGCCTCGCCGGCATCCTGCTGCAGACGCTCTGCGCGCGGCTGGGCCTGGTGGCGGGCAAGGATCTGGCCCGCCTGTGCCGCGAGCGCTATCGGCCGCCGGTCGCCTTCGCCCTCTGGATCTTCGCCGAGCTCGCGATCATCGCCTGCGACGTCGCCGAGGTGCTGGGATCGGCGCTCGCGCTCAATCTGCTTTTCAACCTGCCGCTCTGGCTCGGCGTGCTGCTGACCGGCCTCGACACGATCCTGGTGTTGAGCCTCAAGGGCCGCGGCTTCCGCCAGCTCGAGGCGATCGTGCTCGGCCTCGTGGGCACCATCTTCCTGTGCTTCGCGATCGAGATCGCGATGCTGCAGCCCGCCATCGCCTCGGTCATGGGCGGCCTCGTGCCCGACGTCAGGCTCGCCCGCGATCCGGAGGCGTTCTATCTCGCGGTCGGCATCGTCGGGGCGACGGTGATGCCGCACAACCTCTATCTCCACAGCTCGGTGGTGCAGACCCGCGTCACGCGCCAGACCGAGGGCGCGATCCGCGACGGCATCCGCTGGGCCACCGTCGATACGGTGGTGGCGCTGCTGCTGGCCATGCTGGTCAATGCCGCGATCCTGATCGTCGCCGCCACCGCCTTCCACGATACCGGCCAGACCGCGGTCACCGAGATCGACGACGCCTACCGCCTGCTGGAGCCGGTCACCGGCTCGGGCCTTGCCGCCGCGCTGTTCGGCATCGCGCTGCTGGTCTCCGGCCAGAGCTCGACCTTCACCGGCACGGTGGCGGGGCAGGTGATCCTCGAAGGCTTCCTCAACCTGAAGATCCCCTGCTATCAGCGCCGCCTCATCACCCGCGCGCTGGCGCTGGGGCCGGCGCTGGTCGGCGTGCTCTGGCTGGGCGAGGGCTCGGTCGGGCGGCTGCTGGTGCTGAGCCAGGTGGTGCTGACCGTGCAATTGCCTTTCGCCATCTGGCCGCTGATCCGCTTCACCGGCGACCGGCGGCTGATGGGCGTCTTCGCCAGCGGCCCGGTCCTCGCCGGCCTTGCCTGGATCATCTTCGCCGCGGTGACCGCGGCCAACATCTGGCTGATCGGCGGCCTGTTCGCGTGATCTATCCGACGGTGAACGCCGCGCCGGCCAGGGCCACGAGGCTGTCGTCGAGGCCGAGCCTCGCCTCGTACTCGCCGGGCGCCAATCCTGGCTCGATGCCGATCGTGCCGCTCGGCTCGGCGTTGACGTAGTAGAAGCCGAGATAGTTCTGGGCGTCGGGCTCCCCCTTGCGGTAGAGCCCGATCCAGTCGAAGCGGTTGCCCGGCGCGTTGTCCCAGGAGAGCGCGATCGCCTCGCCGGTCGCGAAACGGCTCTTCGCCGCGGCGATCCCGGGGCGGCGATCTTGCGCCACGACCCAGAACGGCGCCGCGGCCAAGGTCGCGCCGTGCCGATCCAGCAGCGCCGCGCTGTAGCGGCCCGGCGCGAGGGCCCAGGTGCCGAAGGCGAGGCTGCCCTTGCGGTCGGTCCCGTCATTGCTGGAGAGGCGCATGAGCACGGCATCCCCGCCGCGCACGACGATGCTGCCGCCTTCGATGCGGCCGTCCGCGGTCGCCGCGTGGAAGCGCAGCGTCACGGCGGCGCCTCTCGCCACAGCGCGCTCGGCGATCGAGACCATGGCCGGCGCGGGCCCGGGCGCCACCTCCAGCGTCGAGACCACGGCACGGTGATCGGAGGGCCAGGGCGAGACCGGGATGTCGGTGCCCGGCATCCCGGGATCGCCGAGGATCTCGCTCTTCACCGTCCGCGCCGCGCCGAGCGTCATGATGAAGTCGATGCGGCTCGCAATCCCGTCGGCGTCGAGATGCGGATAAGGATAGCCGTAGCTCCAGGTGATGCCGGGCTCGGCCTTCGGATCGGGATGCGCGGCGCGGTAGGAATCGGTGAAGCCGGCATCGAGCAGCGCCTGGGCCGCCGGCCAGGCGACCGCGTCGCCGTCCAGCGGCGACGGCGCGTTGAAGTCGCCCGCGACGATCACCGGCAGGCCGGTCTTCGCCATCGCCGCCGCCGTCGCCACGTAAGGCGCGATGAACGGCAGGCGCACCTTGCGCTCGGTCTCCAGCACCTCGGCGATCGTCCGCCCTTCGCGCAGGGCGCGCGGCCCGGATTCCTCCGACGGCAGATGGATGCAGCAGACCGCGACGAACTTCCCGGGCGCCGTCTCGGCATAGGCGATGGCGAGCTCGTTGCCGTCGGGACCGCGCGCGGCGGGCGGCGCGAACAGCGGCATGCGCGCGATCATGTGCCGGCTCGGCAGGGCATAGGGCCAGCCCAGGGCGGCGGCGATGCGCGCGGTGTTGCCGGCCGGCTCCTGCAGGCAGACGATGTCGGCGCCGGAGGCCCGGATCGCCTCGACCGCCTTGGCGAAGTTGACCTGGTCGCCGCCGAGCCAGAGGTTGAAGGTCATCAGCTTCATGGTCGTCTACGGCTGGCTCGCCGGCGCGTCCTCGTCGCTCATGATCCAGGGCAGGACGTGGAGGTAGAAGTCGCCGGTGCCGGTGAAGGGCCAGAACTGCACCTTGCCGTCGAGCTGCCGCAGGGCGTCGCGCGCGGCCGCGCGGTCCTGCGCGACGTAGGCGAGATAGCAGAGCGCCGTCCAGTCGCGTGCGCCGAGGCCGTAGAGCTTCTCCCGCGCGGCGAAGGCCTGCTTGACCTTCGGCCATGCGAACCCGGCATCCGCGCCGTACAGGCGGTCGGCCTTGAACTCGTAGAGCAGCAGCTCCGCCAGGATGGAATAGGCGACCTCGCCTGTATCGCCGCCGGGATCGGTGGCGAGCGACTGCACGTAGGGCGCGGTCAGGTCGGTGCGCCCGGACCATTTCTCCAGGGTGATGGTGCCGTATTCCTGATAGGTGAGGAAATAGGTGGGGAAGCGCCGGCGCGCCTGCTGGAAGACGGCGTCGATCTGGTCGCGCGGCAGGTTGAAGTCGCGCGCCAGCGCCAGCAGGAGGTGACCCGCCTCCGCGTCCGACTGCGCGTCGATCTGGTGCGCGTAGCCGGCGGCGAGCTTCAGCCGCTCGAAGAACCCCTGCCACTGCTGCGAGGTGACCTGATTCGCGAAGCCGCAGCCGCGCGCCGCCCAGGCGGCGTCCCACCAGAAGCGCGCCAGCGCCAGGTTCGCGGTCGACGGATCGGACTTGCGGTCCAGCCATTCCTGCAGGCGTTGCTTGCGGGAATCGAAGCTCGGGTCGTCCGAGCAGCTGGTGGCAAAGAAGCCGGTGCAGCTGCTCTTGGTGAGCGCGTCGTAGAAGACCTCGAGCTCCGGCTGGCCGCCGGTGAACCGGGCCTCCAGCGACTGCGCCGCCTTATGCGTCGCCTCGAGCTGGGTGAACTCTCCGTCGAGCAGGTCCTGCCGCACCACCTTGCAGAAATCGGCCGGGACCCCGTCGCGGGAGAACGCGACGGGCGAGGTCAGCTCCGCGCGCGCATCGGTGGCCGCCGCGGCGCAAGCCAGCAGCAGGCCGGCGCAGGCCGCCGCCCATCCCGCCGCCCACCCCGTCATGGCGCTATTTCTCATAGGTGATCCAGGGCAGCGCTTGATCATAGAAGTAGTCCGCGTTGGGCCATACGCTGGGGTTCCAGAGTGGCGCGAAATGACGATAGGCGTCGAGCGCCGCCGGGCGGTCGATCGCGACCATCGCCATGTAGCAGACCAGGTTCCAGTCGTAATTGCCGTTTCCGTATTTCCGTTCGATGAGCGCGAGCCCGGCCCGGGTCTTCGCCCAGGTGAGCCCGGTTTCCAGGAAGAGGTGCGGATAACGGACGTAGCGCGCGCCCTCCTTGGCGACCACGGCATAGGCGATCTGGCCGTCCTCGCCCCCGGGATCGCCGAGCAGCGTCTCGGCGAACCAGCCGATATCGCCTTCCTTGCCGTACCAGGTCGGGTCGAGCAGGCCGGCATATTCCGCGTCGAGCCGCAGGAAGCGCGGGAACGCCTCGTGCCCCTGCTTGAACATCGCGTCGATCTGCTGCCGCGTGCCCCCGGAATCCCGCAGCAGGTCGAGCGAGATCAGGAAGAAGGCGGGGTCGCCGCGCAGGCCGGCGTGATCGAGGTAGCCGCGCGCAGTCCGCACCCGCGCATAGAAGGCCTGCCATTGATCGAAGGTCACGTCCGTGAAGCCGGCGCAGCGCTTGGCGCTCCAGGCGTAATTGTCCCACAGCCAGGCATTGGCGATCCAGGCTGCCGGCGGCGGTGAGGAGGTGCGCTTCAGCCAGTCGCCGAGCGGCTGCAGGCGCGGCTCGTAGTCGGCGCGGCAGTCGAACCCGCCGCAGCCCGGGTTGGCCAGCGCGTTGTAGAACACCACCAGCTTCTCGACGCCGCCGTGGAAGCGGTCGCGCAAGCCCACCAGCCCGGCGGCCTCGGCTTCCAGCCGGTCGAACCTGCCCGCCGCCAGCTCGCCCTGGATGGCGCGGCAGTAGCCCGCCATGTCCGGATCCTCGACCTGCGCCAGCGCCGGCACGATGCGCGGCACCGCGCTCGTATGGCGGTGCCAGGCGCCGGCTGCGATCAGCAGCAGCACCGCGCAGATATTGAGCGCCAAGAGCAGTCTCAGGCGGGCTTGCTGCGTCACCGGCGACCTCGCATGGCCGCAGTCTAGCGGGCGGGGCCACCGCCGCCAACGTCAACGCCAGACGTCGGCCTCGGTCCAGCCGAGCGCCTTGAAGTCGTCGGCGCGCAGCGCCGCCTCGCCGGTCATGAAGAACTCGTCGAGCTGCGGCGGCTTCACCCTTGTCCCGGCCAGCATCGCATGCGCCTGGCCGCGATGGTGGATCTGGTGCTCGAAGAGATGCAGCAGCACCTTGTCGGTGCGATCCGCCTGCACGCGATCGGCGCGATGGATGCGGGTCTCGCCGGCGAGCCCCGCCGCGTCGAGCGCGTCGCAGAAGGCTATCAGCCGCCGATCGACGGCGCGCTGTTCCGGAAGGAGCCTGGCCACGGTCGGGCAGGGCGTCTCGTCGGCCCAGGCCTTCGGCCCGAGCGTGCCGCCCTCCAGCGCATCGACATAGAACCAGTCGACATAGAGCAGGTGGTTCAAGGTCGCCATGATGCTGGGGAAGAAGCCGACGCGCTCGGCCTGGAACTCGGCGTCGCTGAGCTTGGCGCAGGCGGCGAGCAGCCGGTGGTTGGCCCAGGCGTTGTTGCGCGCCATGGCGCGGAAATAGGTGACGGAATCCATGCTTCAGCGCTTCAGTTGGAGCAGCTCCAGACCTGGACCTCGCATCCCGCGCCGCAGGCCGCCAGCGCCTTCGACTCCGCCTCGCCGCGGGAATCGCCCAGGCCGTAATCGTAGCGGCCGCTCTGGTCGGCCGCGACCGCGCCGCAGCTGTTCCAGAAGTCGAGAACGATCCTGCAGTTGGAGCTGTGCTCCTGGCAGGTCGCCAGCGCCTCCTGCTCCGCTTCTTCGCCGGTGTCGAAATCGTTCGACCAGCCGTAGGCCCCGCTCTCCGCGTCATAGGCGATGGCGCCGTAGCGCGTCTTGCTGCAGGAGTTGATGTAGCAGTCGTTCAGCCGGCGGGCGCATTCGCCCGATGCTTCCATCTCGGAGTCGCAATAGGTCGCCGCCTGGCACTCCGAGACGCAGTCGGCCGCCGCCGGCGATGTGCCCGCGAGCCAGCACGAGGCGGCCATGATCGCCCCGCCGATCCAATTGCGCATCATGGATGCTGCCTCCACGCGATCATCCAGTGGCCCGGAAAGCATAGGCCCGCACGTGGGTGCGATCAATCGGCGCGGAAAGGGCTTGTGATTCCATTCCGCTCATCCACTATGAACCTGGGCATACGGGGAGATGGGGCATGTTCAAGAGGGCGTTCGCGCTCGTCCTGGCGCTGGCGATCGGATTGGCGGCGACCGCGAGCCTCGCGGACGATCCGGCGGCGCGGACGCAGCTCTGCGGCAAGGACGGCGCGTGGCAGCAGGCGCTGGATCAGGCCGCCGCGCCGCAGGGCGCCGCCACGGCGCAGAGCTGCGCCGATCCGACCCTGATTCAGACGGCCGGCGGCTGCTGCGAGGGCCATGGCGGACCGGCCGGCTGCGACGCCGCCACCCATCGGGTGCTGTGCGCCGACGGCAAGAAGAGCCGGTCCTGCAGCTGCTGATCCGCTGGACTAGGCTGCGCGGTCGCGGGGCACCGCGGCGTCGCGGTCGCCGCGCTCGATCTCGCGCGCCAGCTTGTGCCCGCCATAGACCGCGTGGGCGATCAGGCCCGGCGCATCCGCATCGCCGATCAGATCGACGCTCAGGATGCCCGCCGATTTCCAATCCGCGCGCCATTGGTCCAGCGTATCGTAGAGCGCGCGGTCCGGCCGGCGCGCGGTGACCGGGATCAGCGCATCGACGGCGATGCGTTCCCCCTGGCCGGTATAGAGGCAGACCAGCTCGGCCGCGCTTCCGTCGAAGCCGGCCAGCGCCTTGCCGAAGATCAGGCGCGCGCCGGCCGCGATGAGCCGGCCCTGGATCGCCGGCTGCTCGTTGGTATGCGCGGTCCATTCCGAGGCGATCGGTCCCGGGGTCGCGTAGATCACCCGGCGGCCGTCGGCCAGCAGCTTCAAGGCGAGCGCGCTCGCCATCACGTAGCGCTCGTCGTCATAGACCAGCACGGTGCCCTCGGGTGAGACGCCGCGCATGATCGCCTCCGGCGTGTAGACGTTGGCGACGCCGTCGCGGAGCGGCGGCGCCGGCGTCGCTCGGCCGAAGCCGTCCTTGCGCCAATGGGCGCCGGTCGCGACCACCACATGGGCCGCGCCGAACTCCAGCACGCTCTCGGCGGTCATCTCGCTCTCGCGGAAGATCTCGACGTTGGAGAGCTTGGCGAGCCCGCTCTCGCGCCAGTCGCGCACGCGGGCCCATTCGGCGAAGCCGGGCAGGGCGCTTTCCAGGTTGATGCGGCCGCCGAGCCGGCGCTCGCGCTCGGCGAGGGCGACGTCGAAGCCGCGCTGCCCCAGCGCCCGCGCCGCCTCCAGGCCGGCCGGTCCGGCGCCGACCACCAGCACGCGGCGCCGCTCGCCCGCGGCCGGGATGATCTCCGGATGCCAGTTGCGGCGCCATTCCTCGCCCATGGTCGGGTTCTGGGTGCAGCGGATCGGCGCGTTCAGCGAATTGTGCGCATAGCAGATGTTGCAGCCGATGCATTCGCGGATCTCGTCGAGCCGGCCTTCCTCGATCTTGCGCGGCAGGAAGGGATCGGCGATCGAGGGCCGCGCCGCGCCGATCAGGTCGGCGGTGCCCGACTTGACGAGTCGCAGCATCGATTCCGGCGAGGTGTAGCGGCCGACGGTGACGATCGGCCCGGTCACCGCCTGGCGGAACCGCGCCACCTTGGCCTCGAGCGCGCCTTCCTTGACGAAGCGCGAGATGCCCATCTCGACCGCATAGTCGCTGATCGTCACGTCCCAGAGATCGGGCAGGCCGTCGATCAGCGAAGCCATCTCCAATTGATCGGCATCAAGCGCGTCGCCGGTCTCGCGGCCCGTATCCGCCGACCAGCGGGTGGCGACCGCGAGCGTGTCGCCGACCGCTTCCTTGACTTCGGTCAGCAATTCCTTGACCAGCCGCACCCGGTTGGCGGCGCTGCCGCCGTATTCGTCGCCACGCCGGTTGGTGACCGGCGACAGGAAGGTGTGCAGCAGGTAATGGTGGCAGGCATAGACATAGACGAGATCGAAGCCGGCCGTGACGGCGCGCCGCGCGGCGTCCACATGCCAGCGGCGGATCGCGCGGATGTCGGCGCGGTCGAGCGCCCGCGCCTGCAGGGGATCGTTGCGCATCACCGGCGCGCCGGTCAGCGAGATCGGAGTCCGCCGGCTGTTGAGGTTGGAGACGGAATCGCCGCCCAGCCACAGCTCGACGCCGGCCAGGCTGCCGTGGCGGTGCACCGCCTCGGTCATCTTCGCCTGCGCCTTGACGTCGCCGTCGTCCCAGAGCGTCGCGTAGGGATAGGGCGTGTCGTCCGAGCGGGGATCGATCGAGCAGTATTCGGTGCAGACCACGCCCCAGCCGCCCTCGGCCTTGATCCCGCGCATGGCCGCCAGGGTGTTGGGCCGGTCGTACCCCATCCCACTGCAATGCGGAACCTGATAGAAACGGTTCCGGGCGGTCTTCGGACCGAGCCGGATCGGCTGGAACAGGGGATCGAAACGGGGGTCGCGCGCCATGGCAGGCTCCATTTTGAACGCCCGTTCAAAATGGAGCAGGGCAGGACGGGTGTCAAACCCCACGGGGCACCGCGCATGGTCAGAGCCAAGTCGGACAAGCAGCGCCAGGCGTTGATCGAGGCGGCGATCCGCGTGGTCGCCCGCGAGGGCTGGCCGGGCGCCACCGTCGGCGCCGTCGCCCGGGAAGCGGGCCTGGCCAACGGCATCGTCAGCTTCTATTTCGGCGGCAAGGCGAAGCTGCTGGCCTCCGCGCTCGACGACCTGATCGGGCGCTACGACGCCGTCCTCGCGCAGCACCTGAAGCGCGCGGGCAAGGAGCCGCAGGCGCGGCTCGCCGCGATGATCGACACCGCTTTCGACCCGGAGGTGCTGGACCCGACCCGGATCGCCGCCTGGTTCGCCTTCTGGGCCGACGAGATGAGCCGTGCGCCGCGCCGGGATTCCGCCTCGCGCAAGGAACGCAAGTACACGCGCATGGCGATCGTCGAGTGCCGACGCCTTGCCCGCAACGCCCGGCGCGCGCCGATCGTCGATGCGGCGACGGCGGGGACCGGCCTGGTCGCGCTGATGGACGGCTTCTGGTGGGGCCTGATGATCGATCGCCGGAGCTTCGACCGCGACCAGGCGCGCCGCGCCTGCGACAGCTATCTCGCGGCGATCTATCCGGCGTATCGGCCGCGGCCATGATCGGCGCGGCGCTCACCGCGGCGCAGGACCAGGAGTTCTTCCGCTGGTTCAGCCTGGAACGCTATGAGCCGGCCCAGGCGCTGGCGGACGGGCGCACCTGGCACGGCTTCCGGCCGTCGGGCGAGAAGTTCCAGGCGCTGGTGACGGTCAACCTCGAGACCGATGCCGGCGGGCGGATCGTGGATGCCAAGCTCTGCCTCGACCGGGCCTTCGTCGAGCACCCGAAGGACGGCGCCTTCGCCCGCGACATCACCGCGAGCTTCCTGCGCTGGGCGCTGCCGCGGGGCCAGCAAGGCGCCGTCGACGGCTTCCTCGGCGAGCTCGGCGACCTCGGGCCCAATGTGGTTCGCCTGGCGCGCGCGCCGGCAGCGCCGCCCGGCAGTCCCGGGCCGCTCCACCGGGTCTATCTCGGCCGGGACAAGGATGCCGAGCAGCGGCTGGCCGGCGCGGTGCTGCGGCTCACCAATCTCCAGGCGCGGGACGGGCCGCGCGACCCGCAGCATGACTGGATCTGGATTCGGGTGCTTGCCGCGGAGGCCGGGGAGCCGCGGCACAATCCGGTGTAGTGCCGTGCGATTCCCGCGACGATAGCGGCGCCTGAGGATTGATTTCCAATCCTCGACCTGCCACCGTGACAAAGAAGAGCCTGCATTGTCTCGACCTTGGGGGGCGGGATGAAGCTTCGGGTATTCATGGCGCTGCTCTGCGGCATGCTGGCGGCGCCGGTCTGGGGGGTGCGCGCCGAGGCCGAGCCGCGCGTGGCGCTGGTCATCGCCAACGGCGATTACGGCGGCGACATCGGCTCGCTGAAGAACCCGGTCAATGACGGCAAGCTGATCGCGGCCACGCTGCAGAAGGTCGGGTTCAAGGTCACGCTGGTCGCCAACGGCGACCAGCGCAAGATGAAGCAGGCGCTCAACGATTTCAGCGAGGCCCTGGCCAAGGCCGGGCCGAGCGCGACCGGCCTGTTCTACTACGCCGGCCACGGATTGCAGGTCTCCGGTCAGAACTACCTCGTTCCCGTCGGCGCCAACATCAAGCGCGAGGGCGACGTCGATCTCGAGGCGCTTTCCGCCGATGCCGTGCTGAAGGTGCTGAACTTCTCCGGCAGCAAGGTCCAGATCGTGATCCTCGACGCCTGCCGCAACAATCCGCTGATGCGCAGCTTCCGCAGCGGCACCATGGGCCTCGCCAAGCTCGACGCGCCGATCGGCAGCTTCGTCGCCTATTCGACCGCGCCGGGCTCGGTCGCCGCCGACGGGCAAGGCGCCAACAGCCCGTTCGCCGGCGCGCTCGCCGCCGAGCTGCAGAAGCCGGGCGCCTCGATCGAGGAGATGTTCCGCAACGTCCGCGCCAAGGTGATCGCCGAGACCGACAGCCAGCAGGTGCCCTGGGATTCCTCCTCGCTGACGGCGCCCTTCTATTTCTCCAAGGATTTCTCCGGCGCCGGCGCCTCGGCCGCGGTCGATCAGGTGTTCTGGGATTCGATCAAGGACAGCGACGACCCCGCCGACTTCCAGGCCTATCTCAAGAAGTTCCCCAAGGGCACCTTCGCCGACCTTGCGGCCAACCGGATCAAGGACCTGAAGAGCGGCGCCGCGACCCAGGCCGCCGCCGCGCCGCTCCCGCAGCCGGCGTCATCGGCCTCGAGCGGCGGCAACGCGTCGCGCGCCGAGCTGACGCCGCCGCCTTCCAACCTGAAGCCCGGCACCGTCTTCAAGGACTGCAAGGACTGCCCCGACATGGTGGTCATCCCGGCGGGCAGCTTCACCATGGGCTCGCCGGACAGCGAGGAGGGCCATACCCAGGATGAGAGCCCGCAGCACAAGGAAACCATCCCGCGCGCCTTCGCCATGAGCAAGTTCATGGTCACCTACGCGCAGTACAAGCAGTTCATGAACGACACCGGCCGCGATGCCGGCGCCTCCTGCTGGTATTATAAGGACGAGGAGGACAAGTGGCTGCCCAAGGAAGGCCGGACCTTCTCCGATCCCGGCTTCTCGCAGCGGGACGATTCGCCGGCGGTCTGCCTCAATTACGGCGACGCCCAGGCCTATGCGGCCTGGCTCTCCAAGCGCACGGGGCAGAAGTACCGCCTGCCGAGCGAGGCGGAGTGGGAATACGCGGCCCGCGCCGGCACCAGGACCGCCCGATTCTGGGGCGATTCCCCCGACCAGCAATGCACCTATGCCAACGGTGCCGACCAGACGTATCACAAGAAATATCCGAAGGATCCCGGCTACCTTCCGAGCTGCGACGACGGCTACGCCTATACGTCGCCGGTCGGCTCGTTCAAGCCCAACGCGTTCGGCCTCTACGACATGCTCGGCAATTCCTGGGAGTTCACCCAGGACTGCATGCTGGGCAGCTATGACGGCACCGACCACAAGGGCGAGCCGGTCGGCGGCGCCTGCCAGAAGCACGTCATCCGCGGCGCCTCCTGGGGGCGTCAGCCGAAATTCCTGCGCTCGGCCACCCGCGGGGGCATGAGCGAGGAGGTCCGCGGCGTCACCAACAGCATCCGTCTGGTGCGGGAGCTCTAGCACACGCATCCAGTATGAATGCCAAATTCAGCATCGTCCGCGCCGTCGAGCTCGACATCGACACCAAGCGCTATCCGGAGATCGTCCGCGCGCTCGCCTACTGGCGGGCCAAGCGCGGGGACCGGCGGCTGCCGTCCCGCGCGGACATCGACCCGCTCGATCTCTCGGTCGACCTGCCGCGGGTCATGATGGCGGAGGTCGGCCATGATCCGCTGGAGTTCCGCTATCGCGTCGCCGGCACCGGGACCTTCCGGGTCCACGGCGAGGAGTTGACCGGCAAGCGGCCGCTCGATCTCCAGCCGCCGGAATACGGCAAGCTGATCCACAGCCACTACTGCGAAGTGGTGGCGCGGCGGGCGCCGATCCTGCACCTGATCCAGCTCAACGTCGGCGACGTCGCCGCCTCCTATGCCCGGATCATCCTGCCGCTGGCGGGCGACGGCGAGAACGTGGACCGGCTGCTGACGGTCGAATGCTACGAGGACAATCTCGACGACCTGCAGCGCTTCTTCGAGGAAGCGCAGGATTGACTCAGAGCGCGCTCGGCCGGCGGGAATGGCGGCCGCGATGCAGTCGACCGTCAGCCGCGCGCCAGCTCGTAGAGGGAGACGGCGGCGGCGTTGGAGACGTTGAGGTGGTCGATCGGGCCCCGGGTCGGCAGCTTCACCAGCAGGTCGCAATGGGCCCGGGTCAGGCGGCGCAGGCCTGAGCCCTCGGCGCCGAGGCAAAGTGCCACCCGGCCGGAAAGCCTCGCCTCGGCCAGGGTCTTCTGGCCCTCGGCGGCCAGGCCGGCGCACCAGAACCCGGCCTCCTTCAATTGCTCCATCGCCCGGGCGAGATTGGCGACCCGGACCAGCGGTACCACCTCGAGCGCGCCCGAGGCGGCCTTGGCCAGGGTGCCGGTCTCGGGCGCGGCATGGCGCTCGGTCAGCATCACCCCGATCGCCCCGAAGGCGGCGGCCGAGCGGAGGATCGCCCCGACATTGTGCGGGTCGGTCACCTGGTCGAGGACGATGAGCACGCAATCGGCCCGGTCGCCCAGCCGGGCGATCAGGTCCTCGGTCTCGACCTCGGGCAGCGGGTCGACCTGGGCGGCGACACCTTGATGCACCGATTCCCGGCCGGCCAGCCGGTCGAGCTCGTCGCGGCGCAGGGTCTCCCAGGGGGGCAGGGGCCGGTCGCTGCCGCCGCGCGCCGCGCGCTCGCCGGAGGGATCGGACTGGACCAGGCGGCGGATCCGGCGGGCCGGATTGTCGATCGCGGCGAGAACGGCATGATTGCCGTAAATCCAATAGCTTCCCTTCGGTCCTTTGAAGGATGGCTTAGGCTCGGCCCGCTCTTCGAAAGACCTTGATGATTTTGCGGCAAGATCATGATCTTGCGGCTTTTCGCGGCGCTCCGCCGCGCGGCGGGCATTGTCCCGGGCATTCCGGGGGCCGCTCTTGAATCGGGCCGGTCTTTCCTCGTCCCGGTCGCCGCGGCGGGGTCCCCGGTGCTCGCCCTCAGCCCCGCTCTGGAAGCGGTCCCGGGATCGGTTTTTGTGGGGGCGGAATGGCTTGCGCTGCGGCATCTTGGGGCCTAAATTTGCGAGGACAACGAGCATTACAACAACTCCCTCCGGGCCGGAAAATGAAATCGGCGCGGATGGGAGTTTTTCGTGTGTTTTCAAGTTGACAGCACACGGCAAATGCTCATAGTCCGCCGTCTCCGCCGCAGGGCGGATTCGGGGGTTCGGAAGGGTGCCCGAGTGGCTAAAGGGGACGGGCTGTAAACCCGTTGGCTTCGGCCTACGTAGGTTCGAATCCTACCCCTTCCACCAAGGCCTCCGGCCCGGTTTTCCGGGATGGGGGAGGGTGCCGAGTCGAGCCGGGCGGGTGTAGCTCAATGGTAGAGCTCCAGCCTTCCAAGCTGGCTACGCGGGTTCGATTCCCGTCACCCGCTCCAAATGCCGGTCTTGGGACCGGCAGGCGAAACAAGAATGGCCGGGTCCAGTCCCGGCCGAACGGTCGAAACGAAAGAGCCGACTAGAGAGTTCCGGCACATAGGATCGAGAGAAGATGGCGAAAGCTAAGTTTGAGCGGACGAAGCCGCATTGCAACGTTGGTACGATCGGTCACGTTGACCATGGCAAGACGTCGCTGACGGCAGCGATCACGAAGGTGCTGGCCGAGACGGGCGGGGCGACCTTCACGGCC
>DASZSL010000063.1:0-83014 GCA_035548715.1 Dongiaceae bacterium
TCGATCTCCCGCGTGCGTCGAGCGTAGGCCCTGATCACCTCGACCGGGCTGTAGCGTCGGGTGCGCGGAACCGCGAGCTCGATGTCGCCCAGCTCGGTCAGAAGATGCCGCCGATAGGTGCCGTTGCGCCGATCGGGGGCCGCATCGGCCTCAAGCTGGTCCAGATAGCGCTCGACCGCCGCTGCCATCTGCGCCTCGATGATCGCCTCCAGAGCCCGCCGGCCGACCGGCCGATAGCCCTCGTCCCAATCCAGGCCGTCCGCCTGCATTGCCTTCACGATCTCAAAGGCCATTGGTAAACTCGTGATCGTCGCAGCTTGCTGTGGCATGGGGGTGCTCCTCTTGTGTGCTTGGCAGTTCACATCTGGAGTACCCCTTCCTCGCCTGACACAGAATCCTTTACGTCACCCCGGAACCGGAACTTATTGACAACAGAACACAATATATTGTAGGATTTCCAGTCTTTGGCCGGTACCAGCACAGCCGTTTCGCTGCCACGTTTGGTGACGACCTGAGGACCTTCCCGAAGGCAGGTTTCCGGCAGCGCGCTGAAACGCGCCTTCGCATCCTGGACTGGCCAAGGCTTCGTCTTGGCTTTCAGTTGCCGCAATCAAGACGGCCGTGCCGCGAGCGCCGGAGGTTGCCCTCGCCTTCCAGCTTTTACCGGGCTTATACGAAACGAAAAAGCGCCCGGCGCCTGCCGGCGCCGTTAAAGCGTGATCTGTCAGGGGGTTAACTCGCTTTTACCAGGCGCCGAAACGCGCCGGGCCGTAAAAGCGGAGGGTGCTTCGCTCAGGCCGGCTTCCGGCCCCAGGCGGCGACGATGCGATGCGGCACCTCGAGGGGATCCGCCGGGAAGTCCCGCGCCAGCATCGCCGCGTGCTCGGCATCGAAGGCCGCGACCGCATCGGCCGAGAGATGGGCGCTGACCCCGGCCGAGGCGCGGATGCGGCCGCGCCAGGCTTCGTGGCTGTACGCGATGTCGTAATCGACCGAGAAGCTCTCTCGTTTCTCGAAGCCGCCGAGGGCGAGGTCGTGCAGGAACTCCTTGGGATGCGGCTCGTAGCCGCCCAGCCGCCAATTCGGATTGTGCCGGTCGATCAGGCGCTCGGTCGCCGCCACCACGTTGTCGCCGAGCGGCAGCCAGCCGAGCATGCAGATCAGGAGATGACCGCCCGGCTTCAGCACGCGCTTCGCCTCTTCGGCCGCCGCGGCGCCGTCGAACCAGAACCAGCAGGTGCCGGCGCTCACCAGGTCGAAAGTGGCATCCGGCAATCCGGTCGCCTCGGCCTTGGCGACGACGTAGTCGACGCTCACGCCTTGCGCCTCACCGAGCGCCTTGGCCTGCTCCATCATCTGCGGCGCGATGTCGAGGCCGGTGACCTTGCCGCCGCGCCGGGCGAAGCCGCGCGCCAGCGTTCCCGTGCCGGTGCCGAGATCGAGCACGCGACGGCCTTCGCGGAACAGGCCCTCGGCCGAGATGCGATCGAAGAACCAGTCGGGAAACCCGGCGCGATGCCGGGCGTAATCCGCCGCCGCGTTGTTCCAGTCGGTCTTGAGCTTGATGCGCGATTCCATGCGGCCATCTTGCCTCTGGACAGGGCAATTGCAAGGCGGGCAAGGTGCGCCCAGAGGACAGAGCCCCAGAGGACAGGGCATGGCGCGCAACTCCAGGGCTGAGATCGCGATCGTCGGCGGCGGGCTGGTCGGCATGACGCTCGCCGCCGCCACCTCGACCGCCGGCATCGCCACCACGCTGATCGAGGCGGAAGCGATCCGCGACATGGCGGAGGCGAAATTCGACGGCCGCTCCTCCGCCATCGCCTATGGCTCCAAGCAGGTGCTCGCGGCCGTCGGCGCCTGGCGCCATCTCGAGGCCGATGCGTCGCCGATCCGCGAGATCCGCGTCTCCGACGGCGGCTGGCGGCAGCTCCTGCATTCGGCGCATGAGAGCCCGTTCTTCGTCCACTACGACGCCCGTGACCTGCCGGCGGGAACGGTGCCGCGCGGCGAGACCGGGGGCGAGGACCAGCCGCCCTTCGGCTGGATCGTCGAGAACCGCGCGATCCGCCGCGGCCTCTTGAAGCGCCTCGCCGAATGCCGCGATCTCACGCATATCGATTCCGCGCGGGTGAGCGACATCGGCTTTCACCCGGGCGGCGCCGATCTGCATCTCCAGGACGGTCGGGTGATTCCGGCGCGGCTGGTGATCGCCGCCGACGGGCGCCATTCCGCCGTGCGCCGCCTGGCGGGGATCGGCTTCAAGGAGTTCGGCTATGACCAGACGGCGATCGTCTGCACCGTCGCCCATGAGCACGACCATCGCGGCGTCGCCCATGAGAACTTCCTGCCCGCCGGGCCTTTCGCCATGCTGCCGATGACGGACGGGCCGGACGACCGCGGCGTGATGCGGCACCGCTCCTCGATCGTGTGGACCGAGGATCCGCGCATCGTGCCCTGGCTGCTCGGCCTCGACGATGCGGCCTTCGCGGCCGAGATCGAGCGGCGCTTCGGCACGACGCTGGGCGCGCTCGAGCCGGTCGGCCTGCGCTTCTCCTATCCGATGCGGCTGCTGCTGGCCGATGTCTACGCGAAGGACGGCGTCGTGCTGCTGGGCGACGCGGCCCATGCGATCCATCCGGTGGCGGGACAGGGCTTCAATCTCGGCGTGCGTGACGTCGCGGCCCTCGCGGAGGCTCTGGTCGACGGCCACCGGCTCGGCCTCGATCTCGGCAGCCTCGCGGTCCTGGAGAACTACGCGCGCTGGCGGCGGTTCGACAACCTGCTGCTGACCGGCTTCACCGACGGCTTGGTGCGCCTGTTCTCGAACGACGTGCCGCCGGTCCGGCTGGCGCGCGATCTCGGCTTCTACGCCTTCAACCTGATGAAGCCGCTGAAGCGGCTCGCCATGCGCCACGCGATGGGCGTGGTCGGCGACCTGCCAAGATTGGTGCGCGGCCTGCCGCTCTAGGTTCGATGTTTGCGACATACTCGTTCGTCATCCCAAGGCCCAAGCCTTGGCATGACGAACGAGTGAAGGATGCGAAGTTCTACTTCGGCTCCCGGCTCAGGCCCTTCTCTTCCAGCGCTTTGAGGTAGACGCCGAAGATCTCGTGGGCGTGCTTGCCGAGGCCGTAGAGATAGCGCCAGGTGTAGATGCCGGTATCGTGCAGGTCGTCGAACTTGATGCGGATCGCATAGTTGCCGACCGGCTCGACACCCATGATGCCGACATGGCGGCGGCCGGCGACGATGGTCTTCTGCCCGGCGCCGTGGCCCTGCACCTCCGCCGAGGGGCTTTCCACGCGCAGCAGCTCGGCGGGATACTTGAATTTGGAACCGTCGTCGAAGTCGATCTCCAGCAGCTTCTCGTTCGACTTCAGCCGGATCTCCACGGGCCAGGGCGCCGTGCGTGCATTCATCGCCGCATCTCGTCGTCTGTCAGCGGCCGCGCCTCGTCGGCCAGCATGATCGGGATGCCGTCGCGGATCGGGTAGGCGAGACCGGCCTGCTTCGACAGCAGCTCCTGTTTCCTGGCGTCGTAGATCAGCGGCCCCTTGGTCAGCGGGCAGACCAGGATCTCCAGCAGCTTGGGATCGACGGCAACGGCATCGGACATCATCAGGCTCCCAGTCTCTTGCCGCGGCGCTCCCGGAGATAGGCCATGAAATCCGCCACGGTCATCACGATCTCGGCCACCGCCTCGGCCGGCAACAGCATCCTAATGCAGCGGCCGGTGGTCGTCGTTGCGGCCGCGCACCGCGAGCTCGAAGAGCGCGAGCAGCATCTCGCCGAGCTCCGTCAGGTCGCGGCATTCCAGCAGCGCCTGCTTCTCGTCCGGCGAGAACGGGCAGAGCATGGCCAGCGAGACGACGAGCTGGCGGTCGGCCATGGCGTCGATCGCGTTCCAATCGACCGAGGCGTTGCGCGCCTCGAAATAGCCCTTGAGCGTCCCGATGAAGCGGGACCGGCCCGGCAGCGCGAAATTCGGCTGGCCGATGTCGGCGGCGAAAGGCGCGAAATCCGGCGCGACCATGCGGAAGCCGCCGCCATCGACCGGCAGCTCCTGGGCGATCTTGAAGCGGATCAGGCCCGAGAGCGTGATCTGGTAGCGGCCGTCATCGGTCTCCTCGAAGGCGATGATCCGGCCGGCGCAACCCACCCGCTCGATCTCCGGCTTGAAGCCGGGATCGGTCTTGCGTTCGATGCCGCGCTCCCTGGGTTGCACCATGCCGATCAGCCGGTCGGGCTGCATCAGCGCATGCCGGGTCATCGCGAGATAGCGCGGCTCGAAGATGTTGAGCGGCATCCGCCCGCCCGGCACCAGCAGGGCCCCGGTCAGCGGGAAGACCGGCATGGTCCGCGGCAGCTCGGCGAAGCCGGGTTCGAAGCCGCGTCCCGCGCCGCCGGGGCGCGACGCGGAGCCGGTGCTGCCGGGTTCCGACGCCATGCCGGACCCCGCTAGCTGAACATCATGGAGGAGAGCTTGCGGCGCCCGGCGAGGGTCAGGGGATCGGTCGGGCCCATCGCCTCGAAGAACTTCAGGAGCTGCTTGCGCGCCGCCTCCTCGTTCCAGCCGCGATTGGCCTTGAAGATCGCCAGCAGCTGGTCGATGGCCGCCTCGCGCTCGCCGGCGGCGAATTGCGCCACCGCGAGATCGTAGCGGGCCTCGAAATCCTTCGGGTTGGCGTCGATCCGCGCCTGGAGCTGCTGGGTCTGGCCGGCCGCCTTCTGCCCGGCCTCGGCCAGGTCGAGCTGGCTGGTCGCCGAGGCGATCGCCGGGTTCTTCAGCATCTCGGGCGTCAGGCCGGCGACCATCTCGCGCGCGCCCTTGAGGTCGCCGGTCGCGATCGAGCAGCGCAGCAGGCCGGCAATGGCCCGCGCGTTGTCGCTCTCATGGGCCAGCACCTGGTCGAAGATGGCGCTGGCGGCGCCGTAATCGTGCTCGGCGAGTGCCGCTTCCGCATGGTCCAGCGCCTCGTCGATCGGCGAGGGGCCGGCGGCGGCGTTGCCCATCTTGGCGAGATGCTGCACGAACTGCTTGAGCTGGCTTTCCGGCTGGGCGCCGACGAAGCCGTCCACCGGGCGGCCCTGGAAGAAGGCATAGACCGCCGGGATCGACTGGATGCGAAGCTGGCCGGCCAGGGCCTGGTTCTCATCGACGTTGATCTTCACCAGCTTGACGGCGCCCTTGGCCTCCTTGACCACCTTCTCGATCGCCGGGCCGAGCTGCTTGCAGGGGCCGCACCACGGCGCCCAGAAGTCGACGATCACCGGCACCTGCATCGAGGCGTCGATCACGTCCTTGGCGAATTGCTGCTGGTTGCTGTCCTTGATGAGGTCCGCGGCATTCGCGCCGCCGGCCTGCGCCCCGGCCGCGCCGCCGCCGATCAGTTGGTCCATGGTCTCCAAGCTCCGAATGGGCCGGACGAACCGGCCGGAAGGGTCAGAATGACCCTATAAATGGCGTTTCCCGGCCGTTCTATCAAGCGGGGGAATTGACAGGGATTTCCATGACTTGCGGGGCGTGCCCCTCGGCCTCCAGGAAGCGCAGCAGGTCTTTCGGCGAAAGCGCCGTCGCCTTGAAGTTGACCAGGGGGTGGGCATGCACCGTGTCGAAGGCCAGCAGGTCCCGGTCCAGCACCATCCGGACCGCCTTGCCCTTGTCGTTGATGACCGCGAAGGGCGTGACCGCCCCGGGGATGACGCCGAGATAGGTCATGAGCCGGTCGGGGCTGCCGAAGGAGAGCTTGGCGGCACCGCCGGTCGCCCCGGTCAGCCTCTCGCCCAGGGACTTGAGGTCGACGCGCTTGGATTCCTCGACCGTCACCAGCCACATCTCCTCCCGCTTGTTGCGCAGGAAGAGGTTCTTCACATGGCCCCCCGGGAGCTGGCCCCGGAGCTCGCGGGATTCCTCGACGGTGAAGACCGGCTTGTGATCGACGGTATGGCTCTCGATCCCGAGCTCCTTCAGCCGCGCCAGCAGGGCCTCGGGGCTGGTGGGGAGGTTCTTCTGCATCTCGTAGGGATCGGCCGCGGCGGGCTCGGACATGGTTCAAGGCCTGAAAGGAAGACGGGCCGGCAAGGTATCGGCCGGCCCGCTCCCGATCAAGCCGTGGGCGCAACCCGTGGAAGGGAGCTCAGGCCACGCTGTACGTCGTCTCGACATTGCCCCGCGTGGCGTTGGAATACGGGCAGACCTTTTCCGCCTCGTCGACCAGCGCCTGGGCCGCCGCCTTGTCCATCCCGGGAAGGCTGATCACGAGCTGGGCGGTGAGGCCGAAGCCGCCTTCCGAGCGCGGGCCGATGCCGATGGTCGTGGTGACCGTGGTGTTGGCGGGAACCGGCTGCTTCTTCTGGCCGCCGACGAACTTCATGGCGCCGATGAAGCAGGCCGACCAGCCGGAGGCGAAAAGCTGCTCGGGGTTGTTGCCCGGGCCGCCGGCGCCGCCCAGCTCCTTCGGGGTCGAGAGCTTCACCTTGAAGCTGCCGTCCTTGGTGGCGGCTTCGCCGTCGCGGCCGCCGGTCGCGGTAGCCTGGGTCGAGTAGAGGACGTTCACGGACATGGCTGATTTCCTTCTTCTGGGTGGGATGGATCGACGCTTTTTCCGGCCGCTTCCCGCGATCCGGCCTTGCCAAGTACATAGCGTGCGATTAAATTGTGCGCAATGAAATTTGCGTGACGCCGGTCACTTTCGGGGCCGGCCTCGAGGAGGGGCGATGGCCCGGACCAGGAACGCGACCAAGGCGGCGGCCGATCCGGTCAGCCTGCCGAAGCTCGACAACCAGCTCTGCTTTGCGGTCTATGCCGCGGCGCAGGCCTTCAACGCGACCTACAAGCCGCTGCTGGAGCCGCTCGGCCTGACCTATCCGCAATACCTGACGATGCTGGTGCTGTGGGAGGAGGACGGGCTCACCGTCTCGGCGATCGGCGGGCGGCTGGGGCTCGATTCCGGGACGCTGACGCCGCTCCTGAAGCGGCTCGAAGCGGCCGGCCTCGTGAGCCGCACCCGCGATGCCGCGGACGAGCGCCAGGTGCGGATCGCGCTGACGCCGGCCGGCCGCGGCCTCAGGCAGAAGGCCAGGGGGATCCCGGCGAAGCTGCTCTGCGCCTCGGGCATGTCGCTTGGCGAGATCAAAGGGCTGCATGGGGCCCTGGGCCGGCTGACGGCGAATCTCGGGGCCGCCCGGGCCGCGGACTGAAACCGGCGCGGAGCGGCTAACATCTTGATCGCAAAGGCGTCATTCCGGCTTGCAAATGGATCGCCGCCGGTTATGATGCGCGCCGCCGTTCGGCCGGGCGACCCAGTCCGGCCTCTTTCTCCAGACGGCCGGAGCGCGGGCGTAGCTCAGGGGTAGAGCACAACCTTGCCAAGGTTGGGGTCGAGGGTTCGAATCCCTTCGCCCGCTCCAAACATTCTACCGCTTACATCGTCGAGATTGCGTCCCGCCCTTAGCGGCGAGACGGCCGTTGGCCGGATCGCGGACGGCATCCGGGACGCCGAGCGCATGATGCCCGCTTCGCGCCAAGATCGGACCATGCGCTGCCTGGAGAGTCAGACGCCTCGATAGCCGAAGCGGACGACCCCGAACCGCATCAGCAGGTACATGGCGGCGAACACCACGAAGACGAAGCCGTTCACCAGCGCGGCCAGGGCGAAGAGCTCGGGTCCGAGACCGAAGCGCAGAGATCCCCAGGCGACCGACGGCAAGGTCGGGATCGCGCCGAGCGTGTAGAACGAGATCTCGAGATTGTTGAAGGCCAGGATGAAGCTGATCAGGAACGCGCCGAACAAGGAGGGCCAGATCGTCGGCAGGGTTATCTCGAAGAAGCAGCGCAACGGCTTCGCGCCGAACACCATCGCCGCGTCATCCATGTCCCAGTTGTAGCGCACCAGCTGCGCCAGGATGATCAGGAAGCCAAAAGCCGTGCCCTGGATCGCATTCGCCGCCATGGCGGATATGAGGTTGCCCGGCAGGCCGAGCACCCTTGCATTGAAAGCGAGCACCGAGATGCCGATCAGCAGGTCGGCGACGAAGAGCGGCGCGATGAAGATCAACAAGGCCGCCTTGCGATAGCGCGAGCGGAACCGCAGGATGCCGATCGCCCCCGCCCCGGCCAGGAGCGTCGAAATGACCGCGGCGCCGGCCGCCAGCATCAGGCTGTTGACCAGGGCTTCGCTGTAGAGGGAGCTGGAGAAGAGGTCGGCGTAGGCCTGGAGCGTGAAGCTCGGCGGAAACGGCCAGACGATGTCCGCGGCGAAGGACGTGTAGATCACGTAGCCGATCGGACCATAGAGAAAGACATAGAGCAGGCCGAGCGCGGCCGACATCGAGAGTGTCGCCGGGCTCGTCTTCATCACAGCGACGCGCCGGTGAAACCCGACCTCTTGAGGCGGATGGTCGGGGCAAGGCAGAAGATCGCGAGCAGCGAGACCGTGAAGAGGAAGACTCCCATGGCGGAGCCGAGCGCCCAGGTCCCGGTCTCCCCGAACTGGCCGGACAGGCTCATGCCGAGCGAGGTCGCCTCGGGTCCGCCGAGGAAGCGCGGCGTCACCGCGTTGGCGAGGCAGGGAATGAAGACCAGGACCATGCCGATGGCGGTGCCGATCCAGTTGAGCGGCCAGGTGATTTCGATGAACGCCCGCCACGGCCTGGCGCCGTTGATCTTCGCGACCTCCAGGAGCTCGAAGTTGAAGTTGACCAGCGAGAGATAGATCGCGGTCACCATGAACGGAATGAACAGGTAGACCAGGCCCAGTCCCGCCGCGAGCTTGGTGTACATCAGCGCCTCGATCGGCGGCAGGCCGACCACGTTCAAGCCCATGTTGATCAGCCCGACCGGCCCCAGCAGGCCCTGCAGGGCGGCGATCCGCAGGATGACGCCGGTGAAGAACGGGGCCGCCAGCAGCAGCACCAGCAGGAGGCGATATCGCCCGCCGTGGCGCGCGATGAAATAAGCGACCGGCCAGCCGCAGACCAGGCAGATGGCGGTGACCAGGACCGCCGTAACCAGGGAGCGCAGGAAGAAGGTGCGATACGCCGCCTCGCCGAACAGGGTGCGGTAATTGTCGAACGACCAGTCGGGGTAGAGCTCATAGCTCTGGGTGCGCCAGAAGCTGAAGACCACGATCGCGAGCAAGGGCAGCATCAGGCCGATCACGATGAACAGCACGCCGGGCGCCACCAGCGCGGCGAAACGAAGGCCGGGCCGCCGCCGCGAAGCGGCGCGCAGGCTCATCCCGGTCACGCATCCTCCCGCGGGAAGCAGGCGCCGGCGTCGATCGGCCAGGAGACGATGACGGCGTCGTTCGGCCGCGCGACGGCGGCGCGCGGAGTTCCGCTGACCACGATGTCTTCGCCGGTCGGCAGTGCCACGATGTAGTTCGCGGTCTGCCCCTTGAAGATGATGTCGCGCAGCGTCCCGGCGAGCTGGTTGGTGCCGTCCTGCCTCTTGCCGTTGAGGCCCGCGCCGTGGATCTCCATGTCCTCGTGCTTGACGAAATAGCTGACGCCGCTGCCGCACCGGGCCGCCGCCGGATGCGGCGCGAGGATCGAGCCGCCGCCCCAGTCGATCCGGGCGTAGCCGCCCTCGATCGCGGCGATGCCGCCGGTGATGCGGTTGGCATGGCCGACGAAGGTGGCGACGAAGGCGCTGGCCGGATTTGTGTAGATCTCGGTCTTGGCGCCGATCTGCTCGAAGCGACCGTTCCGCATCACCGCGATGCGGTCGCTCATGGTCAGCGCCTCTTCCTGGTTGTGCGTGACATAGATGAAGGGGATGCCGAGCTGCTTCTGGTAGCGTCGGATTTCGACCTCCATCTCGGAGCGAAGCTCGCGGTCGAGATTGGCCAGCGGCTCGTCGAGCAGGAGCAGCGACGGTCGTGCGATCAGCCCCCGCGCCAGGGCGACGCGCTGCTGCTGGCCGCCGGAAAGCTCGTTCGGATAACGCTCGCCCAGTCCATCGAGGCGCAGCAGCGACAAGGCCCATTTGAGCTGCTCGTCCCGGTGCGCGCGCGGCGCCTTCTGCATGCGCAGCGGGAAGACGATGTTCTCCGCCACGGTCTTGTGCGGGAACAGCAGGAAATTCTGGAACACCATCCCCACGTTGCGGCCGTAGGGCGGCAGGTCGGTGACCTCGCGCCCGGCGATCAGAACGCGGCCTTCGTCGGGCCGCTCGAGCCCGGCGATGATGCGCAGCAAGGTGGTCTTCCCGGAGCCGCTCGGACCGAGCAGGGCGAAGAACTCGCCCTGCTCGATCACGAGGTCGGTGCGATCGACAGCCGTCACCGGCCCGAACCTGCGGGTGACGGATTCAAGCTCTAACGTGGCGCCGGCCAAAACAAACCTCTCAGCGGAAGCAAACTTAGAGCTTCGTCATACTAGCACGTCCCGGATCGATCAGGACGCCTCGACGTCCGACCAGATGCGCTCCCATTTCTCCGGCGAGGAAGGCTGGTCGAACATATGGAGCTGGCTTGCGTCGGCGCTCTTTTCCTGGAAGTAGAGGTCGATCTCCTCGGGCTTCAACAGCGAGCGCACGTCGACCGTGCCGCCGTATCCGGTGGAGCGCACGACCCGGGCGAAATTTTCCTTGCTGAGATAGAGATTGATCCACTTCAGAGCCAGCTCGGCCTGCTCGGAATCGGCGCCGGAGCTGATCATCCAGGTATCGACCCAGCCGAGGCCGCCTTCTTTCGGCTTCAGCACATGCTGGACGTCGAAGTCGATCTTGCCTTCGCCGTGCATGACCTTCAGGTGGCGATAGGTTTCGGCGAATTCCGGCGCCGCCCAGATTGCCCCGCCGCGCATCAGCCGATCCAGCGCATCGTAGTCCTGGTAGCGGGTGAGGATCAGCTTCTTCTGCGCGATCAGCAGCCGCTTGGCCTCGTCCAGTTCCGCGTCGGTCAGATGGTAGGGATTGAACGGCTGGCCGTCGTCGCGCGGCTTGTCGATGGTGCCGAGGTTGGTCGCGGCGAGGATTCCCATCTGCGCGATATTCTCCTCGAAGCGCGAGTTCGAGGAGAAATGGCCCTTGTACTTCTCGTTCAGCAGCAGGGTGATCGAGCCCACGTCCTCCGGCGCGATCTTGGAGGTATTGATCGTGATGCCGTAGCCGCCCCAGCAATTCGGCGCCGCCACGTTGTGCTCGCCCTTCTCGTCGGCCAGCAGGGTGAACTTGTTCGGTAGGAACTCGGGGAAGACGTTGACCGTGTTCGGGAGCTTGGCGTAGTCGACCGCCTGGGTCAGGCCCTGGCGGAAGTAGAGCCGCGGCCAGAATCCATCGGCCTGCACGATGTCGAAATCCTTGGTGCCGCCGACCTTCATCTTGTTGAAGGCCTCGGAATTGCCGTCGAAAAAGGTGGGCGAGAAGGTGGCGCCCGTGGCGCTCTCGAACTCCGCGACCGTCTCCTTGATCGCGTAGGGCTGCCACATCAGCAGCCGGAGCTTGGTCGCCGCCGCCTCCGCATTGCTGACGAACGGCGCGGTGGGCCGGAACGCGGCGAGACCGGCTGCCGCCGCCGTGCCCGCCAGAACGCTGCGGCGCGTCAAACTGCTTGTCTTCATTTTGATCTCCCTGTTTCGGCCGCGGCTTGATGCCCCGGTCCACGGTTGCAAAGTTCCTCATACCGATGCCACAAATTACAACATAATTGCCATAAAGTGCAAGAGAGTGCTAAAAGCACCTCGGCGGAAGTTCCACCCGCCGAAAGAACCGGAAGCAGAAGGGGACTCGCGATCGTGCTGGCCGAGGAAAGACAGCGGTTGATTCTCTCTCTCGTGAACACGCGCGGCTCGATCTCCATCACCGAGATCAAGCGCAAGCTGCGTGTTTCACGGGAGACGATCCGCCGCGACATCGTGGCACTCGATCAGAGCAAGCGGCTGCGCAAGACCCATGGCGGCGCGGTCTCGATGGAGCAGAACGAGCCGGAGATGAATGTCCGCCAGGTGATGAACCCGGCGGGCAAGCAGAAGATCGGCACGGCCGCCGCCAGTCTTGTGCCGGACGGCGCCTCCATCATCATCGCCAGCGGCACCACCACCCAGGCGGTCGCGGAAGCGCTGCTGGGGCATCGCGACCTCACCGTCTTCACCAACAGCGTGATCGTCTGCGGCAAGCTGATGGGACATAACAGCAACCGCGTCTACATGCTGGGCGGCGAGGTGCAGCCGATCAACGGCGCGACGCTCGGCCGCGACGCTACCGTCATGCTGGCGAACTACTTCGCCGATTTCGTCTTCATCGGCGCGGGCGCCATCTCGCCGGCCGGCTGGCTGATGGACTACACGCGGGAAGAAGGCGAGCTGCACAGCCTGATGCTGCAATCGGCGCGCACCGCCGTCGTCGTGGCGGACCACGGCAAGTTCGGCCGCTTCGCGCCGATCCGGGTCGGCAATTTCGAGAAAGTCACGCACCTCATCACCGACCGCACGCCCGATCCGGAGATCATGGCGGCGCTCGAAGCGCTGCCGCTCGACGTACTGATCGCCGACGGCCGGGACAATGATTGACCAGGGGACTGAGCAGGGGGAAATTCGATGAAATACGAGGCGTTGCGCAAGGAAATCATCACCGCCTGCCAGGACATGAACCGGCGCGGCATCAACCAGGGCACGTCGGGCAATATCAGTGTGCGGGTCAAGGAAGGCTTCCTCCTCACCCCCTCCGGCATCGCCTATGACGAGATGAAGCCATCCGACATCGTGCTGATGAAGCCCGATGCCAGCCACGAGGGAAAGTGCCGGCCCTCCAGCGAATGGCGCTTCCATCACGCGCTGATGACGACGCGGCCCGAGGTCGGGTCGGTGGTGCACACCCACGCGATGTTCGCGACCACCCTCTCCTGCCTCGGCATGGAGATTCCCGCGGTGCACTACATGGTGGCCGCGGCCGGCGGACACAACATCCGCTGCGCGCCCTACGCCACCTTCGGCACCCAGGAAACCGCGAACAACGCGGTCAAGGCGCTGCAGGACCGCAACGCCTGCCTGCTCGCCAATCACGGCATGATCGTGGTCGGCCCCAACCTGAAGAAGACGATGTGGCTCGCGGTCGAGGTCGAGACTCTGGCCGCGCAATATTGGCGCGCGCTGCAGGTCGGCAAGCCCAACATCCTTTCCAAGGTGGAGATCGACCGCACGATCGAGCGGTTCAAGACCTACGGCCAGGGCAAGGAACCGGCCCCCGCCTGCTGCTGACGCGCCGCGCGCGATGGGAAGGGTCACGGCATGATCGTCGGGGTCGATATCGGAACGCAGACGCTGAAGGTCTGCGTCCTCGATCGCGACCTGCGGGTCCGCGGCCGCGCGGCACGGCGCTATCCGCTCGACTACCCGCGGCCCGGCTGGGTCGAGCAGGACCCGCGGCTGTGGGAACTCGCCCTGGCGCCGGCCGTCGCCGAGAGCCTGGCGCTGGCCGATGCCGCTCCCCGCGATGTCACGGCGATCGGCTTCTGCGGCCAGCTCGACGGCTGCATCGCTGTCGATGACGCGGGCGATCCGCTCACCTCCTGCATCACCTGGATCGATCGCCGGGCGACGGCCGAGATCGCCGACGTTCCCGCCGACGCCGTCCGCGAGACCGGCGGCTTGGTGCTCGATCCCGGACATCTCGCGGCCAAGGCACGCTGGCTGAAGCGACACGCCAGGCCGGCGCGCCCGATCGCGCGCTTCCACCAGCCGGTCTCCTACATGGTCGAGCGCCTCACCGGCGAGGCGGTGATCGATCCTTCCCTGGCCTCGACCAGCATGGCCTATTGCCTCGACCGGAAGCGCTACGATCCGACGCTGCTCGATTGCTTCGAGCTTTCCGCCGGCGTGCTGCCGCGCATCCGTCCGGCGGAAAGCCTGGCCGGAGGATTGACCAAGCGCGGCGCGGCGCTGGCCGGACTGCCGCACGCCGTCCCGGTCGCGGTCGGCACCGGGGACGATTTCGCGACGCCGCTGGGCGGCGGCCTCGTGACGCCGGGGCGCGTCGCGGTCTCGATCGGCACCGGCGAGGTCGTGGGCGCGCTCCATGCGACGGCCCTGCGCGATCGCGCCGCCCTGGTCGAGACGCATGCCTATCCGGGGGGAACCTACTTCATCGAGAATCCCGGCTGGCTCGGTGGAGGATCGATGGTCTGGCTGGGATCGATCCTGGCGGTGAGCGACTTCGCGGCGATGGACGCCCTGGCCGCCGGCGTGCCGCCGGGTTGCGAAGGCCTCACCTTCATTCCGGCCCTGAGCGGCGCCATGGCGCCGCAATGGCAGCCCGATGCCCGCGGCTGCTTCTACGGCCTGACGCCGGCGCATGGTCGCGGCCACATGATCCGCGCCGTGCTGGAAGGCTGCGCCTTCGCGATGCGCGACGTCGTCGATCATCTCGAAGAGCTCGGCATCGGGACGGACTCGCTGCTGCTGGTCGGCGGCGGCGCGCGGAGCGCGCTCTGGACCCAGATGCGCGCCGACATCGTCGGGCGCAGCGCCGAGATCCCAGCCAATGTCGATTGCGCGCCGATCGGCGCTGCCATGCTCGCCGCCGTCGCGATCGGCGCCTTCGACACGCTGCCCGCGGCGGCGCAGGCGCTTGGCGGCAAGATGCGACGCCTGCAGCCGCAGGCGGAGACGGCCGCCGCCTATGAGGCGGCCTATGCGCGGTATCGGGATCTGTTCCGGCACCTGACTCCGCTCTTTGCGCCCGCCAACCCGTCCTGACCGGAGCTTCATCCATGGCAACGCGCACTCTCGATCGCCTGCTCGCCGGGACCTTCCCGGATCCCGACGGTGGTGCCCCGCTCCGGGTCGATACCAAGTCCGTGGTGATTGCGCGCTCGCTGGCGGGAAGCGAGGGCGAGGTCGTCCACGCGCTCGGGCTCGGGCGGACGCTCGCCTTGGTGAGCGACGTGACCACGCATGCGGTGCTCGGCGACCGCGTGGAGCGCGCCCTCACCGGCAAGGTGAAGCTCATCAACATCGTGCTGCCGGCACGGCCGCATCCCGATCATGCGACGGTCGAGCGGCTGCGCGCGGCGACGGGAACGGCCGATGCCTTGATCGCGGTGGGTTCGGGCACGATCAACGACCTCTGCAAGTACGCCAGCGCGCTCGACAAGAAGCCCTACGCCGTCTTCGGCACCGCACCCTCGATGAACGGCTACGTCTCGGTCAATGCGGCGATCACCGTCGGCGGGCTGAAGAAATCGCTGACCGCCCATGCGCCGGTCGGCGTGTTCCTGGACATCGGCGTGCTTGCCGCCGCTCCCGCGCGGATGATCCGCTCCGGTCTCGGCGACAGCCTGTGCCGGCCGACCGCCCAGGCCGATTGGCTGCTGGCGCATCTGCTGTTCGACCAGCCCTATCGCGAAATGCCCTTCGCGCTCCTGGCCGAAGACGAAGGCGAGCTGTTCGGCCGATCCGATGCGCTGATGGCCGGCGACCACGCGGCCATGGAGAGCCTGGTGCGCACGCTGCTCCTCTCTGGCTTCGGCACGGCGATCTGCGGCAGCAGCCAGCCGGCGAGCCAGGGCGAGCATCTCATCAGCCACTACGCCGACATGATGGGTGGCGATGACCTCCCGCTCTCCTTCCACGGCGAGCAGATCGGCGTGACCACCCTGACCACGGCCCGGCTGCAGGAGACGATGCTCGCGGCACCGGCACCGGTCCTCGCGGCCGAAGCGCAGGGCGAGGCGGATGTCATCCGCACCTTCGGCCCGGAGCTCGGCCCCTCCTGCTGGAAGGAGTTCGCGCAGAAGCGCCTGACCGGCGAAAGGCTGGACGCGGCGAACCAGCGGATCGCGTCGCGCTGGCCGCAATTCACCGAGCGCATCTCCAAGGTCGTGATTTCCACGGCCGAGCTCGATGCGGTTCTCGTCCGGGCCGGCGCGCCACGGGCGCCGCGCGAGCTCAGTTGGACCAAGACCTTCTACGAGGCCGCCGTGCGCGGCGCCCGCCTCATTCGCAACCGCTACACGTTTCTCGATCTCGCGGCGAATTCCGGCGCGCTTGACCGCCTGATGCCGGCCATCACTTGACCCAGCCATAAGAATCCGACGAGGAGGCACCGTGGATTTCATTTTCATGCTGACGCGGCAGGACCGCACGATCACCGACTGCCTGGAGCTGTTCGAGTCGATCCGCCCGCTGAAGCTGCGTCATGTTGGATTCAAGGACGTCGGCGTCTCGCCGGAGACGCTGGCGAAACTCGCGGCCGCGATCCGCGATTCCGGCGCCACCGTCTATATGGAGGTGGTCTCGACCACGCCGGAGGCCTGCCTCAATTCGGCGCGGATCGCCACCGGGCTCGGGGTCGATCGCCTGCTGGGCGGCACCGACGTCGCCGGCGTGCAGGCGATCACCAAGGGAACCAAGACCGCTTACCTGCCCTTTCCGGGCTTCCCGCGCAGCCACCCGACCAAGCTCGGGGGCCGGCCCGAGGATGTCGAGGCACATTGCCGCGATTTTCGTGAAAAGGGCTGCGAAGGCGCGGATCTGCTCGCCTACCGCGCGACAGAAGCAGAGCCGCTCGAGCTGGTGCGCGCAGCCCGCCGCGGCCTCGGAAAAGGGCATCTGGTGGTCGCCGGCAGCGTCTCCACCCGCGCGCAGATAATGGCGTTGGCGGAGGCGGGCGCAGACGCCTTCACCATCGGCTCGGCGGTGTTCGACGGGTCTTACGCAGCGGACAAGGGCTCGATCCTGTCGCAGCTCGCGGCGATCCAGGCGGATTGCAAGACGGCGTGAGATGCGAACTTCGCGGCAGGATCGTTGTATGACCATCGCCGAGGGCCGCTGCGGCTTCGCGCATTTGTCCGCCTGGTGCTCAAGGCTGACCATGTGGTCTCAACCGAGGCGCCACTGCCGACGTATTGGTCGATCGCAGCAGTCGGCTTAGCGCGCCAACCGTAGACGCGGCGATTGTCGGAGCGGCGGACATTGCCCTCATGACCGGCATTGTTGAGGGCTGCCTCTAGTGACCTTGGCGGGGTGCTGCCGAGGCTCGCCCGGACGCGCCGTGCCCTGTCACTTCGGGAAGTATTCGACATGGGTCTCTGCGCTGCGCCCGAAATAGACGACGCGGCGACCCAGGAACGAGACGAGATATCCCGCGCAACCGGCGGCCCTCGCCTTCTCGCCGAAGGCGACATAGCTGTAATCGGCGGGGTTCGCCTGCGCCCACCGCACCAGGCGCTCGATTTCGGGTGCGCCGAATGCGGCGGCGACATTGCTGGCGGAGGGCGGCATGTCCATCGTCACGCTGTCGCCGTCCGGCAGGTAGTAGGTCTGGCTGTTCCGGCGATAGTCGACCGTGTAGCCCTCGAAGCCCGCGTCGATCAGCTTGCCGACGATCTCCGGAAAGCTCAGGCGACCGTCATGGGCGGCGCTCAAGCAGGTTTCGGCAATAGAAATCCGTTCCGCATCCATGGCGGTTTCCTTTCGTAGCGATGTTGAGCGCGTCCGGCGATCAGTCCACCGGCGTCGTCTTAAGCCCTCGCCGCTCGGCGAGAGCCTTCAGGATCCGGTCGAGCTCTTTGTGCTGTTCCTTCGTCAACACGCCGAAAAACTCGGCGTCGTTCTCGTCGGCAAGTGAGGCCAGAACCGGAACCTTGGCCCTTCCCTCTCTCGTCAGGCAGAGGCTGTGACCGCGCTTGTCGTTTGCGCTTGTCGTCCGCGCAATCAGGCCTTTTGCCAGCAGCCTGTCCGCAAGCTTGCTAATGGCGCCCTTCGTCATGCCCATCCTGTTCGCCAGAACCGATGGGGGCGTCGGATCGATGCTGTAGAGCGCCCGCATGAACGCCCATTCCGCCACAGTGACACCTTCGGTCTCGACCTTACGGGCAAACGCCTGCGACACGGCGTTGGACACCATGCGCATCCAGAACCCGGTATGATCAGTCAACTCGGAGACCGGCTTCATCAGGCACTGCTTTTGTTGACTAGGAAACAATCACGATGGGGTTTCCTAGTCAACTATTTTTTCGCAGGGTCACGTGTCATCGTTGCGGCGGGCGGTATCGGCTCGCCTGGGCGGCGGCTATGGCGTCCCGTTTCGCCCCCTTAAGGAGCCGCGACTTGGCAGCATTCTGAGATTGCTTCGACGTGGCGGAAGTCGGTGCCGCAGCAGCCGCCGACGATGTTGACATGCGGGAGGCGCTTCCTCAACGCAACATACTGCCGTGCGAGCTCCGCCGGGTCACCCGCATCGAGATCGCTGGCGGCGTCGAGCTCGGCATGACTCCTGCGGGAGGCGTTGGCTCGGACGCCCTTCAGCCGCTTCGTCCATTCGCCGTCATCGAGAGCGTCGTCAAAGTGTGTGGGATGCGCGCAATTGATCATGAAGAAGGATGCGTAGTTTCCGGTCGCGGCATCGACCTCGGCTATCGCGTCGCGCAAAGGCTGCCCGGTCGGCAGCCTTCCGTCGGTCTCAAGCGTGAACGCCATCGCCACGGGTATGTCGCGGCGCTTGCCGGCCAGCACGATCCCGAGAGCCTCCGGAGTGTTCGTGATCGTGAAGGCGGAGACAAGATCGACCGCCGTTTCGGCGAACGTCGCTATTTGCGCGTCGTGATAGTCCAGTGCCTCGCGGTTCGTCATGAGCTGTCCGGGTCTGTAGCCGTCGCCGCGCGGCCCGACGCATCCGCTGATCGGCATCGGACTCGACGGCACTTCGAAGGCGTGACGGATCTCGAGCACAAGTTCGACGGCACGACGATTGATGTCCGCAAGCGCTGTCGCGTCATAGCCGAGATTCGCGCCCCAATCCGCGTTGGCGCGCCAGGTGTTTGTCTCCAGCACCAAGCCGAGGCGCTTCTGGACGGCCAGTCGGGCGAATGCCGAGTAGTACTCATGGAGTCTCCGACGGCCGGCGTCGCTCTGCAGCAAGGGAAACGAGGCGAAACAGGGGAGCTCGATTCCATCGTGAAAAATCAATTCCGTCTCGAGCCCGGAGTCGGTGAGGAAGAGGCCGGGGCCGAGCTGCGGCAGGCTGTGGCGGTATTTTGCATCCGGCGTCGGCATGACGTCCCCTTGTCGGCGATGATGTGGTGAGATGACCCTCGGGGAAACCGGCGCCGAGCGCTAGAATACACGTGGTACATGTGTCGGGACCCGGAAAACCGGCGTCGGCACAACGTGTTACGTCATCTGCATTGGCATCCTCCCGCCCGGAATGGCTCCCGTAGGCGTTTCACTGTACCTTAAGTACAGTTGGCGAGACGGAGGCCGTGAGATAGCGGTTTGTGCGGCATGAAAGAGATCGCAGCGACGTCCGGAAAGCCCAAGCCCGCCCGAGAGCGCCTGCTCGAAGCGGCGAAACATGCGATTCTTGCGAAGGGCCTCGCCGCGACTTCGATCGAAGAGCTGATCGTCGAGGTCGGAATCAGCAAGAGCGGCTTCGTCTATCACTTTGGCGACAAGAATGGCCTGGCAAAGGCGTTGATGGAACGCTTCCTCGAGGAGGATCGCCTGATCCTCGAAGGGATCTTCCGCCGCGGTGAAGAACTTGACGAAGACCCGCTGCACGGGTTTCTAGTCGGCCTTCAGCTCCTGATCGAGATGCTGCAGCGGCTCCCCGCGGCCCATCCGGGATGCATTGCAGCTTCGTTCTGCTACCAGGACCAGCTCGTCAGCCGCGAGATTCGGGATCTCAATTTGAGCGCTGCCTCGGGCTGGCGCCGACAGTTCCGCACACGGCTGGGCAGGATCGCCGAGCGGTACCCGCAGAAGATCAAAGTCGACCTCGATGAGCTTGCTGATACTGCCTGGATCCTGATCGAAGGCGGGATCGTCCTCAGCCGGATGATGCAGGACCCTGGCATCCTGCCTGCCCAGATCCGGGTCTATCGCGACTTCATTCGAGGCGTCTTCCAGGGGGAATAGCCCGCATCTACGAAGCACTGGTACGCGCGAGCCGAAAGACGACGGGAGCCCGGCCTGGCGATCATTGATCGGCGACGTATGTCAGCTCGCGCAGTAGCCGCCGTCGACCGGGATCGTCACGCCGTTGATCAGCCGCGACGCCGATGACGCGAGGAAGATCGCGGTCCCCGCAAGCTCTTCAGGCTCCGCCCATTCGCCGCCCGGTATTCGCGCGACCACCCTGGCGTTGAACTCCGGATTCTCGCGGCCGCCGCGGCTGATCTCCGTCTTGATCCAGCCGGGCGCTATCGCATTGACGCGAATGCCGTCGGCGGCAAAGGCGATCGCCAGCGACTTCGTCAACGAGACCACCGCTGTCTTCGCGGCCGCATAGGCCGGCACCTGGGGCGCTCCGAAATAGGAGTACATCGAACCGATATTGATCAGGCAACCGCGGCTCGCCTTGAGATGTGGCCGGAAAGCGTTCGCAAGGCGCAAGTTGCCGACCAGATGAATGTCGAGGATTTCCTGGAATACCTCCGGCTTGTATTCCTCCCAGCGAGCCAGGCGGCCGGCGCAATGGATCAGCGCATCCAGCCGCTCGACCCGCGAAGCCAAAGCCTCGACCGCGCGGTCGTCCCGGACGTCGAGCTGCTCATAGCGGACACGCGGATCCAGCGCCGATTTCGGCTCGGCGACGTCCGCCGCGATGACGCTCGCGCCGTGATCCAGGAACGCCTTCGTGAAGGCGCCGCCGATCCCGCCGGTGCCGCCGGTGATGAGGATATGCTTGCCTTGGACGCTGAAGTCGGGAGTGGTCGGCATGGGGGCCTCTTGGATCATCCGGATTTAGAAGAACGCGATCGGCCGCAGCGGCGAGCCGGAGCCGTTTGCAATCGGCAGCGGGGCAGCGGTCACGAAGCAGCTGCGCGGCAGGAGCTCCATTCGCGCCACGCATTCGAGAATGAGGATGCCCTTCGGCAACCAGAGGCGGCTGTGCCCGGGATCGTCTCCGAGCTTGCCGTCGACCATCGGAATCTCGCAGGCGATGGTGTCGGCGCCGACCGCGCGGACACCGCGCTCATGGAACAGCGCCGCGACGCCCTCGTCCATGCCGGGTTCGTTCTGCGCGTAGAAGTGCGCCCGCCTGTCCGTGTGCCAGTGCCGCTTGAGCCAGCCGAAATTCACCAGCGCGATTTCTCCGGCGCCGACCGGTTGTCCATGTCGCGTCTCATAGTCGAGGATGTCCTGGCGCTTCAAGGTTTCCCCCGGCCGGAACTCGCGCGACGAGAAGTCGTAGACCCTGGCCGTCGCGAAGAGGTGGTTGCACGGGAACGTCTCGATGGTCTCGTCCATCCTGTCGGCGTGGATGTGGGCCGGCGCATCGACGTGACAGCCGGTATGCTCCGCCATCGAGAGCGACTGGCAGTAATAGCCGTCGCGGGCATGGGTCTTGGTCGCGTCGATCACGAGATGAGGGTGCGTCGGAAAAGTCGGAATGCCCTTTTCGAGCGTCGGCGCGAGATCGACCGAGCGCATCGACCGGAACAGGGCGCCAAGCGCCCGTACATTGTCCGTCATGGTGGATCCTCCGCAGTTTCGTTTTTTCGTTGCTCAGAAGCCCGGAAACGACGCCGGAAACTGATCCGGCGCCGAAGCCGGCGGCAGATGCGGCCGCTGGGTCCACGGCGCGCCGGAGCGGTCGGTCATCTCGTTCAGCCGGCGCATGTAGGGCACCGCCGTGCCGCGCAGCTTCTGCCGGACCGCGTCGATGTCCGGATAGGATCCCGCGGCGCTCTTCCAGATCGACCGGCCGGCCAGGAATCCGCTCGCTCCCGCGGCATAGGCGCAGGCGAGCACGCGCGCGAACTTGTCCGGATCGGCAGCCGCACTCAGCATGACCCAGGGACCGGGCAGCTTCGCCGCCATCTTGCGGAACATGGCGGTCAGCGCCTCGCGCGCCGCATCGTCGTGACCGAGCTCCGCTGCATCGACCGGACTCTCCAGTTTGTAGATGTCTATGCCGAAGGCCGGGTCGGACAGATCCTCGATCGAGCGCATGACATAATCGGCGCGGTTCCGGGCGAAATCCCGCGGCTCCTCGTCGTGCGGATAGACCAGCGGCTCGATCAGGAAGGCGATGTCGTAGCGGGCGCATTCCTCGCCCAGGTGCCGGACGATCGCGTGCTGATGCTCGATCACCGCCCGGTCCGCCTTGTGATTGTACCAGACCAGGAACTTCACCCCGTCGGCGCCGAGACGCTTGATCTTCTCCACCGACCAGTTGGGAATGACCCGCGCCTTGCGGCCGCCGGGCGTAACCTCGAAATTCGAATCCTCGAGAGTCACGATGAGGCCCGGCCCGCCCGGGAGGACGTCCAACGCGGCCGGCAGACCGTATTCGGGATCGATCAGCACGGCGGTCGATTCCGCCGCCAGTTCCTCGACCAGCAACCGCTTCAGCCGGCCCATATCCTCGAAGGCGGCATCGCGGCCGAGCGCTTCCTTCAGAATCGCCCGCATCGGTGCACGCTGATCGACGGCGACCATCTTGAAATGCCCTGCCCGGTCGATCATCCGCGAGATCGCCCGGTACTTGCCGGGCGAGAGGTCGTTCAGCCGATTCGCCGCATCCATTCATCAACCTCGTTTCGATAGGGAAAACTCGAGCGCCCGCCCGCCCGGCCGCATTTCAATGCCGCGGCCACCGCGCCGAACTCGATCGCCTGCTCCTCCGTGCGCCCCTCGGCGAGCGCCAAGGCGAAGGCGCCATGAAACACATCGCCCGCCCCCAGGGTCTCGCGCGTCTCGACCGGGACGGCCGGCATGCGCCGAATGCCGCCGCTTGCATCGATCCACAGCACGCCTTGCGAGCCGAGCGTCACGGCGACGAACGGGGCATGATCGGCTGCACGCCGCAGCCCTTCCTCCGGCGCGCCGCCGAACAGGCACTCGAGGCCTGGCTTGGAAAAGACCACATGCGACGCCGCCTTCACGGCCGCCATCGCCGTGGGATCATAGGTCGTGTCGGCATCGAGCACGGCCGGCCGGCCGGAGGCCCGGGCCGCGGTCAGCGCACTGATGGCACCAGGTATCCAGCGAATGTCGGCCAAGACCACTTGATGGGCCGCGACCTGGTCGAGCGGGAGCCAGGACGGATCGCCGTCCAGCGCCTCGGAGCCGTAGAGCACGATCGCACGATCGCCTTCGCCATCGACCAGGATCACCGAATGCGAGGTGCGGGCGTCGGCGATCCGCCGCGCGGCCGCGGTCTCGACGCCCTCCGCGCGGAGACCGGCCAGGACATGCGTCCCCATCTCGTCATCGCCGACCCGGCCGTACCACGTGGCCTGGCCGCCGAGCCGGACGATCGCCGACGCCGCATTGGCCGCCATGCCGCCGCCGCTCTCCACCAGCGAATGCGCGCGGATCTTGCTGTCCTCGGAGGGCAGCCGTTCGACGCCGTAGATGAGATCGAGCACGGCGACACCGACGCAGGCGACCATCTTCCGGCCTGATGGCGGCCGCACTTCACGCAAGCTCACTTCACCGCCCCCGCGAACAGTCCTTTTACCAGCGCGCGGGACGCGACCCAGCCGACCATGAGCACCGGCAGCACGGCCAGGACCGCGGCAGCGGACATCCGCGCCCAACTCTGTCCCTCCGTCGTAAGGAACGAGGCCATATAGACCGGAAGGGTAGCGGCATTCTGTCCGGTGAGGTTCACGGCGAAGAAGAACTCGTTCCAGGTCAGGATGAGAAGCAGGAAGGTCGTCGTCGCCAGCCCGCCTTTCGAGAGCGGGAGCACCACCGCGAAGAAGATCAGCCGATGGGATGCGCCTTCGACCAGGGCGGACTCGACGATCTCATACGGCACTTCGCGGAAGAACGACCGCATCAGCCAGAGCACGATCGGCAGGTTCAGTGCCGTATAGATGATGATCAGGCCGAACAGCGAGTCGATCAGGTGCAGGCGGCTATAGAGCACGAAGATCGGCACGATCACGGCGACGCCGGGCATGAAGCGGGTCGAGAGCGCGAAGAACAGAAGGTCGTTCGACTTGCGGCCCGGAAAGAATGCCAGCTTATAGGCTGCCGGCAGACCGAGAGCGAAAGCGATCACGACCGAGCCGCCGACCACGATCAGGGTATTGGCCAGAAAGTGCGCGTAGTCGCCCTCCAGCGCGCCGAGATACTTCTCGAAGCTCAGGGGAACAAAGACCGTCGGGGGAACGGCGATCGCGTCGGCTTCGCTCTTGAACCCGGTGAATGCGGTCCAGAGAATAGGAAAGCACAGCAGGATCGCGATCGCGAAAGTCGCCATCGTCAGCGGCGAGAAGCGCGGCATCACTTCCGCTCCATGTAGGGGCGGACATAGGAGAGCAGCACCAGGGCGACCATCGTCGTCATGACGGCCGTGATCAATCCACCAGCGGCGGCGCGACCGATCTCATATTGCTCGGTCAGGACGCGGTAGACGCTGAACATGAGGTTGGTCGACTGGTTTCCGGGTCCGCCGTAGGTCCCGACGTAGATCGGCCCGAAGATCGGGAGGATAAGAATGGCCTCGATCAGCATGCCGACGGTGAGGAATGGCACGAGGTGCGGCAAGACCATGTACCGGAATTGCTGCCACGCATTCGCGCCGTCGATGCGGGACGCCTCGATCGTGTCCTGGGGGACCGTCTGCAATCCAGCGAGGAGGATCAGCATCATGAACGGCGACCACTGCCACACGATCATGATGATGATCGCGGCTTTGGGCGCCGTGGTGATGAGATCGACCGGCGCGAGCCCCAGCGAGGTCAGGGCGAAGTTGAGAAGCCCGTAGATCGGGTTGAGGATCATCGTCTTCCAGATGATCGGGCTGACGGTTTCCATGATCAGAAACGGCGCGAAAAGCAGCGAATAGGCGAGCTCGCGCCCGTAGCGCATCCGGTTGACCAGGAGCGCGAGGCCGAGGCCGATCAGGGTCGATAGCACCGCCGGCACGACGGTGAAGACGATGGAGTTCCAGATCGCGGTTCGGAACGTCGGGTCGGTGACGATGAAGGCGAAATTCGACAGGCCGACGAATCGCATGGGCCGCGCCGGGTAGAGCAGATTCCACGAATGCACGCTGAAATAGAGCGTCGCCAGCAGCGGCACCTGGGTGACGATCACGAGATACGCCACCGCAGGCACCGTCGCCCAGCGCGAGGGAGCGAGGCGCCCCTTTCGAGGCGCGCTCGCCGCTGTCATCACGTCGATGGTCACTTACTTGATGTATCCGGCATCGGTCATCACGCGCACCGCGACTTCCTGCGAGCGCTTCAACGCCTCATCCACGGTCATGCTGCCGGCGATGACGGCAGAGAAGTTCTGGCCGAACTCGGCGGCCCAGGCGGCGTATTCCGGGATGTTGACCTGGGCGGTCCCGGTATAGGGCACCGGATCCTTGGCCGGCTTGGTGAGATCGGCGCCCTCGATCGCCTTCAGCACGACCGGCGCGAAGGGTGCCGCCTGCTGGTAGTCGGCGCGATCATAGGTCGAGAGCCGCGTTCCCGGCGGGATGCGGACCGGGCCCGCCGTCTTGGCGACGAGGTCGACATAGTCCTTGGAGGTCGCCCACCGGATGAACTCGAATGCGTCCTTCTGGTGCTTGGAGCTGGAGACGATGCCCAGCGCCCAGGTGTAGAGCCAGGCGGACCCGTTCTTCGAGCCTTCGGTCGGCGCCAGGGCGTAGCCGATCTTGCCCACGACCTGCGACGACTTCGGATCGGCGAGGAAGCCTGCGCCGACCGTCGCATCGACCCAGATCGCCGCCTTGCCTTGCGACATCAGGGTCAGCGACTCGTTGAACCCGACGCTGGTGGCACCCGGCTCGCCGCATTTCTTCAGGAGATCGACATAGGCGGTGAAGGCCTTCTTGAAGGGCTCGCTGTCGATCTGCGGATGCCAGTTCTCGTCGAACCACTTGGCCCCGTAGGAATGCATGAAGGTGATGAACGGCGCCAGCTGGCCGTAATCGGGCACGCCCTTCATGGTGATGCCGTAGATGCCCTTCGACGGATCGTTGAGCTTGCAGGCCGCCGCGCGGATGTCGTCCCAGGTCGGCGCTTCGGGCATCTTGATGCCGGCCGCGTCGAACAGGTCCTTCCGGTACATCGTGAACGAGCTCTCGCCGTAGAACGGCAGCCCGTAAAGCTGGCCATCGGTCGTCAGGGCCGCGCGGATGGTCGGGATCAGGTCGTCGAGATCATAGGCCTTCTTGTCCGCGTCGGAGAGCGCGCCGAACATGGGATCCAGCGGAACGAGCCACTTGTTCTTCGCCCAGCCCGCCTGGACCTCGAACGGGCTGATCGTCACGACGTCATAGCGGCCGCCGCCGGCGGCCACGTCCTGGGTGATGTTCTGCCGCAGGACCTGGTCCGGCAGCACCGCGAAATTGACCTTGATGTCCGGATGCGCCTTGGTGAACTCGGCGCTCAGTTGCTGCATCATGACCATGTCCGGATTGTTCACGGTCGCGACCGTGATCTCATCCGCATGGGCCATGGAAGCCACTGCCAGCGACGCACAGGCCAGCAGCACGGCCTTCAGCCCGTCTCCCCTTTTCATCGTTTCCTCCTTTACGAGTTGTGGATCACGCCGAATCCCTGATGACCAGCGTGTACGGGAGCAGCACCGTTGCGGGTGACTGCGCGGCGCCTTCGCGGCGCTCTTGCAGGATCTCGGCTATTGCCGGGCCGAAATCCTGGACTGGAACGTGGACCGTGCTCAGCCATGGCGCGAGCCACTGATTGAGGCGGTTGTCGTCGAAGCCGAAGATGGCGAGGTCTCGCGGAACGTCGAGGCCGGCCTCGGCAGCGGCGCGGTAGACGCCGTAGGCGATGGAATCGTTGCCGCAGAAGACGGCGCGGGGCGGCTTGGCCGAGGCCAGCAGCGCCTGTGCCTGCTCGTGCCCCGCCTCGGAGGTCAGCGCGGACTCGATTTGCCGGCTGGCCGGCAGCTTGATTCCGTGTTCCTTCAGCTTGGCGCGAAACCCTGCGAGCCGTTCGGCGCTCGCCGCGTAACGCTGCGGCCCGTGAATGACCGCGCAATCCTTGTAGCCGCGGGCGACGAAATGCTCCGCGACGGCCGCGCCGGCGGACCGATTGTCGATGCCGACGAAGTGTCCCTTGACCGGGTCGGGCGGACGACGGTTGACGAAGACGACCGGCGTATCGGTCTTTGCGATGCGCAGGAGTCCGGGGCTTTCCACCGCGCCCAGGAGCACTACTGCGGAAATTCCGCGGCTTATGACCTGCTCGAGATAGTCATCCTGCCGCTCGGGGCTTTCGGCGGTGTTGCAGAGCAACATGGACATTCCCGCCTCGCGGAGGGTCGTCTCGAGCGAGGACGCGACGTCGGCGCAAAAGCCGTTGGTCGCGTCCGGAACCAGCAGAGCCGCTGCACGCGACTTTGCCGTGCGCAACGAACGGCCCAGCTCCGACGGCGAATAGTTGAGTTCGCGCGCGACCGCCCAGACCCGGTCGGCGGTTTCTCCGGAGAACCGGGCGGTGTCTTTGCCGTTGAGGACGCGCGACACCGTGGCGACGGAGACGCCCGCGCGGCGCGCGACATCTATGACCTTCGGACGACGCTGATCCCCGTTCACGTTTCTTCCATAAGGTAATCGTTTAACCGCGATAGGTAAACGATTACCTTATGGAAGTCAAATCGGTCGTGCTCCACGCCTCCGGACGCGTTTCGCTCGAAGCCCGCTGCATGTACCAGCTGTTCGGCCGGATGTACGGAAGCGACGACTTCCCGGACAGCCCCAACATGTGCCACGAGACGACGTCCGTGGCGCTGCCCCCGGTGATCGGCGTGGCGGAAGACGTCGTCACCGGCTTCCTCGACGACCAGAGACAGGCGCGCGGCCGCCCGGCGGGTGTCGCCATCGACAAGACCGGCGCGTTGCTGGTCGCCGACGATATCGGCAACACCGTCTGGCGGGTGACAGCGGCGCGCTAAACCCGTATCGGAGCCGCCCCCCGTGTCGGCTTTGCGCCCCGGCGGGCCGCGCCCTCGCGCGCTGCGCAAGCTGGACGGCCTTAGGGGACAACCGCCTTTCCGCCCGGGGCCTCCTCCCGATCGAATCTGATCGCCGCGGTCAACAATAGGAAGAGCAGCGTCGCATTCAGGATGTGCCACATGAAATGGGTGCCGAGCGGAAACGATTCGCACAGTCCGCTGTCGACCGATCGGAACAGGAAGGCCGTGCCGAAGACGCACAAGGCCGCGAGCATCGCCGGTCCTGCCGGATGACGTCGGTGCCGGAGCAACAATCCGATGATGATGAAGCCGAGAAGCGTCGGCAGATAAAGCGCGCCGCCCCAAAGCACATCGCCCGGGACCCAGGCTTCCAATCCGAACGTGGCGATGAAGAACATCAAGAGGATGCAGAGCGTTGGCCACGCCGGCAGCTCGACCAGCCGCGTCAGCACGAACCAGAGATAGAGCAGGATGAAGACCAGAATCGGCAGCACATCGCCCCATTCCGTCCACCGCGTCGCAACGGTGTGGAAAAGCAGGCTGCCGAAACCGACCGCCGCCATCGCCAGCAACAGCGCGGTCATGAGGCCGCGGTCGCGCGTGCTGCGCCGTTTCGACCAGAGGAAGGTGGCGCCCAGCGGGAACGCAAGATTGGTCAAGGCGTTCACCGGTTCCGCCCAGAGCCCGGGGCCCGTCCGCTCGCAATAGTGATCGATGGCGCGGCACAAGTCGCCGAGATTCGCGGGACAGGGAAGGTCCATGACGTCGCCCCCTGAGAGTCTCCGCAGTCTATCCCCGGGCGGCCTCCGCTGCAAAAAGGCGGCGGCGGATTATCTTATGAAAAGCGGACCCCCGCCGTTGTGCGGTGACGCGGGGCGCTAGGTCCGGGCCAGGCCCAGCAGGTCCACGGTGGTTCGCCCGGCGTCGATTGCCGACAGGATCTCCCGCTCGCGGGCGACCTGCGCCGTCCCGTCGCGGATCACCTGCCCGACCGATTCCCGCGGGATGACCATGATGCCGTCGCGATCGGCCAGGATCACGTCATTGGGCCGGACGGCGCATCCGCCGCACTGGACGGCGACGTTGACGGCGCCGCCCCATCCTTTGTGCGGCCCCGAGGGGACATGGCCGCGGGCCCAGACCGGGATCGTACTCTGCGCCAAGGCATCGATGTCGCGCACGCAGCCGTCGAGCACGAGGCCGGTCAGGCCGCGATGCGACGCGACCCGGTGCAGGATCTCGCCCCACAGCGCGGTGGAGAGGTCGCCGCGGCCGTCGCCGACGAGGACCAGGCCCGGCCGCGCCAGCGCGGCGGCATGGTGCAAGGCGGCGTTGTCGCCGACCATTCCGGCGACGGTCATCGCCACGCCGACGAACGAAGCAGCGGCGCCGATCGCGCGCATCCCGGCATCCATCGCGCGGGCGCGGTTCATGACGTCGCTGACGACCGCGGCCGGAATCCCGGCCAGGGCCGCCGTCTCGGCAGGATCGAGCGCGACCAGCTCGATCGGGGCTATCGTGACCGCCATATGCAGCTCCGTTTGGTGCGTCGGTTATTGATCGAACATGATCTCGATCGTGACCCCGTCGGGATCCTCGATGAAGATCTGGGGCACTTCCAGGATCGGGACCATGCGCTCGGCATATTCCACCTGGCGCGCGTCGAGATGCGCGCGGAACTCGGCCAACCTGCTGCGCTCGCCGCAGAAGGCGATGTGATCGACCACGCCGCTGCCGTGCTCGACCCCGGCCAGCGCCTTCCGGTCGATGAAGTCGCCGCTGGTGGCGGTCAGCGTCCGGTCGCCGATCAGGTGCAGGATCGGCACCGTCCCGAGATAGAGCCACTTGCCGGGAAAGCCGAAGGGCGGGCGGTAGCCGTCCGCCAGGCCGAGCACGTCGGTGTAGAAGCGCGCGGTCGCCTCGAGATCGGTCGGCCGCAGCGAGAAATGCCCGAACTTGACCTGCATCGCCTGCTCCCCTGTCTCAGCGGCTTGCCCAGCAGAGGCCGCGCAGGAGGATATTGCGCATCGCCGCGTGCTCGAATTCCTCCGGCACATGGCCGAGGGCGCTGAAGAACACCCGCCCGGCGCCGAAGGATTTCTTCCAGACCGTCGGCATCACCACGCCCCTGATCCAGGGATATTCCATGCCGTCGAAAGTGGTGGTCGCCAGCACGTGGTTGGCCGGATCGACATGCAGGTAGTACTGCTCGGACTCATAGGCGAAGTCGTCGATCCCCGCCATGATCGGGTCGGCGCGGTCGGTGATGTTGACCGTGTAGCGCCGGATCCCGCCGGGCTCGCGCACATACTGGCCGCCCACCAGGAAGCGGAAATGCTCGCTGGCGGGAAAGCCGTCCGCCATGCCGCCGTGGAAGCCGCCCAGGCCCGTGCCGCGCTGCACCGCGTCCCACAGCCGCTTGCCGGTCTCGGGAGAGATCACCCCGCCGGTCCAGTTCGGCACGATGAGGTCGTAGGCCGGGAGGTCCTCGGTATCGTAGTCGGACAGCGCCGCGGACATGCGCACGTCGAAGCCCGACCCGGCCAGCAGTTCGCGGACCCGCTCGCCGGCCTCCGCCGCGCGATGGCCGGGATATCCGCCGGAGACGATCAGGCAACGCTTCATGAGAGGCGACCACCACCTTGTTGCGACAAGCGATCAAAGCGCGCGAGCTGCATGCGGTTCACACCTTGAAGACCGCGCTGCCCTTGCGCAGCACGACGGCGACCACCAGCGAGGCGGCGAACAGCAGCAGGGTCGACACCACCGCGATCGTCGGCTCGACCTCGTCGCGCAGCGACGTGAACATCACCTTCGGAATGGTGGTGCTCTCGCCGCTCGAGATGAACATCGCGATGACGACCTCGTCGAGCGAGGTCACGAAGGCCAGCAGCGCCGAGGCGGCGACCGGCCCGCGCAGCTGCGGGAGCACGACGGTCAGCCAGGCCTGCTTCCAATCCGCGCCGAGGCTGCGCGCGGCCCTTTCCTGGTCGCGGTCGAACTGGCCGAAGGCCGCGCTCATGACGACGAAGACCACGGGAATGGTCAGCGCCGTGTGGCCGAGCACCAGGCCCAGCATGGAGCCGATCAGGTTCAGGCGCGCATAGACGAAGAACAGTCCGATCGCGATCAGGATGACCGGGATGACCGCGGGCAGCACGATCAGGCTGCTGACCAGGAGCCGGAATCGCGCGCCCAGCCGCATCGCGCCATAGGCCGCGAACGCGCCGACCGGCACCGAGACCACGGTCGTCAGCACGCCGGCGATCAGCGACGCCCTCGCCGCATGCGTCCAGGTGATCGAATCGGCGAAGTAGGCGTACCAGCGCAGCGACAGCGGATGCGGCGGGAACTGCAGATATTGCGAGCCCGAGAAGGACATCGGGATCACGATCAGCGACGGCGCGGCGAGGAACGCCACCAGCAGCGCGGCCATGAACCAGTTGATCCGGTCGAGGACCGGCGTATCCCTGAAACCGTCCAGCATCGCCTAGCGCCTCTGCCGCGACAGGATCATGTGCCGGAGCCCGTAGCTGACCGCGAAGAGCAGGCCGGTCGCGACCAGCAGCAGCACGCCGAGCGCGCTCGCCGCGCCCCAGTTGGAGAAGTTCGTCAGGCTGCGCGCGATGCGCATGGAGATCACCTGGACGTTGCCGCCCCCCAGGATCGCCGGCGTGACGTAGAATCCGAGACTCATCACGAAGACGAGGATTGCGCCGGCGGTGATGCCGGGCAGAGCCAGCGGAAGAAAAACGGTGCGATAGGCGAAGGCCCGCCCGGCCCCGAAGCCGGCCGCGGCCTGCATATAGGTCCGGTCGATCTCCCGCATGGCGCCGAGGACCGGCAGCAGGAAGACCGGCAGCATGATGTGGGTCATGCCCAATATGGTGGCGAACTGGTTGTAGCCCAGCGGAAGCGGATCGCTGGTGACGCCGAGCGAGAGCAGGAACGTGTTCACCACCCCGTTGCGCCCGAGCAGCACGAGCCAGGCATAGGCGCGCACCAGCAGCGAGGTCCAGAACGGCAGCAGGATCGCGGCCAGGAACAGCCTGGCCTGCTCCTGCCGCAGCTTGTTGATGAAGGTCGCGAAAGGCACGCCGGTGATCACGCAGGCCGCCACCGTCGCCAGGCTGACCTGGAAGGTCGTCAGGAATACCCTCAGGTATCCGCCCCCGGTGAACACGCGCCGGTAATTGTCCCAGGTCGGGTTGCCGTCCGGCCCGAACGCCGAAAGATAGAACAGCCAGCCGCAGGGGATCACGACGCAGATCGCGACAACTGCGAGGCCGGGCAGCGTGAACGCCATCGAGAGGAAGAGGTCGAGCCGTGCATCGCGCGCGAGCCCGGCCCGGTTGTAGAGGTCGCGCCCGGCGGCTTCAGCGGCGATGGCCATCGGACCGCCTAGATGAAATGCGCATGGTCATACGAGACATGCAGCTGGATGCCCTGGCCGACCACCAGCTTCGCCACCTCCGCGCTGAAGTTCTTCTGGGCGCGGGCGATGATCGGCTGTCCGCCCGCGAGGTCGACCTGGAGCAGCCAGCTGTCGCCCTGGAAGACGACGCCGTGCAGCGTGCCGCCGAGGGTGAACGACTTCCGGGCGTCGCCCGGCTTCGCCAGGCACAGGTCCTCGCTCCGGACGACCAGGGCATGCGCGCCCGGCGGCACCGCCTCCAGGGCGCCGCCGGCCAGGCGATCGGCCTGGTCCAGCGGGATGATGGTCGCCTCGCCGATGAAGCGCGCGACGAACTCGTTGGCCGGCCGCCGGTAGATGTTCTCGGGCGTGTCGAGCTGCAGGATCCTGCCCTTGTCCATCACGGCGATGCGGTCGGCGATGGTCAGCGCCTCGCGCTGGTCGTGGGTGACGTAGAGCGTCGTGATGTGGAGCTTGTTGTGCAGCTCCCGGATCTCGATCTGCATCTCCTCGCGCAGCGTCTTGTCGAGGGCGGAGAGCGGCTCGTCCATCAGCAGGACCTTGGGCTCGAAGACGATGGCGCGGGCGAGCGCGACGCGCTGCCTCTGCCCGCCCGAGAGCTCGCCGATGCGGCGGCTCTCGTAGCCGGTGAGCTTGACGACGCTCAACGCGAGCTGCGCCCTCTCCCGCGCCTCCGCGCGCGGCACCCGGCGTACGCGGAGCGGATAGACCACGTTCTCGAGCACGTTCATATGTGGGAAGAGCGCATAGTTCTGGAAGACGACGCCGAAGCCCCGCTGGTTGGCGGGCAGCCGGACGACGTCGCTGTCGCCGAACATGATCCGCCCGCTATCCGGGCGGATGAAGCCGGCGACCGTCATCAGCAGCGTGCTCTTGCCGGAGCCCGACGGGCCCAGGATCGCGATAAATTCACCGGCCCCCACGTCCAGGCTGACATCGTCGAGCGCCCGGAAGTCGCCGTAGGACTTCGACATCGACTCGATCCGCACGGGCTTGGCGTCTCGATGGGTCATGAGCTCCGCCTGGGGCGTCGTGGGGGCCGGTGAAAGCAACATCGGGGTCGCCTACTGGGTCAGCATATCCTGGAACATCTCCTGAATCTCGGTGTTGTTCTTCGCCCACCAGTCGATGTCCTGCACGATCAGCGTCTTGGCGTTGGCCGGGCTGGTGGGCAGCACGGCCTCGATTTCGGGGCTGATGAGGCCGGTCTTGTAGGCGGTCTTGTTCATCGGGCCGTAGGTCACGTATTTCGTCAGCTTGGCCTCGGCTTCTCCGGTCGACATCTCGTTGATCAGCTTCATCGCCTCGGCCTTGTGCTTCGACCACTTGGTGACCGCGAAGCAGTCATAGGCCAGGATGCCCTGGTTGAACGTGTAGTTGACCGGGCCGCCGGCGTCCTTGGCGCTCTGGAAGCGGCCGTTCCAGCCGGTCGACATGTCGACCTCGCCGTCCTTCATGAGCTGGCTGTGCTGCGCGCCGGACGACCACCAGACGCTCACCGAGGGCTTCAATTGCGCGATCTTGTCGATGGCGCGCTTCTTCCCCTCCTCGGTGGCGAGGACCTTGTAGAGATCGGCCGGAGCGACGCCGTCGGCGAGGAGCGCCATCTCCACCTGGGCTTCGGCATCGGAGCGCATCGCGCGCTTGCCCGGGAACTTCTTGACGTCCCAGAAATCGGCCCAGCTCGAGGGCTGCTCGCCGCTATAGGTCTTGGTGTTCCAGGCCATCACCGCGGCATAGCCGTAGATGCCGATGCAGTAGGGCGCCGCCGACCCCTGCAGGAAATCGGCAGCGTTGATCACGCTGTAATCCAGCGGCTCGAGGATGCCCTCCGCGCCGGCGATCGCCGCCTGGTAGCCGCTGAGGATGACGATGTCGGTGTGCAGCGCGTTCGAGCTGTGCTCCAGACGCAGCACGTCGAGGGCGTTGTCGGCCGTCTCCTCCTTGATGGAGAGGCCGAGCTTCTTGGCTGCAGGCCCCCACAGGACGTCGCGACCACCCTCCTGGAGCGCGCCGCCCGGCGTGTTCACCGTCAGCGTCACGTCTTCCGCCAGCGCCGCTGTCGCCGAAAGCGCGACAATGGCCGCCGCCACCACGATCTTCATATGCATGATCTTCTCCCTTCTTGAGCCGAGGTCCCTGTTTGCGTTGTTTATTAAACAACATTAGTATCAGACAAGATCATCTAATTCAGTGGAACCCCTCTATGTCAAGCGTTTATGGAAGGCCACTTCCTATTTTGGCCCAAGATTGCTCTAATATCGCAATCGATGTTGATAATTATGAAGGGCCCCGGTATCACTTCGCGACGGGGTCGGCGGGCATGGGCGGGCGATGACGCAGAGCGGTTTCAAGTTGGTCAACCTGGCCTTTCGCGTGCGGAACCTGGGGGAGGCCGAGAGTCTGGTCGAGACGAGCCCGAGCTGGACCAAGCTCGCGTTGCACGACATCGACGGCGTGAAGTTCCTCCAGGCCGAGTTCGGCGGGGTCGCCGTCAACCTGTTCGAGACCGCACTTTACGACAGCGGCGCGGCGGAGAAGGCGCCCGGCTTCCTGCATATGAGCTTCTCGGTGCCCGACCTTGCCCGCGCGATGAAGAGCGCGGAGTGGAGCGACAAGCTGGTCTGGGGACCGTCGACCATCGAGGGCGCCTTCGGCCGGCGTCGTATCGCCTTCTTCGAGCCGTTCCAGGGCTGCCGCATCGAGCTGATGGAAGAGATGAGCGACTGACCGTGCGCGGCAGCCGAGTCGTGACAATGAACAGCACCGTTCCGGACCGATGAACGAAAACCAGAGTGCACTCCCGCTTGACGGCAGCCCGTTCGACTTCGTCGTGGTCGGCGCCGGTTCGGCCGGCAGCGTGGTCGCCGCGCGCCTGAGCGAGAACCCGGCCAACCGCGTGCTGCTGATCGAGGCCGGGCCGGTGGACCGCAACCCGTGGATCCACCTCCCCATGGGCTATTCGAAGCTGTTCGCCGATCGCCGGTACAACTGGATGTACGAAAGCGAGCCGGAGCCCGGGCTGCGCGGCCGCACGCTCTATCAGCCGCGCGGCAAGGTCCTCGGCGGATCGAGCTCGATCAACGGCATGATGTACGTGCGCGGCAACGCCAAGGATTTCGACGACTGGGAGACCGCGGGCTGCACCGGCTGGGGCTACGACTCGGTGCTGCCCTATTTCCGCAAGTCCGAGGACCAGTCGCGCGGCGCCGACCGCTGGCACGGGGTCGGCGGACCGCTGAAGGTCTCCGACCCGTCGCATGACCGCGCGCTGCCCAACGCGCTCTGCGCGGCGGCGCGGGAGGCCGGCCTGGAGCCCAACGCGGACTTCAACGGCGCCAGGCAGGACGGCTTCGGCTACTACCAGGCCAACATCCATCGCGGCCGCCGCTGGAGCGCCGCGCGCGGCTACCTCGCGCCGGCCCGGAAGCGCCCGAATCTCAAGATCATGACCGGCGCCGAGGTCCGGCGCATCGCCGTGGAGAACGGCGTGGCCCGCGGCGTGGTGCTCGCGCGCGGCGGAACCCTCAGCCTCGCCGAGGCGCGCGAGACCATCGTCTGCGCCGGCACCATCGCTTCGCCGCAGCTCCTGATGGTGTCGGGCATCGGGCCGGCGGACCACCTCCGCGCCCATGGCATCCCCTGCATCGCGGAGGCACCGGAGGTCGGGGCGAACCTGCAGGACCATACCTGCATCCAGCTCATGTTCCGCTGCTCGGAGCCGATCACGATCAACGACATCGCGAACAGCTGGATCCGCAAGCTCGGCGTCGGCCTGCAATACGCGCTGCTGCGCAAGGGCTATCTCGCGGAGACCGGCATCTATGTCGGCGGCTTCGCGCGCAGCGATCCGCGGCAGGACCGGCCCGACGTCCAGATGGCCATGGCCGCCTGGAGCGTCGCCGAGCGGAGCGCGAAGGGCGCCAAGCCCCACCCCTTCTCCGCCTTCAGCTTCAGCCCGGAGCACGTGAATCCGGATGCGCGCGGCTCGATCGCGCTGCGCTCGCCCGATCCGGCGGTCCCGCCCGAGATTCGCTTCAATTTCTTCCAGACCGACTACGATATCCGTGCGATGATGTTCGGGATAAGGCTGGTGCGGCGGATATCCGAGCAGCCGGCGATCAGGCGGTTCATCGCGAGCGAACTCCAGCCGGGCGCGCATGTCCGGAGCGACGAGGAGATGATCGACTTCATCCGCGACAAGGGCGGCTCCGACATCCATGCGGTCGGCACGTGCCGGATGGGCGCCGACGCGAAGGCGGTCGTGGATCCGCGGCTGCGGGTGCGGACGGTGCGCGGCCTGCGGGTCGCCGATGCCTCGATCATGCCGCGGATCGTGCGCGGCAACACCCATGCCGCCACGGTGATGATCGGCGAGAAGGCCGCCGACCTGATCCTGGAGGACGCGCGGATGCGCTAGCGGCCCCGGTATTGTGCTTTGCCGCCTAAAATCTATGATTGCAGCCGTTCCGCGGCGAGCGGCCCGGGCGGCGGATTGACAGGACCGGCGACATTGCCCATCGATTGTCGAACTGCGTAAGAGGACCCAGCCCAGCGATGACGAGCGAAACAGCAGACGGATCACGAGAGCCTGCGACCGGGCAGATCAAGACCCTGGAAAAGGGGTTGAACATCCTGGACGAGATCATCGATTCGTCGGCGCCGTTGACGCTGGCGGACGTGGTCCGGCGCTTCGACATCGATCGCGCCTCGGCCTTCCGGTTCCTGCAGACGCTCGAGAGGACCGGCTTCCTCCGCAAGGACAGCGTGACCAAGGAATACGACGTCGGCGGAAGGCTGTTCTTCTGGGCCTCGCGGCTGCGCGAGAAGAACCGCCTGATCAACACCTTCCACGAGTCGCTGCAGGACCTGGCGGACATCGTCCAGCAGACGACCCATCTCGGGCTGTTCGTCAAGAACCGGGTGCTGCTCGCCGATTTCGCCCTCTCCTCGTCGCTGGTCTCGATCCGGCACAAGATCGGCTCCTTCGAGCCGATCTACAGCTCCGCCGCCGGCAAGGCGATTCTCGCCTTCCTGCCGCAGAAGCTGCAGGACGAGATCATCGACAACATCACCTTCGAGCAGTTCACCAAGGACACGATTATCGCCAAGGAGCCGCTGAAAATCGACCTGGCGCTGACCCGCGAGCGCGGCTATGCGATCGACGCGAACGAGACGCATGAGGGCCTCACCTGCATCGCGCGTCCGCTGTTCGACTCGAGCGGAGAGCCGGTCGCCTCGATCGGCATCACCGTGGTGACCGCACTGATCAGCGCCCAGCCGGGCCGCTTCGAGAAGATCATCTCCGCGCTCAAGAACGTCGATGCCCGCATCGTCGACGGCGCCATCAAGCAGCTCAACGTCGCCTGAGGCCCGCCGCGGTCGCTAGCCGCGCCACGCGACCAGGCGGCTCAGCCCTTCGCGCATATCGACCTCCGGGGCCCAGCCGAGCGCCTCCGTGGCCCGCGCGTGATCGATCTCGAACGGGCCGCCGACCGCCAGCAGGCGCTGCGAATCGGTGGGCGCCGTGTAGACCGGGCGCAGCCGCGATCCCAGGATCTCGAGCAGCAGCTCCAGCACCTCCCGCGACGTCGTCGGCCGCGGCCCCGAGACGTTGAAGGCGCCGTCCACCCGCTCCGATTCGAGCGCCGCGAGATTGGCGCGCGCGACGTCGCCGACATAGACGTAGTGCTTGGTCTCGGCCCCGGTGCCCGCGCAGACCGGCGCCTCGCCCCGCCCGATCTTCTCGATCGCATCGAGGATGAAGGCCGAATTGGCGGCGCGGGCATGCTGCCGCTCGCCGTAGACCGTCGAGTAGCGCAGCACCAGATAGCCGAGGCCGTGGCGCTGGAAGGCGTCGCGACAGAGCTGCTCGCCGATGATCTTCGACGCGCCGTAGAGCGCGGAGGCTGGCGACGCGCCGTCGGCGTGGAACGGCGTGGCCTCGACCAGCCGGCCGCTCACCTGCGGCCCATAGCCGTAGACCGCGTTCGAGGAGGCAAAGATGAGCTTCCGCACGCCCTGAGCGCAGCACGCATCGACCACGTTCGCCGCGCCGCCGATATTGACGTCGATGCCGCGGCGCGGGTTTCCGCTCATGGAGATCGTCATGAGCGCGGCGAGATGGACGACGCCGTCCGCCCCTGCGACGGCGCCCGTCACGTCCTCCATGCGCGTCACATCGCCCTTCCGGACCGCCAGCCGCGGGTCGGAGACCAGATGCGCGATGTTCGCGTCGGCGCCATAGGCGAAGTTGTCGAGGATCGTCACCTGCCGGGCGCCGCGTTCCAGCATCAGCTCCGCGGTCGACGAGCCGACCAGACTCGCGCCGCCGATCAGCACGAAACTGCCGCCCTGGATGGCAACGGAAGAGCCCTTACCCGTCATCGTGCGATCTCCATGAGGCCGTCATCCAGGCCGAGATAGATGGACTTGTGCTGGCTGTAGCTTTCCAGGCCGACGATGCCCTTCTCCCGGCCGATGCCGCTGGCCTTCACGCCGCCGAACGGCGAGCTGATGCTCGACTGGCGATAGGTGTTGATCCAGACCATTCCCGCCTCGATCGCGCGCGCCGTCCGCCACGCCCGCTTGAAGTCCGCGGTCCAGAGCCCGCAGGCGAGGCCGAACTGGGTGCCGTTCGCCATCCTGACCACGCCGTCGTCGTCGTCGAAGCGCAGCGCCACCAGCACCGGCCCGAATATCTCCTCCTGGCACAGGCGCGAATCGGCATCGAGCCCGTCGATCACGGTGGGCGCGTAATAGGCGCCCCGGGCGAAACGGTCCCCGCCCGGCGCCGCGCCGCCGGCGAGCAGCCGGCCGCCTTCGCCGAGACCCTCCTCGACATGGCGCCTGACCTTGTCGCGGTGGGCGAAGGAGACGAGCGGGCCGACCTCAACGCCGGCATCGTCGGGTGCTGCGACCTTGGCCGCCTTTGCGATGGCCACGATCCGCGCGACGACCTCGTCGTAGACGCGCGCATGCACGAACAGCCGGGATCCGGCGATGCAGGTCTGGCCCGACGCGCCGAAAATGCCGGAGGCGACCGCCGCGCAGGCCTGCGGCAGGTCAGCGTCCTCGAACACGATATGCGGCGACTTTCCGCCGAGCTCGAGGATGACCGGCTTCAGCGACTGGCCGGCCGAAGCCGCGATGCGTCGCCCGGTCTCGCATCCGCCGGTGAACGAGATCATGCGGACGCCCGGATGCGCCACCAGGGCGGCGCCCTGCGCGCCGCCACTCCCCTGCACGACCTGCACCTGGTTCTCCGGGATGCCCGCCTCCAGGCAGAGCCGCATCAGCTCCGGCGCGAGGAGCGGCGTCACCTCCGACGGCTTCACGATGACCGCATTGCCGGCGGCGAGCGCCGGCGCGATCTTCTGCGCCTCGTTCATGATCGGCGAGTTCCAGGGCGTGATCGCCACGACCACGCCGTAAGGCTCCAGCACGTCGAGCGAGACGTACTTGCCGCGCGGCGGCGTGACCGCGCCCTCGTAGGTCTCGATCACGCCGGCATAGTAGCGGAAGGCGGCGGCGGCGCTCTCGACCATCGTGCCGCATTCCTGCAGCGGCTTGCCGCTGTCGAGCATCTGCAGGCGGGCCAGCCGGGCCTTGTTCGCCAGCAGCCCGGCCGACACCCGATGCAGCGCCGCGGATCTCTGGTCGGGACGCAGCGTGCGCCAGCCGGAATGGCGGAACGCCTGCCAGGCCGCTTCGACGACGCCGTCGAGCGCTTCCGGCGCGGTGACGGCAACGGTGCCGCAAACCTCGCCATCGGCCGGGTTGATGCTGACCAGCATGTCCGAAGCGCGAGCGCCGCTTTGCGATCTCGTCATCGGCTGTACTCGTTGATGAACTTGGTGACCATGTATTCGCGGATTCCTTCGACACTGCCTTCGTGGCCGTAGCCGCTGTCCTTGACGCCGCACATCGGGGTCTCGGGCAGGCCGAAGGCGATGTGGTTGATGCCCACCATGCCCGATTGCAGCCGCTCGCCGATCGACCGCGCCTTGCCGAGATGGTTGGTGAAGAGGTAGGCGGCGAGGCCCATCGGGAGACGATTGGCCTCGGCGATCGCGTCGCCGGGATCGGAGAACCTGGAGATCAGCGCGATCGGGCCGAACGGCTCGCTGTTCATCGCATCGGCTGCCGGCGCTGGATCGGCCAGGACCGTCGCGGGATAGAAGTGGCCGGGCCCGTTGGGAATGTTGCCGCCCGCCAGCACCTTTGCGCCGAGCTTCTCGGCGTCGCGCACCATCGCGTCCACGGCCGCCCGCCGGCGCGCGGTGGTCAACGGGCCCATCTGGCTGGCGGGGTCGAGTCCGCTGCCGACGGAAATCCCGCCGGCCTCGGCGACGAACCGCTCGGTGAAGGCGGCCGCGATGCCGTCCTCGACCAGGATGCGCGTCGGCGATACGCAAACCTGTCCGGCGTTGCGGTACTTGGTCCGAACCAGCGTGGCAACCGCCAGTTCGAGATCGCAGTCGCCGAACACGATGACCGGCGCATGGCCGCCGAGCTCGAGCGTGCATTTCTTCAAATGCTCGCCGGCCAGCCGCGCGACGGCACGGCCGACCGCGACCGACCCCGTGAGCGAGACCTTGCGGATGACGTCGCTGCGGATCAGCCCGCTGGAGATCCGCTGGGGATCGCCCAGCACCATGTTGAGGGCGCCGCGCGGAACGCCGGCTTCATGGCATGCGAGCGCCAGGGCCATCGCGCTCGCCGGCGTCTGCTCGGCGGGCTTCAGGATGCAGCTGCAGCCGGCGGCGAGCGCCGTCGCGACCTTGCGCGTCGGCAGGACAATGGGGAAGTTCCAGGGCGAGAACAGCGCCGAGGGGCCCACCGGCTCGAGCTCCGACACCTGCCGCAGTCCCGGCATCCGGGAGGGAATCGTGCGGCCATAGGTCCGCTTGCACTCTTCGGAGACCCAGACGAAGACGTCGGCCGCGGCGTTGACCTCGGCCCTGGCCTCGGCGAGGGGCTTGCCCTGCTCCAGCGTCAGCCAGCGCGCGATCGTCTCGATCTCGCGCCGCAGGATCGCGCCGGCTTTGGCCAGAATCGCGCCGCGCTCCCAGGCCGGCACCTTGGCCCAGGAAGCGAAGGCCGCCTGCGCGGAGGAGAGCGCGAGATCGAGCTCCCGCTCGGTGGCATCGGGGATGGCGGCGAGGACATCGCCGCTGGCCGGGTCGATCACCTGGAACGCCGAAGGCGGGCCGTCGCACCAGCGGCCGTCGATGAACTGGCGCGGCGATGGATAGGGCTCGGTCCACTTCATGGGTGATCAAAGGTCCTGTGCAAGGTAGTCGCGCTGCGCGTCTTCGCACCAGCTTCCGACGTTCCAGCGGCCGTAGGAGCCGACATTGCCGATGCCGGACGGATCCCAGACGACCGGCACATGAATGACGGTCAGGCCTGGATATTCGACTGCCTCCTCGAGCGAGGCGCGCAGGCTCTGCGGACTGCTGCCGCCGTCGATCGCCTTCACGCCGGAGACCGCCCGCGCCAGCGCGAGATAGTCGACAACGACTTCGTCGGAGGTCTTGTAGGCACTGCCGTACTGCTCGCTCTGCAGCGTGCTGATCGCGCCCATCCTGCGGTTGTCGAGGATGACCAGGCATCCCTTGGCGCCGTGCTCGACGGCATTCATCAGGACCTGCGGATTCATCCAGAACGATCCGTCGCCGGAGACCGCGATCCCGTAGCGTGGGGTGTCCGCCAGGCCGCCTGCAACAAGGGCGCTGCCGGCGAAGCCCATGTAGGACGCGCCGCCATCCGTATAGGTCAGGCCGACCGACGGATCGGCGCAGAGCTGCATCGCGTTGGTCTGTACGTCGCCGGCGTCGAAGAATTTCGGTATGCCCCGCTCGACGGAGAACTCCGCGACCGCCTTGATGGCGGACGCCTGGGTCAGGATGGGCCGGCCCCACCGCGCGTCGAGCCTGGTGCTCTCCGCGAGGACGGCCTCGAGATGGCGGCGCCATTCGGCCTTCTTCCCGCCGCAGGCCGCCAGCCAGGCGCTGCGCTCGGGGTCCTGCGACAGGCCCTCGCGCTCCGCCGCGTCGGCGAGCTCGATCGCGATCAGCCCGATATCGCCGATCAGCGGGACCGTCTTGTTGTAGTGGAGGGCGTCTTCCGGGCTGGCGTTGATGTTGATGACCGCCCGGGCGCGTTCGTATCCCAAGCCCGAGCAGTCGGCCTGGCACACGCCGCGCGAGCCGGCGATCACGACGAGCTCGGCATTCGCCATGGCATGGTTGCCGGCGATGCTGCCCTTGCCGCCGCCGATCAGCATGTTGTGCGGATCGTCGTCCGGCAGCAGGCCGTGGCTGACCGGCGAAACCACGACGGCTGCACCGATCGCCTGCGCCAGGCGGGACAGTTGGGCCCCGCAACGGCGGGCGCCGCCGCCCGCCTTGATGGTGATGCGCTTGTAGCGCCGGACGAGCTTCAGCGCCTCGCCCAGCGATTCGGGATGACAGGACCCGAGCCTGGTCTCGGCCTTGACCGGCAAGGCGCGTAGATTGAAGGCAGGAAGGCGCGCCGGCTGGATGTTCATGGGGAGATGGACATAGAACGGCCCGGGATGGAACGGGTGGTTGACCCTGGCCGCGCCCTTCTTCAGGAGATCGCGGAGCGCTTCGGGCGTGTGCAGGAGATACGACTCGCCGATCGTCGCGGTGACGCGGCTGTAGGACGCCTGCTGGTCCTTCGGGATCTGCTGGAGATTCCGCCCCTCGCCGAACGTCGTCTCGTCGCCATAGATGTGATAGAGGCCGATCGCGTTGGTGATCGCGGTCAGCGAGCCCGCCATCGCCTGCAGCGCCCCGGGGCCGATCGACGTCACCAAAGCGGCCGTCTCGCCGTACTGCCACTTCAGCGCCGTGGCCGCATGCGCCATCGCCACCTCGTTGTGGAAGGCGAAGGTCCGCACCACGCCGGCCTCCTCGTAGATCCTGAGATATTCACCCAGCGCCGTGCAGCCGTGTCCGAACACGGCGAGGTATTTCCTCACCCCCTGATTGTGCAGACCCAGGATCAGCGCCTCCGAGACCGAGCAGGAGATGACCGGTTCGAGCGCGCCACGACCGAGCGCCCCTGCCACGGAACCGGATTTCGCAATCGTCTCCGCACGCCGGCGCACTTGCGCTGTTTCGCTGCTCTTCATGCCTAGCCTGCAAAGCCCCGCCCCAAGACCCGGAGAGGAACCATAACGTCCGTTTTCTAATCAGACAACAAATATTGTTATATTTGACATACGATGTGACGGCGACCGTCAGATGCCCATGATCTGGGGAAGATTAGGAATGCACGTTCCAATTTTACGAACGATGCGACGAAGCGCGTCCCGACGGGGAGATCGATTGACCGTCTTAAATAGAACGTTATAACATTCCATTTCGAAGGACGAACAATCCAGATCGAGCAAATGAACGCAGAGTTTCCGATGCTTGAAGACGCGATCGGCGCGCCCCAGGGCTTCATACGCGCTCGGGAGATCATCTGTGGCGCACTGGCGCAATGCGAGTCCGAAAAGCTGCCGACGCACGGCCTCCTCGCCGCGGCGATGACGGAGCTCGTCCCGCGGCTCGTCGGGCTTTACGGCCCCGAAGGCGCATCGCTCATCCTCGACCGCCTATCCCATACGGTTCGTTGCGACAGCCGCACCGCAACCCGGCAGTAATCACGATTCAGCGGACTGCAATCACATGATCCGGCAACGCCTTCCTGTCACCGTCCTCTCCGGATTCCTCGGCGCGGGCAAGACGACGCTCCTCAATCATATCCTGAACAACCGCGAAGGCCGCCGCGTCGCCGTGATCGTCAATGACATGAGCGAAGTCAACATCGATGCGGATCTGGTGCGCGAAGGCGGCGGCGGTCTCTCGCGCACCGATGAGAAGCTCGTCGAAATGACGAACGGCTGCATTTGCTGCACGCTTCGCGACGATCTGCTCCTGGAGGTTCGCCGCCTGGCCCGGGAAGGGCGCTTCGACTACCTGCTGATCGAGTCGACCGGCATCTCCGAGCCTCTTCCCGTCGCGGCCACCTTCGATTTCCGCGACGAGGCCGGGGAAAGCCTCGGCGACGTCGCGCGGCTCGACACGATGGTGACGGTCGTGGATGCGGCCAATCTTCTGGCCGATTACGCCTCCAGCGCATTCCTGCGCGACCGCGGGCAGTCCCTGGGCGACGACGACGCCCGGACGCTGGTCGATCTGCTGGTGGACCAGATCGAGTTCGCCGATGTCGTCATCCTCAACAAGATCGATGCGGCTGCACCCGACAAGATCGAGGCCGCCCGCAAGATCATCCGCGCGCTCAACCCGGATGCGGACGTCATCGAGACGACCATGAGCCGGGTCGACCTCGGCAGAGTATTGGATACCGGGCGCTTCAACTACGAGAAGGCCCAGGAACATCCCCTTTGGTACAAGGAGCTCTTCGAATTCGCCGACCATAGGCCGGAGACCGAGCGATACGGCATCCGGAGCTTCGTCTATCGCGAGCGCCGGCCGTTTCACCCTGAGAGGTTTCACCGGTTCCTCGACTCGTCCTGGCCGGGGATCATACGTGCCAAGGGGCATTTTTGGCTTGCGACCCGTCCGGAATGGGTCGGCGAGCTGAGTCAGGCGGGCGCCCTGCTGCGGCACCAGGCGATGGGCATCTGGTGGGCACAAGTCCCCGAGGAAAGATGGCCGGACGACGCGAATTGGCGGAAGGCCATTCGCCGCAACTGGCATCCGGTATTCGGCGACCGGAGGCAGGAGATCGTGTTCATCGGATCGGACTTTGACGAAGCCGCGATCCGCAGCCGGCTCGACGCGTGCCTCCTGCCGGAAGACCAGACCCGAATGCTGGACGGCAGGACCTGGAGTCGTCTGCCGGATCCGTTCCCGGTCTGGCGGCGGCAATAGCCGGCCGCTGCCGATTCACGGCCGCCGGCGACCCTCTCGGGCAGCGCTATTTCGCGAAGAGCTGCGACATGTCGGCGAAGGCCTTGAACTCCAGGGCGTTGCCGGCAGGATCGTGGAAGAACATGGTCGCTTGCTCGCCGACCTCTCCCTTGAACCGCACATAGGGTTCGATCACGAAACGCGTGCCCGCCGCCTTGAGCCGCTCGGCCAGGGCATTCCAGGCCGCGATGTCGAGGACCACGCCGAAATGCGGCACCGGGACGTCATGTCCATCGACCGGATTGTGGTGGAGCCCGTCGTTTCCGGCGGCGCGCGGCTTGTAATGCGCGACGATCTGGTGCCCGAACAGATCGAAGTCGATCCAGGTGTCTGCGCTTCGGCCCTCGGCACAGCCTAGGACCTTGCCGTAGAATTCGCGGGCAGCCGCCAGATCGTCGACCGGAAAGGCGACATGGAACGGAGTCAAAGATGACATCGGGGATTTTTTCCGCCTAGGAGAATGCGGTCTCTTAGTAGTCGTCGCGCCGATGCCCCGACAAACGACTTCGCGGGTGCTATCGATGAGATCAGCTCATGCTTCCTGACCAGCGCGAGCGACAGGCGGTCGAGACGACGGCTCCGCGGCCGCCCGGCGGATCCAGCTCTTGAACGCACGCACCATGCGCATCTGACCCGCCGGCCGATTGTGCAGCAGGTAGTAGGCGCGGCGGGGCCGGATGGTCATGGGGACCGCCTGCACCAGGCGGCCTGCGGCGAGTTCGTCTCGCACCAGAAACAGCGGTATCAAGGCGATTCCCATACCGGCCACGGCGGCCTCCGCCAGCATGAAGAAATGCTCGAAGGACGGCTTTGGCGCCGGCAGCGGGCCGAGCCCCATCGCGGACAGGAAATCTGGCCAGGCTTCCGGCCGGGTGCTGTGCCCCAGCAAGGGGAAACGGAGCAGGTCCTCCGGCCTCTCGAACGGACGTCCGTTCCGCAGCAGGGCCGGAGCGCAGAGCGCGCCGACTTCCTCCGACATCAGCCGCTGTGCGACCACGTCGCCGAACGGCGGTTCGCAAAAGCGGATCGCCAGATGATACTCGCCCAGCGCCAGATTCGTCGGACCGTCCCCGGCAATCACGTCGACCAGGATGTCGGGGTGAACGGCCTGGAAATCGGGAAGCTTCGGGATCAGCCAGCGCATGGCAAAGGTCGGCACCGCGCTGATCGACAGAATGCCGCTGTCCACCGAGTACCGCGCCGCGCGGGAAGCAGCCCCGATCCGATCGATCGCGTCGGAAACCTCGCGATGGTAGATCTCGCCGGCCGGGGTCAGCGAAAGGCCGCGCCCTTCGCGCGTGAAGAGCTTCAGGCCGAGATCTTCCTCGAGACTCTGGATCAGACGGCTGACCGCCCCTTGCGTCACCCCGAGCTCGGTCGCTGCGACCGTGAAGTTAAGGCAGCGGCCCGCGACCGCGAAACAGCGTATGGCATTGAGGGATGGCAGTCGGCTTCGCAGCAAGGATACCGGAGCAGTCTCGCGATGCCGAGTGGCCACGGATAGGTCGTCCAATTCATGATATAAACTCATTGAGAAAGCCACGAAACTCGTTTGTCGGCAATAGCGCAGCAAGCGACCAATACGAACCCACAAAGAATGGACTGCAGTTGGCCGCCGTGACGGGTGCGACCATTGAATGTGACGCGCTGATCCTGGGTTCCGGCTCGGCGGCGCTCTCGGCGGCCCTCGCGGCATCGGCCGCCGGATTGGACACGGTCATTGCGGAGAAGACCGCCTGGATCGGCGGCACGACGGCCATGTCCGGCGCCGGCATCTGGATTCCGGCCAACCATCACGCGCTGTCCGCCGGCGTGGACGACAGCCCTTCGGCCGCGCTTGCCTATATCCGGGCCGCTTCTCCGCCCGGCTGGCGGGCGGTGGAGGACCCACTGTGGCGACGCTTCGCCACCGCCGCACCCGCCATGTTGCGCTTCGTCGAGACCCACAGCCCTCTGCGTTTCGATCTGGTCGACCAGGGCGATCCCCTGGGCGACCTGCCGGGCGCCAAGGCCTTCGGCCGCATGCTGACGCCCAAGCCGTTGCGGCGCAAGTTGATCGGCCCGCTGGCCTCGCGGATCCGCCCGGCGATGCTGCCCCAGATATTCAGCTATCAGGAAATTCTCGAAACCGACCTGTATCATCGCCCCTTTCGCGTCGGCTTCCGGCTGCTGCCCCGCCTGGCGTGGCGCTGGCTGACCGGGACCCGGGGCAAGGGCGTCGCCCTGACCGTCGGTCTGTTGCGCGGCTGTCTCGACCGCAATTCCCGGCTTCTCCTCGAGACGGGAGCCGTCTCGCTCACCCGCGACGATGACTCCGGCAGGATCACCGGTGCGGTGCTCTCCGGTCCGGCCGGAGAGACCTTGGTGCATGCCCGCCGCGGCGTCGTGATTGCCACCGGCGGGTTCGAGTGGGACAAGGCGCGCCTCTCCAGGCACTTTCCCGGCCCGCTGGACTTTCTTGCCAGTCCTCGCGGCAACAGCGGCGACGGCCACCGCATGGCCGAAGCGGTCGGCGCCGCCCTCGCCCGCATGGACCAGGCCAACCTGAATCCGGCCGTCCCCAAGGTGTATCAGGGCGAATTTCAGGGGATGGCGCTGTTCTTCCACCGCTTCCCCGCCGCGATCATCGTCAATCGCGACGGCCGTCGGTTCTTCGATGAAGCCTGCTTCAATTTCGGAGAAGTGATCGATGCGCGGGACCCGTCGGACGGCAGCCCGCGCCATCTTCCCGCCTGGTTGATCGCCGACCAGAGCTTCATCCGCAGATCGCCGCTGGTGCGCTGGCACCGCCGGTACCAGAAGGACTGGATGATCGAGGCCGAAGACCTCGACACTCTGGCGAAGGGGACCGGCCTGCCATCGCAGACGCTCGCGGAGACGATCGCCCGCTACAACGGATTCTGCGCCCAAGGTCGCGACGAGGATTTCGGCCGCCAGTCCGCGGCTTCCGGCGAGCGGAATGCCCGACATCGCGACGGTCTTGCGCCGATCGCGCGTCCGCCCTTCGTCGCCATCCCCTTCAACCGGTCCTTCGTGTCAACCAAGGGCGGTCCCAGGACCGACGCAAATGGGCGCGTCCTGCGCGCCGACGGAAGCGTGATTCCCGGCCTGTACTGCGCCGGCGTCGCCATGGCAAACCCGTTCGGCACGCGCGGTATCGGCGCCGGCACGACGATCGGCCCCAACCTGACCTGGGGTTATGTCTGCGGGATGGACATGGCGGGGCTATTGCCGCCGCTTGATGAGCCAGGCGACGCAGGCGGCGATCAATAGGCAGGTACAGCCTCCCAGCACCGTCGTCGCCGGCAGGCCGAACGCCCGCGCCGACAGGCCGGCCACCATCGCACCGACCGGCACCGTGCCCAGCAGCATCATCGTGTAGAAGGCCATCACGCGGCCGCGCATGTTGTCCGGCGCGCTCTGCTGCAGCAGCGCGTTGGACGACAACTGCTGGGAAAGTGCGGCAAAGCCCATGGGCAGCGCCAGCAGCGCGGTCAACCACAGGGTTCCGGAGAGGCCGATCAGAATCAAGCTTGCGCCCTGCAGGGCTGCAGCCCCGATCGGCACCCAGGTAAGCGGCATCTTCTCCATCATGAACAGAAGGAGGGCCGCGACAAGAGCGCCGACGCCGGTGATGCTCATCAACATGCCGGCAGCATCCGGCCCGCCGCCGAGCACATCCTCCGCCAGCATCGGCAGGAACGAGAAATAGGGAACGCTGGCAAAGCTGCAGACGCCCACGATGACAAGATAATCGCGAGCGTTCGGATTTGCGAAGACGAAGCGCACCCCCGCCGCCACCTCCGCCAGCACGCCCACCCGCCCCGCGGCGGACTGGATCGACCGAACCTGCAGCGCGGCCAGGACGGCGATCATCGGCAGGCCCGCCAGCGCCTTCGCCAGAAAGCAGTACCCTTCGCCCGCCCAGGCGATCAGGAAGCCGCCGATCGCCGGGCCGACCAGGCGGGCGACGTTGAACAGGGTCGAGTTCAGCGTGATCGCGCTGCGCAAGCCGTCCAGGCCGACCAGCTCCGCAACGAAGGCCTGCCTGGTCGGGCCGTCGAACGCGTTCACGATGCCGATCGACAGCGTGGCGCCGATCGCCATCTCCACCGTGACCGCTCCGGAGAGCGTCAGCAGCGCGAGGATGGCCGCGACGAGAACAAGAATGCTCTGGGTGAAGAGCAGCAGCATCCGGCGATCCATGCGGTCGGCAACCGCGCCGGCGATCGGACCGAGCACCAGCGTCGGCCCCTGATCGCAGAACGCGAGAAGACCGAGCAGCAACGGCGAGCCGCCGAGCCGCCATACCAGCCAGGCGAGCGCAATGCTGTGGATCCAATAGCCGACGAGCAGAAACGCCTGGCCGAGGAAGTACCGTCGATAGTTCCGGTGGCGAAGCACGCCCCCGAACCGACGCCACCACGGCAGCAGCGGTGCAGCGAGGTGCTCTTCCATGTGCCTTCGATGTCGGGCGGCGCCGCCTCCTTCAGCCGCGGTGCCGGACGCGCTCGGCGTCCGGCACCGTGCTTGCTACACCACCTTCAGCGACTTGTAGCCGTAATGCCCCACCCCGCCGACCTTGATCTTGCGCAGGGGGAAGGGATGGCTGTCCAGGATGTCCGCATAGTCGCGCAGGCGAAGCGCGGAATCCGGCACCTTGTGATAGGGCTTGTAGGCGTGGTGCTCCTGGCCCTCCTTGATGAAGGGCGTGTTGACGATCGTGTTGTAGGACGCGTGCAACAAGGTGCGCGGCCGATCGGCGTTGTTCGGCCCCGAAGCGTGCAGCGTGTTGCCGTGGAAGAAGCAGGCATCGCCGGGCTCGAGGATCATGGGAACGACCTCCAGCTCCTGCAGCACCAGCTCGAGCCTGACCGGATCGAAGCCGACCGCCTCTCCCACTTTCACGTGGTTCACGCGGCCCAGGCGGTGCGAGCCCTTGACCAGCTTCATGCAGCCGTTCTCCTCGCTGCAGGGGTCGACCGCGATGGTGATCGTGAGCATGTCCGGCCAGAGACAGCCTTCGTCATACCAATAGGGGAAGTCCTGATGCCAATCCCACCGCCCCTGGGTATGCGGGCGCTTCATCGAGAGCTTGGCGTGCCAATGATAGACCGGCTGGCCCAGGATCGCCGCGGCGTTGTCGATCATACGGGCCATGAAGGGAACCTTGCCGATATAGGTGTCGGCATAGTCCTCCCAGCCGATGATCTCCTGGGCATTGCCCAGGCTGTCCGCGACCGCACGCAGGCGCCCGCCGATGGTGGGATCGGCCGCACAGGCATCGTGCAGCGGCATGATCTCCTCTTTCGAGAAGAAGCCCGGGACGATGATGTATCCGTCCCGGTTGAAGTCGGCGATCTGTGCCGCCGAAAGCGGATACTCGGTCGTTGGCTCCGCCTTGTCCAACTGTGATTTGTCCAACTGTGACATGGTCATCTCCGTTCACCTCTGTGTCAGACGGACTTGATGTTGCGCAGCATCGCCCTGCCGCCGTCCGGCGTCCATGAGCCGGCGATGCTGGACTTGTTTATCCAGGCGTTCACGCCGTGATAGAGGAAGATGTATGCGCCGGTCTCCTCCAGCTGGTCCTGCAAGGTCACATACATGGCGGCGCGCTTGTCGGGATCGGTCTCGGCACTGGCCGCCTTGTTGAGATCGTCCCACTCCTTGCTGCAGGTGTGCTGCCAGTTCCAGATCCCGACCTGGTCGCAGGTGAACCATGCCGTGACCCAGCCCGGGTCGGGTGCGGTGGTGTAGGTGATGAGGAACATCTCCATCGAGCGCCAGGTGCCGCCGCTGAGGTCCTGTTGCTGGGCGGTCTGCGCCGAGGAGTCGCCCTGGTCGAGGTCCAGGGTGATGCCCACCTCGGCCAGCTGCGCCTGAATGATCTGAGCCGCCGCGGGATAGGCCGCATCCTCGTTCGAGAAGGTGAGCTTGATCCGCAGCCCCTCGGCTCCGGCTTCCGCCAGCAGGCGTTTCGCGGCCGCGGGGTCATAAGGGTATTTCACCGCCGTGCGCGCGCCGGGAATGGTGCTCGGCACCAGGCCAAACGCACGCGTGACCGCGCCCGGGCCGAAAGTCCCATCCACCACCGACTGAACATCGACCGCTTGCTGGACCGCCCGACGGATGCGGAGATCCTTCAGTTTCTCGTTCTCGACGTTCATGCCGACGAAGGTATAGGCCAGCGCCGGCCGAACGGTCAGCGTGGTCTCCGGATCGTTCTTCTTCTTGATCGTGACGATGTCGTTCACCTCGATCTTCGTCATGTCGAGGTCCCCGGCATCGTAGGCGATCTCGGCGGTCTTCTCTTCCTCGATCACCATCAGGCGGATTTCGTCGTAGTGCGGCGCCGGCCCGGTCCAGCCTTCGTGGCGCGCAAGGATGATGTGCTGCCGCGGCTTCCATTCCGCCAGCTTGTACGGACCCGCGCTCGCCAGCGGATCGGTCTTGATCAGCCCGCCCGCCTTCTCCACGGCCTTCTTGCTCACGATGAGGCCGGAAGCATTGGGCAAGGTGCTGGCGAAGAGCGCGGGGAAAGGCCGCTTCAAGCGGATGACGCCGGACAGCGGCCCGGTCACCTCGACCTTGTCGAGCGCGTCCCAATCGTCCTTGTAGACCGCCTTCACCTTGGGATCGGCGAAACGCTCGTAGGAGTACTTGACGTCCTCGGCGGTGACCTCGCCGAAGCCGCCGGTCCAGACCAGCCCCTCCCTCAGGGTGAACTCGATGGTGAGGGGATCGACCTGCTGCAGGGTCTTTGCGCCATCCTTGACCCAATTCCAGTTGGCGCCGTCGCCGTATTGGCACAGACCGGCATAGATCGCGTACATGACGGTCTCGTCGTACCAGCCGCCACGATTCGCCGGGTCCAGGTTCGTGATGTCGCCGTCGTTCTGGATGCGAAGCACCTTGTCGCTGGCGGCGAAAGCCATCCTCCTGCCGCCGACCACCATTTGGCCCGCGGCGACTCCCGCCCCCGCCATCAACGCCATCAGGCGCCGCCGATCAATCATATCAATGCGCATTGTCCACCTCCCTTGTTTAGGATCCAGCCAGTCGGATGTTTGAGACCGCCAGCCGCGCGCCTTTGCGACCCGCAACCGCGCCTCTTCCCCCGAGCCAGCGGCTGTCCTCCCACAGAGACTGGCTGTCCGTCGAAATCGACGGAAAATGACAGCGGACTTGATGGCCCGCTTTGATTGTTGTTTCGATCGGCGCCTCGATCCGGCAGCGTTGCTGGGCGACCGGACAGCGCGTGGAGAACTCGCATCCCAGCGGACGCTGAGCGAGGCTCGGAACCTCTCCCGAAAGCGCGGCGGGGCGCTTGCCGCCGCTCCCGCCGCGGGCATTCAGCAGGGCCTTCGTGTAGGGGTGGGCCGGATTCTCGAAGACCGCGGTCGCCGGCCCCGCCTCCACGATCCGGCCGAGATACATGATGGCCACCCGTTCGGCCATGTGGCGCGCAACCGGCAGGTTGTGGGTGATCAGCAGGCAGCCGAGGCCGAGACGGGTCCGAAGGCCCGACAAGAGGTTCAGCACCTCGCCCTGCACCGAAAGATCGAGGCCGGCGGTCGGCTCATCCGCGATGAGCAGCTGCGGCTTCAACGCGATCGCCCGGGCGATCGAAACGCGCCGCGCCTGTCCGCCGGAGAGCTGGTGAGGGTAGCGGTCCAGGAAGGCGCGGGCGAGGCCGACCTGGTCGAGCAGAGCCGCCGCTTCCGCCCTGAGATCGCGCCCGCGGATGCCGTGGATCCGAAACGGCGCGGCGATGCTCGCCGCCACCGTCATGCGCGGATCCAGCGAGGCAACCGCATCCTGGAACGTTATGCCGATCTTCCGGCGGATCCGCTGCCACGGCCTGCCGTACCAGCTCAGGTTCCAGCCTTCGCCGCTCTCCCCGTCGACCACGATCTTCCCTTCGTCGAACGGCTCGAGACCGACGACGGTGTGGGCGAGCGTCGTCTTGCCGCTCCCGCTCTCGCCGACCAGGGCCAGCGTCGAGCCGGCCGGGATCGCGAGCGAGACCCCCTCTATAAGAGTGATCTCCTTCGCCCGGCCGGAAGTCAGCCGGGCGAAGATATTCCCGGTGCGCCGGCGAACGGTGATGTTCTGGATGTCGAGAACCGCGCGCATCATGCCGACAGCCGGTGACATCGGGCCACTGCCCCTTCGCTGAAACGGACGAGGTCGGGCACCTGCACGGCGCAATCGGGCATGCGCCGGTCGCAGCGTTCGGCGAAGGCGCATCCGCGCTGGACCGCCAGGGGATCGGGAACGTGGCCGGAGATGGTGGGAAAGGTCGTGGCGCCCAGCGGAACATGAAGCGGATCGCAGGCGAGCAGCGCCTGCGAATAAGGATGGCGAAGCGCGGAGAAGCTGGCATCGACCGGAGCGATCTCCAGAAGCTCGCCCGCATAGAGGACGACGACACGGTCGCAGAACGTGCCGACCAGGCCCATGTCGTGGGATACGAACAGAATCGCGCCATCGACCATGGAGCGGGCCTCGAGCAGAAGGTCGATGATCTGCATTTCCGTCGTGGCGTCGAGCGCCGTGGTCGGCTCATCGGCGATCAGCAGCAAGGGATCGGTCAGCAAGACGGCGGCGATCGCGATGCGCTGCCGCATGCCGCCGCTCAACTGGTGGGGATACTGCCGCATGCGGAGGGCGGGATCGCTCAGCCCGCACCGCGCGAGCATCTCCTCGGCCCGGCGCCAGCGCTTGGCGGCGTCGAGATCGCGCCGCCAATGCTGGAACTCCACCAGCTGCTTGCCGATCGGCACCACGGGATTGAAGGCGGTGAAGGGATCTTGCGAGATCGTGGCAATGCCGTTGCCCCGCAGGGCGCGACGCTCTTCCGCGCTCAAGCCGTTGAGGTCGGTGCCGTTGAACAGCAACTGGCCGCCGACCTTCGCCTTCGGCGGCAGCAGGGTCATGATGGCCGAGACCATGGTCGACTTCCCCGAGCCGCTCTCGCCGACGATTCCGACGATGTCGCCCTTGCGCACCGTCATATCGACCTCGCGCAGGGCCCGCACCGGGCCGGCCGCCGTCTCGTAGGCGACGGATAAGCGCCGCAGCTCGAGCAATGGCGCGTTCACGGGCGACCTCCGCCCGGCCGACGAGAGGCCGAACGCGGGTCGAGCACGTCCCGCAACGCCTCGCCGAGGAAGGTGAAACCGAGCGTGGCGACGATGATGGGCAGGCCGCCCGCGATGATGACGTGCGGCGCCTGCCGGATATAGGTGTAGCCGTCGCTGAGGATGCCGCCCCAGTTCGGCGTCGGCGGCGGCACGCCCTGCCCGAGGAACGAGAGACCCGACTCGAGGGCGATGACGGCGGGAATATCCATCGCCATCAGCACCAGCAGCGTCCCCAGGAGATTGGGAATCAGGTGGCGGAACATGATGAAGAGCGGCGACGCCCCCATCGCGCGCGCGGCCTTCACGTATTCGGCGCCGCGCAGCACCAGAACCTGGCTGCGCACGACGCGGAAATAGGACGGCATCGTGAAGACGACGATGATCATGATCAGCCCGCCGAGGCTGGCGCCGATCAGGGCGACGACCGCGAGCGCGCAGAAGATCATCGGCAGCGAGACGAGGGCGTCGCAGAGCAAGAGCAGGAGCGAGTCGAGGAGCCGCGGGCCGTAGCCGGCGAACAACCCGAGCAGGAGCCCGCTGCAGGCCGCGAGGATGACGCTGGTGACCGCGATCTCGACCGCCGTCGAGGCGCCGTAGACGACGCGAGCATAGAGGTCCCGGCCGAGCTGGTCGGTTCCGAGCAGGTGCGCCCAGCTCGGGGTTTGCAGGCGTTCTACCGGCTTGAGGAGGGTGGGACTCTGCCCCGCAAAGAGATGCGGCATCACCGCGCTGAGAATGATGAGCGTAACCAGCAGCAGCCCGATGGTTCCGCTCCAGTTCGAGCAGATGGCCAGGAGGAACCGCCCGACCGCCGCCGGCCATCGGAACGACGGCGCCGGGGTCGTGCCGATGATCGCGGTATCAATGGGAGGTGCGGCCATGGAGGGACGCACTCGCGTGCGGCGACAGGCTGGCGACCAGAAGGTCGGCGCAGAGGTTGCAGACCAAATAGAGGCTGGCGGAAACGATGACGGTGCCGGTGACGATGGGGAAGTTGCGGGAAATGACCGCGTCATAGGCAAGCCGCCCCAGCCCCGGCCGGTTGAAGACGATCTCCGTCAACACCGCCCCCGACAGCAGATTCCCCAGGCCGACGCCGAGCACGGAAATCACCGGCACGATGGCGATCGGCAGCGCGAAGCGAAAGGCGACGCGCAGTTCCGGGACGCCGAATGCGCGGTAGGTCCGCACATGGTTCTCGGCCAGGACTTCCAGCATCGACGCCCGCACCAGCCTGGCGAGATAGCCGACCCAGCCAAGGCCGACGGCGAAGGCGGGCAAGACGAGATGATCCAGTTGTCCCCACAGATCGCCGTCGGCGCCGGCGCCGATCGCCGGGAACCAGCGCAGCGTGACGGAAAAGACCAGCAAGGCGTAGATCGCGACGACGAAAGTCGGCACGGCGATCACCGCGGTCGCCAAGAAGCCGATCACCTGATCGGCCCAGCCGTTCGGGTGGAGGCCGGACCAGCAGCCGAGCGCGATGCCGGCAATGGCGGCCCAGAGAACGCCCGCCAGAGCCAGGGCCGCCGTATTCGGCAGGGCGGAGAACACCAGATCGGAGACGTGCTGCCCGGTGACGACGTCTTGCCCCAGATCGCCGGTCGCGATCCGTTCAAGGAAGCCGCCAAGCTGGGCGACGAGCGGCCGGTCGAGCCCCATCTGGGCCCGGAAGTCCGCCTTCTGCTCCGCGGTGGCCCGCGGGCCGAGGGCGACGGTCGCCGGATCGCCCGGAACCACATAGATGAGACAGAAGAGCGCCGTCACCGTCACCAGCAGGATCGCCACCGACAAACAGGCGCGGCGAAGAGCGTAGGCGATCATGGCGCCACCCTCCGGTGCGTATGCGTGCCGTCACTGCAGTCGTGCCGCGAGAGCAACACCATGTGCATTCGCTCGCTCAACGGATCCAACATCGCCCGCACCGCTACTCGCCGATCAAGCCGAGCGCGGCACGCCAGAGGAGCTCGTAGTGCTCCAGACTTCCTCCGTCCTTGTTGTATTGCTGCGCCGTATGCCGGCACACCGCCTCCGATGGAATGTGAAGCGGCGTGCCGCCGGCCTGGGCCTTGACCTGGATCTGGCACGCGGTCTCCAGCATGTAGATCGTGCTGAAGGCCTCCGGTATCGTCCGGCCGGCCGCGAGCAGGCCGTGGTTTCTCAGGATCATGGCCTTGCGCTCGGCGCCCAGATCGCGAACCAGGCGCTGCCGCTCGTCGAGATCGAGGGCGATCCCCTCGTATTCATGATAGGAGAGATGCCCGTAGAACTTCAGCGCCTGCTGGCTGATCGGCAACAGGCCGTTTTCCTGCGCGGCGACGGCCACCCCCGCGGCGGTGTGCGTGTGGATGATGCAGTTCAGATCGGCGCGCGCCATGTGGATGGCGGAGTGGATGACGAAGCCCGCCCGGTTCACGCGATCCCGTTCCTCGCCGCTCCCGTCCACCGGATTGCCGTCGTAGTCGATCTTGACGAGCGTATCGGGGCGCATGTCCTTGAACAGGACCCCGTAGCGGTTGATCAGGAAGTGATGACCCTCGCCGGGCACGCGGACGCTGATATGGGTGTAGATCAGGTCCGTCATGCCGAAATGCGCGACCAGGCGGTAGAGCGCGGCCAGATCCCGTCGCACCTCCCATTCCGCCGGCGAGATGCCGGCAGGCGGCAGGGGTGCGAGGCGCGGCTTCACGGGCGGGGCCTAGGCGACGGCCGGCCGTATGCGGCGTCGGACGTAGTCCGCAAGCTGCCACGTCGGTTTCTCGAGGTCGCACAGGAATCCCGGCCGGGCGAAGGACGAGGAGGCGCCGCGCTGCTGCATCGTGTTGACGGCGATGTCCTCTTCGGTGATCCGCACGCCCGCCGCTCGCAGCTCCTCGACTATCTTCGGGAACTCCGGGTGATCGAGCGCCTCGGGCTGAACCAGCACGTGGCGCACCCAACGCGTCTTGTTGACCCCTACCGGGACCAGCGCCGTCCAATGGATGCGGTTTACCGCGATCATCAGGCAGTTGATCGGATAGACCAGATGCACCAGGGAGCGGCGCAGCCGGTCCTCGGACAGGCCCGGGAACGGCTCGAGCCCGGCGCGATACGCGGCGGAAGTCGGCAGATCCGGCCTCAGATAGCCGTGGCCGGCCGTCCAGCCCTCGCGCGTATCGTCGACCCAATGAAGCTTGGCGGGGTAATAGGGCTCGGCCGTCTTGGAGTGCGCGCCGATGTGATGATACGCCTCCATGAAGGTCTCGACCGCGATCTTCCAGTTGAAATCCATCTCGAATTCCACGCTGTAGGCGATCTTCAGCTCCTCCGGCCGGTAGGGCTTCATCTCCTCGACCCAGTCGGCGAGCAGATCGCTGGCCGCGCGCGCCTTCTCGTCGAAATTGATGAAGATGGTCCCGCAGACCACTTCGCTTCGGATCTCCGGCAGGCTGCAGCGCTTCCGGTCGAACTTGTCGTTCGACTGCATCAGCGGCGTCGCCATCAGGCGGCCGTCGATGCCGTAGGCCCAGCGGTGGAAGGGGCAGGAGAACAGCTTGGTGTTGCCCGAGCCTTCGCAGACCGGCGCCCAGCGGTGCAGGCAGACCCGGGAAAGAACCCTGATCCGGTCCTCGCCCCGCACCACCACGAGCAGCTCGTTCAGGATGTCGATCGTGAAGTAGTCGCCGACATTGGGAATCTGCGCGACATGACCGACCGGCAGCCATTCGTGGCGGAAGATCGTATTCACCTCGAGGTCGTAGAAGTCGGGATTGACATAGGCTCCGGCGGGCAGCGTCACGGCGCCCTCGAGCGGCTGTCCTTCGCCGGCCAGGACCTCCTTCACCAATTCGTCGAACTCGTCACGAGAATTCCGGCCGCTCCAAGTTTCTTCAAGCATTGTCATCCACGTCGCCCTTTTGATTGATCCCTGTCAGCCGGCCACGCGCTGCGCCAGCGAGCCGGCGAGCGGCGGAATCGGCCTGGAGCCGAATTGACCGAGGGGTCCCAGCGCCTTCTCGACCAGCGGCAGAACCTCTGCCCCGAACTTCTCCAACGACCGCTTGGCCCTGGCGATCGGCATGTCGCCGAACTGGAAGAAGCAGTTGTAGTAGTCGGGCCGCAATAGCCGGAACTCGCTAACGATGCGTTCCGCCACATATTCCGTATCGCCGATGATCAAGTTGTCGCGAAACACCTCGAGAGGCGGCTCGTTCTCGAGGGGCACCGGGCGCACGAAGAAGCCGTCGAACTCCAGAACCGGCCGGCGCAGGGTGTTGACGAGCCGCGCGACATAGCGCGCCCGTTCCGCAGCCTCGAGGGCTTGCGCCGGGTCGTCGGTGACGTGGATGTACTGCTGGACCGCCACCGGCATGTGCAGATGGCCGAGCCCCGCCGCCTGCCAGGCCGCCCGCAGGGAGTCGACCTTCTCGGCCAGCACCTTGCTGCCTTGCCAACCGACCTGCACGAAGGGGATCGCGCCGGACGGAACCAGCCGGCGCAGGACGGCCGGATTGGACGAGGCGACATAGAGGTCGGGCAGAGGCGTCTGATAAGGGCGCATCATCAGCGTGGTGGGGGGAATCTTGATGAACTCCCCCTGGAAGTCGACGTGCCCCCGGGTCAGGGCCTGCTCCATCACGGCCCAGCATTCGAGGAAGTGGTCCGCCCGCCGCTCAAGATCGACGCCGTAGCGCTGGAACTCGAAAGGCTGGTACCCGGGCCCGATGCCGATGATGACCCTGCCGTCGCTGGCCTGGTCGACGAACGCGATCTCCTGCGCCAGGCGCAACGGGTGATAGAGAGGCAGCACCAGCACCGCCGCCCCCAGGCGGATGCGGCTCGTCACCGCCGCCATGTGGCTCGCGACCGCCATCGGTGAGTTGCTGATCGAGTTGTTCGTGAAGTGGTGCTCGGCGAACCAGGCAGCATCGAAACCGATCTCTTCGGCAAGGCGCACCATGACGCGGGTGTCCGACAGGACGCCGCGGACGCCGCCGGGATTGTCCCGCAGAGACATGAGATTGAACAGGCCGAATTTCATGCTCTGATTCCTTGACGGCGATCGAAGCGCCGTTCGATGCGTTCTTGCAGCAGGGACAGCAGGCTGGTCGCGACGAGGTACCAGAAGGAAGCGACCAGCAGCAGCGGGATCGTCTGATACGTCTGCGAATAGATGGACTGGGCGGAGTAGGTCAGATCCGACAAGGCGATGACGCAGACGATCGAGGTCGTCTTCAGCATGTTGATCGTCTGGTTCCCGGTGGGCGGGATGATGAAGCGCGCGGCCTGGGGCAGGACGACGCGGCGCATGGTCTGCAGGTGCCGCATGCCGAGCGCCTTGGCGGCGTCCTGCTGGCCTTCATGGACGGCGCCGATGCCGGCACGGATGATCTCGGCCATGTAAGCCGCCTCGTTCAGACCAAGCCCCAGGAGAGCGGCAGTATAGGGGGAGATCAGATCGTTTACCGAACCGGAAAGCAGCGGCGGGCCGAACGGAAGCGCGATCTCGTAGGTCGGAAAGAGCGCGGCCAGATTGTACCAGATGATGAGCTGGACGAGGACCGGCGTCCCACGGAAGAACCAGATGAAGCCTGCCGCTACCCATGATAGCGACAGGCTCGAGGAGATTCGCATCAGCGCCAGCACGATGCCGAGGGCGATCCCGAGCACCATGGTGGCGGATGTCAACCACAGCGTGAGCAGAAGGCCCTTCAGGATGATCGGCGAGAACAGATAGCCCGCGAAGACTTCCCATTGGAAATTGGGATTGGACACCGAAAGGCGGGCAAGCTGCGCCAGGCCGAGCAGCACGACCGCAGCCGCCGCCCATTGCCAGGGATGGCGCCGCGCCACCACCCTGATCTCGCCATCGAGCAGCAAGGCTGGAGCTTGCGGCGAACCGGCAGAGGTTACCATGTCCCGAGGCACCCGGCGCCGGTCATGGCTTCGGATTGTCGAACGGCTTGGCCGTCGCCAGGTTCACGCCCGGCGTGTCCAGCTTCAGCGGCTCGAGCTGCCACTTCTTCAGGATGAGGTCGTAGGTGCCGTTGGCGACGATCGCGTTCAGCCCCGCTTCGATGGCCTTGGCCAGGGCCATGTCGTCCTTGCGAACGGCGAGGCCGGTATAGGACCGCGGCAGGAACCGGTTGCTGACCATGCGGATCGGCTTGGGCGCCTTCGCCTTGAGGTCGGACGCGGCGGCGGTGTCGCTGAGCGCGAAGTCGATCCGGCCGGAATAGAGCGCGAGCAGCACGGTGGCCCGGGACGACATCTCGCCCAGTTCGATCGGCGGCTTCCCGTTCTTCTCGCAATAGGGCGACAGGAGATCCTTCACCATTCCGATGTAGGAGATGCCGCTTTGGGCGGCGGTCTTCAGGCCACAGAGGGTGATCGGATCTTCGGTGATCGTGCTGTTCGATTCCAAGGTGTAGATCGCCGCCGAGCCCAGCCAGAAGTCGACGAAGTTCATCGTCTCTTCCCGGTCTGGCCGGTCGGTCAGGCAGGACATGGCCACGTCGTAGCGGCCGCTCTGCAGGCCCGGGATCACGCCGGGGAAGTCGGTCGAGGTCATCGCGACCTCGACTCCGAGCTTCTGCGCCACGGCCCGGATCACGTCGGGCTCGAAGCCGATGATGTTCGTCTGCGTCTCGTCGAAGGCTTCACAGGGAAGAGCGTGCGCGTCCGTCACCAGCGTGATCGTGCCCTTCGTACGGATCGCTTCCGGCAGCATGGCTTGCAGCGCCGGGTCCTTCGCCTGGACGGGAATCGCCGCGTCGTCCGCCAGCGCGATCCCGGAATGGACGACAACGAAGGATGTCAGGACGGATGCAATCCAAACCGCAAGTCTCTTCATGGTGTCGGCCATCGCTTTTCGATCGCTCCTTCTATGGTTCTCCCTGCCGCCGTCGCCGCCGGTCCGGTTGGGCTCAGAGAGTCATGTTGAGAGAATCCTGTAATGGGCGCCGCACGGCTCCATTGCATTTACCGGGGTGATGTCTTGCGGACAGGCGGACATGGCCACGACCGCGCGCATCTCCGCGCGCAGGGTTATGTACTGTCCGGCCTCGCTGGTGGGGCTGACGAAATCGATCCCGCCGTCGGTGGCCACGGGCACGTTCATGAACAGATTGAGCGGGCAGGGCGTGTACCGGCGCTCGTAGCCGAGCGCGTTGAGGGCGAAGCCGAGATTGTCGGTGCAGTTGTCGTGCTCGGAGTCGCCGCACAGCTCCAGATACCGATAGCGGTCGCATGCCGCGATCAGCGTGTCGTGGGCGCCCGGCGTCGTGTCCTCGAGCACCGTGAGGATCGGCCGTCTCTTGTTGGTGACAAGTGAATCGCCGATTTCCGGGACGATCTTCAGCATAAATGCCCGGCTATGCTCCATGGACATGTGCTCGGCGATGTCCTCGGCATTAAAAGCCCAAGTATCGATCACCTGTTTTCCATGTGTATTGATGATCTTTATCGCCTGGCCGGCCTCCAGGAGCACGGCAACCCCGCTCCTCGCGGCAATGGCAAACAGATCGTCGCGACCGCCTCGGTCCGATCCCTCGATCAGCCCAACCTTCATTCTGACCACCCAGTTCTGTCGTTTGTTTGGTTTATATTTTCCACGGTGGCCGTTTTATTTTGTTGATGCTCGTTTTTATTCATGTCACCGTCTTTTTACTGTCGGTGCCGTCCCTGATGCGATCGATATTACGGTCGGCGCCGGCCGCGGCCAAATAACGTGACTTGAGTTAGGTATAAGCTGAGGCTATAGAATGCCCCATGAGAGTCCGCGATCTCGAATGCTTCCGGACCCTGACGCTTCAGGGCACGGTCACGAGAGCAGCAGAACTGCTGGGCCTTTCACAGCCCGCCGTCAGCAACATCATCGCCGGCCTCGAACGCGAGTTCGGCTTTCCGCTTTTCATACGCCGTGCCGGCCGTCTCCACCCGACGCCCGAGGCGCGCCTGCTCTACGTCGAGGCGGCGCGTGCGCTGGAAGGCGTGGAGAACGTTCTGCGCGTCGCCGACCAGGTCCGGCGCGGCAAGCACGGCCATCTGTCGATCGCCGCCTATGCCAGCATCTCGATCAGCCTGCTGCCGCGCGTCCTGTCGATCTTTCTGACGGAACGTCCGGGATTGCGAACGCGGATCATCACGCGCAACTCGCAGGGCGTCTGCGATCTGGTGACGACCCAGCAGTTCGACTTCGCCATCGCCGAGTTGCCGCTGGACTACCCGACCGCGCAGATGGACGTGTTCTCCTACCGGTGCGAGTGCATGCTGCCGCCCGATCATCCGCTGACGGCCAAGAACGAGATCACGCCGGCCGATCTGGACGGCGAGCCGTTCGTGACGTTGTTCCGCGGCGATCCGATCTATCAGCAGCTCGCCATCGCTTTCTCGCAGTACGGCGCCCGCTGGAACGTGGTGGCGGAGACGGAGTTCTTTTCCACCGCCTGCGAGCTGGTCAGTGCCGGCTGCGGCGTCAGCATCATCGATCCGGTGATCAGCACCCCCTTCACCCAGCACGTGGTGAAGCGGCGCTTCGTGCCCGACATAAAATACGAAATCGCCATCCTGCACCCGACGCACGGGGAGATGTCGCAGGTCTCGCGCGATTTCATCGATCTCCTGAAAGTCCACCTCGCACCCTGATCGCCGCCGGCGACGGTGCGTTCGCCAATCCCGACGGCGACGGGCCGTCGGGATTGCCCCCTTTCACCCGGAACGATCTCAAGGAGTGACGCGGACATGGAATACGTTCGGCTTGGCAAGAGTGGACTCGAGGTGTCGAGGATCTGTCTGGGCTGTCTCACCTATGACGTGCCGGGCACCGGCCGGCATGCCTGGACCCTGGGCGAGGACACGAGCACCCCGATCCTCCGTCACGCGATCGAGATCGGCATCAACTTCTTCGACACCGCCAATGTCTATTCGAAGGGCACCAGCGAGGAAGTGCTGGGAAGAGCGATCAAGCAATATGCCCGGCGCGACGAGGTCGTGATCGGGACCAAGCTGTTCAGCCCGATGCGCTCGGGGCCGAACGCGGAAGGCCTGTCGCGCAAGGCGATCATGGCCGAGCTCGACGCCAGCCTGAAGCGGCTCGACACCGACTACATCGACCTCTACCAGATCCATCGCTGGGACTACAACACGCCGGTCGAGGAGACGCTCGAGACGCTCAACGACATGATCAAGTCGGGCAAGGTGCGCTACCTGGGCGCTTCCACCATGTTCGCCTGGCAGCTGATGAAGGCGCTCGCCGTCGCCGATGCCCGCGGCTGGAATCGGTTCGTCTCGATGCAGAACCACATCAACCTGATGTACCGGGAGGAGGAGCGCGAGATGATGGGCCTGTGCGCCGCCGAAGGCGTCGGCGTCATCCCCTGGAGTCCGCTCGCGCGCGGCGTCCTGACCCGCCCCTGGAGCGCGGAGCAGACCAAGCGCTCGGCCAGCGACCAGTTCACGCGCACGCTGTACGACAAGACCAAGGACATCGATCGCCCGGTCGTCGAGCGCCTCGCCGCGGTCGCGTCCAAACGCGGCGTCCCCATGGCACAGGTCGCCCTGGCCTGGCTGTGGCAGAAGCCGGCGATGGTCGCCCCCGTCATCGGCGCGACCAAGATCAGCCACCTGGACGACGCGGTGGCCGCGCTCTCGGTCAAGCTGTCGCCCGAGGAAGTCGCGGCGCTGGAGGAACCCTATGTCCCGCACAAGGTCATCGGCTTCTGACGCAGGAAGGGAGCTGGCGCCATGACGACGGAGACGTCCCGACGGCTGAAAGACCGCGTTGCCGTCGTCACCGGCGGCGGCAAGGGAATCGGCCGGGCGATCGCGCTGAAATTGGCGCGGGAAGGCGCTCGTGTCGCGGTCCTTTGCCGCGCGGACCTGTCCCATGCCGAGGCGGTCGTCGCCGAGGTCGAGCGTGTCGGCGGGAAAGGACTGGCGCTGGCCGCCGATGTCACCGACGAGGCTTCCATCGCCGATGCGATGGAAAGGACGGCGTCTCGATTCGGACGCATCGACATCCTGGTCAACAACGCGGGCTACGGCTTCCGCGCAACCCTGGCCGATCTGGATCCCGCGGAGTGGGACGCCACTTTCGACGTCAATGCCAAGGGCTGCTTCCTCGCGAGCAAGGCGGCCGCCCCGCGCATCGCCTCGTCCGGCGGCGGCGCCATCGTCAACATCGCCGGGGCTTCGGCCCACCGGGCCTGGGCGGGCAACGGGGCATTCGCCCCGTCGAAGGCAGCCGTCGTGAGCCTGACCCGGCAGATGGCCCTTGAATGGGCGCCGTCGGGAATCAGGGTCAACGGCGTCAGCCCGGGTCCGATCTTCGAGGCGGATTCCGACTGGCGCACGCGGCGGCCGGAGCTGATCGAGCGCTTCGCCAGGCTTCCGCTCGGCAGGCCCGGCGTGCCGGAAGAGGTCGCCGAAGCGGTCACCTTCCTGGCGTCGGACGCCGCCTCCTACATCACCGGGCACATGCTGCCGGTCGATGGCGGCAGCCTCCTCACCTGGTACATCGACCGGTGACCCGACGCGCGACGGCGCTAGAGTATGCTGGCAAAGAACGCTCTGGTCCGGGCGTGCTGGGCGTAGCCGAATATCTCCGCCGGGCGCGCGCATTCGATGATGGCGCCCTGGTCCATGAAGGCCACGCGATGGCCCACCTCGCGCGCGAAACCCATCTCGTGGGTGACGACGATCATGGTCATGCCGTCGGCGGCCAGGCGGCGCATGACGTCCAGCACCTCGCCCACCAGCTCCGGATCGAGCGAGCTGGTCGGTTCGTCGAACAGCATCAGTTTCGGCCGCATCGCCAGGGCCCGGGCGATCGCCACCCGCTGCTGCTGTCCTCCGGAAAGCTGCCGCGGATAGGACTCCATCCAGCGACTCATCCCGACCCGGTCCAGCAGGGCGCGGGCCCGTTCGACCGCCTCGGCCCGGGACTCCTTCTTCACGATGATCGGCGCCTCGATGACGTTCTCGAGCACGGTCATATGGTCGAACAGGTTGAAGCGCTGGAAGACCATGCCGATCTCCGCCCGCTTGGCGGCGGTCTCCCGCTCGCTGAGCTCATGAAGGCGGTCGCCGACCTGCCGATATCCCACGAACTCGCCGTCGACATAGAGCGCGCCGCCGTCGATCTTCTCGAGGTGGTTGATGCAGCGCAGGAATGTCGATTTGCCGGATCCCGACGGGCCGAGCAGGCAGACCACTTCACCCCGTTGAACCGTGAGGTTGACGCCCTTTAGGACGGGAGCGCCATTGAAGCTCTTTCTCACCTGCGTGGCCTGCACGATCGGATGGTCTCCTGCATGCATCATTGCCTCACCTCTCCTGTCGTCGTTTTTTTATACGCGCGTCATTGTGCGCCTTTGTACGAAGTGAGCAAGTGCAACATGCAGCTCGCGGCATTTCTCCGTCGCATGGCGGCGGCATCGGCCATCGGCGCAAGGCGGAAAGCGTGCGACCTTGAGTGACTCCGCTCTGCAGCTCCTGGTCCTGCGTCCGCGTCGGCAATCCGCCATATTCCACGTGACCGCGGAGCATGTTTCGGCGGCGGCGGCGCGGGCCGCCGGCCCGGTGCCGGAGCTCGTCGTCGACGTCCGCCGCGAGGACGATCCGGCGCTGGAGTCGGCCATCGCTCGAGCGGACGTCCTGGTCGCGAGCGCGATACCCAGGGGATTGATCGCCGGGGCCTGTCGACTGTCGCTGATCCAGCTCAGCACCTCGGGCATCGACCACCTGATGCCGCTGGACTGGCTGCCGCCCGATACCGCGCTGACCACCGCGCGCGGCATCCACGGCTCCAAGCTCAGCGAATGGGCGATGATGGTTTTCCTGATGCTGCATAACGGCATGCCGCACTTTGCGACCGCGCAACGCCGGCATCGCTGGGAGCGGTTGCTCAGATCTTCGATCGCCGGGAAGCGCGCACTGATTTTCGGCACCGGCGGCATCGGCCGCGCCATCGCCGCGGGCGCCCATCGGCTCGACGTGGAGGCCATCGGCGTGAGGCGCAGTCCCGGTGATGCGCCGGGCTTCAAGGCGACGCTGCACGGCGATCGGGCGATGCAGGCCCTCGGCATGGCGGACTTCGTGGTGCTGGCGCTGCCGCTCACGTCGGCAACGCGCCGCATGGCGGACGCCGCTTTCTTCGCGCATATGCACGCCGGCGCCGGATTCGCGAATTTCGGTCGAGGCGACCTGGTCGACCAGGCCGCGCTGTCGGATGCCCTGGACAGCGGGCATCTCGGCGGTGCCATCATCGACGTCGCCTCGCCCGAACCCCTGCCCGCGGAATCGGCTCTGTGGGATGTCTCCCGCCTGGTCATCACGCCCCACGTTTCGGCCGATGACCCCGAGGGACATGTCGGCCGCGTGCTCGACGTCCTGGTCGAGAACCTGCGCCGCCGGCGCGACGGCTTGCCGCTGTTGAACGAGGTGGATCGTGTGCGTGCATATTAGAAGCCGAGCCGGCTCGGCCTCCGCATCTCCGGAAGACGATCGGGCGCGGGCGGTGTCCGGCTTCGCGCTCGGAAGCCATGTCGAGGGGCGTGGCCGATGATCCGCTCTCCAGACGACCGCCCGGCGCCGTATCGCCAGATCTCGATTCCGATGTCCGACGGCGTCAAGCTGGCCGCGCGGCTGTGGCTTCCGGAAGGCGAGAGCGGCAGGGTCCCGGTGGTGATGGAATGGATCCCCTACCGCCAGTCCGACATGACGGCGGTGGGCGATTCCATGCTGCACGGCTGGTTCGCGCGCCATGGCATCGCCGCGATCCGTGTCGACATCCGGGGCAGCGGCAATTCGCAAGGCGTGCTCATCGACGAATACCTCGCCCAGGAGCAGGATGATGCCGTCGAGACCATCGCCTGGCTGGCGGCACAGCCCTGGTGCAACGGCTCCGTCGGGATGATCGGCATTTCCTGGGGCGGCTTCGCCTGCCTGCAGGTCGCCGCTCGCCGTCCTCCCGCGCTGAAGGCGATCATCACCTGCTGCTCCACCGACGATCGCTACCGCGACGACGTGCACTACATGGGCGGCTGCCTGCTCAGCGACGGCATCACCTGGGGCAGCGGCCTGCTCGGCCAGCTGGCCCGCCCGCCCGACCCGGCCCATGTGGGCGATGACTGGCGCGCCATGTGGCAGGCGCGGCTCGATGCGCTGCAGCCGCCTCTCGTCTCCTGGCTCGCCCATCCGACGCGGGACCGGTTCTGGCGCCACGGTTCGGTATGCGAGGACTATTCCGCCATCACCTGCGCCGTCTATGCCGTCGGTGGTTGGACCGACGGATACAGCGACGCCATCCTGCGCCTGATGGAGCACCTGTCGGCGCCGCGCAAGGCGCTGATCGGGCCTTGGACCCATGTCTATCCGCAATGGGGCACGCCGGGGCCGGCGGTCGGCTTCCTGCAAGAGGCTCTGCGCTGGTGGAATCAATGGCTCAAGGGCGAGGAGACCGGGATCATGGGCGAGCCCATGATCCGCTTCTGGCACGGCGAGAACCTGCGCCCCGATGCCCGATCTCCCTCGATCGAGGGAGATTGGCGCGGCCTGCCCGCCTGGCCCGCATCTCCCGATACCGCCGGGCTGCATCTTCGTCTCGACGAAGGGCGCCTGTCGGAACGGAGCGCGCGGAACGGACGGGCCATCCCCGTCGCCACGCCGATGATCTGCGGCGTGACCGGCGGCGAATGGTGCCCTTTGGATGGCGGAGGAAGCGGGCCGGAGTTCCAGACCGACCAGCGCCTGGACGACGGCCTTTCGGTGTGTTTCGACACGGAACGTCTGGAAACGGCGGTGGAGCTTGTCGGCAAGCCGGTGCTGGAAGCCGATGTGAGCCTGTCAGGGCCGGTGTCGATCCTGGCCCTGCGCCTCTGCGACGTTGCGGCCGACGGCACCTCCGCCCGCGTCACCTTCGGTCTCCATCGGGTAGAACGTCCGGCCGGCGTCGGCCCGGGCGAAGTCTTCCGCACGCGCCTTCCGCTCAAGGGCGTGGCGTACCGCTTCCGGCCGGGCCATCGGATCCGATTGGCGGTCTCGACCGCCTATTGGCCCATGGCGTGGCCGGAGCCCGGTCAAGCGGGCCTGACGCTTCACCTTGGGGCCGCCCGCCTCGATATCCCCTTGATGCCGAAGGCTGCCGTCGCGCTGCCGCCTCTGCCGCCGCCGGTCACTGCGGCACCCATCCCCCACGAGATCCTGCGGCCCGAGTCAATTCGTCGCCTCACCAGCATCGATGCCGCGACGGGCCGGACTTCCCTGACCATCGAAACCAAGCGGCAAGCGACCCGCATTGATGGCATCGAGTTCCACAGCGACGGGTACGAGGTGTTCTCCATCCTGCCGGGCGATCCGGCCAGCGCCCACGTCCTCATCACCCGGACGATGCACATGAATCGCCCCGGCTGGGCCATCCGCCTTGAGACATCGACCGAGCTCGGCGTGGTTGACGGCAGGTTCGCCTTGGACTGCCGCCTGGCCGCTTACGAGAACGACCAGCCGGTATACAGCCGGGGCTGGCGGCGACAGTTCGCACCGGCGAACACGCCGTCGTCAGCCGGCTGAAGCCGCGCGTCCGCCGACATGCCGCGATCCTCGATCTCCGCCGCGCGAGAACGAGCATCCGGGCGGCCGCGGTCTCTGCATGGCAGCTCAGGCTGCGGCGAAGGCGCCGACGCGGTAGACCAGACCCGTCGGCTCCGGCGCCGGCGAGGCGGCAGCCCGAACGGCGACGACGGTTCCGAGGAAGACCGTGTGGGTCATCCAGTTGATCTTGTGAGCGACCCGGCAGTCGAACGCCGCAAGAGCATCGACAAGGACCGGCGAACCGGTGACCAGTTCGTGCCAATTGCCGGTCGCGAAGCGCTCCCTCCCGGCCACGCCGTCCCGCCCGGCGAAGCGTTCGGCCAATGCCTTCTGCTCCCAGCCCAGAACGTTCACGCTGAAGGCTTCCGTCTCGAGGATGGCGCGATGGCCTTCCGTGGACTGCCCTATGCAGACAAGCAGGGTGGAAGGATCTATGGAGACCGAGCACACGGCGGATACGGTGAGGCCGCGCCGACCCTCGCCCGTCCCGGCCGCGACAATGGTCACGCCACCCGCCAGCTGGCGCATGGCCCGGCGAAATTCGTCCGTGCTCACGTGCGCCGGAACCTCGGAGGTTGCGCCGGATCGCATGATCGTCACCCTTCGCAGTCGGCGTGCCGCTCGGTCGTCGGGCACCGCCGGATATTCGCAGCGCAACGGCGCCCCTGCAAACGACGATTCCTGATGCATCGATTAGCGGCGCCGGAGGTCGGCAGGCGATCCCGAGCAGGCCTAACGCCATCATTAGATCAGCTAATTTGTGAGCGGGAGAGCCGCGCCATATCCTGCTGCCGCGACCGGTACACTCTGCCACCGCTATCCGACCACGACGCGGGGAGCGCACATACCATGGCAAAGCTCGGCCTCTTCAATTTGATGGGACTCTACGACCGGAACACCTCGCCGGCATCGGTCCTTCGGACCGTGGTCGATGCGGTGAAGATGGCGGAGGACCTGGGCTTCGACATCGCGTGGTTCGCGGAGCACCATTTTACCAACCATTCCATATGCCCCTCTTCCCTGCTGATGGTATCTCACTGCGCGGCCGAGACCCGGAGGATCCGCCTCGGCCCGGCGGTGCTGGCTTTGCCCTTCTACGACCCTCTGCGCCTGGTGCAGGAAGTGGCATTCGTCGACCTCCTGACGAAGGGACGCCTGGCGCTCGGCCTCGGCTGCGGGTACCAGCCGCAGGAGTTCGAGCGGTTTCGGGTCGACCCCGAGCTTCGCCACGCCATCATGATGGAATGCTGGTCGATCCTCGATCAGGGACTGACGTCGGGGGTGATCGACTTTCACGGCGCGCATTTCCGCATTCCGCGGACCGAGCTGTCGATGCGTCCGTTCCGGCTCGCCATGCCGGAGATCTTCGTGGCCAGCAGCCATCCCCGTCTCGTCAAGCGGATGGTGGAGGGAATGCAGACGCCCTTCATGAGCTTCGGTCACCGCGGCCTGGCCGAGGCCCGCCGGTTTCGCGAGGCCATCGCGGAGCGGTGGCAAGCCGCCGGCGGCGATCCCGCGACCATGCCGTTGGCGGTTCAGCGCTACATCTATGTGACCGACGACATCCAGGATGCCGGACACGCGGCGCAGTGCGTGCGGGACCTGGCCCGCGCGGCCGTCCCGTTGTCGACGGCGAACGCATCGACCCTGGACGGTCCGTTTCTTCGCTTGATGCCGCTCAACGATGAGCCGCCGCTGGACGACTTCCTCGACAACGCGGTGATCGGCCCCGCCGACTATTGCGCCGCCAAGCTTGCCGAGGAGATCGAGGCCTTGCGGCCGACCCATCTCTCCTGCTTCATGGGCTTTGCCGGGATCGGCCGGCGAGAGACCCTCGCCTCGATCGAACGCTTCGGCTGCGACGTCATTCCCCAGCTTGCCGGCCTGCTGGACCTGCGCGACGTCGATCTGCAAAGCGCAGCATGACGACGCCCGACCCCATCCCGACGCCCGACCCCATCCCGATGACCGACCCCATCCCGATGACCGACGAAGCGCCACGCTTCGATCGCGATCGTGGGGAAGACGCGCCGCGTGACAGGGCTGGGCCGGCCGGCCGCGCCGCCGGTTCCTTGTCCGACCGCCGCGCACCCCGCCTCCCGCCGCTCAATCTGTTCCGGGCTTTCGACGCGGCCGCACGGCATGGCAATTTCACGGCGGCTGCCGACGAGCTGTGCGTCACGCAATCCGCCGTCAGCCAGCAGATCCGCCAGCTGGAGGACCTCCTGGAGGTCCGCCTGTTTCGCCGCATGCCGCGCCGCGTCGAACTGACCCGCGAGGGTACCGCGCTTGCCGGTTCGGTGCGGGAATCTCTGGCCTTGTTGGCCCGGGCCTGCGACCGGATCGCCGATCCCAAGGCTCCGGCGGTCTTGTGCATCAATGCGCCGCCATCCATCGCGTCGCGCTGGCTGGTCCAGCGGCTGAAGCGGTTCATGCAGCTGCACCCGCAGGTCAAGGTGACGCTGCTGGCGTCCAACGACCTCGTGGATTTCGACCGCCAGGACATCGATGTCGCGATCCGTTGGGGCCATGGCAGGTGGCCCGGCATGCGCGTCGAGCGGCTGGGCAACGATCGTCTGTTCGCGGTGTGCAGCCCCGCCCTCTTGCGCGAGGGTCCCGCGATTGTCACGCCGCGCGATCTTGCAAAGCGCACCCTGCTCCAGGTGGTCAATTCGAGCCTGTGGACGGCGTGGTTCTCGGCCGCCGGAATCACCGGCATCGGCTTCGATGAGACGCTCTACTTCAACGACGTCGGGGTGATGCTGGACGCAGCGGCACAAGGTCAGGGGATAGCGCTCGCGCCGCATATGCTGACCGAGGGCGACTTGAAAGCGGGCCGCCTCGTCAGGCCGTTTGACGTCGAAGTGGAGACCGGCGAGGGATTTCACCTGCTCACCAGCCTCGACTTCTCGGACAAGCCATCCGTCGCCGAATTCCGCCACTGGATCCGCCAGGAGGCGGAGTGCGACAGCCCGCCGGGCTGCTGAGCTTCCGCCCGGGATCGGCGTCAGCCGCTTGGCGAGCGCTGGTGCGGGTCGGCGGACGCGAAAGGAATTCGCCGAAGACAGCCGGCCGCGGTCGGGGTCGCGGATTCGAATCCCTTCTCCCCGCCCCGGATTCACCCGGATCTGCAGTGCTTGAAGACGGCCAGCCGGTCGAGGACGTCCTGGCGCGCATAGGCTGCCTTGATCGCGTCCTTGTCGGCATAATTGCCTTCGGTCCCGATATAGGCCAGCGGGACGAAGGCGCCGACCATGGTCGCGGCCTGATTGCTTTCGCGGTTGGCCGCGACATCGGCATTGGCCTTCCGGATCGTGGCCTGCAGCATATCGCGCTCTGCGGCGATCTGGCTGCAGCTCAGCGCCGCGTCGGCGGCGCTGAAATCGGCCGCCGTGACGCGATGCCGGCTGGTCGTCCCGGTGGTGTCGGGCGGAAGCGGCGGCGCGGAACCGGCGCAGCCGCCGACGAGCAGCAGCGCGAGAACGCCCGCACGCCTCCTATTGGTCATAGGCGATCGCCCGGCCGCTGCCTTCCAGCTTGCCCCAGCTCCAGAAGCCGATGCCGACGGTCCCGTAGCGGGCCAGGATCACCGCATCGGCCCCGAGCTCGGCGGCGCGCTTGCGCAGCTCGTCGTCGACCTGGGCCGGCGTGGGATCGGAGTCGAAGACCGTGTTCTTCGAAACGGTCACCGTGATGTCGCCCAGCGAGTGATACTTGCGGTCGGTGACGTCGGTGGTCAGGACAGGAATCTGACCGGGATCCTTATGCGCCTTCGCCGGTGCGGCCGGCGCGGCGGCGCCGGCGGGCGCCGCGATGTCGCTCGAGGCACGGGTCCCGCAGGCCGCAAGCCCGAGACAGCCTGCAATCAGAAGAGCAGCCGAAATGCGCGACAATTCAACCTCCCCGGGCGACCGCCGATTTCTGTAGAGCGCGGCAGCACCGAGGTCAATCGCCAAGGCGGGCGTCGAACGGCTCGATCGATCAGCTCGCCTCGAGCCGCTCGCGCCAGAACGCGGCATAGACGTCGATCCAGTCGATGACCGGCGTCAGGCCCTCGGGACGTGCGGTGTAATGGGCCTCCCGCCCGAGGCGCCGGCAGCGTACCAGACCGCAGCGCCGCAGCAGCCCGAGATGCTTCGAGACGGCCGGCTGCGAAACCCCGGCGCGGGCCGTGAGCGCCCGCACGGTCTGCTCGCCGTCCCGGCACAGCCGCTCGAAGAGCGCCCGCCGGGTCGGATCGGCCAGCACGCCGAGCAGGGTATTGACGGCCGCACGCATGATACACCCATAACTGACGGGTTATGCATGCCACATTCATAACCCGTCAGTTATCGATGTGTCAAGCGCGAGCCGCATCCGGCGAGATTTGTATGGCATATTATAATATGCAGGACCTGCATCCTATAATATGCAACCCAAATTTAACACGAGTCGTACACGCTTCCCGGCGAGCAAGAAGCCGCGCCGCTGCAGCAACAGCCGCGCCCGAGGAGGAGACGCACTCATGTTCGCGAAGCTCAAGAAGACCAGGGCCAATGCATTCCGCAGCATGGTCGACGACATGCCGGTCAACGTCATGACCTGCCGGCTCGGGGATTTCGTCATCGACTACGTCAACCGCTCGACCGTGGAGACGCTGACGAAGATCGAGCACGTGCTGCCGGTCAAGGCGGCGAACCTGGTCGGCACCTCGATCGACGTCTTCCACCGCAACCCGCAGCACCAGCGGCAGATCCTCTCCGACGCCGGGCGCCTGCCGTTCAAGGCGCGGATCAGCATCGGCGGAGAGATCCTCGACCTCCTGGTGACGCCGATCATGGACGGACCGCGCTACGTCCAGCCGATGCTGACCTGGTCGCTGGTGACCGAGAAGGTCAGGCTGGAGACCGAGCAGGGACGGTTGAAGCAGGTGCTGGACGAGCTGCCGATCTCCATCATCACCTGCGACCTGGATTTCAAGATCAACTACATCAACCGCTCGAGCGTCCGCACGCTGTCCTCGCTGCAGCAATACCTGCCGGTGCCGGCGGACAAGCTCATCGGCCAGTCGATCGACGTCTTCCACAAGAACCCGCAGCACCAGCGCCGGCTGCTCGGCGATCCCGGGAACCTGCCGCACCGGGCGAAGATCAGGCTCGGCCCGGAAACGCTGGATCTCCAGGTCTCCGCCACCATGGACGCCGACGGCCGCTATTCCGGTCCGTTGCTCTCCTGGTCGGTCGTCACCGCGACGGCGAAGCTCGCGGAGGGCGTGAGCAGCGTCGCCGGCACCGTCTCCGCGGCGGCGGACGGGTTGCAGGCGACGGCCCAGATCCTCGCCCAGGCCTCGGAGCGGGTCAGCGCCCAGAGCGCCGCGGTCGCGGCGGCGACCGAGCAGCTGACCAGCTCGGTCAACGAGATCTCGCGCCAGACCGCCCAGGCCGCGGCGGTCACGCAGGAAGCCGTTAAGTCGGCCGGCACGGCCGACGGCCTGGTCGGTACGCTCAACGCCTCGGCGGCCAAGATCGGCGACGTCGTGAAACTGATCGCGGATATCGCCGGCCAGACCAATCTCCTGGCGCTCAACGCCACGATCGAGGCGGCGCGGGCCGGCGAGGCGGGCAAGGGCTTCGCCGTCGTCGCCAGCGAGGTGAAATCGCTGGCAACCCAGACCGGCAAGGCGACCGACGAGATCTCGGGCCAGGTCGGCGCCATTCAGTCGGCGATAGGCTCCGTCGTGGCGGCGATCCAGGACGTGACGAAGACGATCGGCACGATCAACGAGGTGACGACGGCGATCTCGGCGGCGGTCGAGGAACAGAACTCCGCGACCCAGGAGGTCGCCCGCAACATCCAGGAGGTGAACCAGGCCGCCGGCGAGTCCCAGGAGAACTCGGCCAAGGTCCTGTCCGCCGCCGCCGACCTGACGCGGAACGCCGATTCGCTCTCGAGCCAGTTGAAGGAGTTCCTCACCTGACCCGGAGAGACAGCCTGGAGATGTGCAGCATCCCGGCGCGGCCGTGCAACGAACCGGCCGGCGTCACGGCCGGACGAAGGTCCATTCGATGACCAGCTTGGCGGGACGGCCGAGCAGCGCGTCCTCGACGTCGCGGGTGACCGTGCCGTGCGCCGTCCGGCAGTCGCCGCAGGAGACCGTGATCCGGTCCCCGAACGCGTCGTCGTGAAGTTGGCGCCGGTCGTCGAAGGTCCCGACTTTGACGCCGGGATTGGGCGACTTGACCGTCCGCTTCACCGCAGCGTTGCCAGGCGGCGGCAGCATGAGGATCAGCGAGCCCGCCTGGCTGTCGAGTTCCGCCATGATCCCGGCCTGGAACGTGGTGCCGCCGTTGCCGTCGTCGAGCGTCCCGTCGCCCGAGACCGCCGTGTCGGTCGCGCAGGTCGGCTCGTTCTTCAGCGAGCAGGCGGCGTCGAAATAGGCCTCTCGGGCCTGCTCCGCGATCGCGTAGGTGCCGGACTGCCGGTCGCCGTTGAACATCTGGTAGCGCAATCCCGGCATGGCGCCGGCCTTTTCCATGTCCTTTTTCGCCTGCTGGAGCTGGGGCGAGTTGGGATCGATCCCCTGAGCCATCTTGATGGTCTCGGTCTGGATGCAGGCCTCGTCGTCGCCGCATTTCTCCATGATCTTCTGCGCCTGGGCCATCATGTCCTGCATGTTGCCGGCGGCCGATTGGGCGGCGGCGGCGCGCTCGGCCTCGGCCGCGTCGGGCTGGTGCAGGCCGCCGAAGCCCGAGGGCTTCTGGGCGACCAGTGTGGCCTTCACCGCATAGCGGTTGTCCACCGACCAGATCACGTGCCGCTCATGGGACGCCGGCAGATCCTCGCCCCCGCCGGTCAGGTGATAGGTAACGGTCAGCGTCGCGGCCGACCGCTCCGGCGAGAACGGCTCGGCCCGGGCCGAAGCCACGATTCCGGCGAGGGCCGCGCCGAAAGCAGCCAGAAGCACGGCCGCTCGCGCGGCGGTCCGTCCGCGTTCCATGGTCGATCCGCCGAATGTCAGGCCGCTTCCAGCACGTGGACGGCGCGGGCGGCGATGAGATCGCCTGCCTTCGCACCAAACTCCTTCATATGGGGTGCGCCGGAATGGGCCTTCAGCGCCGCCATGTCGCGCCATTTCTCGACCACGACATAAGTATCGGGGCCGAAGGCGGGGTCCGCCCCGGCAACATCGACCACCGGGCCGTATTCGATACAGCCGTCTTCCTTGAGCACGGTCGGGATGATGCCCTTGAATATCTTCAGCAGCTCGGCGCGCTTGCCCGGCTTCGCCGTAAGGATGGCGATGACGTGGATCATGTCGGCGTGTTCCCCGTTTTCAAATATGCGAATGTCGGGATACTAACGGCGTCTTTCCGGCTCGGCTACCCGTCCTAGGACAGTTCCCCATGTCTGTGATTCTCGTCACCGGCTTCGAGCCCTTCGGCGGCATGGCCTACAACCCCTCGGCCGAGATCGCGCGCGCCCTGGACGGTGCCGAGATCGGCGGCGGGCGTATCGTGGGACGCCGGATCGCGGTCGATTTCGCCCGGCACCGCCCGCAGCTCGAGGACCTGTTCAGCGAAATCGCCCCGGCGCTTTATGTCGGCTTCGGCCTCGCGACCGGCGAGGACATGATCCGGATCGAGCGCTTCGGCGTGAACCTCGCGGACTTTCCGATGCCCGACAATGCTGGCGCCCGGCACCGCGGCCTGGCGATCGAGGCGGACGGGCCGGCGGCCCGGGCCGCCACCCTGCCCACCGCCGAGATCCGCGCGGCGCTGCTGGCCGCCGGCATTCCGGCGCGGCTCTCCAACAGCGCCGGCAGCTATCTCTGCAACGCCAATCTCTACACCGCGCTCGGCCTCTGCGCGGCGCGGCGGCCGGCGCCGCCCTGCGGCTTCATCCACCTGCCCTATGCGAGCGAGCAACTCGCAGCGATCCTGGGCGAAGGCAAGATCGACGGCGAAAGCCCGGCGCCGTCGCTGCCGATCGCGACCATGATCGCGGCGGCCAAGGCCATCATCGGCGTCTCGCTGAGCGCTATCGCGCCTCGATGATCGGCAGCAGCCGCGAATCCTCCAGCGCGGCCGTGCGATGCCCGATTCCGGCCAGGTAGGCCGCGTTCGACGCGAAGGCGAGGAAGCTCTCGACGCTGCTCTGGCGCACCAGCATCACCATGTCCCAGCGTTCGTCGCCGGGGCCGATCAGATAGGCGCCGCCCTCGCCCAGGAACAGAAGCTCGCCGCCGCTCTCGCGCAGGAAGGGCAGCGTATGGTCGATGTAGCGCCGGAACGCTTCCGCGCCGCTGATCGGCCGGGCGGGCTCGAGCGCGGGGCTGGCGGAATAGTCGGCGACCGCGCGGAACCGCAGCAGGTTCAGCATGACGACCGGTCCCTCGATCCGGCGCTCGACGAAGGCCCGGCCCGCCGCCTGGCTGGGCTCGATGTGGCGCTCGGTCATTCCCGGACCGCCATCATCGCGGTGATCTCCACCGAGATGTTGATCGGCAGGCTGCGCATGCCGACCGCGGCCCGGGCGTGCCGGCCCGCCTCGCCGAACACCTCGACGAAGAGGTCCGAACAGCCGTTGATCACCTGCGGCTGCTCGGTGAAGCCCGGGACCGCGTTCACCATGCCGAAGACGTTGAGCACGCGCTCGACGCGGTCGAGCGAGCCCAGGGTCTGGCGCGCCACCGCCAGCAGCACCAGGCCGGTGCGCCGCGCATGCTTGTAGGCCTCGTCGGTGGTGAAATCCCGCCCGACCGTGCCGAGCGCGAACTTCCCGTTGTCGAGCAGCGGGCCCTGGCCGGAGAGATAGAGGATGCCGTGATGCAGCACGGCCGGCACGTAGTTGCCGACCGGCGACGGCATTTCCGGCAGAACGATGCCGCGTTCCTGCAGGGTGGCTTCGGCGCTCATGATTTCCTCCCGTTCTTTTTCGTGGCGCGTTGCTCTAGTCTCCTCCGATCTTCCCCCGAATGTCACGCCCTCCGGCGGGACCCCACCAGGAGCGCTCCCATGGATCCCCGCTTTGCTCAGGTCACCGAGGCCTTGAAGCTCTATTTCGACGGCCTCTACCACTGCGACACCGGGATCCTCGCCAAGGTGTTCCATCCGGAAGCGCACTACTTCACGGCAACCGAGGGCAAGCTGCTGCATTACGACATGGGCCAGTACTTCCCGGTGGTCGAGCAGCGGGTCTCGCCCGCCAGCAAGAACGAGGCGCGGGCCGACCGCATCGTCTCGATCGAGTTCGCCGGTCCGGTGACCGCCTTCGCCCGGGTCGAATGCGCGATCCGGCCGCGCTTCTTCACCGACCTGCTGACCTTCGTCTTCCTCGACGGGCGCTGGCAGATCGTCGCCAAGGTGTTCCACTTCGACATCCGCGAGGGCGTCTAGCGCGCTCGGCTATCGGTCGGGATCCGGCATCAACGCATAGGGATGCTGCCAGCCGGGCAGGGCGGCGATGCGCGCCGCCCAGGCTTCGACATTGGGGAATTCCTGCTGGCGGTCGATCCCGGTCGGCTCGGTATAGAAGACATAGCCGGCCAGCGAGAGGTCCGCGATGGTCGGCCGGTCGCCGACCAGGAACTCACGGCCCGCGAGATGCTTGTCGACGATGCCATAGGCGCCGCGGGCGCGGGCGCGCAGGAACTCGGTGACCGGCGTCTCGCCGCTCTTCTGCAGCCCGAACAGGAAGCGCAAGGTCGCGTAGTAGCTGGTGAACTTGTGATTGTCGAACAGGATCCAACGCAGGATCTCGCGATCCTCCTCCGCGTTCCGGCCGCCGAACCTGCCGGTCTGCTCCGCCAGGTAGTGGAGAATGACGCCGCTCTGGGTCAGCCGCCTGGAACCGTGCTCCAGCACCGGAACCTCGCCCATCTCGTTGACCTCTCCGCGGAAGGCCTCGGTCCGGGTGGCGCCGTTGAAGTAATCGACCCAGACCGGTTCCCAATCGGCGCCGGTCAGCGCCAGCATCAGTGCCACCTTGTTGGCGTTGCCGGATTCCTTCATGCAATGCAGGCGATATTCGGCCATGAGACTCCCTCCGTTGACGGCGGACGATGTTGCACCGGTTGAGGCCTGCGGCGGAAGACACCTTGGATCTTGCGCGCCGCGGCGGAATTAGTTCAGCGCGGCTGCCCGCACGCCCCCATATTCCGCTTTGAAAGCCCCGCGGATACGGCCAAATTACCGGCGGGGAGAAAAGTCCACCTGTAGGGAGGATCGTTGGCCAATCCGATGACCGAGGTCGCGCCATGAGCGCGACGGCGCGTGCGACGGCGCTGGTCGCCGATATCGGCGGCACCAATGCGCGCTTCGCCATGGTCGATCTCGACGACCTGGTGGTGCCGCGCTTCGAGACTTACCCCTGCGCCAATTTCCGCTCGCTGGCCGAGGCGGCGGCGGCCTTCGTCAAGGACACCGGCGCCAGGCCGAGCGCGGCGGCCTTCGGCATCGCCGGCCCGGTGACCGGCCATCGCGGGGTCATCACCAATCTTTCCTGGACCATGACGACCGAGGAGCTCGCCGCCGCGACCGGCGCCAAGGCGGCGCTGCTGGTCAACGATTTCGAGGCGCTGGCCCTGTCGGTCCAGCTGCTCAGGGACGCCGACCTGCGGCAGCTCGGCGGCGGGCCGGCGGTCGAACGCGCGACCAAGGGCGTGGTCGGGCCCGGCACCGGCCTCGGGGTCGGCGGCCTGGTCTGGTCGGCGAGCCGCTGGATGCCGATCCCCGGCGAGGGCGGTCACACCTCCTTTGCCGCCGCCAGCATCGAGGAGATGGAAATCCTCTCGGCCGTCGCCGGCCGGTTCGACCATTTCTCCAATGAACGCGTGGTCTCCGGTCCGGGCCTGGTCAATCTCTACATCTGCTTCGCGGCGCGGCGCGGCATCGCGCTGAAGGAGCGGGTCGGCGCCAACGAGATCACCCGCCGGGCGCTCGCCAACGAGGACCCGGTTGCCAACGAGGCGCTGGATTTCTTCGTGAAGGCGCTTGGGCGCGTCGCGGGCGACACGGCGCTGATGCTGGGCGCACGCGGCGGCGTCTATCTCGGCGGCGGCATCCCGCCCAAGATCCAGGACGCCTTGGCCGGTCCCGCCTTCCGCAAGGCGTTCGAGTCGAAGGGGCGCCTCACGCCCTTCCTGCAGCCGATCCCGGTCTACGTGATCCTGGCGCGCGATGCCGGGTTGCGCGGCACGGGAGTCGCCTTGAGGACGGCGCTCGCGGAAGGGCGGCTCTGAGGGCCGAAGGGACGGGCCGAAGGGCCCGTCTCAGTTCACGGTCACCGCGATCGTCGTCTCCACCGCCACCTTGATGTCGTGGGTCGCATAGATGGCGTAGCCCGGGAGAGTCGTCGTGTCGCCGGTGGTGTTCCAGCCCTCGAACGACGAGAGATGGAGCGTGTCGCCGGCATTGCCGTCGATCTTCAGCACGTCGTCGAGGCTGGCCTTGCCGCCCACGTCCTGGTTCTCCGGGTTCATGGTGAGCACGTCGACCGCGCGCAAGGTCATCGCGTTGGCGAGCCCGTTATCCATGCTGATCGTCTCGACGCCCGTGACCTTGGTGCGATCCGTCGTGGCGAAATTGCCATCCAGATTGTCGAGGTCGATGGAGCCGGCATAGTCGAGGTAGAGCGTGTCGCTGCCCCCGCCGCCATCGACATGCGCGAAGGTGCCGTCGCTGACGTGGATCTGGTCGTTGCCGGCGCCGGCCTGGATCACGTCCTTGCCGCCGCCGCCGTTGATCACGTCGTCGCCGGCGCCGGCGATGAAGCTCTCCGCCAGGGTGTTGCCGGCGATGGTCTCGCCGGCCGTGGTTCCGAGATGCGTCACGGCGCCGGTGAAGTTGCCGCCGAAGATGACATAGCTCGAACCCGCATCGGTGACGCCGTTCGGATCCGCCGTGTAGGCGCCGACGATCAGATCCGCGAAGCCGTCGCCGTTGACGTCGCCCGCCGCAGCGACCGGATATCCGGCATAGTCGCCGACCGCCAGGCCGTCGAGCTTGAAGCCGGTGGTGCCGTCGAGCTTCGAGAGGTCGACATCGGCAAAGCCGCCGGCATGGCCGTAGACGACATAGGCAGCGCCGGTCGTGTTGCCCGCTCCGGCATAGGGCGCGCCGATCAGCAGGTCCGCATAGCCGTCGCCGTTGATGTCCCCGGCGGAGGAAACCGATAGGCCGGCGGCGTCGCCGATATTGGCGCCATGGATCTCGAAGCCCTGCGAGGCCGACAGATTGGTGAGATCGACATTCGTCAGGTCGCCTGTCGAGGCGCCGAACAGCACATAGGCCGCGCCCGCGCCGTAGGCGGGCGAATCGCTCGTGGCGCCCGAGCCGACGACGATATCGCTAAAGCCGTCGCCGTTGATGTCCCCGGCCGAGGCCACCCAGATGCCTACATGATCGTCCGGCGCCACGCCGGTGATCTTGAACCCCGCCTCGGAGCCGAGCTTGCTGAGATCGACGTTGCTGAAGGAGCCGGGATGCCCGAACAGGACATAAGCCGTGCCGGACGCCGGGTCCCATGCGGGGTAGGTCGCATCATAGAAGTGCGGCGCGCCGATGATGAGATCGGCGAACCCGTCGCCGTTCACATCCCCCGCCGCGGCGACCGAGCGCCCGGCGAAATCCCCGGACGCCGCACCGTCGATGCGATAGCCGTTATAGCCGTCGAGCTTCGAGAGGTCGATGTCGAACGCTCCGGAATGACCGAAGACCACGAAGGCCGATCCGGCGTCCGCCCGGCCGTTCGGGCTTGAGGCTTCGGCGCCGACGATGAAGTCGTCATAGCCGTCGCCGTTCACGTCGCCCGCTGCCGAGACGCTTCCACCCAATCCGCCGTTGCCCAGGCCGTTGATCCGGTCGCCGTCGGCGGCGCTGAGATGTGTCACGTCGATGGGCGAGTCGAAGCCGCCGGCCTTGCCGTAGATGAGATAGGCCGAGCCGGCCTCCAAGAGCATGGGATCGGGCGTTGCGGCATACGCGCCGACGACGAAGTCGCCGACGCCGTCGCCGTTGACATCGCCCACGCCGGACACCGCGATGCCGTACGGAAAATCCGAGCTGGTCCCGTCGGAATGGCCGATGCCCGTGAGCTTGAAGCCGGCCGTGCCGTCGAGGCTGCCCAGATCGATCGCCTGGTCGAAGGCGCCGGTATGGCCGTACACGACATAGGCATCGCCGTCGTAGTCCTTGCTGCCGACGACGATGTCGTCGATGCCGTCGCCGTTCACGTCGCCGGCGGCCTGGACGCGCCATCCGCTGTCGCCGTTCGCGACGTCGCCGTCGATCCGGAACCCGTTGGTGCCGTCGAGACCGTCCAGCGTCGGGACCGGAGCGATGGGCACCGGGAAATGATGCTCGATCAGCAGCGTCGAGCCGCCGCTTTGATAAACGTCGAAGGTGCCCTGCTGCCCGGACGGGTCGGTCTGGCTGCCGGTCAGCTTCCAGGAGCTGTCGAGCGTGACCGTATCGGCGACATCGTCGCGGATGATCAGCGTGTCGGCGCCGGCCGCGTCGCCGGAGATCGCCGCGACGCTCTTGGCGTCGAGAGTGAGGGTGTTGCCGATGCCGCCGCTGATGTCGATGATCTCGACGTTCTTCAGCGTCGCGCCGAGCGCGCCGGTCAGGTCGATCTTGGCGCCGAGCGGCTCGAGATACACCTGGTCGATGCCGGCGCCGCCATCGGCGCTGACGAAGCCGGCGGCCTGGACGTGGAGCTGGTCGTTGCCGCCGTCGCCCTTGAGCGTATCGCCCTTGCCGCCGCTGACGCTGTCATTGCCGTCGCCGCCGGAGAGCACGTTGGCGCCGCTGTTGCCGACGATCGTGTTGTCCAGCGCGTTGCCGGTGCCGTTGATCGCGCCCGTCCCGGTGAGGGTCAGGTTGTCGACATTGGCGCCGAGCGTGAAGGTGATCGAGCTCAGCACGGTGTCGACGCCGCCGCCGCTCTTCAAGGACAGCGTCTCGATGACCTGGTCCGCGGCGCTGTCGACATAGTACGTGTCGTTGCCGGCGCCGCCGCCCATCGAGTCGTTGCCCGCGCCGCCGTTCAGCGTGTCGTCTCCCGCGCCGCCG
>DASZSL010000064.1:0-158403 GCA_035548715.1 Dongiaceae bacterium
CGCGACTGAGCGCCGCCCAGAACTCGCGGTATTCGGCGGAGTCCTTATAGGCGGGATCGACGAACATGCTGTGGTGCTTGCCCTTGATCTCGTCGAGCGTGTAGCCCAGCGCGCCCAGGAAGTTCGCATTCGCGGTGATGACGGTCCCGTCCATGTTGAACTCGATGATGGCCTGGGACTTGTCCAGCGCGGCAAGTTTCGCCGCGGCGTCGCGGTCGAAGAACGAAAGCATCTCCATCTCCTCGGGGCGTCGAAAACAGCAGGCGTATTCCTGCGCAATGCGTGCGGAACTTGCGGTGGAGCCGATTAACAACTGCTTTAAGGCCGAGGCCGCTACGTATTCCCTCTTAGTCGGGGCGACAATCGGTCTCGCGCCCGATGTCACTGGCTGGGACAACCGTGCCATCCGGTGGAATGACGGATCCGGGAACCGGGCTAATCCGGCAAGATGAGTAGCCGGATATGGCGATGGCCGGCGCCGCGCCCGGCCGGCAGCGTCATTCGCGCGGCTATTGTGCCGCCGCCCGGCCGCCGGCCAGCTGGCGCGACACCAGCCGCGCGTAGAGTCCGCCGCGCGCGAGCAGCGCCTCGTGCCGGCCGGTCTCCACCACGCGGCCGCCGTCCAGCACGACGATGAGATCGGCGTCGCGCACGGTGGACAGCCGGTGCGCGATGACGACGGTCGTCCGGTCGGCCTCCAGGAGGTCGAGGGCGTGGCGGACCTGCTGCTCGCTCAAGGCATCGAGATGCGAAGTCGCCTCGTCCAGGATCAGCACCGGCGCATCCTTCAGGAAGGCGCGGGCGATGGCGACCCGCTGACGCTGGCCGCCCGAGAGATTGGTGCCGCGCTCGCCCACCATCGTCTCCAGCCCTTCCGGCAGCGTCGCCACCAGGTCGGCGAGCGCGGCATGCGCGATCGCCGCCCGCAGCGCCTCGGGCGTCGCCTCCGGCTGGGCGATGGCGATGTTGTTTCGCAGCGTGTCGTTGAAGAGATAGGTGTCCTGGGCGACCAGCGCGACCTGCCGCCGGAGATCGTCCAGGCGATAGTCCCGGAGATCGTGCCCGTTCATGGTGATCGCGCCCTGATCGGGATCCCAGAAGCGCATCAGCAATTGTGCCGTCGTGGTCTTGCCGGCGCCCGACGGCCCGACCAGGGCCACGGTCTTGCCCGCGGGGATCGTGAAGCCGACGCCATCCAGCGCGGCGCGGCCCTGCATCGGATAGCGGAAGCCGACGTCGCGCAGCGTCAGCGACGCCGCGCCTTCGATCCGCGGCACGCCCGGACCATCGACGACCACGACCGGCTCGTTGAACAGGCCGTAGAGCCGGCGCGTGGCGCCCAGCGTATCGGCGAGCTGCCGCCCGACCTGGGAGATCTCGGACACCGGCAGGAACGCCGCCATCGCCAGGATCGAGAGCAGCGGCAGGATCGCCGGGTCGATCTTTCCCGCATGCGCCAGCAGGCCGCCCGCAATCACCACCGCGAGGCCGCCGAGGCCGGTGAAGACCTCCAGCAGCGCCTGCTGCAGCGAGAGCTCGCGCAGGAACGGGCGTCGCAGCGCGATATGGCGGTCGGAAAGCGCATCCAGCGCCGCGCCCCGGCGCGCCTCCTGCTGGAAGGCGACGATCTCGCCGATGCCCTGCAGCGAGTCGATGGCGAAGGCGCCGAGCTCGCCCGCCGCCTCCCGCGCCTTGGAGCCGAGGCGGTCGATGCGCTTGCGCAGCAGGAAGGGGCTCGCCGCGACGGCGATCAGAAACGGCAGCAGCGCCACGGCCAGCCGCCAATCCGCCGTCGCCAGCCAGATGATCACCGTCGCCGGCACCAGCACAGCGACGAAGGCGGGCGCCACGGTATGCGCGAAGAAGTACTCGACCAGCTCCACGTCGTGCGTGGCGAGCGCCATCAGGTCGCCGGTACGCCGCCTCGTCAGATAGGCCGGCGCCAGGGCATCGAGCTTGCGGAAGACGGCGATGCGCATCTCGGCCAGCAGCCGGAACGCCATGTCATGGGCGATCCAGGATTCGCCCCAATGCAGCACGCCGGAAAGCGGCGCCAGCACCGCCAGCGCCCAGAGCAGCGCGGCGACCGGCAGCGCCGAGAATGGCTGCCCGTTCTTCAACGCCGCCAGGGCGAGCGCGCTCAGCACGCCGATGCCGATGAAGGCGATCACCCGCGCGACGCCGAGCGTGAAGGTCGCGGCCAGCCGTCCCTTCCACGGCGTCACCAGCTTCATGAGCTCGGTGACGAGCTGCACCCAGCCGAGCCCTTCGGCCTTGATGATGCCCTCGGTGACCGGCTTTGCCGGAATCGCGGCGCCCTGCCCCGCCTGCTCGACGCCGGTCTCGCGCGGCATCGGCTCCAGCAGGTCCGGCTCCGTCGTCCCGGTCGCCTGCTCCGCCATGAGGTGCGCATAGACGCCGCCCTGGCGCATCAGCGCGTCGTGCCGCCCGGCTTCGACCACCTTGCCGCCCTCCAGGACCAGGATGCGGTCGCAGCCGATGACGCTGGAGAGCCGGTGCGCCAGCACCAACGTGGTGCGGCCCTGCATCAGCCGGTCGAGCGCCTGCTGGATCACCGCCTCGTTCTCCGCATCCACGGCCGAGAGCGCCTCGTCCAGCACCAGGATCGGCGCGTCGCGCAGCAAGGCGCGGGCGATCGCCACGCGCTGGCGCTGGCCGCCGGAGAGCTTGATGCCCTTCTCGCCGATCAGCGTCGCGTAGCCCTGCGGCAGGCCGGCGATGAAGCCATGGATGTTCGCCGTCTTGGCGGCGGACTCGACCTCGGCCATGCTCGCTTCCGGCTTGCCCATGCGGATGTTCTCTTCGATGGTGCCGTGGAAGAGATAGGTGTCCTGCGTGACGACCGCGATCATCGACCGGATGTCGGCGAAGGAGAGCGTCTTCAGGTCGCGGCCGCCGAGCCGCACGGTCCCGGCCTCCGGATCGTAGAAGCGCAGCAGCAGACGGATGATCGACGACTTGCCGCCGCCCGAGGCGCCGACCACGCCGATCCGCTCGCCCGGCGCGATGACGAAGTCGAGGCCGTCATGCACCGCGCGGCCGGTGCCCGGATAGCGGAAGCGCACCTGCTCGAAGGCGATGCTCGGCGCGAGCGCCGCCGCGGACGCGCCCTGCGGCTCGGCGACCTCCGGCCGCTCGTCGAGGATGCGGTAGATGCCCTTGGCCGCCGCCATGCCCATCATGCCCTGGTGCAGCACGCTGCGGAGCTCGCGCATCGGCCGGTAGACCTCGACGCCCAGCATCAGGATCATCAGCAGCCCGGTCATGGACAAGGCACCGGTCTCGACCCGCCAGGCGCCGAGCACCAGGCCCGCCGCGGCCCCGCAGGCGATGGCGCTGTCGGTGATGCCACGCGACAGCACGTTCAGGCCCAGCACCCACATGGTGCGGCGGAAGAGATCCTGCGCCTTCTTCTCCAGCGCATTCGCCCGCGCGCCGCTCTGGCCGAAGGCCTTCAGGGTCGCGAGGCCCTGCACGGAATCCAGGAACTCGGCGGCGAAATCGCTGTAGGCCTTCTGCTGCGCGGCGGAGCGGGCCGAATCGTGCTTGTGCCAGAGCCCCGGCGCGAACAAGGCCAGGAGCGCGAAGCCGAGCATGACCAGCGCAACCGGAAGGTCGATCCAGGCCACGACCGCGAAGATCAGTATCGGCGCCAGCAGCGAGACCGAGAATTGCGGCAGGAACTGCCCGAAATAGACCTCGAGCTGCTCCACCCCGTCGATCAGCGAGGCAGCGAGGGCGCCGCTCCGGCGCTGCGCGACGGCGCCCGGGCCCAGCGCCGCGATCCGGTCGTAGATCGCGCGGCGCAGCTTGCGCTGCACGCGGGCCGCGGTGTCGTGCGCCACCGCCACGCGCGCGTGCTCGAGAGCGCCGCGCAGCGCCATGACGGCGGCGATGCCGAGGATCGGCCAGGCGAGATCCTTGAGGTCGCGGCCGGCGAAGACCTGGGCGATCAGCCAGGCCAGCAGCATCAGCCGGGCCATGCCGAAGCCGACGGCGGCGAGGCCGATCAGGGCCGCGCCGGCGATGCGTGCCCGCACCCCCTCGGTGAATTGCCAGAGACGGCGCTCGAAATGCATGGGGCGACTCCTGAAGCCGTGTTGCCGCGAGCTTAGCCTGAACGCCGGTGTTCACCATTCGACAATTTCTTACCTCTGCTGTACAGATTTGTTCGCCCCGTATCCTGCCGGACCGCGCCGGGCTGAGGCCATGAAGGAAGGCCGGCCACGAAGGAGGATTGGTCATGAAGGAAGATTGGGACGATCTCCGGATATTCCTGGCGCTGGCGCGGCAGGGCAAGCTGTCTGCCGTCGCCAAGGAGCTCGGCGTCAGCCATCCGACCGTGGCGCGGCGGGTGAAGAAGCTCGAGGCGACGGTCGGGGCCCGCCTGTTCGACCGTCTGCCCGACCGCTTCGTGCTGACCGCGGCGGGCGAAGGCCTGCTCGGCGACGCGGAGGCGATGGAGGAAGCCGCCGCCTCGATCCATCGCCGCAGCGCCGGCATGACCGACGCGGTGCACGGCACGGTGCGGATTTCCGCCGGCGAGGCGATGACCAATTTCCTCGCCCGGAACATGCCGCGCCTGCGCCACAACCTCAATTGCATCGAGTTCGAGCTGGCGAAGAGCCACATGCTGGCCAACCTCTCGCGGCGGGAGGCGGATCTGATCATCCGCGAGCAGGTGCCGGACCTCGCCAGCATCGTGGCCCGCAAGCTCGGCGACGCGGCCTACGCGATCTATGCCGCGCCGGAAGTCGAAGTGCGCGGCGGTCGCGACGCGTTGAAGCGGATGACCTGGATCGGCTTCGACGAGGAGCACGCCTACATGCCGGGCCAGGCCTGGCTGCACGCGCTCCTCGACGGCAAGCGGCCGGCGATCCGCAGCAACGACTGGCAGGTCGTGCAGGAGGCGACGCGCGCCGGCGCGGGCCTGGCGGTGCTGCCCTGCTACCTCGCCGACGGCGATCCGGGGCTGCGCCGGATCGGCGCGCCGCTCCGGGAGGTCGTCGCCGAGCAATGGCTGCTGGTGCACCGCGATCTCCGCGGCCTGCCCCGCGTTCGCGCGGTGATGGACGCGATCATCCGCCTGTTCCACGACGAGCGCGCGCTGCTCGAAGGGCGAGCTGCCGGCCGGCGCGGCGTCAGGCCGGCCTTGCGCGCGGTCGCATCCTGACGGCGCGCCGCATGATGGCGCGGGCTTCGCTCGGCCTGGCGACCACCGCGAAACCGGCGCGCTCGAAGCAGCGCACCGTCCCGACGTAGAGATCGGTCGAAGCCATCTTCCCGGTGACCGGTTTCGGATAGGCCTCGATCAGCCTCGCACCCTCGTCGCGCGCGAAATCGACGGCCGCGTCGATCAGCTTCTCCATCAGGCCCTGCCGGCGCGCGGTGCGATGGATGAAGAAGCAGGTGATCGACCAGACCGGCTTGTCGTCGATCGGCGCCAGCACCCGGGCCTCGGCCAGACGGATGTAGTCGGCGCGCGGCGCGATCGCCACCCAGCCGACCGGCATGCCGTCGCGGTAGGCGATGACCCCTGGCGGCCGGCCGGCGTCGCGGCAGACCCGCTTGAACGCCAGCTTCTTCTCCGCGCCAGCACTCCTGCGGTAGTCGGGGCCGCGCATGCGCCAGAACATGCACCAGCAGCCGGCGCAGGCGCCGTTCGGCCCGAACAGGCGCTCCAGGTCCGGCCAGCGCTCGGGCGTCAGGGGATGGAAGGCAAGGGCTCCGGTGTCTGGCATCGCCTCACTCTAGCGGCAACTTCCGCCGGGTGACCAGCACCGCTATGCTCGGCGCGCGCAGGAGAAGGGCCGCGGGGAAATCGGAACATGGCATACGGCGCCAATGCGGCGATCCTCTATCGACCCGAGGCCTTCACCACCCAGGGCACCAAACTGATGGGCCGGCAGGCCGCGGGCGAAGGCTTCGTGCGGGGCTTCGTCCGCCACGCCAATGTCGAGCGTCTGTTCTGCTACGCGGCGCGCCGGGAACATGCCGAGCATTTCACCGCTGCGGCGCAGGCGGCCGGCAACACGCGGCCGGTCACCTGGCTGAACGAGGCCGACCCGCGCCTGCCGGCCGCGGCCGGCACGCTCTATCTTCCCGATCCCAGCCTCTCCGCCCATGCCTGGCGGCGCCGGCGCTTCGACCAGCGCGCCTATTCGATCGTCGGCATCACGCATACCATCGCCTCGGCCAGCGCGATGGACTGGATCGTCGACCAGCTCACCTCGCCGGTGCAGGAATGGGACGCGCAGATCTGCACGTCCCGGGTCGCGCGGCAGTCGCTGGAGTTCATGTATGCGGCGCAGAGCGAGTTCCTCGCCGCGCGGCTCGGCGCGACCCGGATCCCCAGGCCGCGCCTGCCGGTCATCCCGCTCGGCATCGACACCGACCGGTTTGCGCCGGACCCGCAGCGCCGTGCCGAGGCGCGACAGGCCTTCGGCATCGCCGACGACGAAGCCGTGGTGCTGTTCGCCGGCCGCCTGAGCTTCCACGCCAAGGCGCATCCGCTGCCGATGTATCTCGCCCTGGAGAAGGTGGCGCACGAAACCGGACGCCGCATCCGCCTGATCCAGGCCGGACTCTTCGCCAACGACTTCATCGAGGGCGCGTTCAAGTCCGGCGCCGCGCAGCTCTGCCCGTCCGTCGACTGCACGTTCGTCGATGGGCGCGACGCCGTTGGCTGGCGGCAGGCCTGGCACGCGGCCGATCTCTTCACCTCGCTCTCCGACAATATCCAGGAGACGTTCGGGCTGGCGCCGGTCGAGGCGATGGCCGCGGCCCTGCCTTCGGTGGTGACGGATTGGAACGGCTATCGCGACACGATCCGCGACGGCATCGACGGCATCCGCGTTCCGACCTTGATGCCGCCGCCGGCTTTCGGCGAGGACCTCGCCGACCGCCACGCGGCGGCGATCGACGACTACGACCACTATACCGGCTTCACCAGCCAGTTCGTCGCCGTCGATCCCGAAGCCTGTGCCGCCGCCTATGCCCGGCTGCTCGGGGACGAGGCGCTGCGCCGGCGCATGGGCGCCGCCGCACGGCAACGCGCGGTCGCCGAGTTCGACTGGCGCGCCGTCGTCGCGCGCTATCAGGAGCTCTGGGCCGAGCTCGCCGAGACCCGGCGCGGCGCCGCCGAATCCGCGCCGCGCGCGGCCGGGCATCCCGCCAACCCGGCGCGGGCCGACCCCTATCAGGCCTTCGCCTCCTATGCGACGGCGGCGCTGGCCGCCGGCGACCGGGTCGCGCTGGCGCCCGGCGCAAGCGGCGCGGCGTTCGACGCGATCGTCGGGCATGCACTGGTCGCTTTCGCCGAGCGGGCCAACCCGGCGCGCGAAGAGATGCACCGCGTCATCGATGCCATCGGCCGGCAGGAGAACGCGACGGTTGCCACGCTCGCCGCCGGCTGGCCGGAGGAGCGCCGCGCGCTCTGCATCAGGAGCCTGCTCTGGCTGGCGAAGCTCGGCCTGGTGCGGATCGCGCGGCCGGGCTGACGACTCAATCGGGCGCGTAGGCTTTCATCATCATCTCGACCGCGCCGCTGACGACTTCGTCGACACCGGGCTCGTTCGGCAGGTCGAGATTGAGGATCCGCCGCATGTAGAGCGGGCCGCGCACCAGCCAGATGAGCTGATGGGCGGCCAGGCGCGTATTCGGCACCTTCAACGCGCCGCGCTTGTTGGCACAGTCGAAGAACTCGCTCAAGAGCTTCAGGAAAGGCAGCGGACCGTTCTGCACGAATGCCTCCGCCAGCTCCGGGAAGCGCGGGCCCTCGGCGATGATGACCCGGTAGATGCCAAGCGTCTTCGGCGCCAGCAGGAAGCTCTCGATGCTGCGCGAGATGCGGGTCAGCGCGTCGCGCACGTCCTCGAGCTCCTTGACCTCCGGCACGATGCCCTGGGCATAGGCGGTGCAGCCGTTCTCGATGATCGCGGCGAACAGGCGCTCCTTGCTTTCGAAATGCGCGTAGACCGTCGCCTTGGAGACGCCCGCGTCCCGGGCGATCTGGTCCATGCTGACCGCGCCATAGCCCTGTTCGCGGAACAGCTGGCCGGCAGCCTCCAGGATCTTCTCGGTCTTCTCCGGACGGCGGGTCGCCGGGGCCGGAATAGGCCCCGGACTGGCCCCCGGGTTCACCTCCGGGGCGAGGGCAGTGCTCATCGGCGTCTCAACTCCCAACTGTGACGCCCGTCACAGTCTACTAGACTGGACGGTTTAGTTTGTCCTTGACTCCCATAGGCCCCTCCCAGATGTTAAGTCAACACTAAACTGAACGGTTCAGTTCCTTGTGAACCGTTCCATAAAGCATTGATCGAAAAGGGATGTGAGCATGGGCAAGCACGTGATTCGCGTGGCATTGCTGGTCATTATAGCAGCGGGCGCGGGGCTCGGCGGGACGTATTGGTGGAAGACCGCCCGGTTCCAAGAAAGCACCGACAACGCCTATGTCGAGGGCGATATCTCGGTGATCAGCCCCCAGGTCGAAGGCAAGGTGGCGACCGTGTTGATCGGCGACAACCAGGCGGTGAAGGCCGGCGACGTGCTGGCGACCATCGAGGACGCGGACTACAAGGCGAAGGTCGCCCAGGCCGTGGCGATCGTCGAGGCGGCCGAGGCCTCGGTCGCCACGATCGACAGCCAGATCACCTGGCAGCAGACCAAGATCGACCAGGTCCAGGCGCAGCAGCGCAGTGCCGCCGCGGAGCTCACCCGCGCCAAGACGGTGTATGACCGCTACAAGAAGATGATCCTCGACAAGGTGATCGGCACCCAGGAGCTCGACGAGGCCACCGCCGCCTATCTGAAGGCGCAGGCGGCCGTGACCGAGACCGCGGCCGAACTCGCCGCCGAGCAGACCCAGCTCGGCGTCTACCAGACCTCGCGCAAGGAGGCCGAGGCCAAGCGCGCCGAGGCCGACGCGGCGCGGCAGCTCGCGCAGATCGACCTCGATCGCACGGTGATCCGCGCGCCGATCGACGGCGTGGTCGGGAACCGCGCGGTGCGCGTCGGCCAGTATGTGAAGGCCGGCTCGCAGCTCCTCTCGCTGGTGCCGACGGACGTGCATGTCGTCGCCAACTTCAAGGAAACGCAGCTCGACCGCATGCGCCCCGGCCAGCAGGTCGCGATCTCGGTCGATGCCTTTCCGAGCCAGAAGCTGATCGGCACCGTCGAGAGCTTCGCCCCGGCGAGCGGCGCCGAGTTCAGCCTGCTGCCCGAGGAGAATGCGACCGGCAACTTCACCAAGATCGTGCGCCGCGTGCCGGTGCGGATCGCCCTGCCGGAAAACAACCCGCTGCACGGCCTGCTGCGCCCGGGCCTCTCCGTGGTGGTCGATGTCGACACCCGCACGGGCCCGACGGGCGGCGATGCCGGCGCGAAGATCGCCCGGGGCGGGCTGCTGTTCGGCGCGGCCGTGGCGAGCGAAGACAAGTAGCGCGAGAGGCTTCACCGGAAAGGCTTAGCCGGCTTCAAGGCCCTCACCCCTGCCCCTGACCGCTCGGGGGATATGTGCGCGCCGCCGCGCGCAAGCCCTCCTCCCATCGGGAGGGCCGGGTGAGGGTCTTGGAGCTCTCTGGGAACGAGCAGGATCCGACGCAATGAACAGACCGCTGACCGCCCGCGACTGGGTCGGATTCATGATCATGGTGTTCGGGATGTTCATGGCGATCCTGGACATCCAGATCGTCTCCAGTTCGATCGCCGAGATCCAGGCCGGCCTCTCCGCCACCGCCGACGAGATCAGCTGGGTGCAGACCTCCTATCTCATCGCCGAAGTGGTGATGATCCCGCTGACCGGCATCCTCTCGCGCCTGTTCTCGACGCGGGTCTTCTTCGCCGTCGCGGCGGCGGGCTTCACGGCCACGAGCGCGCTCTGCGCGCTGGCCTGGGACATCGATTCCATGATCATCTTCCGCGCGGCGCAGGGTTTCCTCGGCGGCGCGATGATCCCGACCGTCTTCGCCACCTCCTTCATCGTGTTCCCGCCGGAGAAGCGGAACTTCCTCTCGGTGCTGATGGGCCTGGTCGCGACCATGGCGCCGACCCTCGGCCCGACGCTCGGCGGCTGGCTGACCCAGACCTTCTCCTGGCACTGGCTGTTCCTGGCCAACCTGCTGCCGGGGATCGTGGTCACGGTCGGCGTCTGGCTCCTGGTCGACTTCGACAAGTCGGACCGGTCGCTCCTCAAGGACTTCGACTATCTCGGCCTGCTGCTGATGGCGGTTTTCCTCGGCTGCATGCAATACGCGATCGAGGAAGGACCGCGGAACGACTGGCTGGAAGACCCGGCGATCCGCAACGCCGCGGCGGTGTCGGTGGTATTCGCCGTCCTGTTCTTCTGGCGCGCCTTCGCCTATCGCAGCCCGATCGTCGATCTGCGCGGCTTCGCCGACAAGAACTTCGCGCTCGGCTGCATCTACAGCTTCATCATCGGCATCGGGCTCTATGGCTCGACCTACCTGACGCCGGTCTTCCTCGGCCAAGTGCGCGGCTTCAACGCGCTGCAGATCGGCGAGATCATGTTCGTCACCGGCGTCTTCCAGTTCATGTCGGCGCCGATCGCCGGACGCCTCGCCGGCAAGCTGGATCTCAGGGTGATGCTGGCCTTCGGCCTGCTGATGTTCGGCGGCGGCGTCTGGATGCAGTCGCACATGTCGGCCGAATGGGGCTTCTGGGAGTTCTTCCTGCCCCAGGCGGTGCGCGGCTTCGCGCTGATGTTCCTGTTCATTCCGATCAACGCGGTGGCGCTGGGCACGCTGCCGCCGCATCGCCTCAAGAACGCGAGCGGCCTCTACAACCTGATGCGCAATCTCGGCGGTGCCATCGGCCTGGCAGGGATCAACACCATCATCAACGACCGTCTGGCCCTGCATTGGGCCCGGCTGGTCGAGCCGCTGACCGCGGGCAATCCCAACCTGCAGCGCTTCATGGACGGCGCCCAGGCATCGATGTCCGATGCGATGGGCGAGAGCACCACGCTGGCCAGCGCCAAGCTGCTGGCCAGGCTGGTGCACCAGCAGGCCGAGGTGCTGACCCTGGCCGACACGCAGCTCGTGATGGCGATGATCTTCTTCGCCGCACTGCTCGCCATTCCCCTGCTCTCCAAGCCGCGGACCGCGCCGGCCAAGGCATCCTCCGAAGCGCACTGACGCCGGATACCCACGACGGCGCTGGGGCCAATCCGCCGCGATTCATCCTTTCGCGCGTTGCTATTATTAAACGAAAAAAGTCGTTTGAAATTCGTTCATATTTATGCACTCAATAGCTGTGGGGGTGGGCTTCATCTGACGTCGGGGGACGTACATGAAAAGCCGGTGTGCCATCTTTCGCGCTGCCTTGCCGGTCGCGCTGCTGGGCAGTGTCTCGGCCTGCTCGATCATCGATCCGCATGTGACGCTGACGATGGACGAGCGGGACAAGATCTTCTATCGCATGGAGAAAGAATGCACCGATGCCGCCGTCGAGAAGAGCAAGCGGCTTTCTCCATACTGCAAGTATCACGGCTCCCTGCCGGCCGCGATCGAGTACGCCAACGCGCTGAGCCAAGAGTACGATGGGGCGGTCTCCTCCCAGTCCATCCTGAAGAACGGGATCGCCCTGGGCGTCATCCCGGCCAGCGCCGCGGCGCTGTTCCTCGGAATCAGCGGCGGCAGCACCGAGACGGTCCTGGGGCTCGCCTCCGGCGGCGCGGCGCTGCTCGGCCTGGGCGGCTTCCTCAGCAGCGAGCCGCGACAGCAAGTCTACATCTCCGGCTCGCTCGCTCTCGGCTGTGCGATTCTCAAGTCGAGCCCCTACCTGCTCGATGAGCAGCAATACAAGGCAATCAGCCCGGATTTCACCGCGGTCCAGGCGGAGCTGACGAACGACATCGTCAAAGCGACGAAGATGGCCAACGACCTGAATGCCTTGGATCTACAGGTCGTGGCGAAGGAAGACGAGGTCAGGGCTTTCTGGCCGGCCATCGAGCATACCGTCGATAGCAGCGTGCAGCGCCAGACCACCGCCAGCTCCATCGAAGCAGCGCAGCAGGTGCTGTCCGATGCCGGCGGCTTCGCCATGAAGGCGCTGACCGCGCGAATCAAGGTCGACGACGCCGGCGTCAATCTGCTGCAGACCGCTCATGACATCAGCGAGAAGGTCAGCCGGGAAGTGACGAAGACGGAGCCCGACGTCAACACGATCCGGGCTCTTGCGGCCGGGCTGGCTCCGGCGGTCCAGGCCCAAGAGGCGGCGACTTCCGCGGCCAAGTCGGCGATCTTCCCGGCGGCGGTCAACACCGAGAAGACGCCCGGGTCGGGAACGGGAACGGCTCAGCCTGCCGAGGCCTTCGGCGAACCGTCTCCCCAGGAGGCCATGATCGCCGACGCTTTGGACAAAGCCAAGCTGACGCCCGACCAGCAGAAATCGCTGCGGGAACTGCAAAGCCTGACCGCGAGCAGGAACCAGGGCGTTGCCGCGCTCGCTCAGGTGACGAGCGCGATCGACGAGGATACCCAGACGCTGCGCGAGAGCGTGCTCATCATGCAGCCGCTGCTCGACACGATCGCGGCGCGCGAGCAGCAGGCGGCGGGAATTCCGGAATGCACCGTTGCATCGGCCGAGGTCGGATTCACCATATCGCCGCCGGTCACCGATCTGCCCATGAAGGTGGGCGAGACCAAGGGGATCGTGGTGAACGGCGCCGTCGGCAATGCCAGCGGAACGGTCGTCGCCGGCAAGGCGGACGGCATCAGCTTCGCGACCGCCGGCAACGGCACGGGCCTGGTCGTGAACATGACCGCCAAGACCCCCGGGACCTACGTGGTGGCGATCTCGGACTCGACCGGCAAGGGCACCAAGACCATAAACGTCAATGTGGCGACCGGCCTGACGATCAAGGTCGCCGGCAAGGATGCGACCGGCACCATCGAGATCGCCAAGAACACGGACACGGACATTGCGGTGGCCGGGGGCAACGGCACGCTCGACACCTCGATCCCGGGCGACCAGACCGGGCTCGCCGTGACCAAGAAATCGGGCGATGCGTCGTCCGGCTCCGTGACCATCAAAGCGACCGGGGCCGGACCTTATAAGCTGACGATCATCGCCGGCGATGAAACGAAGTCGCTGACGGTCACCGCCAAATAAGGAAGAAGCGCAACGGGCCGCGGATGCCGCGGCCCGTTCTCTTTGCCAGGCCGCGAAGGCCTCAGCAATCAAGCGTGTTCTGGCGCTCCCACTCGGTCAGATGCTTGGTGAAGCTGTTCCACTCCTCGGTCTTCAGCTTGACGTAGGAGTCGATGAAGCTCTCGCCCAGCTGCTCGCGCACCACCTTGCTCTTGTCGGTGAGGCGGAGCGCGTCGAGCAGGTTCAACGGCAGCTTCTTGGCGTTCTTCACCGTGTGGCCGTCGGTGTACATGTTGATGTCCAGGCGCTTGCCGGGATCGCGGTCGTTGGCGATGCCGTCCAGGCCCGCCGCCAGGATGCCCGCCTGCAGCAGATACGGGTTCGCGGCGCCGTCGGCCAGCCGGATCTCGAACCGGCCGGCATCGGGCACGCGGATCATGTGGGTGCGGTTGTTGCCGGCCCAGGTGATCGTGTTGGGCGACCAGGTGGCGCCCGACGTGGTGCGCGGCGCGTTGATGCGCTTGTAGGAGTTGACCGTCGGGTTGAAGAACGAGCAGAGCGCGTCGGCATTGTGCAGGATGCCGCCCAGCGCCTTGTAGGCGGTCTTCGAGAGGCCGAGCTCGCCCTTCGGGTCACCGAACAGGTTGGTCTTGCCGCTCTTGTCCCAGAACGAGACATGGGCATGGCAGCCGTTGCCCGTCAGGGTCGGGAACGGCTTGGGCATGAAGGTCGCGCGCATGCCGTGCTTCTCGGCGATCGACTTCACCATGTACTTGAAGAAGGCGTGGCGGTCGGCGGTCAGCAGGCAGTCGTCATATTCCCAGTTCATCTCGAACTGGCCGTTCGCGTCCTCGTGGTCGTTCTGGTACGGCTTCCAGCCCAAAGCCAGCATGCTGTCGCAGATCTCGGTGATGACGTCGTAGCGGCGCATCAGCGCCTGCTGGTCGTAGCAGGGCTTGTCCTGGGTGTCGGCGCCGTCGGCGATCGCCTTGCCGTCGGGCGAGATCAGGAAATACTCGCATTCGACGCCGCTCTTCATCCGGATGCCCTTCCTGTCGGCCTCCGCGATCTTGCGCTTCAGGATCGCGCGCGGGCTGTCGGCGACCTCCTTGCCGTCCATCCAGAGGTCGCTGGCGAGCCAGCCCACCTCCGGCTTCCAGGGAAGCTGGATCAGGCTGTCCGGATCCGGCTTGGCGAAAAGATCGGGATGCGCCGGCGTCATGTCGAGCCAGGTCGCGAAGCCGGCGAAGCCCGCGCCGTCGCGCTGCATCGCGCCGATCGCGGCGGCCGGCGACAGCTTGGCGCGCAGCACGCCGAACAGGTCGACGTAGCTGATCAGGAAATACTTGATCTTCCGTTCTTTGGCGACTTTCGCGAGATCGGTGGCCATGGTCCCCTCTTATGCTTGGCTTGGCGCCGCGCCTCTTGATCGGGCGCGGCGGCGTCCCTGTGTCTTGATCGATCCGGGCGCTCGCCCGGCCTAGAAACCCCCGTTGCCGGGAATCCAGCTGGTGCCGGCCAGCGGCACGCGCGCCATCGCCGCGGATTCGACGGTCAATGCCACGAGATCGTCCGGCTCCAGGTTGTGCAGATGGCTCTTGCCGCAGGCGCGGGCGATGATCTGCGCCTCCATGGTCAGCACGGCGAGGTAGTTGGCAAGCCGCTTGCCTGCCTTCACCGGGTCGAGGCGTGCGGCAAGCTCCGGCGTCTGGGTGGTGATGCCGGCCGGATCGCGGCCTTCGTGCCAGTCGTCGTAGCAGCCGGCGGTGGTGCCGAGCTTCTGGTACTCGGCTTCCCATTTCGGGTCGTTGTCGCCGAGCGCGATCAGCGCCGCGGTGCCGATCGAGACCGCGTCGGCGCCCAAAGCCAGGCACTTCGCCACGTCGGCGCCGTTGCGGATGCCGCCGGAGACGATGAGCTGCACCTTGCGGTGCATGTCGAGGTCCTGCAGCGCCTGCACCGCCGGGCGGATGGCGGCGAGAATCGGGATGCCGACATGCTCGATGAAGACCTCCTGGGTCGCGGCGGTGCCGCCCTGCATGCCGTCGAGCACCACGACATCGGCCCCGGACTTGACCGCGAGCGCGGTGTCGAAATAGGGCCGCGTCGCACCGACCTTCACGTAGATCGGCTTCTCCCAGTTGGTGATCTCGCGGAGCTCGTGGATCTTGATGGTGAGATCGTCGGGTCCGGTCCAGTCCGGATGGCGGCAGGCCGAGCGCTGGTCGATCCCGACCGGCAGGTCGCGCATCTTGGCGACCCGCTCGGTGATCTTCTGCCCGAGGAGCATGCCGCCGCCGCCGGGCTTCGCACCCTGCCCGACCACGACCTCAATCGCGTCGGCCTTGCGCAGATCGTCGGGGTTCATGCCGTAGCGCGAGGGCAGGAGCTGGTAGACCAGGGTCTTCGAGGACCGGCGCTCCTCCTGGGTCATGCCGCCGTCGCCGGTGGTCGTGCTGGTCCCCATCTGCGAGGCGCCGCGGCCGAGCGCGTCCTTGGCGGCGCCGGAGAGCGAGCCGAAGCTCATGCCGGCGATGGTGATCGGGATCTTGAGCTCGATCGGCTTCTTCGCGAAGCGCGCGCCGAGCGTGACGTTGGTCGCGCATTTCTCGCGATAGCCTTCCAGCGGATAGCGCGAGATCGAGGCGCCGAGGAACAGCAGGTCGTCGAAATGCGGGAGCTTGCGCTTGGCGCCGCCGCCGCGGATGTCGTAGATCCCGGTCGCCGCCGCGCGCTGGATCTCGGCGATCGCATGCGCATCGAAGGTCGCGGAGGGCCGGGGCGGCGTGTAGAACGGCGTCTGCGGGCGAGTGGGCGGGTGATCGCTCATGTGCAGCTTTCGTCAGTAGGCGTCGACATTGTCGACGTGGAAATTGTAGAGCGAGCGCTTCGAGCCGTAGCGGCGAAAGCCCTTCGGATCGGCCTCGATCCCGGCGCGCTTCAGCAGCTTGGCCAGCTTCTCCAGATGATGCGGCGTCATCTTCTTCTCGATGCAATCGGCGCCGAGGCTCTCGACCGAGCCGCGGACATAGAGCTTCGCCTCGTAGATGGAATCGCCGAGATTGGCGCCGGCATCGCCGCAGACCACGAGGCTGCCGGACTGCGCCATGAAGGCGCTCATGGCGCCGACCGAGCCTTTGACGACGATGTCGAGGCCCTTCATCGAGATGCCGCAGCGCGTGCCCGCGTCGCCCTCGATCACCAGCAGGCCGCCCTGGCCCGTGGCGCCCGCGGCCGAGGAGGCCGTGCCCTTCACCACGACCTCGCCGGACATCATGTTCTCGGCGACGCCGACGCCGCATTGGCCGTGGATCACCACCTTGGCCTTCTGGTTCATGCCGGCGCAGTAATAGCCGATATGGCCGTCGATATGGACCTCGATCGGCTGGGTGAGGCCGACGGCGAGCGCGTGCTCGCCGTGCGGGTTGGTGAGCTTCCAGAGGCGCTCGTTGGTTTCGGCCGGCAGGCCCTGGAGCCGCTGGTTCACTTCACGCAGCGGCGTCCGCTCGAGATCAATGACATTCATCTGGGGATATCCGAAGCGCGCTCAGTGCAGGGTCCAGGTGTAGACCTTGGCCGGCGCCGGCTCCCAGATCTTCGCCTTCTCGATGTTGGGCAGGTAGGCGAGGCTGCGGAACTCGGATGCCATGGCTACCCAGTCGTCGTTCTCCGCCAGCACCGCCGGCTTGCAGGCGATGCCGTCGCGCAAGACCGCGAAGCCGTCCTTGGTGCCCATGGTGAAGGTGAAGAAGCCGTCGAGATCGGCGAGGCCCGCCTCCATTGCCTCCTTCAGGGACGCACCCTCCTGCAGGCGATAGGCGAAGTAGCGCGCGGCGACCTCGGAATCGTTGTCGGTCTCGAACTCCTGGCCCTGACGCCTGAGCCACTTGCGCAGGTTGTTGTGGTTGGAGAGCGAGCCGTTATGCACCAGGCACATGTCCGAAGCCGGCGTGAAGGGATGGGAGTGCTCGGTGGTGACGGCGCTCTCGGTCGCCATGCGGGTATGGCCGATCGCATGGCTGCCTTCCATGCCGGCGAGGCCGTAGCGCGCCGAAACGTCGGCCGGGAGCCCCATGTCCTTATAGACCTCCATGAGCTGGCCATAGCCCATGATGCGCACGTCGGGATGGTTGGCACGCAGCCAGGGCAGCACCTTCTCCTCCGGGCAATGCGCGACCAGGCGCGCATGGTTGCCCTTCTGGTCGATGTCGGTCTCGACGTCGAGCGCGTCGGCCAGCTGCCCGGCGAGGCCGCGCCAGTGATAATGCGTGTCGGCGTTGAACAGGGTGATCTTGCACTGACCCTCGGGGACCGCGCTGTGGTAGACGGCGATGCCGGCGCTGTCGGGACCGCGCTCGGTCATGCCGATCAGCATGGTCTCGACATGCCGGCCGAGCGCCGGCTTCAAGGCTGGATTCTTCAGGAACAGACCGACGATGCCGCACATGGCGCTTTCTCTCCGAACCGGGTTTCGGCGGAGAGTTTAGAACATTTGCAGCGATCGGTTCAAGCGACAGGAAACTATTTTTCCTGGCAGGAAAAAGGCGTCAGTCGCGCTCGCGGCGCGTATAGGTGATGACCGAGAGGAAGCGGATCGGCAGCTTGCGGAGCTGCTCCGGACCGTGCGGCACGTCGGAATCGAAGAACAGGCTGTCCCCCGGCGTCAGCACATAGACCCGGTCGCCGTGGCGGTAGCCGACCTCGCCCTCCAGCATGTAGATGAACTCGATGCCGTCGTGCTGGAAGACCGGAAAGACGTCGGAATCCTTGGTCAAGGTGATGAGGTAGGGCTCGACCGCGAGGTTGCGCGAGAGCGAGTGGCCGAGGAGCTGGTACTGGTGGCCGGCGCGGGTGCCGCGGCGCTCGATGGTCAGGCCCTGCCCCGCCTTCACATAGGTCGCATCCTGCTCCTCCTCGAACTTGCGGAAGAAGGATGTGACCGGCACCTGCAGCGCCTTCGAGAGCTCGCGCAGCGTCGCGAGCGAAGGCGAGGTCTGCCCGTTCTCGATCTTCGACAGCATGCCGGTCGACATGCCGGCCATCGCGGCGAGCTCGGCCACGGTCATGTTCAGCTTGCGACGGAAGTCGCGCACTTCCCGCCCGATCGCCAGCTCGAGATCGTTGCGCCGCGAATCGACCGAATGCGGATCCTGGAAATCGAGCCTGGCCTCGCCGCTGCGCTTCGCAGTCCGCGCCCCGGGTCGCACCGGAGTCGTCCGCCGCAACGCTTCGCGTTTTTTTGTCTTGTTTGACACGGCCTTGCCCAGGGATGCCGACAACGCAGATGATCCGCGCACGACGATCTCACGCGGAAAGACTACACATTCCGCCGCGCCGCGCAATCGGCGCGGAAGCCGCGTCGCCCATGTGCTCGCGCGCACGGAAACGTCTGCAAGCCAGAAAAAATGCGGCGCGACTCGCCGCAAGCGTCAAAATCCCGCGATTTTCCTCGCTGGTTTTATTGCCGACCGGCGACGATTTGGTTAGGTTGGATTCGCCGTGGGCGATTCGCCCGTACGCCAATCAATAGGGGTCTACAATGAACCAGCGTGATCTTCTCGCCGCCGTCCAAAAGAAAAGTGGCGTCGCCCTGAAAGACGTGAAAGCCGTCGTCGAGGCGTTCTTCGACACCGTGACCAAGACGTCCAAGAAGGAGCCGGTGCGCACGACGCTCGGCACTTTCGTCGTCGCCAAGCGCGCCGCCCGGATGGGCCGCAACCCGCAGACCGGCGAAGCCATCAAGATCGCCGCCTCCAAGAAGTTCCGCTTCCGCCCGTCGAAGTCGACCAAGGAAGCCGTGATGTGATCGGCGCGGCGGAGCGCCATGTTCCGCCGCACGCGCCGATCCCGTCGGACTGCATCTCCGGCTAGGCATAGTCCAATATGCGTTCCCGGCGGATGCTTGATTGGCGGCTGGGTATCGGGTCGAGGTCACCTCGGCCCGTACCCATTCGCCGAACCCTCCTCCCGGCCATAGCCTCGCTGGCCGAATCCGCCGGGGGTCCATCCCAGGTTCTTTCCACCGGCCGTCGGGTTCTGTTTCCGGGCTCCCGCCCGGTTTTTTATTGGGCTAGACGGTCAAATCCGTCCCTGTCGCCCGGCATGGCACGGGCCCTATAAACGCAGGCCTGCAACCCGCCAGCCGTTCTATGGTTTTGGCTGTCCTTCAACCTGCGTGCCTTGCCGATGCCGACCCAGCCCGGTCGCCCGTTCCTCGTTCCGCTGATCGTCGCGACCGCCTTGTTCATGGAGAATCTCGATTCGACGGTGCTGGCGACGGCACTGCCGGCGATCGCGCGTTCGCTCGGCGAGAACCCGATCCGTCTCAACCTGGCGATCTCCTCTTATCTGCTGAGCCTGGCGGTCTTCATCCCGGCCAGCGGCTGGTTCGCCGACCGGTTCGGGGCGCGGCATGTGTTCCGCGGGGCGATCTGCGTCTTCATGCTGGGCTCGATCTGCTGCGGGCTCTCGACCTCCCTGCTCGGCTTCGTGGCGGCCCGAATCTTCCAGGGCCTGGGCGGCGCCATGATGGTGCCGGTCGGGCGACTGGTCCTGCTGCGCTCGGTCGCCAAGGCCGACCTGGTCCGGGCCATGGCCTATCTCACCCTGCCCGCGCTGATCGGCCCGGTGATCGGTCCGCCGATCGGCGGGTTCCTGGCGACCTACGTCTCCTGGCGCTGGATCTTCTGGATCAACATCCCGATCGGGATCCTGGGGATCGTGCTGGTCACCATCTTCATCGAGAACGTCCGGGAAAAGGACGTGCGACCGTTTGACGCCTATGGCTTCGTCATGACGGCAGTGGGTTTCACCGGCCTCATCTTCGGTTTTGAAACCATCGGCCGCGGCACCCTGCCGCTGCCGGTCACGCTCGCGCTGCTGATCGTCGGCGCAATCTCGATCACGGCCTACGTGCGCTACGCCCATCGCAACCCGCACCCGATCATCGACCTCCGCCTGCTGTCCGTTCCGACTTTCCGGGCCGGAATCTACGGCGGGTTCTTCTTCCGGATCGCGATCGGTGCCCTGCCCTTCATCCTGCCGATGATGCTGCAATTGGGCTTCGGCCTGACGCCGTTCCACTCCGGGCTGCTGACCTTCGCCAGCGCGGCGGGCGCGATGCTGATGAAGGCGACCGCGGGCCCGATACTGCGCCGCTTCGGCTTCCGGCGCACGCTGATCGCAAATGCCATCATCAGCGGCGGCTTCGTCGCGGTCTACGGGCTGTTCCGGCCCGAGACGCCGGGCTTCCTGATCCTGGGATTGCTGCTGGCCGGCGGCTTCTTCCGCTCGCTGCAATTCACCGGCATCAACACGCTGACCATGTCGGACGTGCCGCAGCCGCGGATGAGCCACGCCTCCAGCTTCTCCGGCATCTCGCAGCAGCTCTCCCTGAGCGTCGGCGTCGGGATCGGCGCCATGGTGCTGCATTTCACCATCCTGCTTTCCGGCAGCGGCACGGTGACCGCCGCGGATTTTCCACCCGCCTTTTTCCTGGTCGGCGCCATCGCGATGGCGTCGCTGCTGTTCTATGTCCCGCTGCCGGCGGATGCCGGGGCGGAAGTCACCGGCCACCGCGTCGTTCCACACAGAATGGATGATGACGCCGTCGAGGCCCGCGGGGCAGAATAGAGACCGAGATCGCGACATATCCGCAGCGAGGAGCAGCTCCCATGAATGCGACGACCGGCGACCCGCATTACGTGATCGCACCGCAGCCGCAGGCGGCCGTGCCGGTGGACGGCTCGCCGAAGTCCTTTCCGGTGCGGCGCATCTATTGCGTCGGACGGAACTACGCCGAGCATGCCAAGGAAATGGGTCACGATCCGACCCGCGAGCCGCCCTTCTTCTTCCAGAAGAATCCGGACTCGCTGGTCATCGACGGCGCGCCGTTCCCCTATCCCTCCAAGTCCAAGGACGTGCATCACGAGATCGAGCTCGTGGTCGCGATCGGGACCGGGGGCAAGGACATCCCCGCGGCCGGTGCACTGCAGCATGTCTACGGCTATGCGGTCGGGCTCGACATGACCCGGCGCGACCTGCAGGGCGAGGCGAAGAAGGCCGGCCGGCCCTGGGAGGTCGGCAAGGCCTTCGACCAGGCCGCGCCCTGCTCGGCGCTGAAGCGCGCCGGCGAGATCGGGCATCCCAGCAAGGGCGCGATCTGGCTCGACGTCAACGGCCAGCGCCGGCAGTCCGGCGATCTTTCGGAGATGATCTGGTCGGTGCCGGAGATCATCGCCCATCTCTCCGGCCTGTTCGAGCTGAAGGCCGGCGACCTCATCTTCACCGGCACGCCGGCCGGCGTCGGAGCGGTGCAACGCGGCGATACGCTGAAAGGCGGAATCGACGGCGTGGGCGAGCTGACGACGACGGTGGCCTGAGGATCAGGCCCAGCCGCCGTCGATGGTGAATTCCTGGGCGGAGCACATCTTGGCGTCGTCCGAGGAGAGGAACAGCACCAGGCGCGCCACGTCGATCGGCTGGATGCGGTCCTTCAGGCATTGCGCGGCCTCGCGCATCTTGTCCGCCTCCGGCGTCAGCCAGAGCGTCTTCTGGCGCTCGGTCATGATCCAGCCCGGCAGCACGGTGTTGACCCGGATCTTCTTCGGCCCGAGGTCGCGCGCCATGCTGCGCGTCAGGGCGTGGATGCCGGCCTTGGACGCGACATAGCCCGCCATGTCGCCCATGGCGAGCTTCCAGGCGATCGAGCCGAAATTGACGATCGATCCGCCGCCCTGGCGCTCCATCTGCGGCGCCACCGCCTGCATGGCGAAGAAGACGTGGCGCAGGTTGGTGGCGATGCGGTCGTCCCAGAGCTCCGGAGTCACGTCCTGCCACTTGTGCCGCTGGTCGTTCGCGGCATTGTTCACCAGCACAGTGATGTCGCCGTTCTCCTTCGCCGCCTTCGCGACGGCGGCCCGGAGTGCCGCGATGTCCTTCAGGTCGCATTGGATGAAGAGCGGCGCCGTCCCGTACTGCGCCTTCAGGTCGGAAGCCAGCTTGCTGCCGGCCTCGGCGTCGATATCGACGAAGGCGACCTTCGATCCCTGGTCGACGAAGCTCTCGACGATGGCGGCGCCGATGCCGGAGCCGCCACCGCTGACGAAGACGCTACGCCCCTTGAGGCCCGGATGCCGGGCCAGCTGCGAGAGATCCATGTCGCCCTCGTCTAGTGCGATTCGCGCGGGACGGCGTGGCCGCGGCAGCCGACCAGGAAGTCGAGATCGACGCCCTTGTTGGCCTGCATCACGTGCTCGACATAGAGCTTCTGATAGCCGCCGCTGGGCTTGGGCAGCGGCTGCCAGGCCTTGAGGCGCTTCTCGATCTCGGCCTGGTCGACCAGCAGGTTGAGCTTCCGGTTCGGCACGTCGAGCTCGATCATGTCGCCGTTCTGCACCACGGCGAGCGGCCCGCCTGCCGCCGCTTCAGGTGCGCTGTGCAAGACGACGGTGCCGTAGGCCGTGCCGCTCATGCGCGCGTCCGAGATGCGCACCATATCGGTGATGCCCTTCTTCAGCACCTTGGGCGGCAGCGGCATGTTGCCGACCTCGGCCATGCCGGGATAGCCGCGCGGGCCGCAGTTCTTCAGCACCATGACCGAGTTCTCGTCGATGTCGAGATTGGGGTCGTCGATCTTGGCCTTGTAGTCCTCGATGCTCTCGAAGACGACGGCGCGGCCCTTGTGCTGCATCAGCTTGGGCGTCGCCGCCGAGGGCTTGAGCACCGCGCCGTCCGGCGCCAGGTTGCCGCGAAGCACGGCGATGCCGCCGCTCGCGGTCAGCGCCTTGTCGAACGGACGGATGACGTCCTCGTTCCAGCACGCGGCGTCCTTCACGTTCTCCCAGACGGTGCGGCCATTGACCGTGAGCTGGTCCTTGTGCAGCTTCCCGGCCTCGCCGAGACGGCGCAGCACTGCCGGCAGGCCGCCGGCATAGTAGAAGTCCTCCATCAGGAACCGGCCGGACGGCATCAGGTCGACGATGGTCGGCACGTCCTTGCCCAGGCGATCCCAGTCGTCGAGGTTGAGATCGACGCCGATGCGGCCGGCGATCGCCATCAGGTGGATGACCGCATTGGTCGAGCCGCCGATCGCGCCATTGGCGCGGATCGCGTTCTCGAAGGCGCCCTTCACCAGGATCTTCGACAGGCGGAGGTCCTCATGCACCATCTGCACGATGCGGCGGCCGGCCATGTGCGCCAGCACGTAGCGGCGGGAATCGACCGCCGGGATGGCCGCGTTGTGCGGCAGGCCGACGCCGAGCGCCTCCACCATCGAGGCCATCGTCGAGGCGGTGCCCATGGTCATGCAATGGCCGGCCGAGCGCGACATGGCGCTCTCGGCGGCAAGGTAATCCTCGTTGGTCATGCGGCCGGCGCGGACCTCTTCCGAGTACTTCCAGACCGAGGTGCCGGAGCCCACGAGCTCGCCGCGGTAGTGGCCGTTCAGCATCGGCCCGCCGGAGACGGCGAGCGTCGGCAGGTCGCAGCTCGAGGCGCCCATCAGCAGGGCCGGCGTGGTCTTGTCGCAGCCGACCAGCAGGATCACGCCGTCGATCGGGTTGGCGCGGATCGATTCCTCGACATCCATGCTGGCGAGGTTGCGGAACAGCATCGCGGTCGGGCGCAGGTTGGTCTCGCCGAGACTCATCACCGGGAACTCGAACGGCACGCCGCCCGCTTCCAGCACGCCGCGCTTCACGTGGTCGGCGATCTTGCGGAAGTGGGCGTTGCAGGGGGTGAGCTCCGAGAACGTGTTGCAGATGCCGATCACCGGCCGCCCGTCGAACTCGTCGGACGGGATGCCCTGGTTCTTCATCCAGCTGCGGTGCATGAAGGCGTCACGCGAGCCGCCGCCGAACCAGTGTGTCGAGCGGAGCGTCCGCTTGCCGCTGCTGTCTGCCATCTTATCTCCTTGCCTTCGATCTTGCTTGCCGCTTGCCGCGGCTGGATTCACGGGCCCATTGCGCCAGCACGTTGCCGGTATCGGCGAGCAACGCGCGGACCGCTTTCCGCGCCGCCTCGGCGCGTCGCTTGCGGATCGCGACGACGATCGCCTCATGCAGCGGATAGGCCTTGCGCCAATCTTGATTATGCCGTCCGGTGAAGTCAAACATCGTGCCCAATGCGGACTCGATCAGGAAGCCGAACGGAACCAGCAGCTCGTTTCCCGCCGCCCACAGGATCGCCAGATGGAATTTCACATCGGCGTTGTTCCACTGCACCAGATCGGCCGCATCGCGCATCCCGACCAGCGCCCCCTCGATGGCCCGGAGCTGCTCCGGCGTGTGGTTGACCGCGGCCAGGGCCGCGGCCTCCGGCTCCAGGATGCCGCGCACCTGGTGCATGCTGGCGAGGAAATGGCTGCGCTCGGCGGCGGCGCAATACCAGACCAGCACGTCGCGATCCAGCAGATTCCATGAATCCCGCGGCTGCACCCGCGAGCCGATCTTCGGCCGCGAGAGGATCAGGCCCTTGGCGGTCAGCATCTTCATCGCCTCGCGCACCGCGGTGCGGCTGACCCCATAGGCCCGGCAGCTCTCCGCCTCGTTCGGCAACAGGTCGCCGGGTGCGAACTCCCCTTTGAGGATGCGGGCGCCGATGTCCTGCGCGACCTGGTGGTGCAGGCTGCTCTTGCGCACCGCAGCAATGCGCACCGCCGGTCTTATCTGCTTCATGGCACGATCACCCGCGAGATCGGCGCGCCGGGAGATTTGTCATACATTTTTGCAGTGCAGCAACCGGGTTAGGCAGTCGCAACGCACCGATCCTCCGGCCGCCGCAATCGACGTTAGCACAGGGTTTCGAATTGTCATACATAATGTCGTTGCTGCCCAAAATCGGCTGTGATACTAGCCGATTCCTCGATGCCCGACATATCGATCGCCCGCCGGGTCGGTGCGGCAGTGCAGCGAGCGGAGCCGGCCTCGCCGCGCGGCGACCGGGCAGGTGCTCTTCCCCGTCCCCCGGTATCCAGGAACCGAAACCTCTGGACCCGGGCCGCCGGAATTCCGAGAGTCGTCGATCGGCGGACACAAACTTCGTTTGAGGGAACCTCGCCCATGCATCTGGTCCAGATCGAGCTTGCCCCGGGCAAGCAGCGCACCGTCGCGCGGGTCGACGGCGGCAAGGCCACGACCGTGCCGGGCGGCGGCTCGATGCGCGACCTGGCGCTGGCCGCGATCGGCGCGGGACGTTCGCTCTCGGCCGAGGTCGAGCAGCGCGGCGCCGGCGAGGCGGTGGACTATGCCGCGGCGCTGCGGGAGGGCCGCGTGCTGCCACCGCTCGATCATCCCGACCCGACGCATTGCCTGATCACCGGCACCGGCCTCACCCATCTCGGCAGCGCCGAAGCCCGCGACAAGATGCATGCCAAGCTCGCGGGCGGCGAGGAGAATCTCACCGACTCCCTGAAGATGTTCAAGATGGGCCTGGAAGGCGGCAAGCCCAAGGGCAGCGGCCCGGGCGTGCAGCCCGAATGGTTCTACAAGGGAGACGGCACCGCCCTGGTCCGCCCCGGCGGCGAGATGCCGATGCCGGGCTTCGCCCTCGACGGCGGCGAGGAACCGGAGGTGACCGGCCTCTACGTCATCGGGCCGGACGGCAAGCCGTGGCGGCTCGGCTTCGCGCTGGGCAACGAGTTCTCCGACCACGTGACCGAGCGGCAGAACTATCTATGGCTCGCCCATTCCAAGCTGCGCGCCTGCTCGATCGGGCCGGAGCTGGCGACCGGGCCGCTGCCCGAGCATCTGGCGGGCGAAAGCCGGCTGCTGCGCGGCGGCAGGCAGATCTGGGCCAAGCCGTTCCTCAGCGGCGAGCGGAACATGTCCCATACCGTCGCCAATCTCGAATATCACCACTTCAAATACGCGCAGTTCCGCCGGCCGGGCGACGTGCACGTGCACTTCTTCGGCGCCGCGACCTTGAGTTTCGCCGATGGGATCAGGACCGAGCCCGGCGACGTGTTCGAGATCGAGATGAAGGAGTTCGGTGCGCCGCTCCGCAACCCGCTCGGCCGCGCCACCAGCGACGGCTTCGCCTATGGCGGCGTGGCGGCGCTCTGAGCCGCATGGATATCGCGGGAATCTTCGCCGATTGGGGCACCACCAACCGGCGGGCCTGGGCCGTCGACCGTGCCGGCACGGTGCTTGAACACCGCAAGGACGAACACGGGCTGCTGGGCGTGAAGGATCGGGCGTTCGAGGCGTCGTTCCGCGACTTCGCCGGCGACTGGCTGACCCGGGTGCCGGGGGCGCCGATCCTGATGGCCGGCATGGTGGGCAGCAAGCTCGGCTGGCGCGAGGCGCCCTATGTCGAGACTCCCGCCGCATTTGCCGATCTCGCGCGGCACATGGTGGAGCTGCCCTCGCTCGACGGCCACCCGGTCCGGATCGTGCCGGGCCTGGTCTGCCGTGCCAGCGGCACGCCGGACGTGATGCGCGGCGAGGAGACCCAGCTCTTCGGCCTGTGGCTGCAGGCGCATGACGACCGGCTCTGCGTCCTGCCGGGCACGCATTCGAAATGGGCGGAAATCAAGGGTGACGGCGTCGCCGGCTTCCGCACCTACATGACCGGCGAGGTCTTCGCCCAGCTTTCGGGCAGCGGCACCATCGCGCAGTTGATGCGCAGGGATGCCCCGCATGACGCCGCCGCCTTCCGGCGCGGCTTCGAGACCGTCGATGGAAGGACCGCAGGCGGGTTGCTGAACCGGCTGTTCAGCGCGCGGACTCTCGGCCTGTTCGCGGAGTTGCCGGGCGAGGCGATCGGCTCCTATCTCTCTGGCCTCTTGATCGGCGCAGAGCTGCGGGATGCATTGGCGGCTGCCAGGCCGGGCAAGCCGATCGCCGTTATCGGCTCGTCGCGCATGAACGCGCTCTACCTGGAGGGGCTGGCGCTGCTCGGCGCCCCGGCCGAGGCGATCGACGGCGATACCCTGCTCCGCCCGGCTCTGCTCGAAATCGGCCGGCAGTCGCGGCTGATGTAGCTACTCGCCGGGCGCCGGCTGCTGGACCGGCGTGGGCTCATGGCGCAGCAATCCCGCCAGGCGCTCGAAGTAGATGTAGATCACCGGCGTGATGTAGAGCGTCAGGAGCTGCGACACGATCAGGCCGCCGACCACGGCCAGGCCGAGCGGCTGCCGGAGCTCGGCGCCGGCGCCGTGGCCGAGCGCGATCGGCAGCGTGCCCATGATGGCCGCCATGGTGGTCATCATGATCGGCCGGAACCTGAGCAGGCAGGCCTCGCGGATCGCCGTTTCCGGCACCGCGCCGTCGCGCCGCTTCTCCAGCGCGACGTCGATCATCATGATGGCGTTCTTCTTCACGATGCCGATCAGCATCACGATGCCGATGATGGCGATGACGTTCAGATCCTGGCCGAACAGCATCAGGGTCAGCAGGGCGCCCAATGCCGCGGCCGGCAGGCCGGAGAGAATCGTGATCGGGTGGATGAAGCTCTCGTAGAGGATGCCGAGCACGACGTAGATCACGAAGACCGCGGCGCCGAGCAGCAGGCCCTGCCCGTTCAGCGAGTCCTGGAACACCTGCGCGGTGCCCTGGAAGCTGCCGGAGACGCCCGGCGGCAGCTTCATCTCGCGCTCCAGGTTGCGGATCGCCGTCGTCGCGTCTCCCAGCGAGACGCCCGGGGCGAGGTCGAAGGCGATCGTGACCGCCGGAAGCTGCGACTGGTGCTGCACGCTCAAGGGGCCGGCCTGGCGGCGGACCGTCGCCACGGAATCGAGCGGCACCAGCGTGCCGGTGCTGCTGTGCACGTAGATATGCGACAGCACGTTCTCGCTGACGGCCTGGGGCTGGATCGACTCCAGGATCACTTCATAAGAGTTGGTCGGCTTGTAGATGGTCGAGATCTGATTGGTGCCGAAGGCGCCGTAGAGCGTGCTGCGGATGACGTCGGTGGTGACGCCGAGCGCCGCGGCGCGGTCGCGGTCGATGTCGATCATCAGCTGCGGGCTGTTGACCTCGAGGTCGGAGTTGACGCCCTGGAGGATCGGCAGCGCCGCCATCTGCTCTTCCATCTTCGGCGCGAACTTCTCCAGGGTCGCGATGTCCACCGCCTGCAGCGTGTACTGGTACAGGCTCTTCGCCGAGCGGCCGCCGACCTGGATGTTCTGGATCGGCGAGAGGTAGACGTTGATGTTGCGCAGCTTGGAGAGCTTGCCGCGCAGGCGCTGGATCACCTTCTGCACCGAATCCCGCTCGGAGAGCGGCTTCAGCGCCAGGAACATCGAGCCGTTATTCTCGCCGCCCGAGCCGAAGCCGGAAGTGCCGACGGTGGAGTTCACCACCGTGACCGCGGGGTCGGCACGCATGATGTCGGCGGCTTCCTTCTGGGCGACGGTCATCGCCGCGAAGGACATGTCCTCCGGACCTTCGACCGAGACCGAGATCAGGCCGGTATCCTCGATCGGGAAGAAGCCCTTCGGAATCGAGTGGATCAGCCAGCCGCTCAGGACTATCGATCCGATCGTGACCGCGATCACCACCAGCTTGTGCCGGAGCGCCAGCGCCAGCGTCACGTCATAGGCCTTGAGCATCGCATCGAAGCAGGCCTCCAGCGCCCGATAGGCGAGCCCGTGCTTCTTGCCGTGGGGCTCGGCGCGCAGCAGGCGGCTGCACAGCATCGGCGTCAGGGTCAGCGAGACGATGCCCGAGATCAGGATGGTCATGCTGATGGTGACGGCGAACTCGCGGAACATGCGCCCGACGATGCCGCCCATGAACAGCACCGGGATGAAGACCGCCACCAGCGACAGGGTGATCGAGAGGATGGTGAAGGCGATCTCGCGGGAGCCGCGCATCGCCGCCATCCACGGCCGCTCGCCGTTCTCCACGTGCCGGACGATGTTCTCCAGCATGACGATCGCGTCATCGACCACGAAGCCGACCGAGAGCGTGATCGCCAGCAGCGACAGATTGTCGATGGAATAGCCCATCAGGTACATGCCGGCGAAGGTGCCGACCAGCGAGACCGGCAGCGCCATGGCCGGGATGATGGTCGCGGTCAGGTTGCGCAGGAACAGGAAGATCACCAGCACGACCAGCGAGATCACCAAAGCCAGGGTGAACTTCACGTCGTTGACCGAGGCACGGATCGATTGCGACCGGTCCATCAGGGTCTGGACGTGGACCGAGGTCGGGATCTCCTCCTGGATCTTCGGCAGCAGGTCGCGGATCCGGTCGATGACCTCGACGGTGTTGGCGTCGGGCTGGCGTTGGATCGCCAGCACGATCGAGCGCTGGCCGTTGAGCCAGCTCGCGGTCTTGTTGTTCTCGACGCTGTTCAGCACCCGGCCGACATCGCCGAGCCGGACGGGATTGCCGTCGCGGTAGGCGACGATCAGCTGCTCGTATTGCGAGGCGTCGTCGAGCTGGCCCGGCGCCTGCAGCGTCGCCGTCTTCTGCGATCCGCTGAGCGAGCCGACCGGGTTGTTGGAATTGGCGGCGGAGACGGCGTTCTCGATGTCGTCGAAGCCGACGCCCATCGAGGCCAGGCGGTTGGGATCGACCTGGATCCGGATCGCGAACTTCTGCGCGCCGAACACGAGCACCTGGGCAACGCCGTCGATGGTCGACAGGCGTTGCGCGATGTAGGACTCGGCGTATTCATCGACCGCCGAGAGCGGCAGCGTCTCCGAGGTCAGCGCCAGGAACAGGATCGGCGAGTCCGCCGGGTTGACCTTGCGGAAGCTCGGCGGGTCGGTCATCTCGTTGGGCAGGCGCCGGGCCGCCGCGCTCAACGCCGACTGCACGTCGAGCGCCGCGCCGTCGATGTCTCGGTTGAGGTCGAATTGCAGCGTGATGCGCGTCGAGCCCTGGGTATTGGTCGACGTCATCGTGTCGATGCCGGCGATGGTCGCGAACTGCTTCTCGAGCGGCGTCGCGACCGCCGACGCCATGGTCTCCGGGCTGGCCCCGGGCAGCGAGGCGGTCACCGAGATGGTCGGGAAATCGACGCTGGGCAGGGCCGCGACGGGAAGCAGGCGGTAGCCGAACAGGCCGACCATCACGAAGGTGACCATCAGCAGGCTGGTCATCACCGGACGGCGGATGCACAGCTCCGGCAGGGTCATGGCTCGACCGTCACCGTCGGCGTGGGAGAAGCCTTCTCCGCGGTCGGTGCCGTGGTGGGCGGCGCGGCGTCCACCTTGGTGCCGGGCTCCAGGCGAAGCTGGCCCTCGGTCACCACCTGCTCGCCGGCCGTCACGCCGTCGGCGAGCACCGTCTCATCACCGAGCTGGCGGGCGACGGTGACGTTGCGCATCTCGACCGTCTTGTCGGGCTTCAGCACCCAGACATAGGGGCCGTCCTGACTGATCTGCACCGCCACGGACGGCACCACCAGCGCGTTGGGATCGGTCCGCACGATCATCGTCACGTTGACGAACTGGCTCGGCCACAGGAACTCGTCGGCGTTCGGAAACACAGCCTTGACCGAGAGCGTGTTGGTGGCGGGATCGATCGCGTTCTCGACGTAAGAGACGGTGCCTTGCTGGACCGGGGCCGAGCTGTCGGGGACGCGGGCGCGGACCACGACCGGGCCGGCGGCCATCGCCTTCTGCAGCTCGCCCATGTCCTCCTGGGAGATCGAATAGGCGACCAGGATCGGCTGAAGCTGGTTGATGGTGACCAGCGGCGTCGAATCCGCGGCGCGCACCGAACTGCCGAGCTTCAGCGCGATGGTGCCGATGCGCCCGGAGATCGGCGCGCGGATGATCGTGTAGGAGAGCGTCACCTTGGCGGCATCGATCGCGGCCTGGTCGGCGGCGATGGTCGCCTGGAGGGTCGCGACGTTGGTGCCCGCGGTGTCCAGGTCCTGCTTGGTCGTGAAGTTCTTGGCGGCGAGCGGCGTCAGGCGGGCGAGCTCGCGCTGGGCGTTGACGAGCTGGGCCTGGTCCCGGCCGAGATTGGCCTGGGCCTGCTTCAGGGCCGCCTGGGCCTCGCGGTCGTCGATCCGGAAGAGCTCGTCGCCGGCCTTCACCTCCTGGCCGTCGGCGATCGAGACCGCCGAAATGACCCCGTCGATCCGGGAGCGGACCGCGACGCTGGCCTGGGTCTGGACCCGGCCGACCGTGGAAATCTCCACCGGGGCGGGCTTCTGGACCACCGGAACCACGGTGACGGGCACCGCCTTGGGCGCCTGGGCCACGGCCGCCGGGGCCGCGGTTTCCCGCTGGAAATAGTGCAGAGCGGCCACGCCGCCAGCGATAACCACCGCTCCGACAATCAAAACAGCCCGAATGCGCATCTGAACCGTCATTAATCCAGCCGCTGCTCCTCCGGGCCCTGCCACACACGCAAGAGTGGGCAAGCCGGAAATGGGCAAGCCGGCATCTTACCAGGGTTCCTACGCGCCTGCGGCTTGAACCCGGCGGTTCCCCTGGCTAAATTAGAACCCGCTGGTTTGATTTTCAACGTTCGTGCTGAAAGGCGGATGGCGGTTTCATGACATCCCCAAGGCGTGATTGGCGCCAGGAACGGCGCCAGAAGATTCTGGGCGCGGCGGCCGAGCTGTTCGGCGCCCAGCCCTATGACGGCGTGCAGATGCGTGATGTTGCCGCACGGGCCGAGGTGGGCAAGCCGACGCTCTACCGCTACTTCCCGTCCAAGGAGGAGCTGTTTCTCGAAGTCTTCAAGTCCGGCCTGGACCGGCTGGAGACCGAGATCGCGTCGATCCTGGCCGCCCGGGAACAGCCGCGGAAGTCGCTGGAAAGGTTGCTGCACGCGCTGCTCGGCGCGCTGGGCGGCCAGGTCGCGGCCTTGCGGCTGCTGACCGACGACCAGTCCACGGTGATGCGCCGCTGGCGCAACGAGTTCCGCCGGCGCCGCCGGCCGATCGTCGACGCGGCGCGCCAGATCCTGGAAGCCGGAGTCGCCAGCGGCGACTTCCGTCCGGTCGATCTCGAAGCCGTTCCCTCGATGCTGATCGGTATCGTGCGCGGCGGGCTGATCGGCGCCCATGGCGTGCCCCATGAGCGTTTCGGCACCGCGATGATCGACCTCGTCACCCACGCGCTGCTGGCCAAGTTCGAAGTCACCGCCCAGGCCGCGGAGTAACCCCTCAGGGGACGAGGATGGTGGAGCCGGTGGTACGCCGGCTCTCCAGGGCGCGATGCGCCTCGGCCGCTTCGCGCAGCGGGTATTCCTGGGCGATCTCGACCTGCAGCACGCCGTCGGCGAGGGCGCGGAACAGGCGGTCGGTGATCGAGCGGACCTCGCCCGGCATCCCGGTGTAATGGCCGAAATTCGGCCGCGAGACCTTGGCCGACTTCGCCACGAAGCCGGCGATGTCGATCGGCGGGATCGGCCCCGAGGCCTGGCCGAAGCTGACCAGATGGCCGCGCGTCGCCAGCGCCTCGTACGATTTCATGAAGGTGTCGGCGCCGACCGCATCGTAGACCACGTCGCAGCCGCGGCCTCCGGTGATTTCCATGACCCGACCGACGAAATCGGTCTCGGTATAGACGATCGGATAGGCGCAGCCGGCGGCGCGGGCGATCCTCGCCTTCTCCAGCGAGCCGACCGTGCCGATCACCGTGGCACCCAATTGCCGCGCCCATTGGCAGAGGAGCTGGCCCACGCCGCCGGCCGCGGCATGGACCAGGATCGTGTCGCCGCTCCCGACCGCATGCACCCGGTGCAGCAGGAACTCGGCGCTCATCCCCTTCAGCATGACGGCGGCGGCCAGGCGGTCGCCGATGTAGTCCGGCAAAGGCACGACCAGATCCGCCTTCATGGTGCGGAACTCCGCATACGCTCCGCAAGGCGGGCAGGCATAGGCGACCCGGTCGCCCGGCAGCAGGCCGTGCACGCCGGGGCCGATATCCAGCACCACGCCCGCCGCCTCCATGCCGGGAACGCCCGGCGGCTCGATCAGCGGGTAGTAGCCGGTGCGGGCATAGACGTCGATGTAGTTGAGCCCGATCGCGGTGTGGCGCAGCCGCACCTCGCCCGGCCCCGGCGGCATCGCCGTCGAGCGCTCCCAGCGCAGCACGTCCGGGCCGCCATAGCGCTCCACCACCACCGCGCCGCCGTCGAGCGGCCGGCCGTCGGCCTGGGTCGGCACGCTGCGCGTGCGCGCCGTTGCCGACATGCGCGGCGCGGCGGCCTGGCCGAACATCGATTGGATGGCGTCGAAACCCGCCTCATAGATCCCTGCGCCGACCAGGGCGGCGAGCTCCGCCTCCCGGCCTTCCGGCACCGCGAAATTCGACGACCATTCCCAGTAGGTGCGGTCGCCGTCGGTCACCGGCTTCACACTGACCGTGGAGACGTAGTCGATCAGCGGGATGGGTGACTCGAGAATGCAGTAGCTGAACGACCGGTCCCGGTCGGAATGGCGGAGCAGTTGCTCGCGCAGCTCGGCGCCGTCCTTCAGCCTGAAGCGGCGCACGCAGCCGGTCTCGTCCCCGGCCCGGCCGTCCTCGATCCGGCTCTCGGCGACGGCGGGATGCCAGCGCTCATGGCCGTTGAAGTCGCGCAGCACCGCCCAGACCTGGTCGACCGGCGCGTCGATGACCGTGCTGCGGCGGACCTGGACCATCAGTGTTCCGATCGGCGAGAGTCGTCACGGTGCATGCTTCCCTACCGCCGTCCGAACGCCCGCTTCAGCGCGTCGAAACCGCCCTGGAACACGCCCTGCCCGACCGTCTGCACGAGCGCGCTCGCGCGGTCGGGGTCGCAGTCGAACTCCGCGCTCCATTCGGCGAAGGTCCGGTTGCCGTCGGTGATCGGCGCCAGCTTCAGGGTGGCGACGTAGTTGCTCACCCCCATCGGCGATTCGAGGATCGAATAGACGCAGGAATAGTCGTAGTCCGACAGCGCCAGCAGGCGTTCGCGGATGTTGCCGCCGTCCTTCAGGTTGAAGTTGCGCACGCAGCCGATCTTGTCGCTGGGATGATTGCCCTCGATGCGGCTGTCGCGGATCGCCGGATGCCAGTTCGGCAGCGCGTTGAAGTCGCGCACCACCGCCCAGACCCGATCGGCCGGCGCGTCGATGACGCTCGATGTATAGACCTTGACCATGGCAAGCCCCGCCTAGCGCTTGGGCTCGTCGTCGCCGGCGGGCTCCAGCAGGTTGCCGACGCTGCCGATATCCTTGCTGGAAAGGCCGATCTCCCGCAGCAGGGAATCCACCAGCGGCGCCTGCGCCCGGTAGCGGAGCGCGCTGTTCACCAGGTTGTCGGAGAAGCTGCCGCCGCCTTCGCCACGGCCCGGCCCGGACGGCGCGCCGCCGCCGAGGCCATCGACCTGCAGGATCTTGATGCCGTCGATCTTCTCGATCGGCTTGACGGATTCCCGGATGATGGCCTCCAGCTTGTCGAGCAGCTTCAGGCGCATCGCCGAGGTGCGGGATTCCGGCGAGAGCACGTTCTGCGCCTCGTTCAGGAGCTTGTTGCCCTCGGCATCGATCTCGTAGCGCAGGCGGGCCGCGAGGGCGCGGATCTTCTCCGCCTCGGCCTCGCCTTCCGCCTCGATGCGGCGGGCGGCGCTGCGGTCGGCGGCGGCGGCCTTCTCGGATTCCGCCTCGGTGCGGATGCGGATCGCCATGCGCTCGGCCTCCTGGGCGGCGGCGATGAGCTCGATCTGCTTCCTGCGCTCGGCGATCTCGGTCTCGCGCGCGGAGAACACCTTCTCCTCGGCCGCGACCGCCTTGGCGCGCGCGGCCTCGGCGGCGGCTTGCGCATCGGACTGCGCCTTGGAAGCCTGGGCGATGGCGACCGCGCGCTCCTGCTCGGCCAGCTCCAGCGCCTTGCGGCGCTCGACCTCGAGGCGCTGGATCTCCTGCTCGCGGCGGATCCGCTCCTCGTCGAGGGCGCGGTCCACGGTGATCCGCGAACGCTCGACCTCGAGCCGGGCCTCGATCTGCGCCGTCTCGGCCTCCTGGTCGCGCTGGGCGCGCTCGCGGGCGAGCTGCGCCCGCTGCGCCGCGCGCTGGATCTCGAGCTCCCGCTCGTGCTCCAGCCGCGCCTGTTCGCTGTCCTGGTCGATCGCCAGCGACAGCTTCTCCGCCTCCAGGTTCTTGTTGCGGATCTGGATCATCGTGTCCTGTTCGATGTCGTTGCGGATCTTCTTCCGGCGCTCGATCTCCTCGGTCAGGCGCGTCAGGCCCTCGGCGTCGAAGGCGTTCGACGGGTTGAAGAACTCCATGTTGGTCTGGTCGAGGCCGGTCAGCGACACGGTCTCCAGCTCCAGCCCGTTCTTCAGCAGGTCCTCGGCGACCGCGGCCCGGACGCGCTTCACGTATTCGCCGCGCTTCTCGTGCATCTCGTCCATGGTCATCTCGGCCGCGACCGAACGCAGCGCATCGACGAACTTGCCTTCCAGCAGCTCGCGAAGCTGCTCCGGCTGCATGGTGCGCTGGCCCAGCGTCTGCGCGGCGTTGGCGATCGCATCCGGCGTCGGCTGCACCCGCACGTAGAACTCGGCCACCACGTCGGTGCGCATGCGGTTCCTGGTGATCAGCGCCGATTCCCGCCCGCGCCGCACTTCCAGGCGAAGCGTGTTCATGTTGACCGGGATCACGTCGTGGATGATCGGCAGCACGAAGGCGCCGCCGTTCATCACCACGCGCTGGCCGCCCAGGCCGGTCCGGACGAAGGAGGTCTCCTTCGAGGAGCGGCGGTAGAGCCAGTTCATCAGCCAGACGCCGATCGCGATCAGGATCGCGGCGACGATGATCACGAAGATGATCGTTCCGATGGTCGAGCCAGACATTCTCTCCTCCCTCCCCGGCCGCGTGCCCGGCCGGATCGATACTTGCTTCAGCCGCGGGTGATGGCCTTGAACTTCCGCGTCTGTTCGGTGAGCGCGATCTCGGTCGGCAGCCGCTCCATGCTGGAGGCGCCGTAGAAGCCGTGACAGTTCGGGCAGTTCTTCAGGATGTAGTTCGCGTCCTCCGGCATGGCGATCGGCCCGCCATGGCAGAGCACGACCACGTCCTTGCGGATCGACAGCGCCGTCTCCGACCACTCGTTGATGAGCGCCACGCAATCGTGAAGCGTCAGCGCCGTCTCGGCGCCGATCGACCCGCCGGTGGTGAGCCCCATATGGCAGACGATGACGTCGGCGCCTGCCTTGACCATCGCCGCCGTCTCGTCCTTGGAGAACACATAAGGCGTCGTCAGCAGGTCGAGCGCATGGGCCTCGCGGATCATGTCGACTTCCAGCCCGTAGCCCATGCCGGTCTCTTCCAGGTTGGCGCGGAAGGTGCCGTCGATCAGGCCGACGGTCGGGAAATTCTGCACGCCGGAGAAGCCGAGCTCGCCGAGCGACTTGAGGAAATGCCCGGTCAGCATGAAGGGATCGGTGCCGTTGACGCCCGCCAGCACCGGGGTCTTGCGGACTACGGGCAGCACTTCGCGCGCCATCTCGACCACGATCTCGTTGGCGTTGCCATAGGCCAGCAGGCCGGCCAGCGAGCCGCGCCCCGCCATGCGGTAGCGGCCGGAATTGTAGATGACGATGAGATCGATCCCGCCCGCCTCCTCGCATTTGGCCGAGAGGCCGGTGCCGGCCCCGCCGCCGACGATCGGCTCGCGGCGGGCGATCATGGCGCGGAATTTCTCGACGATGTCCTTGCGGGTGATTCTGGGCATGGGTTCAGCGCCTGTTGTCGATGAGGTCGAGGAAGGTCTTCACCAGCGCCGCCGCGAAGCCGGGATCGTTGAGGTCGTAAGGCAGCCGGATGATGCGGCGGCGGTCGTTCTGCCGCACGGTCGCTTCCAGCGCCTTGAAGAAGGCGGCGTCGGCGGCGGGGTCGTGGAACGGCTTGCCCGGCACATCCAGCAGCGAGACGCCGCGCTCCGGGATCAGGAAGCGCACCGGCCCGTCCATGCGGTTCAGCTTCTCGCCGATCCAGCGCCCCATCCGCTCGTTCTCGGCGGCGGTCGTGCGCATCAGGGTGACTTGCGGGTTGTGGACGTAGAGATTGCGGCCGCGGTATTCGGCCGGCACCGTCTCCATCGGCCCGAAATTGACCATGTCCAGCGCGCCCGCCGAGGCGACGTAGGGAATCTTGGAACGGATGATCGAATCGAACCGCTCCTCGCCGGCGCTGAACACGCCGCCGAACAGGTGATCGCAGACCTCGGTGGTGGTCACGTCGATGACGCCGGCCAGCAATCCGGAATCCGCGAGCTTCTCCATCGACTGCCCGCCGGTGCCCGTGGCGTGGAACACCAGGCAGTCGAAGCGTTCTTCCAGCGCCTTCTGCACCGCCTGCACGCAGGGCGTGGTGACGCCGAACATGGTGAGGCCGATGGCGGGCTTGGCCGTCGAGGCGCCGCGCCGCGCATGGGCCACCATGCCGGCCAGCGCGTGCGCCGCGTTCGAGAGCACCTGCTCCGAGATCCGGTTGATGCCGGAGACGTCGGTCACCGAATACATCATGCAGATGTCGGAGGGGCCGACATAGCGCCGGACATCGCCCGACGCCACGGTCGAGACCATCACCTTGGGCGTGCCGATCGGCAGCCGCCGCATCGCCGGCGTCGCCAGCGACGTGCCGCCGGAGCCGCCGGCCGAGACGATGCCGCCGACGTCGCGCCGCGAGAGGATGAAGCGCTCGAAGGCCTCCGCCATGGCGGAGACCGCCCGGCCGCGATCGTTGCTGAAGACAGCCGCCGGCCCCTTCGGGTGGAAGCGCGCGACTTCCTGCGGCCCGACATCGGCCGCCGAGGGCATCTGGCTGGTGGAGAGATCCACCGTCACGGTGCGCAGCCCCAGCTTCTGCAGGCAGTTGGCCAGGAAGCCGAGCTCGCGCCCCTTGGTGTCGAACGTGCCGCAGACATAGCAGGACCGGCCGACGATCTGCGACACCGGCACCTGCATCTCGGCCGGCACGGCATCGGCGCGGCTTTCCGGCTCGATCTCCGCGGTCTCTTCCGGCATCGCCCGCCCGCCCGCCGGAGCGCCCTGCGACCAGCGGGTCGGCGCCCGGCTGGTGGAGAACCCGGTCACCGCGGCCGCCGGCGGCAGGTTCGCGGCGCCGCCATCGTCGTCGGCGGCGCGGCGCACCTGGAAGATCACGGTCTCCGGCGCTTCGGGGACGGCTTCTTCGGCGGCCGGCGCCGGCGTGTGCTCGCCTTCATGGGTGCGCACGCCGAGCAGGCGCTGCTGCAGCTCCTGGTCCTGCGCCAGCTCGTGCGCCGGCATCTCGCGCACCAGGCGGCCGTTGACCATCACCGCGACCCGGCTGGCCACCGTCGTCGCGACGCCGAGATTCTGCTCGATCAGCAGGACCGAGATCTCGCCCTCTTCCGCGAGCCGGCGCAGCATCTCGGAGACCTGGTCGACGATGACCGGGGCCAGGCCCTCGGTCGGCTCGTCCATGATGAGCAGCTTCGGGTTGGCGAGCAGCGCGCGGCTGATCGCGAGCATCTGCTGCTCGCCGCCGGAAAGCTGGGCGCCGCCGTTCTTCTTGCGCTCGCCGAGGCGCGGGAAGGTCTTGTAGATGCGGTCGACGGTCCAGGCGGATTTCGCCGTCGCGCCGCGCGCGGCCAGCCGCAGATGCTCATCGACGCTGAGCGAGGCCCAGACCCGGCGGCCCTGCGGCACGTAGCCGATGCCCTGCGCCACCACCTCGTTGGGCGCCAGGCCCAGGAGATCCACCCCGCCCGACCGGGCGCTGCCGCCGGAGGCCGGAATCAGCCCCATCAGCGCGTTGCACAGCGTGGTCTTGCCCATGCCGTTGCGGCCGACGATCGCCAGCACGCCGCGCTCGAGGGTGAAGGACACGCCCTGCAGCGCATGGGCATGGCCGTAATGCACCTCCAGGCCCTCGACCTCGAGGATCGGCGCGGCGGCGGGGACGGCGGCCGGCTCAGCCATGCTTGCCCCCCAGATAGATGCGCTGCACGTCGGGATCGGTCTGGATCTCCTCCGGCGTGCCGTGCTTGTAGATGGCGCCGTTATGCATGACCGTGATCCGGTCCACGACGCGCAGGGCGACGTCGAGATCGTGCTCGATGATGACGAAGCCGATATGCCGCGGCAGCGCCGAGAGGATCTGCACCAGGTCGCGGCGCTCGGCCGGCGAAAGGCCGGCCGCGGGCTCGTCGAACAGGATGAGGCGCGGCGCGCCCGCCAGCGCCATGCCGATCTCCAGCTGCCGCTGCTGGCCGTGGGAGAGATCCGAGACGGTGCTGTCGGCGACGCCGTCGAGATGGACCGCATGGGCGAGGTCCCGCGCGCTTTCCAGCGCCGCCTCGTCCTGGCGCGGGCGGACGAAGGAGAGGCGCTTCGCGGCCACGCCGCGGCAGGCGAGATAGAGATTGTCCAGCACCGAGAGGCCGCGGAACAGCAGCGAGTTCTGGTAGGTGCGCCGCATGCCGCGGCGGATCCGCTCGTAGGGCGGCAGCCGGGTCACGTCCTCGCCGAAGAAGCGGATGCGCCCGAGGGTCGGCGGAAAGTCGCCGGTGATCGCATTGAACAAGGTGGTCTTCCCCGCGCCATTGGCGCCGAGGATGCCGCGGCGCTCGCCGGCGCCGACGGTCAGGTCCACCTTGTCCAAGGCAACCAGCGCGCCGAAGGTGCGGCTCACGCCCTCGAGCACGAGGGCATGGGCCGCACCGGCGCGGTTGAGGCGGAGCGCGTCGGCCATCTCAGCCGCGCGCCCCGCCATGCATGGTCGGCCGAGCGGCCATCAGGGGCAGCTCGGGTTGTCGCGGCCGACCGGCCCCAGGGCCATGAACTGGTCCTCGGGCAGGCCCAGGGTCTGGTTCACGTTCTCCACCACCTTGACGACCTTGTTGTAGAGGTTGCCGTCATCGCCCTTGGCGACTTCGGTCAGGAAGTTGTAGGCGATGCCGTTCCGGTTCTTGTCGAGCGTGACCGGGCCGGTCGGCGTGTCGAGCTTCAGGTTGGTGAGCGCGTCGCGGAAGGCCTTCTGGCCGTCCGAGAGGTCGCCCTTCACCTGGTCGAGCGCCGTCAGCATGGCGAGCGTCTCGACGTAGTAGCCTTGCGCGAACAGCGAGGGCGACGGGAAGCCGTCGGAGAAGGCCGCCTTGTAGTCGGCGACGAACTTCTTCCAGGCCGCGTTGTCCCAGTTGTCGGCGATCGGGCCGGCCGAAGGCGTGCCGATGATGTATTCCTGCTGCTTGCCCTTGGAGCCGAGCACGGTCTGGTCGACGGTGATCGAGCCGCCGATCATCGGCTTGTCGCCGCCGGCCTGCTCATACTGGTTGAGGAAGTTGACCGCGTCGGCGCCGCCGAGCGCCACGTAGATCGCATCGATGTCGTCCGGGATCGAGGCGACGATCGAGGAGAAGTCCTTGTTGCCGATCGGCACCCAGAACTTGTTCACCACGTGGCCGCCCGACTTGCAGAAGCCGAGCATGAAGCCGAAGACCTGGGTATACGGGAAGGAATAGTCCTCGGCGATGGTGATCACCTTCTTGTAGCCCTTGGTGCCGAAGGCGTACTCGCCCAGGCCCGCCTGCCATTGCGCGCCGTCGGTGGTGAAGCGGAAGAAATTCGGCGCCGGGTCGCGCAGCGTCGTGTCCTGGGCGGCCGAGGTGCCGTTGATGAAGGTCACCTGCGGCTGGGTCTTCGCGTAGTTCTTGACGGCGATCCCTTCGTCGCCGGAGAGCGGCCCGACCAGGATGTCGACCTTGTCCTGCTCGACCAGCTTGCGCGCGGCGTTGACCGCGCTGTCCGGCGAGGCGTCGCTGGAGCCGGTGACGATCTCGAGCTTCTTCCCGCCGGCCATCATGTTGTGTTCCTGCAGCGCGAGCTTGGCGCCCCGCATGCTGTCCTCGCCGAGCACCGTGAACGCGCCCTGCAGCGTCGCCAGGATGCCGACCTTGATCGTGTCCTCGGCCATGGCCGAGGCGCTGAACCCGACCGATGCGGCCAGCGACACCGCCAGCACGGCCCTTCTCGTCATCTTAGACATCGTCTTTCCTCCCATTTTTCTGCGGCGGCCGTCCGATCTTGCGCCCGCCTTTGCTCATTGACCTTTACGCCAGTCCTTACGCCATTGGCGGCCGGCACCCCCGTTCGCCATGCCGCCCGCCCTCACGCGATCGGAAACCAGCCGCCAGAGACCCAGCAGCCCGTCCGGGGAAACCAATACGATCACCAGGAAGATGAGTCCGATCAGCGTGTTGAAACGCTCCGGGCTTATGAGGTCGATCGCGAAGTTCTCCATCAGCACGAACAGCACCGCGCCGACGAAGGGGCCGATCGGGTGCCTGAGGCCGCCGATCACCGCGATCACCAGGATGTCGATCACCGGCCCGACCTCGATCGTGCCGGGCGAGATGCGCCCGTTCATCCAGACATAGAGCAGCCCGCCGACCGAGGCGATCAACCCCGCGAAGCCGTGCGCCACCACGCGGTGGAGGTTGACGTTGAAGCCGAGCGCGTTCATGCGCCGCGCGTTGTCGCGGATCGCCTGCAGCCCGACGCCGAAGGTCGAACGCGAGACGTAGAGCACGGCGAAGTAGCTGACCGCCGCCACCGCGAGGCTCATGTAGTAGAACGGCATCGGGTCGCGCCAGTTGAGCCCGAAGCCGACCGGCGACGGCAGGCCGGCGAAGCCGCTATGGCCGTTGAAGATCGCGTAGTTCTGCTGGGCGAAATAGAACGCGGCGACCCCGATCGCCAGGGTGATCATGATGGTGTAGATGCCCGAGGTCCGCACCGAGATGATGCCGACCAGGACCGCGAACGCGGTCGCGATGACGACGGCGGCCGGGACCGCCGCCCAGAGCGGCCAGTTGAACAACGGATGCGTCGCGTTGGTGCCGAAGACCGCGACCATGTAGCCGGCGACGCCGGCGACCGTCATCTGCGACAGCGAGACCATGCCGCCATAGCCGGCGAGGAACATGAGGGAGAGGGCGATGACGCCCAGGAACAGCGCCTGCGCGCCGATCTGCACCGTCCAGAACGGCGAGGCGACCAGCGGATAGGCGATCAGGAACAGGGCCGTCAGCACGTGCTGCGGGCGGATCGGCTTCATCCAGGACGGAAGCGCCGGCTTCGCCGCCGGCCCGGTCGTGGTCATGGTCATGGAAGGAACCTCATGCGGCCCGTCCCATGATGCCCTGGGGCCGGAACGCCAGCACGGCGACCATGATCAGGAAGGTGTAGACGACGCCGTAGGTCGGCGAATAGACGAGGCCGAGCTGCTCGGCGAGGCCGATCAGCGTCGCCCCGATCGCCGCGCCGGTCACGCTGCCCATGCCGCCGACGATCACCACGACCAGCGAGGCCAGCAGATAGCGCGTATCCTCGCCGGGCGCGATCGAGAGCGCGGTGCCGCCGACCACGCCGGCGAAGCCGGCGAGGCCCGCCCCCAGGGCAAAGGTGATGGCGAAGACCCGCTGCACGTTGACGCCGGAGGCCGACAGCATGCCGCGGTCATCGACGCCGGCGCGGATCATCATGCCGATCCGCGTCTTGTTCAGCAGCAGCCAGAGTCCGATCCCGATCACGACGGCGCTCAGGAACAGCACCAGCCGGTAGAGCGGATACTTCACCACCGGATGGGCCATGAGCGTGACCGGGCCGGAGAGCCAGGAGGGCGGGTCGAACTGATAGGTGTCGCCGCCCCAGACCGCGAGCATCAGGTCCGCGAGCACGATCGAGAGCCCGATGGTGACCAGGGTCTGCCGCAGGTCCTGCCCCTGCATGCGCCGGAAGATCGCGACCTGCAGGATCGCGCCGACGATCGCCATGCCGAGAAAGCCGCCGGCGACGCCGAGGAACCACGACCCGGTCCATTCGGCGACGTTGAACCCGACGTAGCCGCCCAGCAGATAGAGCGAGCCATGCGCCAGGTTGACGTTGCGCATGAGCCCGAACACCAGGGTGAAGCCGCTGGCCACCAGGAAGTAGAGTGCCGCGAGGGTCAGCCCGTTCATCACGGTGAGGATGAAGAGCTTCATGGGCAGACCGACCTATGCACGTCGCCCAAACAAAACTCGCTCGTCATCCCGGGACTTGGTCCCGGGATCCACGCCTGTCTTTCTTCGAGCCCCAAGGCGTGGATCCCGGCGCCTAGCGCCGGGATGACGACCGAGTGGGCGTTGAGCAACTGGGGCACGTCGTCAGACCGCGACCCGCAGGCTCTGGCGGTTGCCTTCCGGCGCGCGGAAGAACTCGCCGTCCTTCATCACCGAGAGGATGCGCTTCTTGTCCTGCAGGATCTTGATGTTGGCCGAGGGGTCGCCGTCCACCAGGATGAGGTCGGCGAGATAGCCCTCCTTCACCTGTCCGAGCTCGCCGGGCGCGCCCATGATCTCGCCGCCGGTCTTGGTCGCGGCGACCAGCACCTCCATCGGCGTGAAGCCCAGGAGGTCGACGAAATACTCGAGATCCTTGGCGTAGGTGCCGTGCGGCGTCCAGGCGAAGCCATAATCGCCGCCCGGCAGCACCTTGATGCCGCGCCGCTTCATCTTCTTCGCGGTCTCGATCGCGATCTCGAGCTCGCGGTGGTAGCCCATGCCGCGAGCCTTCTCCGGCGTGATGCCCCACTCGCCCGCATGATGCGAGATGCGGATCAGCCAGGCGAGGCCGGGCGCCACGAAATGCTTGTCCTTGTTCGCCTCGAGCAGGTCGAGCGCCTCCTCGTCGGCGAAGCTCGCGTGATAGACGATCTGGATGCCGTGCCGCACGCACATCTTGACCGATTCCGCCGAGCGGGCATGAGCGCAGATGCGGCGGCCGCGCCGCTTCGCCTCGGTCACCGCCATCACGCATTCCTCCTCGGACATCGGCGATTCCTCGGCGCCGACATTGGTCAGCTCCTCGCCCGAGAGGTTGAGCTTGATGAGGTCGACGCCGTAGCCGATCATCGTGCGCACGGTCCGGCGCACCTCCTCCGGTCCGTTCACGACCAGGCCGAAGTTCAAGCCCTCGTGCACGACGTGCGGCGGGTGCGCATGGCCGAGCCCGCCGATCGTGGTGATCTCAGGACAGTTGGCGAGATAGCGCGGCCCGGGGATCTGGCCCTTGTTGATCGCGTTGCGGATCACGACGTCGAGCCGGGGCTTCGCCGCCGCGGCGCCGACGCACATCGTGTAGCCGTGGTCGAGGTAGATCTTGGCCACGTCCGCGGCGAACAGCGTGTGCTCCTCCGGCGGCAGGTTGATCAGCGCCTCGAGGCTCGGCGCGTTGTTCCAGGAGAGGTGCGTGTGGGCGTCGCAGAGGCCCGGCATCAGCGTCGCGCCGGCGCCGTCGATCACCGTGTTGCCGTTCAAGGGAATGCTGCGGGTGCCGCGGGCCACCCGGCGGATCCGGTTGCCCTGGATCAGCACCTCGCCGAGATAGGGATGCTCGCCGGTCCCGTCGAGGATCCGGACGTTGGTGTACAGGACGTTGGACATCTTAAGTCCTCCCAAAAGCGGAGCTCTTGCCGGCTCCGTCTGTTCCTGCGTCTAGGCGCGCCCGCCAAGCAACTCCTTCAGGACCTGATTGCACTCTTGCGGCCGCTCGATCGTGGTCCAGTGGCCGCACTTGTTGAGGATCTGCACCCGCGCATCGGAGAGGCGCTCCGCCATGCTGCGCGCGTTCGAAGCCGGCGCCACCGGGTCCTCGTCGCCGGTGACGAGGCGCACCGGGCACCTGATCCGGTTGAGGTCGGCAGGCTCAGCGGCGGCCAGCGCCTCGCAGTTCCGGGCATAGCCCTCGGCGTCCTGGCGCATGATGAACTCGCGCACCAGGGCGACCGCCACCGGCTGCGCCGATTTCGTATCGCGCGACAGCGTCGCCTCGACGATCTGGTCGGCGATGCCCGCCATGCCTTCGGCGCGCGCCTTGGCGGCCCGCGCCTTGAGCCCGCTCCGCGCCGCATCCGGCGGCGTGTGGATCGGGCCGAAGAAGGTCAGGCTCTTCACCAGCTCGGGCTGCTGCGCGGCGATGTGCTGGCAGACGATGGTGCCCATGGAATGGCCGACGAAATGCGCCCGCTCGACGCCGAGCGCCCGCGCGGCCCGGCCGACGACATCGGCCAGGCTCTGGATGGTGATCGAGGCGGTCGAGGGCGAGCGGCCGCTCCCCGGCAGATCGGGGCGGATGGTGCGGTAGTTGCCGTTCAGGCCCAGCACCTGCGGGCAGAAGGTGTTCGACGTCCCGCCCAGGCCGTGCAGCATGACGACGGGCTCGCCGCCGCCCTCGGTCTCGACCTGCATGCGCTCGACGGCGACCGTGGTCACGCGCTGGCCCCCACGGCGTTGCCGGCGCGCTGGGCGATGTTCGCGGAGAGGCCGCGCTGGCGCACCGGGTTCTCCAGCACGCCGATGCCGGCGATCTCGATCTTCACCGTGTCGCCGTGCTTCAGGTATTTCGGCGGATTGAAGCCGATCCCGACGCCGACCGGCGTGCCGGTGGCGATGATGTCGCCGGGATAGAGCGTGATGCCGGCCGAGAGCGTCTCGATCAGGGTCGGCACGTCGAAGATCAGGTCGCGGGTATTGGCGTCCTGCCGGAGCTCGCCGTTCACCCAGCACTTGACGTCGATATTGCCGATCTCGAGCTCGTCGGCGGAGACCAGGACCGGCCCCATCGGGCAGAACGTGTCCTGGGACTTGCCGATGATCCACTGCTTGTACTTGCCCTGCAGGTCCCGGGCGGTCACGTCGTTGACGATGGTGCAGCCCCAGACATGGCGGAGCGCATCCGCCTTCCGGATCCCCTTCCCGCCCTTGCCGATGACCACGGCGAGCTCGGCCTCGTAGTCGACGGCCGCGCTGGCATTGGGGTCGATCTCGATCGCCTCGCCGGGCGCGATCACGCATTCCGGGACCTTGGAGAAGATGATCGGCGCATCCGGCACCGCCCCGCTGGCCGCGGAGGAGTCGAAGCCGCTCCGGGCGAACTCATGGGCGTGCTCGTGGTAGTTCTTCCCCACGCAGAAGATGTTGCGCCGGGGCCGCGGGATCGGCGCCTCGAAGGCAAGGCCCGCGGTCGGGATCGCGGCGCCCAGGCTCGGGGAATCCGCGCGGATGCCGCGCTCGATGACAGGCAGCGCGCCGAGGGCTTCCGCCTCGGCGCCGAAATCAAAGGGACGGATGCTCTTGCCATCGGCGCTGAGCTGGCCGACGCGGCGACGTCCCCCGGATCGAAATGTGGCGATCCGCATATTCCCCTCCCAGGGATTGAGCCAATGTTGAACCATTGACCCGATTGGTATAGGCTCACTCTGTCAGCGTTTCCGCGCCGAGTCAACGCGGCCCCGCCGGCTTATCGATAGGAAGACCCCATCATGGCCCTGGCTCAGACCAACCCCCGCTACCAGAGCGCCGAGGACGTGGCCGCCGACATGCAGCGGCGGATCCAGAGCGGCGAATGGCCGGAAGGATATCGCCTGCCGCCCGAGCGCGAGCTCGCTGCCCGCTACGGGCTTGCCCGCAACACGGTGCGGAGCGCCATGGACCGGATCGGCGCGGATCTCATCCGGGTGGTCGGCCGCGGCACCTATGTCCGGGCCAAGGGCCGGGGCAGCCTCCCCGGCGTCGGCACGCATATGGGCGATGCCAGTCCCGCCGAGGTCATGGAGGTGCGCCTCATCATCGAGCCCCAGGCGGCGGCGCTGGCCGCGCACCGCGCCAACAGCGACGACCTCGCGGAGATCGAGGAGATCCTGAAGAAGAGCCTCGCCGCCAAGGGCATCGCCGAGTTCGAGCACTGGGACGCGGCTTTGCACCTCTCGGTCTTCCGCGCCACCAAGAACCAGCTGCTGATCGACTATTGCGAGGCGATCAACACCGCCCGCCACCAGCCGCACTGGCACCGGCTGAAGCAGAAGAGCCTGACCGACGCCAGGCGCGCCCAGTACGACATGGAGCACAGCGCGCTGGTCGATGCCCTGAAGCAGCGCGACGCCGAGAAGGCCCGACGCCTGATCCACCAGCACCTGACGCGGGTGCGCGACAGCCTGCTGTCGATCGAGGCTTAGGCGGATAGACCGGGCGGCGCCTCACCCGACTCCGGCTAGGCTCGGCTCCGCCTCGCCAAGCCTGCGTAACCCTCTCCCTCAAGGGGAGAGGGAAGAATCCTGCGCGCAGCGCACCGCATAAGCCCTCTCCCGACTGTGCCTACCGGTAGCGCCGCGGCGCCGTCGAGATCGCGGCCGACGCCGTGGCGACGCCGGCGCGCAGTGCGCCTTCGAGATCGGCGCCATCGACCAGGGCCGCGAGATACCCGGCGTCGAACACATCGCCGGCGCCGATCGTGTCGATGACCTCGACCCTGGGTGCGGGCACGTCGATCGCCTGGCCGCCGCGGTAGCCGCTGGCACCCAACGGCCCGCGCTTCACCACCAGCGTCGCATCCGGCGGCAGCGCCATGCGCAACGCGGCGGCGGCGGCGTCCTGGGCCTGCTCGCCGCTGAGCCCGATCACCTCGAACTCGTTGATCACCAGGTGGTCGAGCCGGCGCAGCCAGCCGAGCACGCGCCGGCGCAATTCCGGCTGCCAGCCGTCCGGCGGCCAGCCGGTGTCGAGGCCGAGCGCGAAGCCGCGCGCCTTCGCCTGGTCCACCAGCCGCTCATAATCCGCCAGCAGCGGCGGGCTCAGGAAGCAGCCTTCGAGCCACAGGACGTCGCCCGGCGCGGCCCGCGCCGGCAGCAGCGTCAGCACGTCATCCACGCCATAGACCGAGAGATGCCCCTGCGACGTGAGAAACGTGCGCTCGCCGCTGGGATTGACGATGCCGACCGAAATCGTCGTCGGGGTCTTCTCCACCACCCAGTCGGCCGAGGCGAATCCCGATTGCAGCCACTTCCCGAAGATGTCGTCGCCGACCGAGCCGATCAGCCGGTGCCGGGCCCCCAGCTCCTGCAGCGCGAGCGCCGTGTTGCCGGCGGCGCCGCCGATGCGCGTCTCGCTGTGCTCCAGCACGATCTCGGTGCCGAAGCGCGGCCATTCGGCCAGCCGGCCCATGATGAGATCGACATTGACGTTGCCGGTGACGTAGATCGTCGGCCCCATGGCTTGCGTCATCGAGGCCGCGCCTATTCGCCGTCGCTCACCTTGGCCGAGCGAACCGGCTCGCCGACGGCTTTGACGCGCCGGGTCGCGACGCCGATCATGGTCGCCTGCATCGCCGGGAAGGTGGCGGCCGCCGCGGCCAGTCCTTCGGCCCTGGCCAGCCCGATGGTCACTGCGTCCTTCACCGGCGCCTCGCCGCTGACGTCATAGACCACGACCGGGCAACCCGCGGCCCGCGAGACATCGACCAGGCGCTGCGCGCCCGCCGCATCGGGGCCGGCCGGCCGGAACAGCACGATGCCGATCCCCTCGCCCAGCATCTCCAGCGGCCCGTGCTGGAACTGGCCGCCCTCCTCGGCGAAGGCCGGCATGCGCGCGAGCTCCATCAGGCCGAGCGCCGCCGCCTCCGCCGCGCCCTGCAGCACGCCGCGGCCGGAATAGACCACCGCCCTGCAGCCGGCGAGCGCTTCCACCGCGGCATCGACCTTCGGGGTCTCGGGCTTCGTCAGCACATCGACCAGCGGCGCCGCATCGACGCCGAGCTCGCGCAGGATGGCGCCATGCAAGGCCAGCGACAGCGTCATGCTCCGGGTCGCCGCGAAGGCCTGCTCCGGTCCGCCCACCGCGACCAGGCAGGGCAGCGCCTTGCCCAGGGGACTGTCGCCGTCGAGCGTCATGCCGAAGCGCTCCTCGCCGCCGGCCGGCCGCTCGACATAGCGCAGGATCTCGCCCGACCCGCCCGATTGCGAGGTCAGCAGCACCGTGCGCCGGCCCGGCGGCAGCGGCGCCCGCAGCACTTCGGAGACCACCAGCGCCGTGGCGTCGATCCCGCGGGCGCGATAGAGCGGCTCGGCGATCCGGTTCATGCACTGCGAGCCGCCCATGCCGAGCAGCACCATCCGCCCGGTCGAGCGCGCCGAATCCGCGACCCGCTTGGCGACGGCGCGCGCCTGGTCGAGGGAAGCGAGCGCATCGGCATACTGCCGGCGCATCTCGTCGCGGATCAGATCCAGGCCCATCGGCATCTCAACTCAACCTTTCACGCTGCCCGCCGAGAGTCCCGAGACCAGCGAGCGCTGGAACAGCACGGCGAAGATTGTCGGCGGCATGGCCGCCAGCACGCCGACCGCGGAAACCAGCCCGTAATCGGTGGCGCGGCCGGCGGCGAAATCGGCGATCGCCACCGGCAGGGTCTTGGCGCGCAGGTCGCTGGTGAAGATCAGCGCGTAGAAGAACTCGTCCCAGGCCGAGAGGAAGGCCAGCAGCGCCGCGGCGCCGATCGCGGGCCTGGCCAGCGGCAGGACCACATACCAGATGATCCCCATCACCCCGGCGCCGTCGATCCGCGCCGCCTCCTCGATCTCGCGCGGCACGGCGTCGAAATTGCTCTTCAGGAGCCAGGCGGTGAAGGGCAGCAGCATGGTGCAGTAGACGATCACCAGCGAGCCCACGTTGTTCAGGATGCCCATCGCCGCGAAGGCGATATAGAGCGGCAGCACATAGGTCACCGGCGGCATCATATAGGTGCCGATCATGCCGTAGAGCAGCGGCATGCGCCCGGGATAGCGCGCCACCGAGTAGGCGGCGGGGATCGCCGTCACCATGGCGACGGCGGTGGCGCCGCCCGAGGCGATGACGCTGTTGCGCAACGCCGCCAGGAACTCGTCGCTGACCGACTTCTCCTCGAGCGAGGCGTTGCCCAGCAGCCGGACGTAGCGCGAGAAGTCCCATTCGTCCGGGATCCAGTGGATCGGCAGGCTGGTCAGGTCCTGGGTCGAGCTCACGCTCATGATGAAGAGCCAGAGCAGCGGCGCCAAGGTGACGATCACCAGCACGGCGACCGCGCTGTAGATCCAGACCGCCTGGACGAGCTTCGCGCGCCGGTTCATGCCCCCATCCTCATGCCAGGGTCTCCTGGCGCCGCAGCAGGAAGATATAGGCGGCGATCAGCATGGCGCTCATCAGCGCGACGATGACGGCATAGGAGGCGCCGCTGCCGGCCCGCAGGAAGGCGAAGGATTCCTGGTAGACGAAGAAGCTCAGGGTCTTGGTGGCGTCCGCCGGCCCGCCGCGGGTCATCACGAAGATGATGTCGAACACGCGGAAGGCATCGATCAGCCGCAGCACCATGACCACGGTCAGCGGCCCCAGGATTCCCGGCACGGTCAGGTTCCAGAACCGGCTCCAGGCCGGGGCGCCGTCGATCCGCATCTGCTCGTAGAGATCGGCCGGGATGGTCTGCAGCGCCGCCAGCACCACCAGGGCCACGATCGCGTAGTTCTTCCACACATCGGCGATGATCACCATGTCCATGGCGATGTCGGGATCGCCGAGCCAGGAGCGGTACTGGTCGATGATATGCAGCTCGGTCAGCAGCGCGTTGAGCGCGCCGTATTCCGGGTTGTACATGAGGCGCCAGAGCATCGCGTTGACGATGGTCGGCAGCGCCCAGGGCAGGATCACCAGCGAGCGTACCAGCGCCCGGCCGCGGAACTTCTGGTTCAGCAGCAGGCCGACCAGCACGCCCAGCACCAGCTCGGCACCGACCGAGCCCAGGGTGAAATGCAGGGTGCGGATCAGGGCGTCGAGGAAATCCGGGTCGGTCAGGACGTAGCCGTAGTTCTCGATCCCGACCCATTGCGGCACCGACTGGCCGACCGGCAGGCCGGCGTCGGTGAAGCTCAGCCAGACCGTGCGCACGAGCGGATAGAGCGTGACGACGGTCATCACCAGGAGGAGCGGAATCAGCAGGCTCCAGGCCTCGGTCTGCCGGCGCTGCGCACGGGTCACGCCGGGAGCTCCGGCTGTCGATCGATCGTCATTCGGGATAAGAAACCGCCGCGCCGCTGGGAAAGCAAGCGGCGCGGCGGCGTCACGGTGTCGGAAGGCCGGTCAGCGCAGGCGCGCGACCTGCTTGGCCGCCGCCGCCATCGCGTCCTCGGAGCTCGACTGGCCGATCACGACCTGCTGGATGTACTTCTGCAGGATGGTCGACATCTCCTGGTAGGACGGCGTGGTCGGCCGCGGATACATCGCGTTGATGGCGCCCTTGGCCGCCGCCACCAGCGCCTCCTGGCCCTGCTGCACGGCCGGATCGTCGTAGGACGACTTCCAGATCGGCAGGCTGAGCTTGGCGAACTTGTTCTGCTCGGGCTGCGAGGTCAGGAAGGCGATGAACTTCCACGCCTCGTCGGGATGCGCGCTCTTGGCCGCGATGCCGAGGCCCATCGAGCCGTTGACCGCGGAGAACTCGCTCTTGCCGGCGATGCCCGGCGCCGGCACGACGCCGACCTTGCCGACGATCTTGCTCTCCTTCGGGTCGCCGTTGGCCATGTTGTACATGTAGGTCCAGTTCAGAGCGAAGGCCGCGTCGCCGTTGGAGAACACCTTGCGGACGTCCTCCTCCAGATACTCCTTGGAGTTCGGGTTGGTGATGCCGTCCTTCAGGGTCTGCTCCATGAACTTCATGGCGTCGAGCGCGCCGTCCTGGTCGATCGCCGGCTTGCCGGCATCGTCGAAGAACTTGCCGCCATAGGCGTCGACCAGCGTGGTGTAGTCGCAGATCACCGCCTCGGCCTGGGCCCAGCTCCAGACGATCGGATACTTGCTGATGCCCTTCTCCTTGAGGACCTTGGCGTCGGCCACCAGCTCGTCCCAGGTCTTCGGCGGGTTGGCGATCCCGGCCTTCTCCAGCATCTCCTTGTTGTAGAAAAGATACTTGGTGTCGAGGATCCAGGGCATGCCGTACCGCTTGCCCTCGTAGGTGACGGTGCTCCAGGCGCCGTCGAAGACCTTCGCCGTGTCGTCGGGCGAGATCCGGCTGGTCACGTCCATGAGGATGCCGTGCTTGGCAAACTCCGCCGGCCAGATCACGTCGAACAGGACGACGTCGTAGCCCTGAGCGCCGGAGCCCGCGACGATCTTGTCGTGCAGGCCCTCATAGGGGACGAATTCCAGGTTGACCTTGATCCCGGGATTGGCCGTCTCGAAGTCCTTGGCCATGCTGCGGACGTCGTCCTCGCTATAGGCCGCCTGCTTCATGAACAGCGCGTTGATCGTGGTGTCCGCCAAGGCAGTCCCGACCTGCAGCACGCCGGCGAGCATCGCCGACGCCGCAAGGCCGAGCAGTAGGCTCGTCTTCGTCTTCATGATGTTTCCTCTCCCTGTGTTCGTTGCCAAAGCCGAATGCCCGATCTTTTCCCACGGCCGCTCCCGCCGTCTTTGATCGAGGTCAAAAACCGTCAGGTCGTCGTCCATCCCCCATCGACCAGCAGAATGGCGCCGTTCACCAGCGACGCCGCCGGCGAGGCCAGGAACACGACGGCACCCGCCACTTCCCTGGGCTCGCCGATCCGGCCCAGCGGGATCCTGCCGATGGTCTGTTGCAGGAAGCCGGGATCGGACAGGGCCGGCCGCGTGCCGTCGGTCCAGATGAAGGTCGGCGCCACCGCATTGACGGTGACGTTGTAGGGACCCCATTCATTGGCGAGACAGCGGGTCAGATGGTTGATGCCGGCCTTGGTCATGCAATAGATCGGCTCGCCCTTGAGCGCGGTCGATCCCGCCTGCGAGCTCATGTTGATGATGCGCCCGTAGCGGCGCGCGATCATCAGGCGGCCGACCGCCTGCGAGGTGAAGAACGTGCCCTTCAGGTTGACCGCCAGGGTCGCGTCGAAATCCGCCTCGACCACGTTCTCGGCCAGGTTCTCCGGCGCGATCCCGGCATTGTTCACGAGAACGTCGATCCGGCCGAAATGCCGATGGGCCTCGGCGACCGCGGACTGGATCTGGTCCATCCTGGACACGTCCATCTGCAGCGGCAGCACGCGGCGGCCGAGCTTCTCGACCTCTGCGACGGTCCCGCCGTCGGCCGACTTGTCGCGCAGGCCGAGCGCGATGTCCGCCCCGGCATGGGCGCAGGCCAGCGCGCAGGCGCGACCGAGGCCGCGCGCGGCCGCCGTCACCAGGACGACCTGGTCCTTGAGATCGAAACGCGGAAAATCGGACGCTTCCCCCGCCATCGGCTCCCCGGTGGTGGCTCGAGACCGGCTGCATCAAATCACAGGGCGTTGATTAAATCAAATTGATTGGGTTAATTGGAGAGGGCAGCGGCATCTCGCGCTGCGGCAGGGGACGACCAGGTATCCGGTGGAGCGCGCGCCAGGCATAGCCGGGACCAATCTCGAGCACGCGCGGTCGCACAACCGGCGCGTCGTCATCGAGACCGTGCGGCTGCACGGCCCGCTGTCGCGCGCCGAGATCGCGCGCCTGACCGGCCTCACCTCGCAGACCGTCTCCAACATCGCCGACGAGTTGCAGGAGGGCGGCATCCTGCGCGCCGATGCGCCGCGCATCGGCGGCCGCGGCCAGCCGGCGACGCCGCTCTCGATCAATCCGGACGGCGCCTATTCGGTCGGGCTGCAATTCGACCATCACGGCCTGACGGCGGTGCTGGTCGACCTGGCCGGCCAGGTGCGCCGCCGCCTGACCGCGCGCGTCCCGGACCTCAGGCCGGAGACCGCCGTCGCGCAGATGGCGCGCGGCGTGCGCGACCTGCGCGCCCGCGCGCCGGTCGACTGGTCGCGCGTGCTGGGCGCCGGCCTCGCCATGCCCGGCCCGTTCAACGCCGCCGGGCGCCGGCTGATGGGGCCGACCAGCCTGCCGGGCTGGGAGGATCCCGCGGTCGAGCGCATCGCCGAGCGCATCGGCCTGCCGCTGCTGATCGAGAACGACGCCAAGGCCGCCGCGATCGGCGAGCATCTGCACGGCCGGGCGAAGCGCCTCAGCAGCTTCGTCTATCTCTTCATCGGCATGGGCCTCGGCACCGGCCTGTTCGTGGACGGCCACGTCTACAAGGGCGCCGGGCGCAACGCCGGCGAGATCGGCCATATCGTCGTCGAGCCCAACGGACGGCCCTGCCATTGCGGCAACCGCGGCTGCCTGGAGCAATACGTCTCGCTGCGCGCGGCCTACCAGGCGCTCGGCATCGACGCCTTCGACCGCAACACGCCCGAAGAGCTCGGCCGCCGCCTGGAGGCGGGCGACCCGGCGGTCGAAGGCTGGCTCCGCTCCACCCTCGGCCCGCTGCGCCAGGCGATCAACATGATGGAGGGGATGCTCGACCCCGAGACCATCATCCTGGGCGGCGTGATGACCGAGCCGCTGCTGCGCTGGATCGTCGAGCGCCTGCCGCCGCTCGCGGTCTCGGTCGCCGATCATGACGACCGGCCGCTGCCGCGGCTGATCGTCGGCACCGCCGGCCCGGACACGCCGGCGCTCGGCGCCGCGGCCCTGCCGATCTTCGACGAGCTCAACCCCCAGCTCAATCTTCTGCTAAAGAAGAGCGCCTGAACGGGGAGACATGCGCATGAACAAGGACGACCTGCGGCGCGCCGCCGAGCTGCTGTGGCGGGTCCGGCGCGAGGAGCGCCGCATCGAGCACCTGCCGCCGGAGCTGCGGCCGGCGACGCTCGACCAGGGCTACGACATCCAGGACGCGATGGTCGCCGTCGCCGGCCAGCCGGTCTATGGCTGGAAGATCGCCGCCACCAGCGCCGCCGGCCAGAAGCATATCGGCGTCACCGCGCCCCTGTCCGGCCGCCTGTTCCGCGACTTCGTCCTGCCCGACGGGGCGCGCCGCCCGGCGCAGAACATGCACATGCGCGTCGCCGAGGCGGAGTTCGCCTTCCGGATGGCGAGGACGCTGCCGGCCCGCGCACGCGACTACACGATCGACGAGGTCTGCGACGCGGTCGCCGCGATGCATCTCGCCATCGAGCTGCCGGATGCGCGCTTCCGGGTCTTCGACACGATCGGCGCCCCGGCGATCGCGGCCGACGATGCCTTCGCCGACTGGTTCGTGATCGGCAAGGAGGTGCCCAACTGGCGCGCGATCGATCTGCCGGAGCATCCGGTGCGCGGGCTGCGCAACGGCGCCGTCGCCGCCGAGGGCAAGGGCGCCAATGTGCTCGGCGATCCGCGGCTCGCGCTGGCCTGGATCGCCAACCACCTCGCCCGGCGCAACACGCCGCTGGAAGCCGGCCATGTGGTCACGACCGGGACTTGCGTAAAGCCGGTCGAGATCGGCGCCGGCGACACCGTCGTCGCCGATTTCGGGGCGCTCGGCGCCGTCACGGTCGGCTTCGACTAGAGCCTCGGCTCCAAAAGCTTTCATCGAAACGCGAACGTTCTGTCACGCTCCGGCGGGAATCTTCCCGGGCTCCCCGAATCCTGCCCGGAGTCCCTGCCATGAAGATCCGCTTCGTCGAGAACCGCCTCTCCCGCCGCCGCTTCCTGCGCGGCAGCACCGCCATGGGCGCCGCCGCCCTGCTCGGCACGATCGCCGCGCCGCGCATCAGCCGCGCCGCCGCGCGTCCGATCGTCACCCATGGCATCCAGTCCGGCGACGCGGCCTTCGACCGCGCGGTGCTCTGGTCGCGCACCGACCGGCCGGCCAACGCCGTCTTCGAATGGGCCACCACCGACAGCTTCAAGGAGGTCACCGCCCTGCCGGCGGTGACCGCACTGCCGGAAGCCGATTTCACCGCCAAGATCCTGGCGACCGGCCTGCCCTCGGACCAGGACATCTTCTACCGCGTCAAGTTCCAGGACCTCGCCGACACCACGGTCGAGAGCGAGCCGCTGGTCGGCCATTTCCGCACCGCGCCGGCCGGCCTGCGCGACGTCTCCTTCACCTGGTCGGGCGACACGGTCGGCCAGGGCTGGGGCATCGACGAGGACCGCGGCGGCATGAAGGCCTACTCGACCATGCTGAAGCACCAGCCGGACTTCTTCCTGCATTCCGGCGACAACGTCTATGCCGACGGCGTGGTCAAGCCGGAGGTCAAGCTGCCCGACGGCACCGTCTGGAAGAACGTCGTGACGCCGGAGAAGTCGAAGCCGGCGGAGACGCTCGACGAGTTCCGCGGCCAGTACAAGTACAACTTCATGGACAAGAACGTGCTCGGCCTCTACGCCCAGGTGCCGGTCTTCACCCAATGGGACGACCATGAGGTGATGAACAACTGGTCCGCCTCCAAGGCGGTCGGCGATCCCTACACCGAGAAGTCGATCGCGCTGCTGGCGGCGCGCGCCGCCCAGGCGTTCCACGAATACATGCCGATCGCGGCGCTGCCCGAGGAGCCGAACCGGGTCTATCGCAAGATCGCCTACGGCCCGCTGCTCGACGTCTTCATGCTGGACATGCGGACCTATCGCGGCCCCAACGGCGACAACCTCGAGACCGCGGAAGGCGGCGAGGCCGCGTTCCTCGGCGCCGCGCAGCTCGCCTGGCTGAAGCGCGAGCTCGTCTCCTCCAGGGCGCTGTGGAAGGTGATCGCCGCCGACATGCCGCTCTCGCTCATCGTCTGGAACGACGCCGCCAACCTGAAAGGATTCGAGGCGGTCTCCAACCACGACAACGGCCAGCCGCTCGGCCGCGAGCTGGAGTTCGCCGACCTGCTGCGCTATATCAAGGCCGCCAACGTCCGCAACACGGTCTGGCTGACCGCCGACGTGCACTACACCGCCGCACATTACTACGACCCGAACAAGGCGGTGTTCCAGGACTTCGACCCGTTCTGGGAGTTCGTCTCCGGCCCGATCCATGCCGGCACCTTCGGCCCGAACGATCTCGACACCACCTTCGGCCCGGAGGTGAAATTCGTGAAGGCACCGCCCGCCGGCGCGGAAAACCAGAACCTCAGCCCCGCCGCCGGCTATCAGTTCTTCGGCCATGTCGCGATCAAGGCCGATAGCGGCGTGATGACGGTCACGCTGCGCGACACCGCCGACAGCGCGCTGTGGTCGATCGACCTGGAGCCGAAGCGGGCCTAGATCGCCCTTGCGCCGACGGTCGTCATCCCGGCGCCGGTCGCCGGATGACGACCGGGCCGCAAGCCGGCGAACGGAGCACCTTTACAGCCACCACCCTTCCAGGGGTGCCGATCGCCCACTAAGTGATTGAGCATGAATGCTGAAATCCCGTCGGAGAGGCCCCCTGGATTCTGCATTCGGTAAAGGTCGGGTAAAGATTGGGGATCGCTCGGCGATCACCGATGCGCAGAGTCTACACGATCTCGCGTTTTCGCACAACGCGGCCTGACGCTCGTGACCAGCGAGCGTCAGAGCTCGACCGGCTTGCCGGTTCGCACCGAATGATCGGCGGCGAGCGCGATGCGCAGGCTCCGCACCGCGTCCGACATGTGATCGGAGAGATCGACGTTCTCCCGGATCGCCTTCAGCAGATAGCGCTGCTCGCGCTCGCAGAGATCGTCGTGGCTGGGCTCGTCATGGGTGTCGAAGGTCTCGTCCTTCTTCGCCAGCGAGCCGTCCGGCGCGAGATCGGCGTGGTGCAGCAGAATCCGGTTGGTCTTGGTGTGGGTGTTGATGTCGGCCGACTTGGTGTCGTGGCTGCCTTCGTCGGCGACCACGATGCTGACCGAGCCCTTCGGGCCGATCACGTCCTTCACGAAGAAGGCCGTCTCGCTCATCATCGGACCCCAGCCCGCCTCGTACCAGCCGATCGAGCCGTCCTCGAAGGCGACCTGCAGCATGCCGTAATTGTACATGCCCTTCGGCAGGTCGACGCCGGGCATCCCGTCGGTCAGCCGCGCGCCCAAGGCATGAACCCGCGTCGCCCTGGCGCGGGTGATCTGGCACATGACGTCGAGGTAGTGCACGCCGCAATCGACGATCGGCGAGAGGCTCTGCAGCAGCTTCTTGTGGTCCTCCCACTGCTTGCCGCTGCTCTGCTGGTTGAGGTTCATGCGGAAGACCAGCGGCGTCCCGAGCGTCTTCGCCAGTTCGATGAACCTGGTCCAGGACGGGTGGTGGCGCAGGATGTAGCCGATCACCAGCTTCCGGCCGGTCTTCTTCGCCGCGGCGACCACGCGCTCGGCATCCTCGACCGTATCGGCGAGCGGCTTCTCGACGAAGACATGCGCCCCCGCCTCCATCGCCTTGATGGCGTATTCGGCGTGGCTGTCCGACCAGGTGCTGATCGAGACCACGTCGGGCTTCACGGCCGCGAGCGCCTCGTCGAACCCGGCGAAGCGCTGCGCGTCCTGCAGCGCGGGCGGCAGCGCGCGCCGGGCGATGTTGCGCTCGCAGACCGCGACCACCTGGTAGCCGTCGATCCGCGCATAGGCCTTGGCATGGGACATCCCCATGTTGCCGAGCCCGACCGCCAGGACCCGCAGCTTGCTCATCCCCACCCCCTATTTCTCGTCCTGGCGCCGGCCGGAGATCCAGGTGGACCTCACGCCGAAATTCGCGTCGAGCAGCACGAGATCCGCGCGGTAGCCTTCGGCGATCCGCCCGAGCTCGCCGTCGAGGCGCAGGAACTGCGCCGGGTGCAGCGCCGCCATCCGCAGCGCCTCCTCGACCGGGACGCCGAGATGCCGCACCGTGTTCCGGACCGCGCTCGCCATGTCGAGGTTGGAGCCGGCCAATGTCCCCTCGTTGGAGACCAGCGCCCCGTTGGTCAGCGTGATCTCCTGGCCGAGCAGGTTGAAGCGCGTGGCGTCGCTGCCGACCGAGGGCATCGCATCGGTCACCAGGATCATGCGCCGGGTGCCGCGCGCGGCGATCGCGACCCGGAGCGAGACGGCGGAGACATGGTGCAGATCGACGATCATCCCGCACCAGAGCGCCTTGTCGTCGAGCGCGGCGCCGACCGGTCCCGGCTCGCGGCCCATCAGCGGCGGCATGGCGTTGTAGAGATGGGTGATGCCGGTCAGGCCCGCGGCCTGTGCCCGGCGGATCGCATCGACCCCGGCCTTGGTATGGCCGGCGGCGACGACGATGCCGGATCGCGTCAGGCGCGCGATCACATCGGGGTCGATCTTCTCCGGCGCCACCGTCATCAGGATGCGGCCGCCCGCGGGGAGATCGATCATCGCGACGTCTTTCTCCTCGATGCCGCGCATCAGCGCCGCGCGGTGGATGCCCTTGCGCTCGGGATTGAGGAACGGCCCCTCGAGGTGGATGCCGAGCACGCCGGGGCTGCGCGCCTGCATCGCCGCGCTCGCCGCGGCGATCGCTTCCTTCATGCGGTCGGGCGTGTCGGTGATCAGGGTCGGCAGGAACCCGGTCGTGCCGAAGCGGCGATGGGCGGCGCCGATCGCGGCGATGCCTTCGACCGTCGGCCGGTCGTTGAACAGCACGCCGCCGCCGCCATTCACCTGGATGTCGATCAGGCCCGGCGCCAGCAGGCCGGAGATCTTCTGCCGCTCGATGCCGGCCGCGAGCGCCGTCTCCGCGACGACCTCGGCGATCCGGCCGTCCTCGATCACGACCGCGCGGTCGCGCAGCAGCTTTTCGCCGTCGAAGACCGTCGCACCGACCAGGGCCGTCGCCATCACCGCGTCTCCGTCACTTTCTTCAGGTGCGGCGGCCGGTCGGGATCGCGGCCCCGCGCCCAGGCCAGCTTCTCCGCCAGCAGGTAGAAGGTCTGGATCAGCAGGATCGGCGCCGCGAAGGGGTGCACGCCGGCGACGCTCGGCAGCAGCACGGTGCCGGCGCTCTTGTCCTCGGAGCCGGCCGCCGCCACCGGCACCCCGCGGCCCGACAGGCTGCGCAGCACCTTCACCATCCCGGCCTCGGTCGGATCGGGCTGCAGGAAGGCCAGCACCGGGAAGTCGGCGCCCGGCAGCGCAAGCGGCCCATGCATCAGCTCGGCCGAGCTCATCGCCTCGGCATGGAGGCCGCAGATCTCCTTCAGCTTCAGCGCCGCCTCCTGGGCGATGCCGAAGCCGGGGCCGCGCCCGACCACGAACAGGCTCCGCGCATTGCGCAGCACCGCCTCCGCCGCCGACCAGTCGAGCCGCGCCGCCGCGCCGAGCTGCTCCGGCAGATTCTCGACCGCGTCCAGGAGCGCCGGGTCCTCCGACCAATGCGCGACGAGCTGCAGGATCGCCGCGAGGCTGGCGATGTAGGACTTGGTCGCCGCGACGCTGCGCTCGGGTCCGGCCAGCAGCGGCAGCATCACCTCCGCCATCTTGGCCAGCGGCGAATCCGTGTCGTTCACGATGGCGACGCTCAGCGCGCCCGCCTGCCGCCCCGCCTCGGCCAGCGACAGGAGGTCCGGGCTGCGCCCGGATTGCGAGATCGCCAGCAGCAGCGCGCCCTTCATCGCCGGCGCCACGCCGAAGACCGAGCTGATCGACGGCCCCACCGAGGCGGTGACCAGCCGCATCCGGATCTCCAACAGATACTTCGCATAGGTCCCGGCATTGTCCGAGCTGCCGCGGGCGCAGGTCACGGCGAAAGGCGGCGGCGACTTCCTCAGCCTTTCCACCAGCGCCTTGCAGCGGTCGCGGTTGGCTTCCAGCATCCGGGCCACGATGCTCGGCGCTTCCAGGGCTTCCGCCTGCATCAGGCTCGACGCGGTCATGCGCTATTCCGAACTGGGTTGGTTGAAGCTGAGCTCCGCCACGAAGTCGTAGGCGTCGCCGCGGTAATAGGACGAGGTGAACTCGACCGGGAAGCCGCTCTCGTCGAACGACCGCCGCTCGATATAGAGCGCCGCCGTGCCCGGCTGCACCTGCAGCAGCCGCGCCTGCTCGGCATTGAGCTGCACGGCGTGCAGGCGCTGCAGCGCGCGCTTGGGCCCGCAGCCCCGCGCGATCAGCACCGCGTAGAGCGAGGACTGCACGGACTCGGGATCGGGCAGCAGCCGGCTGGGGAGAACCGCATGCTCGATCGCCATCGGCACGTCGTCGGCGGTGCGCAGGCGATCGACCCGGCTCACCAGCTCGCCGGGCGAGAGGCCCAGCGCCATCGATTCCTTCGGCGTCGCCGGCCCGACCGCGCGGTTGAGGAAGACCGCGCCCGGCCGGAAGCCGCGCGACACCATGTCGTCGGTGAAGCTGGAGAGCCGCGACAGCGGCTGCTCGACCTGCACCGCCGGCGCGATGAAGGTGCCGGAGCCCCAGCGCTGCACCAGCATCCCCTTCTCCACCAGGCCGGCCAGCGCCTTGCGCACGGTGACGCGCGAGATGCCGAGCTGCCTGGAAAGGTCGCGCTCGCTGGGCAGCGCCTCGTCGGCGCGCAGCCGGCCCGAGCGCACCGCCTCCTGGATCAGCCGCTGCAATTGCAGGTAAAGCGGCGTCGGGCTGCTCTCGTCGAGACTGCCGGCATCGGTGAAATCGAGCGGAGCCGCATCCATCACGCCCGCGCCTCCGCGACCGCCGACTGCCGCGCGAGCAGGATCGCGCCCTCCAGCGCATCCGCCTCGGCCGCGACCAGGCGGGATTGGATCGCCGGCGGCAGCCAGGGCGTCACCGGCGCCGCCAGGCCGCCGAGCAAGGCGATCGCCGGCGCGCCGACATCGAGCAGGCGCCGTGCGATCCGGGCGATGCCCGTCCCCGCGTGCTCCATCACCGCCCGGCCCAGCGCGTCGCCGCGCGCCGCATGCTCCAGCACCAGCGGCGCGAACTGCGCGAAGTCGGTGGGGCGCGCCTGGTCGGCCCAGGTCACCATCTTGTTCTGGTCGCGGTCGAAGCGGTCGAGAATCACCGCTGCCAGCGGCGTCATCGCCGCCATGCCGTCCAGCGCCCAGAGCGCGCGGCGCACCGCCTGCTGCCCGATCTCGTTGCCGCTGCCGTCGTCGGAGATGACGTTGCCCCAGCCGCCGACATCGAAGCGCCGGCCCTTCACCACCGCGAGCCCGGCCGATCCGGTGCCGACGATGACGATGCCGCCGTCGCGCCCGCCATGGGCGCCGGCCCAGGCGATGTAGGCGTCGGTATCGACCACGACCTGCGAGAACGGATGCGGCTCGGCCAGCAGCGCCTTGCGCCGCCCGTCGTCGATCGCGCCCGCCAGTCCCATGAAGACCGAGGCGCGCGCCAACGCCGCCTCGCCGACCCCGCCGGCGGCAGCCGCCGCCCTGGCCGCCTGCACGACCGAGCCCATGGCGGTCGCGGCACCCAGGCGGGCATTGGCCGGTCCGCCCTGCCCCTCGCCGACCAGGCGGCCGGCGGCGTCGCGGATCCGGGCCCGGCAATGGGTCCCGCCGCCATCGACGCCGACATATAAGGTGCCGTCCATTGACCGGCGGCCTCCCTGAAACACTTTCCCTGTATAATGCCACTTCGGCCCCAGAGCGGGAAGTGGTATCGAAATTGACTCGTCCGGATGATACCAGCATAATATCACTTCAGGGCAGGCAAGGCTGGGAAAACAGCCGGATGGCATCGGGCACCGAGACCTGGACTCCGCGCTATCGCGGCCTCGATACCTGGAACGACCAGGCGATCCTGGACGCGTTCTGGGAAGGCCAGGCACGCGCCATCGCCTCGCTGCGCCCCGCTCTCCCCGCCATCGCCGCCGCCGCCAATGCCCTGGCCGAGCGGCTCGGCACCGACGGCCGCCTGGTCTATTGCGGCGCCGGCGCCTCGGGCTTCCTCGCCGCCGGCGACGCCATGGAGATCGGCCCGACCTTCGGCTGGCCGGACGAGCGCATCGTCGTGCTGCTCGCCGGCGGCGCCGAGATGAAGCCCGGCCTGAAGGGCGACGTCGAGGATCATCATGACCGCGGCCGCGAAGAGGCGTCGTCGCTGGGCTGCGGCACCGCCGACGCCATGATCGCGGTCGCCGCCAGCGGCACGACCCGCTACACGCTGGGCGCGCTCGAGGCGGCCAAGGCCGCGGGCGCCCTCACCATCGCCATCGCCAACAATCCCGGCGCGCCGATGCTGAAGCTCGCCGACCATCCGATCCTGCTGGAGACCGGCGCCGAGATCATCAGCGGCTCGACCCGGATGAATGCCGGCACCGCGCAGAAGGCGACGCTCGGCCTGCTCTCCAGCCTCACCATGATCCGCCTGCACCGCATCTACGACGGCATGATGGTCGACATGCGGGTGCAGAACGCCAAGCTCCGCGAGCGCGCCATCGGCATGCTGGTCAACATCGCCGGCTGCGACCGGGCGGAAGCGGCCGAGGCGTTGAAGCGCGCCGGCGACCGCATCAAGCCGGCGGCGCTCATCCTCAACGGCGTCGCGCCCGACGAGGCGGACCGGATTCTCCAAGCCACGGGCGGTGATTTGCGGGCCGCCCTCGGTCAAGTCGGTCGTTCCAATCAACCTGCAATCAAACAAGGGAGCAGAGCATGACAAGAGACGAAAGCCGTCCATCGCTGCGGATGATGGCCCTGGCCGCCACCGCCCTGGCCGTGGTGACGCTGGCCGGCAGCGTCGCGCGCGCCGACACCACGCTCACCATCGAAAGCTGGCGCAACGACGATTCCGACATCTGGAACAACCAGATCCTGCCCGCCTTCATGAAGGAGCATCCGGACATCAAGGTCACCTTCAAGGGCTATCCGCCGACCGAGTACAACGCGGCCTTGAACACCGAGCTGGCCGGCGGCACCGCGGCGGACATCATCACCTGCCGGCCGTTCGACGCCTCGCTCGACCTCTACAAGAAGGGCAACCTGGTCAAGCTCGACGACATCCCGTCGATGAAGAACTTCTCCGACGTCGCCAAGGCCGCCTGGCAGACCGACGACGGCAAGGACACGTTCTGCATGCCGATGGCCTCGGTGATCCACGGCTTCATCTACAACAAGAAGATCTTCGACGAGCTGGGCCTGACCCCGCCCAAGACCGTGGCCGAGTTCCACCAGGTGCTCGACAAGATCAAGCAGGACGGCAAGTACACGCCGATCGCGCTCGGCACCGCCGACCAGTGGGAGGCCGCGACCATGGGCTTCCAGAACATCGGCCCCGACTACTGGAAGGGCGAGGAAGGCCGCAAGGCGCTGATCGCCGGCAAGGAGAAGTTCACCGACCCGCAATACGTCGCGGTGTTCAAGGAGCTCGCGACCTGGGGCCCGTACATGGGCGACGGCTACCAGGCGCAGAAATACGCCGACACCCAGAACCTGTTCTCGCTGGGGAGAGCGGCGATCTATCCGGCGGGCTCCTGGGACATCCCGCTGTTCGAGCAGTCGAAGGACCTCTCGTTCGACGCCTTCCCGCCGCCGCAGCCGGAAGGCACGGATAAGTGCTACATCAGCGACCATGTCGATATCGGCATGGGCATCAATGCCAAGACCAAGAACATGGACGCGGCCAAGACCTTCATCGACTGGGTCGGCTCGGCCGAGTTCGCCGGCCTCTACGCCAACGCGCTGCCGGGCTTCTTCCCGCTGACCCAGGAGCCGGTGGAGATCAAGGACAAGGTCGCGCAGACCTTCGTCGGCTGGCGCAAGAACTGCGAGAGCACGATCCGGAACTCCTACCAGATCCTCTCCCGCGGCACGCCGAACCTGGAGGACGAGCTGTGGAAGACCAGCGCCAACGTGCTGAACGGCACGCAGACGCCGGAAGCCGCGGCGGCGCAGCTCCAGAAGGGCCTCGACGGCTGGTACAAGCCGGCCGCGAACTGAGCTAGAGTCGAGCCATGCGCGGGTCGCGGCGGCGGCTGCGGCCCGCGTTCTGTTTATGAGTTTGCCGCGGGTGGCGCAGCTGGTCGGTGGGAGTCTTCGACCCCTCACCCCTGCCCTCTCCCTCAGGGGGAGAGCGAGATGTTCTCGCTGCCGCGCCTGAAAGCGAACTCGGCGGCATCTTCCCTCTCCCGAGGGCGAGGGTTACGCAGGCCTGGCGGGCGGAGCGAGGCCGGGCGGGATTGGGGCGAGGGGTCGGAGATTTCCTCCACGGAGACGCAACAGGAATGGCGGACGCGATCGGACTGGACGCAAGAGCGGGAGACACTTCGGTGGCGCGGCGCAAATGGCCGACGCATATCGTCGTCTTCCTGGCGCCCGCCTTCCTGGTCTACACGGTTTTCTCGGTCTATCCGCTGATCGACACGATCCGGCTCAGCCTCTATGCCGGCGACGAGACCGGACAGACCCATTTCGTCGGCCTCGACAATTTCGTCACGCTGCTGACCGACCCGGTCTGGTCGGCGCCGTTCTGGAACGCCCTGCGCAACAACCTGTTGTTCTTCGCGATCCACATCGTCGTGCAGACCTCGATCGGCCTGGCGCTGGCGGCGCTCCTGAGCCTGCCGAACCTCAAGGGCGCCGGCGCCTATCGCACCCTGCTCTTCATGCCGACCATGCTCTCGGTCGTCATCATCGGCTTCATCTGGCAGCTCATCCTCTCGCCGCTCTGGGGCATCGCCAAGGGGTTCCTGTCGACCTTCGGCCTGGCCAGCCTGTTCCACCCCTGGCTCGGCCAGGAGAGCACGGCGCTGATCACCGTCTCGCTGATCTCGGTCTGGCAGTTCGTCGGCATCCCGATGATCCTGATCTACGCGGCGCTGATCAACATCCCGGACGACCTGATCGACGCCGCGACCGTCGACGGCGCGCCGGCCTTCCACATCTTCTGGCAGATCCGCCTGCCGATGATCTTCCCCACCCTCGGCGTGGTCTCGATCCTGACCTTCGTCGGCAACTTCAACGCCTTCGACCTGATCTACGCGATGAAGGGCGCGCAGGCCGGGCCGAACGGCGCCACCGACATCCTCGGCACCTTCTTCTACCGCACCTTCTTCGGCTACCAGCTCCAGGCCGGCAACCCGACCATGGGCGCCACCGTGGCGACGATGATGCTGCTCATCATCCTGGTCGGCGTGCTGTTCTACCTGTTCGGCGTGCAGCGCCGGCTGCAGCACCACCTGGCATGACGGAGCGCTAGCCATGGCCCGCCACCGCAAGGTCAACCGCATCGCGGTCTATGCCGCGCTCAGCTTCTACACGCTGATCGCGATCTTCCCGATCGCGCTGGTGCTGATGAACTCGTTCAAGACCCGCGCCGCGATCTTCGGCAGCCCGCTTTCGCCGCCGAGCCTCGCGACCTTCACCCTGACCGGCTTCCAGCAGGTGCTCGAGAAGGCCGACTTCGTCCTCTATTTCGGCAACAGCCTGATCGTCACCGTCGTCTCGCTCGCGCTGGTCCTGCTGACCGGGGCGATGGCCGCCTGGGCGCTGGGCGAGTACCGCTTCCGCGGCAACACGCTGATCGCGCTCTACATGGCGATCGGCATCATGGTGCCGATCCGGCTCGGCACGGTCAGCATCCTGAAGATGATCGTGGCGATGAACCTGATCAACACGCTGACGGCACTGATCCTGGTCTACACCGCCATGGGCCTGCCGCTCGCGATCCTGATCCTCGGCGAGTTCATGGCGCAGATCCCCCGCGACCTCCGGGAGGCGGCGCGCTGCGACGGGGTCAGCGAGTACACGATCTTCACCCATGTGATCCTGCCGCTGATCCGGCCGGCGGTGGCGACGGTCGCGGTCTTCACCATGGTGCCGATCTGGAACGACCTGTGGTTCCCGCTCATCCTCGCCTCGGGGGCCGGGAAGCAGACCATCACGCTGGGCGCCCAGCAGTTCATCGGGCAGTACGTCACCAACTGGAACGCGGTGCTCTCCGCCCTCACCCTGGCGATTGCCCCGATCCTGATCCTCTATATTCTGTTCTCCCGGCACCTGGTCCGGGGCCTGACCATGGGAGCGGTCAAATGAGAGAGGTTACGGAGCCGAGCCATGGCTGACGTTTCGATGCGCGGAATCTGCAAGTCCTTCGGCAAGATCGAGGTGCTGCACGACATCAACCTGGAGGTGAAGGACGGCGAGTTCGTGGTCTTCGTCGGCCCCTCGGGCTGCGGCAAGAGCACGGCGCTCCGCATCATCGCCGGGCTGGAGGAGATCACCAAGGGCGAGCTCTATATCGGCGGCCGCCTGGTCAACGAGGTGCCGCCCGCCGACCGCGGCATCGCCATGGTGTTCCAGTCCTACGCGCTCTACCCGCACATGACGGTCTACAGGAACATGGCCTTCGGCCTCAAGTTCGCCAAGACCGACAAGGGCGAGACCGACCGCCGGGTGCGCCAGGCCGCCGAGATCCTGCAGCTGACGCCCTATCTGGACCGCAAGCCCCGCGACCTGTCCGGCGGCCAGCGCCAGCGCGTCGCCATCGGCCGCGCCATCGTCCGCGAGCCGTCGGTCTTCCTGTTCGACGAGCCGCTCTCCAACCTCGACGCGGCCCTGCGCATCAACACCCGCATCGAGATCGCCAAGCTCCACCGCTCGCTCAACGCGACCACGATCTACGTCACCCACGACCAGGTCGAGGCGATGACCCTGGCCAGCAAGATCGTGGTGCTGAACCAGGGCCGGGTCGAGCAGGTCGGGCCGCCGCTGGAGCTCTACCACCACCCGCAGAACCAGTTCGTCGCCGGCTTCATCGGCTCGCCGAAGATGAACTTCGTGAAGGGCAAGGTGCTCTCGGTCGATGCCAGCGGGGTCACGGTCGAGTACGGCGAGGCCAAGCCCGCGACCATTCCGGTCGGCGGCGGCATCGCCAGGGTCGGCGACCCGGTCACCCTCGGCATCCGGCCGGAGCATATGGGCGAGGGCGCGGGCCGCGGCCTGCCGCTGGCCGGCACGGTGGAGGCGGTGGAGCTGCTGGGCGAAGCGAGCTACGTCCATGTCCGCCGCGAGGACGGCACGGCGCTGATCGCGCGCTCGCCGGGCGACAGCCAGGCCAAGGTCGGCGCCAAGATCACGATCTCGACCGGCGTCGAACACCTGCACCTGTTCCACACGGACGGCGCCGCGTTCCCGCGGCACTCGAAGGCCGACGCGGCCTAGAGAGCCTCGGACCGGCCCTACCCGAGCTGCCGCGCGACCGCGTCGAAGGCGGCGAGCAGCAGGCGATCCAGCTTGTCGTCCAGCGGCAGCGGCTGGGAGGACAGCTTCACGATCACCACCTCCGACGCCGGGTCGATGTAGATCCACTGGCCGTGGATGCCGATGGCGCAGAAGGCGCCGCGATCGTTGCCGAGATTGTACCACTTGCCGCGATAGCGCCCGCCGGGGATCAGCTTGGCGAGATCGCCCGCCGCCCAGGCCGCGGGATCGCCCTTGGTGCGGATGTCGTCGATCCACCAGTCGGGCACGATCTGGGCGCCATCGACCCTGCCGCGGTTGCGCACCATCTCGCCGAACCGCGCGAGGTCGCGCAGGGTCGTGCAGATGCCGCCGGCGCTGCGCGGCGCGCCCATCCGGTCGACGGTGACGTAGGCGTCGAACTCGGTGCCGAGCCGGCGCCAGATCGCATCCGAGAGCAGGCTCGCATAGGCCTTGCCGCTGGCGCGCTCCAGGATCCAGCCCAGGAGATCGGAGTTCGGCGAGACGTAGTGGAAGATCTTGCCGTGCGGCCCGGGGCCGCGGCGCATGGTGGTGAGGAAGCTGCGGAGGTCGCCGGGCTTCATGCCCTCGGGCACCGGATTCCAGCCGGTCGCGACGCGATACCGCGCGAAGTCGCCCTGGGCGTCGAGATAGTCCTCGATGAAATTGACGCTGACCGTCATGTCCAGCACGTGGCGCACGCTGCAATCGCCATAGGCGGAACCGGCGGCCTCGGGAACGTACTTGGTCACCGGCGCTTCCGGGTCGAGCCGGCCGTCGCCGATCACGACGCCCGCCAGCACCGCCGAGATCGACTTCGAGACCGAGAAGACGACGTGCGGGATCTCCGGCCGCAGGCCCGAGTCGTACCATTCCATCAGCGCCTGGCCGCCCTGCAGCACCAGGAACCCGTCGGTCCAGGAGGCGGCCAGCATCTCGTTCAGGGTCCAGTCCCTGCCGTCCGGCCCCCTGAAGCCCAGCCGCTCGATCGAGGCCGGCCGCAGCGGAATCCGGTCCACCAGGCGCTCGCTGCGATAGACGGCGGCCGTCGGCACGATCTCGCGCACGTGGTGGAAGGACCAGCGGTTGAAGGGCGGCAGGCGCCAGTTGGCGAGGGTGACCTGGCCCTCGTTGGGGGCCGGGAACTCCTCCATGACATGCGGCTCGCTCAAGGCGGGGGACTCCGGATTGGACAGGCGGAACTTGAGCATAGCAGCCTCGCCGAACGGTCAGGAAGGGAAGCCCTCCCCTCCGAACGGGATGCGCGCCGCTCCGTTCCGAAACCGGCCGGGCATTTTAGATGGGATTCGCGGCAAAATGCCGGTATTCGCCGCCGGTATTCGCCACTGCCGCGGCAACCGGCTAGACTGCGCGCGGGCACCAGCCTTGGAGGAGAAATGCGTCCGGAGGTCGTCGGTTTCTTCGACGAAGAGACTTTCACCGTCAGCTACGTGGTCGCCGACGCCGAGACCCGGCACTGCGCGATCATCGACAGCGTGCTCGATTTCGACCCGGCCTCGGGCCGGACCCGCCGCCGCTCGGCCGAGAAGCTGCTGGCGCATATCGCGGCGCGGCACCTGGAGGTCGAATGGATCCTCGAGACCCATGTCCATGCCGACCACCTGAGCGCCGGCGATTTCCTGAAAGCGCGGCTCGGCGCGAAGCTCGGCATCGGCGAGCACGTCGCCACCGTGCAGCAGACGTTCGGCGCCATCTTCGAGGCCGGCGGCGGCTTCGCCCGCGACGGGCGCCAGTTCGACCGCCTGTTCAAGGACGGCGACACCTTTCCTATCGGCCGCCTGACCGCGCGGGTGATGCACACGCCGGGGCATACGCCCGCCTGCATCAGCTATGTCATCGGCGACGCGGTCTTCGTCGGCGACACCCTGTTCATGCCGGACTACGGCACGGCGCGCTGCGACTTTCCCGGCGGCGACGCGGCCGAGCTCTACCGCTCGATCCGCCGGATCTTCGCGCTGCCGCCGGAGACGCGCATGTTCCTCTGCCACGACTACAAGGCGCCCGGCCGAGACGAATACCGCTGGGAGACCACGGTCGGCGAGCAGCGCGCCAGGAACGTCCACATCCACGACGGCATCTCGGAAGCCGAGTTCGTGGCGATGCGCACCGAGCGCGACAAGAAGCTCACGATGCCGAAGCTGATCCTGCCCGCGGTGCAGGTGAACATGGATGCGGGAAGGGTGCCGAAGTTCCTGAAGATCCCGGTGGACGTGCTTTAGCGCGGGACGGGCGTGAGCTCGCTGGTGCACGCCCGCTGGTGCACGCCCGCTGGTGCACGGCCGCTGGCGCACTAGCGCGACGAGGTCCGCCCCTCGACCGCGCCCAGGACCGCGTCGATGCGGTTGCGCGCCAGCTCGCAATCCTGCTTCGAGCCGGCGAGGAACAGCCGGCCGGTGGCACCGATCATCTGCACGTCGATCAGGGTGATTCCCGGCGCCGCCTTCTCCGCCTCGTTGGCGGCGACGGTGGCGAACAGGGCCGGCTCCAGCTCGTAGAGCAGCAGCGACTGCCCGGGCAGCAGCATCGAGGCCTCGCGCGTGCGGTTGAGGACGATCGCGTGCTGGTCGGCGACGTTCTCGATGATGTCGGCGAAATGGGTGCGCGGCTTGAGCTGGTCGCCGGCCTTGTGGCCCATCGCCGCGAGCACGCCGTCGCCCACGCGTTTCAGCGCCGCGAGGTCGGGCGAGTGCAGCTCCATCAGCCCGAACTGCCGCTCGACATAGAGCAGGCCGGGCTCGAGGTCCGGGTCGTGCTTCAGCGCGAGATCGCAGATGCGATGGATCGCGAGAGCCGGCGCCACCTCGATGATCAGGCTGTGCTCGCCCTCCAGCGGCGGATAGCCGCGCGCCCGCATCGGCGTCGACATGTAGGCCGCGAACTGCCGCGCCAGGCTCTCGATCAGCAGGTAGACCCGCAGTTCCGTCATGTACCCAGACTCGCCACCCCACAGTTCGTCATCCCGGCACCTGGTGCCGGGATCCACGCCTTTCTTCGAGGCCCAAGGCGTGGATCCCGGGGCCCAGCCCCGGGATGACGGTCAGTGCCTGACCGTCACTTCGCGGTCGCGGTGGAGAAGTGCTTGGAGAGATCCGGGTGCGGGCGCGGGATGACGTGGACCGAGACCAGCTTGCCGACGCTGTTCGCGGCCTCGCTGCCGGCCTCGGTCGCGGCCTTCACCGCGCCGACGTCGCCGTTGATGATGACGGCGACCAGGCCGTCGCCCACTTCCTCGCGGCCGATGATGGTGACGTTGGCCGCCTTCACCATGGCGTCGGCCGCGGCCAAGGCCGCGACGAAGCCGTGGGTCTCGATCATTCCGATTGCGTTGGACATGGTTCTCTCCGTTGGTTGATCTGAACTACTTCCTGGCGCTCTTGGCCTGCTGGTCCAGCGAGCCGATGATGAGCGCGTCGATCGGGATCTTGCCGCCGCCGAGCCAGGCCGCCGCGGTCGAGCCGGTGACCACCATCACCTCCTCGCCCTCGCCGCAGCCCAGGACGTCGAAGGCCATGATGCGGCCGCCGCTCGACATCTCGACCTCGAGGAACGCCCCTGACGGAATGTGCTCGATGCGCTTGGTCGCCCAGTAGCGGCCGACCACGTGTCCACGGATCATGGCTTCATCCTCTCGATGGTGATGCCGAGACTGCTTGCCTTGTCGCGGGCGAGCGGCGTGACGCTGACCTCGGCACCGATCTGCAGGCGCCGGGTGCCGCGCGGCAGCTTGAGGAGCGCGCCCTCGGTGACCACGCCCTTGTCGATCCGCGCCGCACCGCCGGAAGACGGCATGCTGCCGGGGGCCGCGCCCGACGCGCCGTCCAGCCTGAACGGATAGGTGCCCGCGGCGATCTTCTTCTGCACGTTTGCGTCGCCGGCCAACGCCAGGACCTGCCTGGCGAAGGCCGCGAGGTCGGCGTCGCTGGCGATGCGCACGCGATGCTCCGCCGCCGGCGCCTGCGGCGCCCGTTCGGCCTTCACCGCCGCCAGCTCGGTGCTGATGACGTCGCGGATCAGGGCGCGGAGCTCGTTCCGGTCCAGCATGCTCATCCTTCCAGCGACCGGATCGCCTGCTCGGCGGCCCGGGCGCCACTGCGCAGATCCGATTCCGGACCGGACAGATAGACCCGTCCGGTCGCGCCGATCATGCGGTAATCGACGATCTTGATCTCCGCCGCCTTCTCCGCCTCGTTGGCGGCGAGGATCGCGTAGGAGGCGGGCTGCATCTCCAGCACGAAGAGCGACTCCCCCGGCAGGATCATCGAGCCCATCTTGTTGCGGTTGATGAGGAAGGCGTGCACCGGATCGACCCTGGTCACGATCTGCGCCGCCAGCACCTTGGGCTTCATCGCGTCGGCCGCGTCGGCGTCGAGCTCGTCCAGCACCGCCTGGGCCGCCGCCTTGACCGACGAGGTCGAGCGCGAATGGAACTCGAGATAGCCGAACTGCCGTTCGACCACCAGGATGCCGCCGCCGACGTCGGCGTGCTTCAGCGCCACGTCGGTCAGGGGCTCGATGTCGAGGCCGGGCGCCACCTCGATGATCTGCGCCGCCATGTTGGTGCGCGGCAGCCTGCCGCGCATCCAGCTCGCCATGTAGCAGAGCGTCTGCGGCTGCATCTGGTCGATGAAAATGAAGGAGCGCAATTCCGCCACGGCTGTTCCCGTCTATTTCCGGAGGGCGTGGCGGAGCTCTTCGAGCACCATGCGGCGGATCTCCTCGCGCAGCGCCTTGGCCTCGTCGCCGCCGGTCGCCGCGGGCCGATGGCGCTCGGCGCCTTCCTGCAGCACGCCGAGCGAGATCGGCGCCTCGCGGCCGAGGATCGTGCTCTCGGGGAACGAGAGCGCCAGGCCGTCGAAGCTGTCGAATGCCTCCCCGGCCTCCTCGTTGTAGGCGATGCGGGTCCAGTTCACGAGGTGCCTGGGCTCGATGTTCTCGCCGATCGCCGAGCGGCCGAAGAAGCCGGTGCCGATGGTGAAGGACGGCGCCAGATGCGTCGAGAAGCCGGCGGCACCCTGGCTGCACGGCGCGTTGACCGCGACGCGCAGCGCCTTCACCGTCGCGCCGTATTTCAGGATGGTGCGCGGGTCATGGCTGTGGATGGCGGCGGAGTGGCCGGCGCCGGAGAGGCGGATCAGCGCGCGCGAGATGGTGATCGCGGCATCGGCGTGCTCGGCGCGGACGAAGCCGAGGACCGGGCAGAGCTTCTCCCTGGAGAGCGGCTCGTCGATGCCGACGCGGTCGATCTCGGCGACGATGATCCTGGCATTGGCCGGCACGCGGATGCCGGCGGCCTGGCCGATCTCGCCGGCCGACTTGCCGAGCATGTCGACGTTGAACGAGCCCAGGCCGAACAGCAGCTCGCGCAGCTGCCCCACTTCCTCGGGGCGGGCGACATAGGCGCCGGCGCTGCGGAGCGAGGCAAGCAGCTTGTCGGCGATCGGCTCCTCCGCCACCACGACGCTCTCGTTGGTGCAGAGGATCGAGTTGTCGAAGGACTTCGACTCGACGATCCGCTTCGCCGCGAGATCGACGTCGGCGGTGGCATCGACCAGCACCGGCGCGTTGCCGGGACCGACGCCGATCGCGGGATTGCCGGAGCTGTAGGCGGCGCGCACCATCGGCGTGCCGCCGGTCGCCAGGATCACGTTGACCTTGGGCGACTTCATGAGGTGGTCGATCAGGGGGAGGGTCGGCTCGTCGATCACCTGGACGAGGCCGGCGGGCGCGCCCGCCTTCTCCGCCGCCTGCGCCATCACCCGGGCCGCTTCGGCGGAGCAGACCTTGGCCTTGGGGTGCGGCGAGACGACGATGGCGTTGCGGGTCATCAGCGCCAGCAGGATCTTGAAGAACACGGTGCAGACCGGGTTGGTCGAGGGCGTCAGGCCGAAGATCACGCCGGCCGGCCGCGGCAGCTCGACCATCTTCCTCTCGGGCAGGACGCGCGGCGAGCAGAAGTCCTCGCCGCGATAGAGCTCGTAGAGGCCGCGCGAGGTCAGCTCGTTCTTGATCTTCTTGTGCGCGGCGACGCCGAACCCGGTCTCCTTGACCGCCGCCTCGGCCAGCACGCCGGCCACCGCATGGCCGGCTTCCGCCGCCGCGCGGGCGATCGCATCGACGCGGGCGCGGTCGAAAGCGGCGTAGGACGCAGCGGCCCAGCCGGCGGCCTCCAGGATCATGTCGGCCTGGCCGGTCTGGCGCCTCTCGCCCGCGAGGAGCTGCTGGACGATCGAGTTCATGCCGCGGTCCTGCGCTTGCTCTTCTTGCCCAGGCACTCGGCGCGCGCCAGGCCGATCGCGCGCTCGACCCGCTCCAGCAGCTCCTCGCAGAGCGCCGTCGGCATCAGCACGCCGGGCTTGAACTGCAGCACGCGCGGGTCGAGGGTCGAGAAGATCGCCCAGACGCCGTGCTCGTAGAGATGCTTCATCACCGGCTTGGCGCCCTCGGGATAGTCGAACTCCAGCCCCATGACGACGCCGCATTGGCGGATGCCGACGAAGAAGTCGGAATAGAGCTTCATGATCTCGCCGAGCCCGGTCGCCATCGTCTCGGAGATGTACTGGACGATCGGGCGCGTCTGCGGGCGCTGCAGGATCTCCAGCACCTTCAGCGCGACCAGGCAGCCGAGCTCCGCGCCGCCCATGGTGGACATGTGCGCGAACCCGTCCTGCTTCAGCCAGGCGGCCGAATCCTCCTTGGCGACGACGCAGGCGATCGGATACATGCCGCCGGAGATGCCCTTCCCCGTCACCATGATGTCCGGCTCGATACCGTAGCGCTGGTAGCCCCACATCTCGCCGCAGCGCATCAGGCCGGTCTGCACCTCGTCGGCGATATACTTGGCGCCGTAGCGCTCGCAGAGGCGCTTCACCTCCTTGAGATAGCCGGGCAGCGGGATCGGGAAGCCGTAGGTCGCCGGGATCGTCTCCATGATGACGGCCGCGATGTCCTTGGCGCGCAGCGCGTCCTCCATCGCGTTCAGGTCGTTGAACGGCACGTGGATGAACTCGTCGGGCCGGTCGGAGAGGAAGGTCTTCGAGAACCGGTCGGCGCCGGTCGCGACCGCGAGGCCGCTATGTCCGTGATAGGCGTTGATGATCGAGACGATCTTGCGTTTCTGCGTGGCGTGACGCGCGCACTTGATGGCGAGGTCGATCGCCTCGGCGCCGCCCGCCGTGTACATCGTGTACTGCATGCCGCCGCCGCAGACCTTGGCCAGTTCCTCGGCGAGCGCGGTGCGCCCGAGCGCCGGGAAGTGGTGGTTGCCCATGTCGAAGCGCGTGGCGCCGCGGTTCAAGACCTCGATCAGCTCGGGATGGCGGTGGCCGATATTGTAGGTGCCGCCGTTCAGGTGCACGTCGATCAGCCGCCGGCCGTCCATGTCGTAGAGCAGGTAGCCCTCGCGCCGGTCGATGACCAGGTCGACATGCTGGTCCTGCCAGAACTGGGTCTTGTTCGGGTTCCAGAACTCCTTGGATTTCGCGATGAACTCGCGCTTCTCGGGACTCTGCTCGTGCTGTTCCGGGCGTTTATCCATGGGGCGGCCTCATGCGAAGCGCGAAAGGTATTGCTCGGCCATCTCGCAGGTGCCCTCGGCATAGGCCGGGCCTTCCTGCTTGGCGAGATCGGTCTCGGAATGGGAGCCCATCCAGGCGAAGAGGATCATGCGCCGCAGGATGACGAAGGTCGGCAGCTCCGCCGCCTCCTCCTTCGAGAGCGGGCGCACGCGGCGATAGCCCTCGACCCAGGCGTCGATCAGGCCGGGCACTTCCGGCTTGTGCTCGAAGAAGCTGACCGCGGTGCCGGCGTCGTAGAGGAACCAGCCGAGGCCGCAATCGTCGAAATCGATGACGCGGATGTCGCCGTTGTGGATCAGCAGATTGGCGAGGCGGAAATCGGCGTGGATCAGGCCGTAGCGGTCCGGTGCCTGGCCGAAGCGCTTCAGGCGCGTCTCGATCGTATCGACCAGGCGCTGCAGCAGCGGGCGGCGCGCCGGCGTCATGTCGGGGCCCTCGAGCCAGGGGCCCCAGTTGGGCGTGGCGCCGAGGCTGTGCTCGAAGTCCCAGATGGTGCGCTCGAAATAGGGCGGGCGCTTCCACTTCATCGAATGCAGGTGCGTGCGCGCGGTCACCTCGCCCAATCGCCTGAACGGCTCGATGAGATCGTGCGTCTGCTGCGGCTCGTGGCCCTCGATGAACTCGAACAGCACGCAGTTGCGCGGAGTCGGCAATGAAGGATGCGCGACGGTCTGGATGTCCCGGCCGTCCCTGCCGGGGATGGCCTGCGGCGTGTGTACGTTGTCGTCGGCCTGGAGCGCGCGCATCCAGGCGAGCTCGCTGCGGATGCCGTCCACGGTGTGATAGCCGGGGCGATGGACGCGCAGGATGACCGGCTTGGCGCCGCCGCGCGGCTCGACGCGATAGGTCGTGTTCTCCGAGTGGTTGATCATGGCGAGCCCCGCGCCTTCCAGCCCCCAGCGCGGCAGCGCCGCCTCGGCGAGCAGGCCGATGCTGCGCATGAAAGCGTCGTGGTCCAGCGGCTCGCTCAAATATCCTCCCCTCGGCCGGCGCGTTCGGAACGCGCCTCTTCTTAAGCATCGGAACCTAGACCGGGGCCGGGAGACCGGCTTGACCGGAGAGGCTCCGATCTTGACAGGGCGGGGGTTCCGCACTTGCGAACGCGGGAGCGTCATGGAATCATCCCGGAGCGGCTGTGTCCGGCCCTTTGAGGGTGTCCCGCAATGTCCGAGCCGATGAGCCTCAACGCCAATGCGCCGATCGTGCTCGCCTGCGCGGCGACGGGGATCGTGCCGTTCATCGAGAAATTCGGCGGGGACATCGACCGCATCTTCGGCAATGCGGGCATCGCGCCGGACATGGCCGGCTCGCCCACCCTGAAGCTCAGGCTCGCCGACTACTGCCGGCTGTTCGAGGAAGCCTCGCGGCGGACCCAGAACGACAATTTCGGCCTCTGGTTCGGCAACCAGTTCGCGCCGCGCGACCTCGGCCTCTGGGGCTATGCGGCGGTCTCCTCGCCCAACCTGGGGACGGCGCTGGGGAACCTGGTGGGCCTGTTCGGCTTCCACCAGGAAAGCTCGGTGATGCGGCTGGTGCCGGCCAATAACGGGCTCATCCGCCTGGAATACCGGATCGAGGCGCCGGAGATCCTGGAGCGCCGCCAGGATGCGGAGCTCTCGCTCGGCATGTTCCTGAACGTGATCCGCGAATGCTGTGGCCCGCATTGGGCCCCGGAGGAAGTGCATTTCGAGCATCCGCGCCCGCAGCTCTGGAAGGAGCACGAGAGCGCCTTCGACGCGCCGGTCTATTTCAGCCAGGCCACCAATGCGCTGGCCTTCCGCCGGGAGATCCTGGACCGGCCGATGCCGGCGCGGGACCTGAAGCTGCTCGCCACGATGCAGACCTGCCTCGAGGCGCTGGGCCTCTCCGGCGGCGGCGACCAGGGGCTGTTCGACCGCATCCGGTCGGCGATCCGGGTGAAGCTGCCGAACGGCACCCCGTCATTGGAGCAGATCGCGGTGGAGCTCAGGATCTCCGTCTCCGCCGTGCAGCGGGCGCTGACCGAGCAGGGCTGCACCTACAAGGACGCGGTCGAGATCATGCGCAAGAACCTGGCGCGGATGTATCTCGACCAGCGGCAATTGCCGCTGACGGAGGTGGCGCTGCTGCTGGGCTACTCGGAGCTGTCGGCGTTCACCCGCGCGTTCACGCGCTGGACCGGCCAGTCGCCGCGCGCCTACCGGCAAAGCCTGGTGCGGCATTAGGGTCGCCGCACAGCGCGGGGCCCGCACAACGCTCCCATCAAACTCTGACGTCATCCCCGAGCCCCGGGATAACGGCTCATCAGGAGGACAGGAGAGGCAGCGCGGCGCAGCCGCGCTCACGCCTGGGCCAGTGCGTCCAGGCTTTCCGGCAGGATCTGGCCGCCATCGACGATGATGGTCTGGCCGGTGATATAGGCCGCTTCCTTCGAGGCGAAGAACAGGGCGGCATGGCCGATGTCGTCCACCTCGCCCAGGCGCTTCAGCGGCACCGAGGCGGCCATGCTCTTCATATAGTCGTCGCCGAGATCCTTCAGGCCCTCGGTCACGATGTTCCCGGGCAGCACCGCGTTGACCGTGATGCCGTATTTCGCCAGCTCGATGCAGGCCGTGCGCATGAAGCCGAGCTGCGCCGCCTTGGTCGCGCCGTAATGCGACCAGCCGGGAAAGCCGGTGACCGGCCCGGTGATCGATGAGGTGATCACCACCCGGCCCTGGCCGCTCTTCTTCAGATAGGGTACGCAGGCCTGGACCGAGAGGAAGCAGCCCCTCACGTTGATCGCGAAGGTGCCGTCCCACTGATCGCTCGTCATCTCCTCCAGCTTCACCTGGGGAAAGACGCCGGCATTGGCGCAGAGCACGTCGATCCCGCCGTAGCGCTCGGCGGCGGCCTTCGCCATCGCCGCCATCTCCTCCGGCTTGGTCACGTCGGCGGCGAAGCCGGAGGCGCCCTGGCCGATCTCCCTGGCGGTCGCTTCCGCCTCTTCCAGATGGCGCGAGACCACCAGCACCTTGGCGCCGCCGGCCTGGGCGAAGACTCGGGCGATGCCCTTGCCGATGCCCTTGCTGGCGCCGGTGACGACGACGGACTTGCCCTGCAGCGATGATGTCGGCATTTTCGATTCCTCCCCTCGAGCGTTCCTACTTTGCGCCGCCTTCCGACCGGCTGCGGCGCCACCACAGGATCAAGGCATAGGCGCCGAGCAGCAGGATCGCCGCGCCGACCGTGTTCACCGTGCCCAGCACCGGCACGCCGGGCGTGTAGCCCGCGACCATCTTGGCGTAGAGGTATTCCGGGATCGTGGTGTCGGCGCCGTCGGTGTAGAGCGACAGCGGAAAGTTGCCCCAGGACAGCAGGAAGGCGAAGAGCGAGCCCGAGAAGATGCCGGGGAACAGCACCGGGAAGGTGACCTCGCGGAACACCTGCCAGCGGCCGGCGCCGAGATCGTAGGCCGCCTCCTCCAGCGCCGGATCGAAGCTGTAGACCTGGATCGAGATCACCAGGGTGACGACCGGGATGATCCAGACCAGGTGGGCGAAGACGGCGCTCTTCCAGGAGAGGTCGACGCCGAGCGCGTTGAACCAGAGCAGCAGCGCCAGGCCCAGCACCGATTGCGGGAAGAAAATCGGCAACAGCACGATCTTCTGGTAGATCGACCGGCCCCTCCAGTCGTAGCGGGCGAAGGCGAGCGCGCCGAACAGGCCGATCGTCACCGCGATCACCGTCACGCAGAGCGCGATCGAGATCGAGGTCTCGAACAGGGCATGGACCTCCAGCGAGGCGAAGGTCTTCTGCCACCAGTCGAGGCCCCAGCGCGTGATCGGGAAGATGAAGTAGCGGCTGGCGGTCAGCGACGCCAGGAAGAGGCAGAGCGCCGGCAGGTAGAGGAAGACCACCACCGCCGCGGTCCAGGCCCAGATCAGGGAGGTGAGCCAGCGCTGCTGCATCTCAGCGCCTCCCGAGGATGGCGTCGAGGTCGAACCGGCGGAGCACGAGCAGCACCAGGGCGCCGATCACGAACATGAGGAGGACGGAGAGCGCCGCGCCGAGCGGCCAGTTCTGCGCATAGGTGAAGGCGATCTCGATGTCATGGGTGATCGGGATGACCTGCTGGCCGCCGAGCACCTTGGATTCGGTGATGGCGCCGACCGCCAGCACGAAGGACAGAAGGACGCCGATGACGATGCCGGGCATCGAGAGCGGCAGATCGACCTCGCGGAACACCTGCCAGCGGCTGGCGCCGAGATCGTAGGCGGCCTCCCGGGTCTCGTTCGGCACCATGGCGACGCCCAGCGTCATCGGGAACAGCATGAAGGGCAGGTAGACGTAGACCATGCCGAGCACGATGATGCTGCGGGTGAACAGCCAGGATTCGAGCTCGAGCCCGAACACCGATTTCAGGGTGCCGAGCAGCACGCCGCCCTTGATGAAGAACAGCACCCAGCCGTAAAGGCGGACGTTCTCCGAGACGAAGAGCGGGATGGTGAAGAGCAGGCTGACCAGCGACGACCACTTGCCGAAGACGCGCGCGAGGCCGAGCGCGATCGGATAGCAGATCAGCGCCAGCAGCACGATGGTGACCGAGGCGAGGCCGAGCGACCAGAGGAAGGACAGATAGCTGGTGCTCTCGAAGATATCGACGTAGTTGGCCAGGGTCGGCGCCTGCCAGAGGCCGAAGGTGCGCGGCGGCATGACGCTGAAGCCGATCACGGCCAGCAGCGGCGCCGCGAAGCCGAGCAGCAGGAAGACGATCAGCGGCAGGGCGTTGCGCACGCCCGGGCTCAGCCACCCGCCTATCGGGACGCTGCGGGCCATCAGTCGTTCACCAGGATGCTGTCGCGGGCGTCCCAGCCGATCAGCACCTCGTCGTCGAGGCTCCCGGCGAAGGCCTGCTGCCGCAGCTTCTCGACGATGAAGACGTGCTCGCCGACGCGGACCTGGTACTGGATGCGCGAGCCCAGGGCGTATTCGTTGTAGACGCGGCCGGTCAGGCAGTTCTCCGCCTCGGCGCGGCCGCCGAGGAAGCGGAGGAATTCCGGCCGCACCACGAGATGCCCGCCGGCGAAGCCGTCCAGCGGCTTGGGCGCGGTGAACTCGGCGCCGAATTCCGCCGCGCGCAGCCGGCCGCCGCTCCCCGCGGTCACGGCGATGACGTTGACGTCGCCGATGAACTCGGAGACGAAGCGGCTCTTCGGCGCGGTGTAGATCTCGTTCGGCGTGCCGACCTGCACCATCTCGCCGGCGCGCATGACGCCGATCCGGTCGCTCATCACCATCGCCTCCTCCAGGCTGTGGGTGATGTAGACGAAGGTCTTGCCGGTCTCGCGGTGGATGTCCTTCAGCTCCTTCTCCAGCGTCTTGCGGAGCTTGTAGTCGATCGCCGAGAGCGGCTCGTCGAAGAACAGGATCTCCGGGTCATAGGCCAGCGCGCGGGCCAGCGCGACGCGCTGCCGCTCGCCGCCGGAGCACTTGGTGACGCTCTTGCCGTAATAGTCCTCCGGCAGGCGGAGCTGGCGCATGAGCCGGATCGCCCGCTCCCGGCGCTGGTCCGGCGGCACGCCGCGGATCTTCATCGGGAACTCGATGTTCTGCCCGACGGTGCGGTGCGGGAAGAGCGCCAGGGACTGGAACACCATGCAGGTCGGCCGCCGGTTGGCCGGCACGTCGTTGATGCGTTGGCCGCGCAGCACGATGTCGCCGCTGGTCGGCACCTCCATGCCGGCCAGCATGCGGATCATGGTGGTCTTGCCGCTGCCGGAGGGGCCGACGATGGTGAAGAACTCGCCTTCGGCGATCTCGAGGTCGATCCGCTTCACGGCGGTGAAGCCGCCGAAGACCTTTTCCAGGGCCTTGAGCTGGAGGATAGGGGGACGCGTGTTCATTGCCGCCTTGTGCTCGATCCCGCTGCACGGATTGTAGACTCAACGGCGCTGCCGCCGCGACCGGAATGCACCGGCCGCGGCGGGCGGACGTGCCGCATCCGTCGGGCGATCAGCCGCCCGCGGCCTCGCGCTTGGCGGAGGTCATGATGTCGAGCAGCTTGTCGTAGTCCGGGACGATGTCGTACTCGACCGAGCGCGCCATCTCCTCGTCCAGGCTGTCCCACTGGATCGCGTCCAGCTCTTCCTTGGTGAAGAGGCTGAAGCATTCCGGGTTGGCCATCTGGGCGACCGGGTTGAACGTGCCCTCGGCGAAGGCGACGGTGTGCGCCACCTTCGGGTCCTGGACGTATTGCAGGAACTCGACGGCGAGCGGCGAGAGGTCGGGGTTGTTCACGGTCGAGGTGACCTCGATCCAGGAGATGCCGCCCTTGCCGCCTTCCATCGGGCCCTTCTTCGGGGTGATGCCGCGGATGCCGGTGGCGCCGTCATGCCGGGCCGGCGAGGCGCTGTAGGTGCCGCCCGTCATGTGGAAGTCGATCTCGCCGGAGACCAGCGACTGGTTCATGGTCGCGATGTCGCCGACCACCTTGGCGCCCTTGAAGACGCGCTTCGCGGTCTCGGTGAACTTGGCCACCTGGTCGTCGGTGTGCTCCTTGAACGGGTCGAAGCCGGCGATGCAGCAGATGTTGAAGACGTTCCAGTCGTCGGATTCCAGCACGCCGTACTTCTTGTCGTTCTTCGGGTCGTTCCAGAGGTCCCAGCCCTGGTCCTCCGCCGCCTCGCGGCTGATCTTGTCGGTGTTGACGACGTAGGAGTACGGGCCGAAGCGCTGGCACATGCCGATCAGCTCGCTGCCGCTGTCGTCCATCGCCCATTTGTAGGGCGGCTTGAACATCGGCAGCATCTTCTCGAAGTAGGGCTCCATCTTGGCGCGGTCGAGCGGCTTGATCAGCTTCTCGGGGAACATGATCTTGCGCGCCCAGGGATTGTTCACGTTGATCAGGTCCCAGACCTTGGTCTCGCCGGCGCGCAGCCGGTTGATCATGGTCGGGTCGTTGGTCAGCGATTCCGCCTTCACGGTCGCGGACTTCATCGTGCGGAAGGGGTCCAGCACCTGGGCGGAGTTGTAGCCTTCCCAGCAGAGGATGTTCAGCTCCTTGGACCGGTCGGCCCAGGCGCGCCCGCCGAGCCCGGCGGCACCGATCGCCGTGACCGCGGCGCCCAGCGCCGTCTGCTGCATGAACCTACGGCGCGATACCTGTCTGTCGATCATCTCCACGCTCCCCGTCTGTTGCGGCACGGCTTGAACGACGCCCTGGCCACCCGTGCCCGATGGCCCAGAGCTTTTCATTGCGCCGCCTCGTCCAAAGCGGCGAAGGCTTCGGAATTGGACGGCGGGCATGTTTCGATGCTAGCGGATCAGAACCAAGCGGACTTGACCGTAGCGGGCGGAATATTGACAGGCGCTGTCGAGTTCCACAACCGGCTGACCGACTTCCGTCATTTTTTAGCCGAGTCTGCACCAGTTCTGCACAAGTTTGCGGCAGAGCCGGCTGGATTCGCCGAAATATGCCTGGAAGTCGCGGTCGAGATCGGTGACGAGGCGCGGCTCGTCCTTGCAGAAGACCGCCCCGAACTTCCGGACCCAGTCCCGGGCGACATCGATCGTCACTTCGGGGTGAAACTGGACACCGTAGGTGGTCTCGCCGACGCGATAGGCCTGGACGGGACTCGCCCCGCCGGTGACGAGCACGGTCGCGCCGGGGATGTTGCGCACGCCCTCGTAATGGGTGTGGAAGGCATTGAACGAACCGGTGGCGCCGGCGAAGACAGGATCCTGCTCGGCCTCGGGCGTCGTGTGCATCGCAACATAGCCGGCCTCGAGCCGGCCGATGCGGAAGACCTCGCCGTCATAGGCCCTGGCGATCACCTGGGCGCCGAGGCAGACGCCGAGCACCGCGCGCCGCCGGACGCCGAAGCCGCGGATCAAAGCCATCAACTCCGTGAGGAAGGCATGCTCGGCGGTGTCGTGGGCGCTCATCGGCCCGCCCATGACGATGAGGCCGCTGTAATCGCCCGGTTCCGAGGGGAGACCCGGGTAGCTCAGCGGCCGGTGCGAGGCGAAGCGCTCGGTGGGGTAGACGGCGTCGTAGCTGTGGCCCGCCTCGAGCAGGGCCTCGCCGATCAGCGCCGGCGGCGCGTCGGTCTCGGGCACGATGATCAGGAAGTGGGACATGGAAGCCTGCTTCTCGGTCGGCGCCGACGGTTCAGCCCAGCCGCATCATCGCGGCCAGCTCGTCCGCGCTCATCACGTGGCAGTAGATCATGTTGATGATGGCGAGCTCCTTCTCATGCAGCTCGTCCGTGCCGGCGGCGCAGCAATCCTCCACCACCACGACGTTGAAGCTCTCGTCGGCGAGGCTGCGCACGGTGGAGGAGACGCACTGGTCGGTGAAGATGCCGGCGCAGATGACGTTCCTGATGCCGAGATTGGCGAGGATCAGCCGCAGGTTGGTCCCGGTCAGCGCGCTGTCGGTGGTCTTGGTGACGCAGATCTCGTCGCCTTGCGGCGCCAGTTCGGGGACGAGCTGCGAGGCGTGCTCGTTCTTGGGCAGCAGCAGGTTGTTCCAGCCGGGCATCTTCTGGCTCAAGGACCGGTCGCGGCCGTCCTCGGTCTGGCAGGCGATGCGGGCGAACAGGCATTCGATCTTCGCCTGGCGGAAGAGCGCGAGCAGGCGAGCGGTGTTGGGGATGACCCTGGTCTGCATGCGCTGGTGGAACGGCGTCCAGGCATCGTATTGCTTCTGCTCGGCCGGCGGCAGGGTCGCGCGATCTGGGCGCTCGACATAGGTGTTCTGCACGTCGATGACCAGCAGCGCCGTTTCGCTCGGCTTCAGATCGAGATCGTCGGGCTCCGGCGCGCCTTCGTAGTAGAAGGAACGATGGTGGGTCTTCCAGGTCATGTCCGCGTCTTTTCCCCTGAACGCTCGGTGTTTCGTCAAACTCGAGTTTGGATGGGGTCAATACCGGAACTGGAACAGTCCCCGCCGTTCGTAGACCTCGGCGGCTTCCTCCAGGAAGGCGGCGACGCGCTCGGACTTGTGAGTCTCGCGGAACGTCTTGGCGCAGTCCAGCAGCTCCTGCTTGGTCCTTGCGCGGCCGGGGCGCAGCAGCTCATAGGCCTTGAGGAGCGCGTCCTGCGGCACCTCCACCATTTCGGCGGCGCGCTGGAAGTTCGAGCCGAGGCGCGGGCGGCCGGCGGCCTCGGCGACCTCCGCCTGGAGCAACAATGCGTCCCGGGTGATGCGCAGATCCTCGATGGTGGCCGCGCCCGAGACCAGCGCCGCGACGGTGACGTCGTCCAACGGCTTTCCCGTGCGGGTGCGGATCAGATCGGGCCGCTGCTCGGAGAGCGGATAGTCGGCGACCTTGAGGGGCTTGTGCTCCTTCATGCGGCGCCTTCCAGCAGCTTGATCTCGACGTTCTCCGGCTTGGCGCCCTCGACGGTCAGCGAGGTCTCGATCGCATAGATGATCGCGGTCTGGGCATGGAACCGGGCACCCATCGCCTCGCCGTGGGTCGGCACCACCACAGGATCCGGATTCTCGCCCCGGGCGTAGACCGCGGCGTTCTCGCCCAGGCGGCGATAATGCTCCAGCTTGGTGATCGGCGCGTTGGAGAAGAGCTCCAGGTTGTTGTGCGGCAGCCGGCCCCGCTGATGGATCACGGCGGTGCCCTTGGCCTGGATGCCGATGCCGACGCCGGAACCGGCGATGCCGGCGGCCGAGAGGCCGAGGAACGAGGTATCCGCGGTGTGGCGGAAGCGCACGATGCGCGGCTTGCCGCCCTTCGCCTTCACGCCCTCACTCAAGGCGCGGAGCACGGCGGCCAGGGAGTGCCCCGCCGTGGTCTGGTAGAGTTTCAGGCCGAAGGCCGGGCTGATGCCGATCACCACTTCCGACGGGTCGTTGCCGATCTCCGCCGGCCCCATGTCGCGGTAGACGATGCGGCGGCCCTCGGCCTTGGAGTGCCGGCTCTGGTCGCGCAGCACGACCTCGCGGTCGAGCACGTCGCGGATATGCATGATCTCGTCGCGGCGCGCCTCGGGCAGGCGATAGCCGGTGCCGGGGCCGGCATAGTCGTTGGGGTCGTTGACCGCGCTGATCACCCGGCCCTTCCGCACCACCGCCGAGGTCTGGAGATAGTCGCCGGAGACGCGGAGCTTCACCACGTTGAGGAGGTTCTGCGCCTCCTCGCGGAAGCCGCGCTTCTCCAGCGCCAGGATCACGTCGACCACGGTGATGCCGCGGCCCTTGATCGCCTCGCTGATCAGCGTCACCTCGCGTGGCGTGTAGCTGTCGGTCTCCTCGGAGCCGGAGGCAACCTGGACGCTGGCCTTCATCGCGACGGTCGGCCGCGAGAGGTCCAGCTCCTCGAACACGGCGGCGATGGCGTCGAGGCCGCGGCCGCGCACGTCGAGGACCTTGCTCTCGTCCACCGGAACGAGGCCGCCATCGGCCTCGAAGTCGCGCTGGAGCACCAGGAAATCCTCCATCTCCTCGCCGTTGAAGGAGGATGGATTGAAGGAATTGTCATAGGCCTTGATGGTGCCGAAGCCGGAGCAGATGAGGTCCGATCCGGCGATCAGCACCGGCAGGATCTTGGCGCCGACGCGGATCTCGGATTCCGAATGGCGCGCGTCGTTGCCCGAGGCGCATTCGAGGTCGAGCCAGACCGCCAGCAGGTTCTCCGCCATCAGCTCGCGCACGCCGCCGGGCACCGTCGCCGTCACCGGCGCGCCGTCGATGCCGCCGTTCTGCGTTCCCTGCACGCCCATGGCGCGCTGCAGGCAGAGGCAGCGCGCCTCGAGATAGAGCAGCGATTTCGATTCGTGGAAGCCCATGAGCAGCTCCGAGCCGGCCCCGGAAGTGCAGCGCATCTTGATGCCGCGCGAGGCATAGGCCGCGGCCAGGAAGGCCTTGGACCAGGGCGTGTCGTCGCCGTCGATGAAGGCGCGCTCGGTGCCGTAGACCGAGACGGTCTCGGCATAGGAGGAGAACCCGGCCATGCCGATCTGCAGTTCCTCGGCCTCTTCCGAGGAGCATTGGAACAGCGTGCCCCAGCGGCCGACCGCGGCGCCGACCGCGCAGGCGACCGCGTTCGACCAGGCGTTGCGCGCCACGCGCTGGGTGGTCTCGATCTCGTCGAAGCCGAAGGCGACGGCGGTCGCGGCATCGGCGGCCAGTTGCAGCGGGTCGTCCTTGGCGTTGGTGACGTGGCCCTGATTGCCGGGGGTCTTGCGCGCCCGCATCTTGGAATAGGCGAAGGCGATCTCCATGGCGTTCAACTGCGCCACCACCTCGGCCAGCTTGGCGGGGGTGAGCCCGTGGGCGAGGCGCGTCAGCTCGGTGCGCGGCACGTTGAAATCGACCAGCATGCGGGCGAGCTCGGCGGACGGAATCGCCATGGCCTTCCCGGCGATCTCGACGTCGATGTGGTGCCGGGCGATGAAGAGGTCGATCATGTCGAAATCGGCCTCGGCCTTGCCGTCGAGGCTGGTGACGCGGCCGTTCTCGATCACGAGGCCGGGCTTGGGGTCCTGGGGCGAGGTGAAGGCGGCGAAACCGTTCTCCGCATCCTCGACGGCGTAGCGATCGAGGCGCAACGGCCGCTCGTCCCAGTCGGCGAAGCGCCGCCAGCGGTTGGCGCCCACCGGGGCCGAACCCACGGGCGCCGAACCCACGGACGCCGAACCCGCAGGCGCCGAACCCACTGGGCCCAAGTCCCGTGGCGCGTTTGACCTGATATCGTCGGCCATGGCCAGTCTCCCACTCACCGCCGGCTTGCGCCGGTTCTTCGGCGCCGGGATATTAGCGCCGCCGTGTCGGCTCTGTCACGGGGATGACCGGAGTCCCACGGATGGACTCCCATGGGCAGCCCGCCTCCACTACTCCTTGATGAGCTGGTGGATGAAGTCGGACTTGCCGATCTCGACGCCCAGATGGCGCAGGATGTCGTAGGCGGTGGTGGCGTGGAAATAGAAGTTCGGCATCGCGAAGTGGAAGAGATAGGCGCCGCCCTTGAACGTGGTCGGCTCGCCGCGGAGCGGGATGGTGACGTCGCGGGCCTCGGCGCCCTCGAACTGCGCCGGCTTCAAGGTGGCGAGGAAGTCGAGGGTCTTCCGGATGCGCGCCTTCAATTCGGGGAAGGTGGTTTCGGTGTCCTCGAATTTCGGCACCTCGATTCCGGCGAGGCGCGCGCTCGCCCCTTTCGCGAAATCGGCGGCGATGGTCACCTGGCGGGTGAAGGGGAACATGTCGGGGAAGAGCCGGCCGTTGACGAAGACCGAGGGGTCGATCTTCCTCGCCTCGGCATGGGCGGCGGCCTTGTCCATGATGGAAGAAAGCGCACCCAGCATCTGGCGGAACACCGGCACGCTGGCGTGGTAGAGGGAGACGGACATCGGGAGACTCCTCGGCTCGGACTGGGAGAAGGCGTGACACTAGCCGATCCGGATTCGCCAAGGCCAGGGGCGCCGCATGCTTAAGGCAAAATGGCCGTCCTTGGCGGCATTGGCCGGGGCGCAGGTGCTGGCGCTGTCGCTCTGGTTCTCGGCGACTGCCGTGGTGCCGAGCCTCCGGGCGGCGGGCGCCATCGACGGGCTGAGCGCCTCGCTGTTCACCAGCGCGGTGCAGGCGGGATTCGTCGCCGGCACCCTGATCAGCGCGGTCTTCGGTCTCGCCGACCGGATCGACCCGCGGCGATTCTTCGCGGCATCGGCGGTGTTCGCCTGCGGGGTGAACGCGCTCATTCTGGCCGTGCCGCCGGGCGCCTGGACGGTGCCGCTGTTTCGATTCCTGACGGGGATGGCGATGGCGGGGATCTATCCGGTCGGGATGAAGCTCGCGGCGACCTGGGCGCGGCGCGATCTCGGATTGCTGGTCGGCATCCTGGTCGGGGCGCTGACCCTGGGATCGGCCTCGCCGCATCTTTTCAACGCATTGGGCGGGGTCGACTGGCGCGCGACCATCGCGGCGACCTCGGTCGCGGCCCTCGGTGCGGCGCTGCTGATCAACCTCGCGGGGCTCGGGCCGAACGCACCGAAGCCGCGCGCCTTCCATTTCGGCGCGGTGCTGGAGGCGATCCGGATGCCGGCGCTGCGGCTCGCCAATCTCGGCTATCTCGGGCACATGTGGGAGCTCTACGCCATGTGGGCGTGGATCGCGACCTACCTCACCGCGAGCTTCACCCTCAGCATGGGCGGCGAGGCCGCCGCGTTCTGGGCCAGGATCGGCGCCTTCGCGACGGTGGGATCGGGCGCGATCGGCTGCCTGGCCGGCGGGCTCGCCGCCGACCGCTGGGGCCGCACCACGGTCACCATGACGGCGCTCGCGGTCAGCGGAAGCTGCACGCTGCTGATCGGCCCGGTGTTCGGCGCGGCGCCCGCGCTGGTGATGCTGGTCGCGATCGTCTGGGGGATCAGCGTAATCGCGGATTCGGCGCAGTTCTCGGCCAGCGTCACCGAGCTGTCGGTGCCCGAGCATCTGGGCACCATGCTGACCATCCAGACCTCGACCGGGTTCCTGCTCAGCATGCTCACCATCCACCTGGTGCCGGTGGTCGCGGACCTGGCCGGCTGGCGGCTCGCCTTCGCCGTGCTGGCGCCCGGGCCGGTCGTCGGCATCTGGGCCATGGGCCGGCTGCGTGCCTCCGCCGATGCGCGGCGGCTGGCAGGCGGGCGCGGGTAACGAAATCGCCTCACGACTCCAACGGGCGACACGAAACGGTCATCGGATTGCGGCACAGCTTTCATCGATCGCGGTTACCGGTCGATGAACCTCGGGAGGCGACTCGGTCATGCCTGCAGCCGTTTCATCGACGCCCATCGATCTCAGCTATGCCAGCCCCTGCGACAGCCGCCTGACCCGGGCGCTGATCCACGTGATCGAGGCGACGACGGGGCAATTGGAGCTCAAGCGGCTCTACAACGTCTATCAGACCGAGCTGCGCGGCACGGTGGATTTCTGGGAAGCCGCGATGCGGCTGATGCGGCTCAGCGTCGATTACGACGCGGCCAAGCTCGACGCCCTGCCGCGCACGGGGCCGCTGGTGATCGTCGCCAACCATCCGTTCGGGCTGATCGACGGCCTCCTGATCGGCCATCTCGCCAACCGGGTGCGGCGGGACTTCAAGGTGCTGACCAATTCCAGGCTTTATCCGCCCGACGCGGAGATCCGCAGCTACATCCTGCCGATCGACTTCGACCCGACGCCGACGGCGCAGGAGACCAATCTCCGGAGCCGCGCCGTCGCCCGGGCGCATATCAAGAGCGGCGGCTGCATCATCGTCTTCCCCGCGGGCGGCGTCGCGACGACGCCGAGCTTCTTCGCCAGGAAGGCGGTCGATTTCGAATGGAAGCCCTTCACCGCGCGGCTGGTGCACGACGCCAGGGCCGACGTGGTGCCGATCTTCTTCCCCGGGCAGAACAGCCGGATGTTCCAGATCGCCAGCCATATCGGCATGACGGCGCGCATGGCCTACCTGCTGCACGAGGTCGCCAACAAGATCGGCGGCAGCTTCAGCGCGGTGATCGGCGACGTGCTGCCCTATGACAGCATGAGCGCGATGCGCGACCCGCGGGTGCTCTGCCGCTATCTGCGGGACAAGACCGAGGCGCTATCGGCCAACCCCCGCTTCGAGGATCGCGTCGGCCACGTGCTCGGCTGACGGCGCCGCGTCGACCCGGCGCCAGTCCATCGGGCCGAGGTCGTAGCCGAGCTGCTTCCTCAGGATGGCGAGGTCGGCGTCGGACGCGTCGTTGCGGCGCGCGGCGACCCGCGCCGTCAGGATCTCGGGCGATGCTTCCAGCCAGATGCCGGTGAAGGGGACGCGCAGATCGCGCGCGAGGGCGGCGAAGGCGGCGCGTTCGGCGGGCCGGGCGGAGACGGCGTCGATGATGGTGCTGCAGCCGGCCGCGAGCGCCGCCCGGGCCTGGTCGAGCAATGCCGCGTAGACCTCGGTCGTCACGTCGGAAGCGTAGGCGCCGTCCGGGAGGCGCGTCTCGGGCGCCACGCCGAAGCGGCGCTTGCGGATCACGTCGCTTCTGAGCACGCGGGCCGAGGCGCGGCCGGCGAGGATCGCGGCGACCGTGGACTTGCCGGTGCCGCTGATGCCGCCGAGCGCGATCAGGCGCGGCGGCGCCGGCCGCAGCAGATCGACGGCGAAATCGAAATAGCGACGGGCGAGCACGGCCTTCTCGGCGGAAGCGTCCAGCTTCGCGGCGGTGGCGGTCACATGGGCGCGCACCCAGGCGCGGAGCGCGAGGAAGAGCGGCATCAGCGCCAGGCCGTCGCTCTCGTCGCCGACGTCGAAATAGCGGTTGAAGACGATGGCCGCCTCGGTGGCATGGCCGCGGAACCGCAAGTCCATCAGCAGGAAGGCGAGATCGTAGAGTACGTCGATCGAGGCCAGGCCGTCATTGAACTCGATGCAGTCGAACAGGGTCGGCACGCCGTCGATCAGGCAGATATTGCCGAGATGGAGATCGCCATGGCAGCGCTTGACCTTGCCGGCGGCGCGGCGGCGCTCCAGCAGCGCGGCGTGGCGGTCGCGCGCGCGCCGCGCGGCGTCGGCGAGGGCGTCCGCCGCCTCGACCGCGATCCCCGGCGGGCCGTCGCGGCGCAGGCTGGCGCCGTTGATGGCGATGACGTCGTCCACGCCGCGGGTGCCGCCGAAATCCGGCGTCACTTCGGCGGTCCGGTGAAACGCCGCGATGCCGTCGGCGAGGCGGCGCATCAGGTCCGGCGTGAGCGCCCCGGTCTCGGCGAGCCGGGTGAAAAGCGCGTCGTCGGGGAAGCGCCGCATCTCGACCAGCCAATCGACGGCCTCGCCCTGGCCGTCGATGGCGAGGCTGCCGTCGGGGGCGCGGGTCACTGGCTTCACCGCCAGGTAGAGAGCGGGCGCGGTGCGGCGGTTGAGCGCGAGTTCGGTCTCGCAGGCGGCGCGGCGCAGCGCGGGCGTCGAGAAGTCGAGATAGGGGTACTTGACGGCGCGCTTCAGCTTCAGCGCGCGGTCGCCGGCGAGGAAGACGTGGGACGCATGGGTGGTGAGGTGCTCCTCGGCGCTGCGGCTGAGGAAGGCGACGGTCTCGGTCTGCGCGGTTTCGCTCATGGCGGCAGTGTGCCCGCATCCCGCGACGATGTCAGACAATAAAGCGTCGCGCCCTCACCTCGGCCCTTTCCCCGCCGGGGAAAGAGAAAAGAACGGAGCGAGGTTGCGGCGGATGCGCTGCTTGATCGGCTCGCCCGGCGGCGGGGCCTGGAAGGTCCTGCCGGTGACGGTCTCGAACAGGACGATGTACTTGCGGGCGAATTCGACCAGCGTGTCGTCGGGGATCGGCGGGATCGGCTCCTTATAAGGATCGCAGCGGCTGCTGATCCAGAGGCGCAGGAATTCCTTGTCCAGGCTCTCGGGCTCCTCGCCCTTGGCGTGGCGCGCGGCATAGGTCGCGGCGCGCCAGTAGCGGCTGCTGTCGGGGGTCAGGATCTCGTCGGCCAGGGTGATCCGGCCTTCGCCGTCGAGACCGAATTCGAACTTGGTGTCGACCAGGATCAGGCCGTTCTTCGCCGCGATCTCCCGGCCGCGCGCGAACAGCGCCAAAGCGAGGCGCGCGACCTCGTCCCACCGCGCTTGCGGGAGCAGGCCCTGCGCCACGATCTCGGCGGGGGTGATCGGCGCGTCATGGCCGCCGGCTTCCGCCTTGGTCGTCGGCGTGATGATGGTCGAGGGGAGCTTGTCGTTCTTTCTCAGGCCGTCGGGCAGCGCGATGCCGTACACCGTACGCTTGCCGTCGCGGTACATCGGCCAGATCGCGGTATCGGTCGAGCCGGTCAGGTAGTCGCGCACCACCACCTCGACCGGCAGCATGGAAAGACGGCGGCCGACCACGACATTGGGATCGGGATAGTCGAGCACGTGGTTGGGGCAGATGTCCGCCGTCGCCTCGAACCAGAAGCGCGCGGTCTGGGTCAGCACCTGGCCCTTGAACGGCACGGCGGCCAGCACCTGGTCGAAGGCGCTCTGGCGGTCGGTGGAGACGAGGATGCGGCGGCCGTCGGGCAGGTCGTAATTCTCCCGCACCTTGCCGCGGTAGTAGTTGGGCAGCTCGGGGAAATGCGCCTCCTGGAGGACGTTCGGAATCGCGGCGCGGAGGGTGGCGTCGTCAAGCATGGTCGAAAACCCGTGCGGTGAAGGTCTCGGAGAGGGTCTGCAGCCCGGGGCCGAGCACGCGGTCGGCTTCGACCGGCGGCACCGTGCTGCGGATCGTGTCCAGGAGGGCGCGCAGCGGCGGGGTCGCCGCCGCGCGCCGGGTGAGATGCAGCGCCTGCGACGCGGTCACGGCGAGCACCGCCAGCGAACGATCCAGCGCCTCGCCGGCCTTGACCGCTTTCGGCCAGGCGAGGAAGGCGGGTGCAGCGACGTCATCCTGGCCGAAGACGGAAGCATCCATGGCGGGGATCGGCGTGCGCTGCGCATGGCCGCGGGCTTCCTCGACGAAGCCGGCGATCGCCATCGGCAGATAGCCGAGCGCGCCGTGGCCGTCGGATTCGCCGACCTCGCGTTCATCCAGCAGGAAGTCGGGAAAGCCCGAAGCGCGGCCGTTCAAGAGCCCGACGACGAGCCGGCCCGCCAGCAGGCAGAGATCGGCCGAGGCGCCGGCGGCGGCGTCGATGGCCGGCGCCGCCAGGGCGTTGTGGAAGCCGCCGGTGCTGACCACGCGGCCATGCGGATGATCGGCGTCCGGTTCCAGATAGGTCGGGTTGTGGCTGACGGATGCGAGCGCGATGGTCGCGGTGCTCTCGGCCTCGGCGACGGCGGCATGGGCCTGGGCGAGAACGGCCGGGATGATCCGGTAGCTGACCGGCGCCTGATGGTCGCGCTGCTCGTCGCGCGCCGGACCGAGCAGCGCATTCAGCGCGGCGAAAGCCGCTTCGTGATGCGGGCCGCCCCAGAGGGCGCCGAGCGCGGCATCGTAATGCCCGCGCGGGGCGTCGAAGGCGTCGATGGCAAGGGCGAGGATCTCGGTCGCCAGTGCCAGGCGGCGGCGCGCGGCGATGGCGGTGTCGGCGGCCAAGGCGGCGGCGCAGGGCGCGCCGTTGATCAGCGCCCCGCGTTCGGCGAATTCAAGGTCGAACTTCCCGGAGAGATCGGCGAAGAGCGGATAGAGGGCCAGGATCTCCCCCGCCCCACCCTGCCCGGTCGCGGCGACCTTGGGCATCGGGCCGTGGTTGAGCAGGTCGATGAGCGCATCCGCCAGGCGCGGCGTGGCGGCGGCATGGCCGTGCAGGATATTGGCGAAGCGCGCCAGCACCATGGCGCGGGTGACCCGTTCCGGATAGGGATCGCCGAAGGAGACCGCCGCCGGGAACGGCTTCAGCCGCGCGAGGCGCTCCATCTGCGCCTCGGTCATCCGGTAGCGGATCATCTCGCCCTGGCCCTGGTTGACGCCATAGACGCCATGGCCGGCATCGTGCTTCAGGAGCGCGAGGAATTCGTCGCGGCGGCGGGCGATGCGTTGCCGGGCCTGGGGCGCGAGCGCGAGCGGCTCGCCGGCCCAGGCGACGCGGCGGACGAGGTCCAGGGTGATGTCGTGGCGGCTGTCGAGCTGGTGCAAGTCGGGCTCACGGACGGCGGAGCCCCACTGACTAGCCGAGATCGCGGAAGCGGTCCATCCCGTCGAGCAGGGCCTTGCGGATGCCGGGCTCGGCCTTGGCATGGCCGGCATCGGGGACGATCTCGTAGCGCGCCTCCGGCCAGGCCCGGGTCAGGTCGTCGGCGGTGCGGATCGGGCAGACCAGGTCGTAGCGCCCCTGCACGACGAAGGCCGGGATGTGGCGGATGCGGCCGACGTTCTCCAGCAGGAAATCGTCCGGCAGGAAGATGTCGTTGCGGAAGTAATGCGTCTCCATCCGCGCGAGGCCGAGCGCCAGCACGTCGCCGGCGAAGCTCTTCAGCTCGTCGGGATCGGGCAGCAGGGTCGAGCAGCTTCCCTCATAGACGCTCCAGGCCAGGGCGGCGGGCATGTGAACCGCCGGGTTCGGGTCCATCAGGCGGCGGTGATAGTTCTCCAGCAGGTCGCCGCGCTCGTCCTCCGGCAGGAACCCGGCGAAGCGGCGCCAGGCCTCGGGCTGGATCCAGCGCATGCCGTAGAGGAACCACTCGATCTCGCTGCGGCGGCAGAGGAAGACGCCGCGCAGCGCCATGCCGCGCACCCGGTCGGGATGGTGCTCGGCATAGGCGATGGCGAGGGTCGAGCCCCAGGAGCCGCCGAACACGAACCAGCGCTCGATCCCGAGATGGCGGCGCAGGGTCTCGATGTCGGCGATCAGCAGCGGGGTCGTGTTGCTGCGGATCTCGCCCAGCGGCTTGGAGCGCCCGGCGCCGCGCTGGTCGAAGATGACGATGCGGTAGTGCTTCGGATCGAACAGGCGGCGGTGATGCGGCGCGGCACCGCCGCCCGGCCCGCCATGCAGGAAGACGACCGGCACGCCCCCGGGATTGCCGGATTGCTCGAAATACATCGTGTGGATGTCGTCGAGCTTGAGATACCCGCTGTCATAGGCCGCGATCTCCGGATAGAGATCGCGGCCCGGGCTCCTGCGAATCATGCGGCCTGGTTCACCGCGGCGGCGCGCAGCACCGCCACCGACTTGCGCATGCCCTCCATCGGCGACATCATCATGTCCTCGTGCTCGATCGAGAGCACGTCGTCATAGCCGACCATCTTCAGGGCGGCGCAGAACTGCCGCCACCAGGTCTCGCCATGGCCGTAGCCGATGGTGATGTAGTTCCAGGCGCGCTCCGGGAAGCGGTCGGGCGCGCGGGCCTCCAGCACGCCGTCGATGCCGGCGGGCACCGGCTCCACGCGCGTGTCCTTGGCATGCACGTAGTAGATCGCCGAGCCGAGCGCGCGCACGGCGGCGATCGGGTCGGCGCCCATCCACATCGGGTGGCTGGGATCGTAGTTGGCGCCGACGATCTCGCCGACCACGCTGCGCAGGCGGTTGAGCGTGAACGGGTTGTAGACCGCCTGGTGGCCGTGCAGCTCCAGGCAGATCCGGCGGATTCCGTTCTTCCGGGCCTCGACGACGAGGTCGCGCCAATAGGGGATGATCACCTCGTCCCACTGGTATTGCAGGATGGTCTGGCATTCCGGCGGCCAGTCGGTGACGATCCAGTTCGGATTGGCGTCGCCGGGACCGCCCGGCAGGCCCGACATCATGACGATGCGGTCGATCTTCAGCAGCTTCGCGAGGCGGAAGGTCTTCAGCGTCACCTCGTGGTGCAGCTTGCCCTTGTTGCCGGGATGCAGCGGATTGCCCGAGCAGTTCAGCGCCGAGATCGCAAGACCGTGGTCGGCGACCTTGGCGAGGAAGCTCTTGCGCGCGCTCTCGCTCTCCAGCATCTCGTCGAGATTGACGTGGGGCGCGGACGACCAGTTGCCGCAGGCGAATTCCAGCATCTCCAGGCCGAGCTCGGCCGAGGCCTTCAGCATCTCGTCAAAGCCCAGGCCACCGAGGCTGTCGGTGATCATCCCGATCTTCATTCGACTCTCCATGTTGAAAGACTACTCTAGCGCCCCTTGGCCGATCTTTGGCGACGGTTATGCCACGGCGCGCTCGACGCCGGATTCGGCCAGCAGGGCCTTGAGGCGCCGCCGGGCGTAGAACATCCGGGTCTTGACGGTGTTGGGCGGCACGCCCAAGGCGTCGGCGATCTCCTGGACGGAGAATTCCTGGTAATAGGCGAGGTTGATGATCTCGCGGTGCTCGAAGCTGAGCTCCTCGATCAGCCGGGCAAGCAGCCGCGACATGCCGAGCGCCTGCGCGCGCTGGTCGGGCGTCGGCGCGTCGTCGGCGATGGTGGCGGCATGTTCCTCGTCGAGCGCGCTCTCGCGGCGCTTGCGGAAGCGCGAGACCGCGCGGTGATGCGCGATCGAGAACACCCAGGTACTGACCGACGAGCGGCCCTCGAACCGACCGGCCTGGCGCCAGACTTCCAGCATGGTCTCGTTCAGCACGTCCTCGGCGAGGTCGCGCTCGCGCACCAGCTTCATCAGGTAGCCGAAGAGCGGCCGCTCCAGACGCCGGTAGAGCGCCGCGAAGGCCTCGCGGTCGCCTCGACCCATGCGCTGCATCAGCATCGCCTCGGTCTCGCCGCCGGCCGGCCCGCTCCGGATCGGCTTCATCGCCGCCTCCTGAACGCGCCGAACGGTCACCGGACCAGCGCTGCAGTCGCCAGCGATGCAGTCGCCAGCAATGCAGTCGCCAGCAATGCAGTTGACCGGGCCGCCGCGCCGCGCTTCCACTGCCCCTTCATACACTTGCTCCCCGAAGTCTTCCCCTGGCCGGAACGATGCGCTCCGGCGCTTTCATGAAGCACGGCGCGGCGAGATCGGAAAGCTCAGGCACCTGACAAGACAGAGGCTGCAAGCGAGGGTTGCGGGCCGGGGTGATATCGCAAAATATCGGATTTAAGTCAGCTACTTACATGAGATGCCCGAGATCGGCGACTCTGCGCGGTGGCAAGGCGTGCCGCGGGTGCAGCATGATTGATTCTTGCAAAAACCATCATGAACCATGAACGGACCATGATAGTTTTTGACGTGAGCCAGCGCACAAGGCGCGCACAGGGCGCTAGATATTCTCGGCGATGAAGAGGTCGAACGGCACGAAGATCTGGGCCGGGAGAGCGGCGCCGGGATTTTCCAGGATGCGCGCCATCGCCTCGACGGTGCGCTCGGCGACGGTCGCGGTGCGGGTGGAGATGACGGCGCTCAGGATGCCGTCGATCAGGCCGGCGCGCGTCGCGTCGGTCAGCTCGTTGCAGACCACGACGACCGGATCGTGGGTCGCCTCCTCGCGCGCCGCCTCGATCACGCCGTCCATGCCGCCGCCGCAGATGTAGAGGCCGACGAGATCCGGGTTCTTCTCCATCATGTCGAGGGTCGCCTCGTGGGCGATCCGGGCATCCTCGAGATTGACCAGCGGCTCCAGCAGGCGGAACTCGGTCGCGTGCTCGCGGAAGTAGGAGCGGAAGGAGATCTCCGCCGTCTCCTGGCAGAGATAGCGGTGGGTGCCGACGATGATGCCGACCTTGCCCGGCCGCTTGGCCGTGTGGGCGATGATCCAGGCGGCGGTTCGGCCTTCCTTGCGGTTGTCATGGCCGATATAGGCGGCGCGGCTCTCGGCGGTGAGGTCGGAGATGATGGCGAAGACCGGGACGCCCCGCTCCTTCAGCCGGTCGATCGCCAGCGAGACATGGGGGTGGTCCACCGAGACCACCGCCAGGGCATCGACCCGGGCTCCCATCTCGGCGATGCGCTGGGCGATCACCGCGGGGGAAAGCTCGTCGATATAATCCACGATCGCCTTGCCGCGGATGTCCGCACGCTGCCTGGTGGCGGCGGCGAGGTCGGCGCCGAGCTGGCGGTAGAAGACATCGTCGCGCCGCTGCAGCAGGAAACCCAGCGTCCGCGCCGGCTGGCCCTCGTGCAGGCGCTGGCGAATGAGGGCGGTGGCGTGGAAGCCGATCTGCTCGGCGGCGCGGAGCACGCGTTCCGCCGTGCCGTCGCGCACCGGATGGCGCTGATTCAGCACGCGATCGACGGTCGCGACGCTGACCCCGGCCGCCTTGGCCAGATCGGCGATGGTGGGACGGCGACTCACGGATGACGGCTCACGGATGACGCCTCAAGGGCTTGCTCTTTTCGATCCTCTGGCCCGCGGGATTGGCGGTGTTCCCCTGGAATGCGATCGTGCCATTATGGGCGCAAGAAACCAACGGGGAGCAGATGGTGGATCGCACCACGACGACGGCTTCATGGCCGAACGCGGTCTATGACGTGCTGAAAGCGGCCAAGGTTCAACAGATGGCCTATGTGCCCGATGCCGGGCATACGGCGCTGATCGACCTGTTCGCCGCGGACAGCGAGGTGACCTCCACCGTGCTGACCACCGAGGAGGAAGGCGTCGCCATCGCCGCCGGCGCCTGGCTCGGCGGGCAGCGCACGGTGCTGCTGATGCAGTCGAGCGGAGTCGGCAACTGCGTCAACATGCTCTCGCTGCCGGTCATGGGGCGGTTCCCGCTGCTCATGCTGGTCACCATGCGCGGCGAATGGGCCGAGTTCAATCCCTGGCAGGTGCCCATGGGACGCGCCACCCAGCCGGCGTTGGAGGCGGTCGGCATCCGGGTCATGCGGGCGGACGATCCCGCCGATCTGGTTGAAACCGTGGATGCGGCGGCGGCGCTGGCCTACCAGGCGGACCAGCAGATCGCGGTCCTGATCGGGCAACGCATGATCGGGCGGAAGAAATGGTGAAGGCGATGGAGCTCGAGCGCCGCGCGGCGGTCGCCACGCTGCTTGCCGCGCGCGGTGACGCGCTGGTCGTGACCGGGCTGGGCTCGCCGACCTATGACGTGCATGCCGCCGGCGACCGCGACGACAACTATTACCTCTGGGGCGCGATGGGCGGCACGGCGCTGGTGGGGCTCGGGCTCGCTTTGGCCCAGCCCGAGCGGCGCGTCCTGGTCATCACCGGCGACGGCGAGCAATTGATGGCGGTGGGCGGGCTCGCCACCATCGCGGTCGCCAAGCCGCGCAACCTCTCGATCCTCGTCATCGACAACCAGCACTACGGCGAGACCGGGATGCAGGCCAGCCATACCGGCAAGGGCATCGACCTCGCGAAGATCGCCGAGGCCAGCGGCTTCGCCGCGAGCGGGACGATCGCCACGATGCCGGAGGTCGAGGCGCTGGCGACGGCGCTGACGGCGCCGGCGGCGGGACCGCGTCTCTTCGTCGTGAAGGTCGCGGCGGACAGCCCGCCGCGCTCCATGCCGTCGCGGGACGCGGTCTTCATCAAGAACCGGTTCCGCGCCCATCTCGGCCTGGGTCCGAATTGACCATGGCCGAGCTGCAGCGCGTCTCCAACCTGATCGGCGGCCGGGAGGCGATCGGCAACTACCTGCAGACGAAGACGGCCTGGATCGACACGATCGGCAAGACCGCCAATCCGTTCGTGCTGCGATGAACCGGCCAGGCCGACACCGCTGTTACGACCCCGGGTCGAGTTGGGCAGCACGGCGAGTTCGGAAATCAAACCGCGTCGCTAGATCACAGTAAGGAACACACCATGGACATGATCGGCTTCATCGGGCTCGGGCGCATGGGTCGGCCGATGGCCTCCAATCTCTGCCGCAAGGGGTTCCGGCTCGTCGTCCATGACGTGAACCGGCAGGCGGTGCAGGAGCTGGAATCGCTCCAGGCGCGGGGCGCTGCGAATGCAGCGCAGGTCGCGGCGGAGGGCAGCGTCATCGTCACCATGCTGCCCAATTCGGCGATCGTCAGCGAGGTGGTCGCCGGGCGCGACGGCGTGATCGAGAACGCCAAGCCCGGCAGCCTGATCATGGACATGAGCACGGTGAGCCCGGAGACGACGGACGCCGTGGCCAAGAAGGCGGCGGCCAAGGGCATCGCCTTCGTCGATGCGCCGGTCGGACGGCTCGCCGAGCATGCGGATCGCGGCGAGTCGCTGTTCATGGTGGGCGCCGCGCCGGAGGATTTCGCGCGGGTGAAGCCGCTGCTGGAAGGCATGGGCACGACGATCCACCATTGCGGGCCGGTCGGCAGCGGGACGCGGACCAAGCTGGTCAACAATTTCCTCGCCGTCTCGCTCTGCCAGATGAACGCCGAGGCGCTCGCCTTGTCGCAGCGCTTCGGGCTCAACCTGGAGAAGACGCTGGAAGTGCTGCACGGCACCACCGCGACCAACGGGCAATTGAAGATCAACTGGCCCAACAAGGTGCTCAAGGGCGACACCACGCCGGGCTTCACCATCGATCTCGCGCACAAGGACCTGAGCCTGATCGTCGATGCCGCCAATGCGGCGCGCGTGCCGATGCCGATGGCCGCCGCGGCCCGCGAGGCCTTCAGCACCGCGCGGGCCGCGGGCTTCGGCGGCCAGGATTTCTCGGCGATGGTCGATGCGCTCTGCGCCATCGCCGGCATCGAGAAGCCGCGGCTGAAGCACTGAACGGCCCGGTCGGCGACAGATGAGTCAGATCTTCACCCCGGGATTCCACGTGACCCTGGCATGAGCCGCGACCATGCCCTGAAGCAGCTCGTCGGTGCGCGCGGCAAGGGCCCGGTTCGCGGCATCTCCTCGATCTGCTCGGCGCATCCGCTGGTGATCGAGGCGGCGCTTCGCCGCGGCAAGGCGGAGGGCGCGGCCGTCCTGATCGAGGCGACCTGCAACCAGGTGAACCAGGAAGGCGGCTATACCGGGATGACGCCGGCGGACTTCCGCCGCTTCGTCGAAGGGATCGCGGCCCGGGTCGGGTTCCCGGCCGAGGACCTGATCCTCGGCGGCGATCACCTCGGGCCCCATCCGTGGAAGGCGCTGCCTGCCGAAGAAGCGATGGCGCGCGCCGGCGCGATGATCGCCGCCTATATCGATGCCGGTTTCCGCAAGATCCATCTCGACACCTCGATGGGCTGCGCCGGCGAGCCGGATGGACTGGCCGACGACGTCACGGCGGGGCGCGCGGCGCGGCTGGCACGGATCGCCGAGGAGCGCGCCGCGCTGTCGAACCTGGCCAGGCCCAGCTATGTCGTCGGCACCGAGGTGCCGCCGCCGGGCGGCGCGACGCATGTGCTCGGCGAGATCGCGATCACCGATCCGGAAGCGGTCGAGCGGACGCGCGCCGTGCACCAGGCGGCATTCGCGGCGGCGGGAGCGGGCGCCGCCTTCGAGCGGGTGATCGGCATCGTCGTCCAGCCGGGCGTCGAGTTCGGCAATGCCAATGTCGCGATCTACAAGCCGGCGCGCGCCCGGGCGCTGAGCGCAGCCCTCGACCGCCTGCCCGGCCTGGTGTTCGAGGCGCATTCGACCGACTACCAGCCTGCCGCCGCGCTGGCGGCGCTGGTCGAGGACGGGTTCGCCATCCTCAAGGTCGGGCCGGGGCTGACCTTCGCGCTGCGCGAGGCATTCTACGGCCTCGACGCGATCACGGCCGAGCTGGCGCCGGATGCGCAGAACGGCTCGCTGCGGGAGACGATGGAGCGCGTGATGCTCGAGAGTCCCGCGCATTGGAAATCGCACTATCCGGGCACGCTGGCCGAGCAGCGGCTGCAGCGCCATTTCAGCTACAGCGACCGGATCCGCTACTACTGGCCGGAGCGCCGGGCGACCGCCGCGGTCGAGCGGCTGCTGCACCGCCTGGACGGCCACGCGATCCCGGAGACGCTGATCAGCCAGTATCTCGCCCGGGTCTATCCGGCCGTGCTGGCCGGCACGGTCCGGCCCACGGCACGCGACCTGTGCCTGGCCGCGGTGGATGCGGCGCTGGCCCCCTATTATGCGGCCGTGGCTACGGCCGCCAGACCTCAGTCGTCGACGGCGATCATCACGTCCGAGGCCTTCACCACCGCATAGGCGGACTGGCCTTTCTTCAGCTTCAGCTCATCGACCGCCTCGTTGGTGATCGAGGCCGTCACCACCGTCCCCGAGGCGATCTGCAGCCGGACATGGGACGTGGTCTTGCCCTTCTTCACCTCGACGATCTTGCCCTTGATGACGTTGCGCGCGCTGAGCTTCATGGGAGTCCCCTCGGTTCACGGCGATTCGACGGGAACCCTATCACATGGAAGCGCCGCGGTCAGGCCGGGCCGTAGCCGATGATCGCCTTCAGCTCCAGGAAGTCGTGGATCGCCCAATCGGCGTATTCCCGGCCGTTGCCCGACTGCTTGTAGCCGCCGAAAGGGGCGAAGGTGTCCCAGGCCGGGTAGTTGATATTCACCTGCCCGGCCCGGAGCTGCCGCGCCACCTTTCGGGCATGGTCGAGATCCTGCGAGGCCACATAGGCGGCGAGGCCATAGGGCGTGTCGTTGGCGATCTCGACCGCCTCCGCTTCGCTGTCGTAGGGCAGGACGGAGAGGACCGGGCCGAAGATCTCCTCGCGGGCGATGGTCATGCTGTTGGTGACGTCGCCGAACACCGTGGGGCGGATGTAGTAGCCGCGGTTGAGGCCCTCCGGCCGGCCGACGCCGCCCACCACCAGCCGCGCGCCCTCCCGGATCCCGGCTTCGATCAGGCGCTGGATCTTGTCGTACTGGACCTCGCTGACCACCGGGCCGAGCACGGTGCCCTCGGCCTTCGGATCGCCGACCTTGTGGGTCTCGGCGGCGCGCCGGGCGATCTCCAGGGCCTGGTCGTGCAGGCTGCGCGGCACCAGCATGCGGGTCGGCGCGTCGCAGGACTGGCCGCTATTGGCGAAGCAGCCCTCGACGCCCTTGCTGACCGCGAGCGCGAGATCGGCATCGGGCAGGATGATGTTCGGCGACTTCCCGCCCAGTTCCTGGGCGACGCGCTTCACCGTGTCGGCGGCGGTCTTGGCGACGATGATCCCGGCGCGGGTCGAGCCGGTGAAGGACATCATGTCGACGTCCGGATGCGCCGCCATCACCTGGCCGACCGACGGGCCGTCGCCGCTGACCATGTTGTAGACGCCGGCCGGCACGCCGGCCTCGTCCATGACCTCGGAGAAGATGATCCCGCTGATCGGCGCGACCTCGCTCGGCTTCAGCACCATGGTGCAGCCGGCGGCGATCGCCGGCGCTACCTTGCAGACGATCTGGTTCAGCGGCCAGTTCCACGGCGTGATCATGCCGACGACGCCGATGCCTTCGCGCACGATCCGCGTCTCGCCGCGCTGGCCCTCGAACTCGAAGCCTTCGAGCGCCTTGATGGTCGCCTCCAGGTGGACGCGGCCGGCCCAGACCTGGGCGTCGCGCGCCCAGGCCATCGGCGCGCCCATCTCGTCGGACACCGCGCGCGCGATGTCCTCGCCGCGCCGGTTGTAGATCTCGAGGATGCGCCGCAGCAGGCGCAGGCGCTCGGCCTTGTCGGTCAGGGTGAAGGACGGGAAGGCGCGCTTCGCCGCACCGACGGCGCGATCGACATCGGCGGCCGATCCCGCGGCGATCCTGGTGTACGCCTCCTCGGTAGCGGGGTTGATCACGTCGATGGCCGCCGGCTTCGCCGGATCGACCCAGGCGCCGTCGATGTAGAACTTGAGATGGTTGGACATGGCTGCTTTCGCTCGGAGCGCGGGAAGGCGAGATCAGAATGCGGGCGTCGGCTGCGCGCCCGGCATCGGTTTCGACACCGCCTGCAGCGCGGCGAGGAACGAGCCGAGGCCGGCGCTGCGCAGCGGAACATAGGGCTTGGAAGCCTGGCGGCTGAGGCGCTTCACGGTCTGCATGGCGTCATGGCTGATGCAGTCGACCGGGAAGAACACGATGCTGGCCTGGCTCATCAGGCCGGCGAGCTGCGGGTTGCGGTCCTCGATGCCGCCATCGTGATGGATCAGCTCCGCGGCGAATCTTCCCGCCGCCTGCTTGAGGCCCGCAATGTGTCCGGTCTGGCCTCCGACATAGAGAATGGTCTGGCCGGCAAGCGCGGTACCCTGGGCGGCGGCGCCGTCGCCCGCGGCGTTCAGCATCGCCTCGGCGGCGGCGAGATCCCGACCGACGGCCTGCGCCCGTTCTTCGGCCGCCATGCGGGCGGCGCGCTCGGCCGCCAGCCGCTCTTCGGACGCCTTGAGGCGTTCTTCGATCCGCCGGCCGTGGGTGGCTTCCGAGGACAGGCGCCGTTCCAGCCCGGCGACCAGCGTCGTCATCGCGTCCGCTTCCGGCGCGCGGTCGCCGCCCGCCACCGGCCGCGCCTGCTCGGAGAGTGTCCTGGCCAGCAGCGCCTCAAGCTCGCGGATCCTGCCGTCGCGGGACAGAACGGCGTCGCGGATCCGCTCCTGCTGGCGCCGGGCCTTCTCGCGCAGCGCCGCGTTCTCGCTCTCGAGATCGGCGAGGCGGCGGATATCGGCCCGGTTCGCCGCGCCGACCAGGTGCGAGAGCATGTGCACCTGACCGAACACGCGCTTGATCAGCGCCTCGGTGGCGAGCGGGTGGCTCATCACCGCCCAATAGGCGCCGGGAATATCGCCCCGCTTCGCCGCCTCGTCCCAGAGCGCGCCGATCTCGGCATCGGTCTTCGCCTTGACGAACCGGTTGAGGATGGCCCTGTGCTTGCGGTCCAGCAGCTTGTGCAGCAGCTTCGAACCCTGATCCCGCTGCCCGGCGATCGTGACGCCATACTTGTGCAGGTCGTGCTCCGAGAGGTTCTTTGCATCGGCGATGCCGAGCTTGGCGGCGAATTGCCGGAGCTCCGCCGTCGTGAGGCAGGTGCCGACGATGGAGCAATGCAGATTGGCGCTGAGATCCGAAAGACGCACCGTACGCCTGAGCTCGACCTCGCGCAGCGCGGGGGCCGCGAGGTCCAGGCCCGCCTTCGGGACGACTCCGATGCCGAGCACGGCCTTGCGCGACAGGCCCGGCGCAGAGCCTTGGGCCGGGCCGGTCGCGCCCAGGACGTTATGCGGCCGCTCGAACCCCATCCGCGTCAGGCCGCCTCGTAGCCGCGGGACTTGCCGGCGCCGGACGCCTTGCCGCCGAGCTCGTCGAGGAACTCGCCGTGGCCGAGCGGCCGCGAGAACATCGGATAGTTCCGCTCGACGGCGAGCTTCTGCTCCTCCGCGCTCAAGGCCGCGGTGCAGTCCTTCAGCGTGACGACGTTGTAGCCTTTCTCATATCCGGTGCGCATCGTGGATTCGACGCAGCAGTTGGTGAGGAAGCCGCCGAGCGCGATGTCGGTGATGCCGCGGCTCCTGAGGATGAAGTCGAGATTGGTGCTGGCGAAGCCGCAGAGCCCGCGCTTCCCCTCGATCACGATGTCCTGCGGCTCCGGCTTCAGCGCATCGACGATCTCCGCGCCCCAGGTCCCCTTGCGGAAGGACTTGGAATCCACGACGCCCTTCAGGATGCCGTAGGGCTGCGCATTGAGCTCACGATAGTCCTCGGTGAAAGTGATCGGCGCATGCACGATGGTGGCGCCGAGCGCCCGCGCCTTCTTCACGGTCTCGACGGTGTTGGCCAGCATGTTGGTGCTGTCCATGACCGGCTTCACGGCCTGATGCAGCGTGCCGCCCTCGCTGGTGAAGTCGTTCTGGTACTCGATCAGAACCACGGCCGTCTTCTTCGGGTCCATGTCGTCCTCCCAGGGTCGCCGGTGCAGGCCATTCGGAAGCTGGCGGAAGCCAGCCCCGCGTTATATCCTTATGAATATAACGTGTCCCGAAAGGACCTGACAAGCCGGCAGCCCGGGCGCCGTCCCCTGCCCGGCACGCCGCCTGACCGACCATGACCGCCCGATGACGCAACAGCCGCACCGCCCTTTCGAACGTTCGACAGCCGCGCCGAAGCCGGCGACCCTCGGCGCGGCGCAGGCCTTCATCGCGCGGAGCTACGGGACCGCCGTCGGCCTGGACCAGGTCCCGCCGGCCGAAGCCGAGGGGCGGATCCTCGGCGCCGACATCGTCGCCCAGGTGGCCCTGCCGCGTTTCGACGCGGCGGCGATGGACGGCTATGCGGTGCGCCGCGCCGACCTTGCCGAGGGCGCCGACACGCGGCTCAGCGTCGCCGGACGCTCGGCGGCGGGACATCCCGCGGCGGCACCCCTGAAGCGCGGGGAAGCGGCGCGCATCTTCACCGGCGCCATGGTGCCGCGCGGGGCGGACCTCGTGCTGATGCAGGAGGATTGCCGCCGCGACGGCGACGCCCTGATCGTTCCCGCCGACCGTGCGGCGCGGCGCAACATCCGCCGCAAGGGCGAGGATGTGACCGTCGGCGACACGGTCCTGCGGCGCGGCGAGCGGCTGACCGGCGCACGCCTGGCGCTGGCATCCGCGCTGCATCTTGCGGTCCTGCCGGTCTATCGGCGTCTCAAGGTCGCGTTGTTTTCCACCGGCGACGAGCTGCGCGCCGCCGGCGAGGCGATCGGCACCGGCCAGATCGGCGACGCGAACCGGCCGATGCTGCGCGGCCTGCTCGCCGGCATGGGATGCGAGGTCCTCGATCGCGGCATCCTGCGCGACGATCCCGAACGACAGATCGCGGCGTTGATGGATGCCGCGGCGCAGAGCGATCTCATCGTCACCAGCGGCGGCGCCTCGGTCGGCGAGGAGGACCACCTCACGAACGTGATCCGGCGCCGCGGGCATCTCGAGGTCTGGCGGCTGAAGATCAAGCCGGGCAAGCCGGTCGGCATCGGCGACATCGACGATTGCCCGATCCTCGCCTTGCCGGGCAACCCGGTCGCCGCGGCGATGAACGGCCTGATGCTGGGGACGCCGCTGGTGGCCGCACTCTCCGGCGCGCTCGATCTCTACCCCCGGAGCCTGCGCCTGCCGCTGGCCGCGGCCGTCGCCAAGCGGCCGGGGCGCTGGGAGGCGGTGCTCGGGCATTATGTCGATGCGCCCGGCCGCCCGACCGCCGTCGCGCCCGAAGCCAAGACGGGCTCCGCGATGCTGAGCGCGCTGGCGGCGGCCGATGGCTTCATCATCCTGCCGGAGCCGCTCGCGCATGCCGAAGCCGGCGACCTGGTGGACTTCGCGCCGCTTCGCTGAGCGCGGCCCGGAGCACCGTCCGGCATTTACCGCCCCCACCCTCCCGGAACGGCGTCAAAGCGCGTCAACCCCCTGACGATGAACGCAGATCCGCCGCGTGGGGGGATGAAGCGCTTTTCGATTCCGTATACGTCCGGTCTACGTCGATGGGGTGGAGAGAGGCCCAAGGGTCGAGGGCTTGGAGCCTCGACGGCGGCGCCATCGATCAGGATCGACCGGGCTTCGGACCATTGAGGATTCTAGTTCACTTCGCGTTCCCGCGCAATGCCGGCCGCGAGGATCGCGATCGGCAGTACGCAGCGCTGGTCGACCACGCGCGCGGCACCGGTGGGCGTGATATTTGAACGGAGATAGCGCCGGTCAGGCGCGCTTGGACTTGAGCTCGGCCTGGATGGCGGTGAGGTGCGCCTGCGAAGCCTGGTCCACCGCCTTCTGCAGGGCGCGATAGCGGCCGACGATGAGATAGCCGAGCGGAGTCAGCTCGGCCCCGCCGCCTGCCTTGCCGCCCGTTCGCGACTGCACAACCGGACGGCCGAAAGTGGTGTTCAGCTCCTCGACCAGCTCCCAGGCGCGGCGATAGGACATGCCGAGCGCGCGGCCGGCGGCGGCGATCGAGCCGCGCTCGGAGATCTGCTCCAGCAGGGTGATCTTCCCCGGTCCGATCTGGCCGTGGGAGTTCAGGTCGATCCGCACAAATAACGACGCCATTCCAACGACCCAGGCAGGGTGATCGGCCGGCGGCCCGAAAACCGCCCGCGACAAAAGTCTAACAAGAAAGCATTTGGCTTGTCGTTATAGTCATGCGGGTATAGCGTTTGGGAATAACGCCGGAGAGCCGAGGCGCAACTCGGCTCCCATTCCAACCAAGGAGGAACCCTATGCAGCTGCAGCAAGGCCTGGAGAAACTGAAATCGAGCGTGAAGCTGCGCTCGACCTACGACAATTTCATCGGCGGCGACTGGGTGAAGCCGGTCGACGGCAAGTACTTCGACAACATCAGCCCGATCACCGGCCATCCGGTCTGCAAGGTGGCGCAGAGCCAGGCCAACGACATCGAGCTCGCGCTCGACGCCGCGCACAAGGCGAAGGACAAATGGGGCAGGACGCCGGTCACCGAGCGCGCCACCGTGCTGGAGAAGATCGCCGAGCGCATCTCCGACAATCTCGACGTGCTGGCGCTCGCCGAGACCGTCGATAACGGCAAGCCGATCCGCGAGACCACCGCTGCGGACATCCCGCTCACCATCGAGCATTTCAAGTATTTCGCCGCCTGCGCCCGCGCCCAGGAAGGCGCGCTCTCGGAGATCGACCACGACACCGTCGCCTATCATTTCCACGAGCCGCTGGGCGTCGTGGGGCAGATCATTCCGTGGAACTTCCCGATCCTGATGGCGGCGTGGAAGCTCGCCCCGGCGCTGGCCGCCGGCAACTGCGTCGTGCTGAAGCCCGCCGAGCAGACGCCGATGGGCATCATGGTGCTCGCCGACCTGATCAAGGACATCCTGCCGCCGGGCGTGCTCAACATCGTCAACGGCTTCGGCGTCGAGGCCGGCAAGCCGCTGGCGCAGAACAAGCGCGTCAACAAGGTGGCGTTCACCGGCGAGACCACGACCGGCCGCCTGATCATGCAATACGCCTCCGAGAACCTGATTCCGGTCACGCTGGAGCTCGGCGGCAAGTCGCCGAACATCTTCTTCGCCGACGTGATGGCCGATGATGACGACTTCCTCGACAAGGCGCTCGAAGGCTTCGCCATGTTCGCCCTCAACCAGGGCGAGGTCTGCACCTGCCCGAGCCGCGCGCTCATCCAGCGGTCGATCTACGACAAGTTCATGGAGAAGGCGATCGCCCGGGTGAAGAAGATCAAGCAGGGCCACCCGCTCGACCCGACCACCATGGTCGGCGCCCAGGCCTCGAACGACCAGCTCGAGAAGATCCTCTCCTATCTCGACATCGGCAAGAAGGAAGGCGCCAAGGTGCTGACCGGCGGCGAGCGCCTGGTGCTCGACGGCGAGCTGAAGGACGGCTTCTACGTGAAGCCGACCGTGTTCGAGGGCAACAACCGGATGCGGGTCTTCCAGGAGGAGATCTTCGGCCCGGTCGTCTCGGTCGCGCCGTTCGACACCGAGGAGGAGGCGCTGAAGATCGCCAACGACACGCTGTACGGCCTGGGCGCCGGCGTGTGGAGCCGCGACGGCAACCGCGCCTATCGCATGGGCCGCGGCATCCAGGCCGGGCGCGTCTGGACCAACTGCTACCACCTCTATCCGGCGCACGCGGCGTTCGGCGGGTACAAGCAGTCCGGCATCGGCCGCGAGACCCACAAGATGATGCTCGACCACTACCAGCAGACCAAGAACCTGATGGTCAGCTACAGCCCGAAGGCGCTGGGCTTCTTCTGAGCGCCCGAAGGCCGCTTCACCGGGGGCGCGGCGTCGTCGGGGCGCCGCGCCCGCTCTCTTCCGGGAGAAACATGATGGTCGAACGCGTCCTCGCCACCGAGCCGGCGCTCCGGCTCATCCGGGAGCTGGAGGCCCTGCACGGGCCGCTGATGTTCCACCAGTCGGGCGGCTGCTGCGACGGGTCGGCGCCGATGTGCTACCCGCGCGGCGATTTCAAGGTCGGCAAGAGCGACGTGAAGCTCGGCGAGATCGGCGGCTGCCCGTTCTACATGAGCGAGTCCCAATTCGAGTACTGGCAACACACGCAATTGACGATCGATGTGGTGACGGGCCGGGGCTCGGGTTTCTCTTTGGAGGCGCCCAAGGGCGTGCGGTTCCTGACCCGCAGCCGGGTCTTCAGCGACGAGGAGGTCGTCGAGCTCCAACGCTTCCCGGTCGAGACCGGCGAGGGCGTCACAGTCGCGTGAGCGGCCGCGTCCGGCGCGGAAATCCAAGCGGCTCAGGCCTATACTCGTCATGCCCGGGCGAAACCTTCGCCCGGTTCGCGTCGTACTTCCCGGCAAGGCCGTTCGGCCTCCACGATTGAAGACGCAGCATGACCCTGATCGTCCTCTCCTATGTCGCCGGCATCCTGACCATCGTCAGCCCCTGCATCCTGCCGGTCCTGCCTTTCGTGTTCGCCAGCGCCGGCGGCCCGTTCCATCGCAACGGCCTGCCGCTGCTGGCCGGCCTGGCGCTGACCTTCGTGCTGTTCGCCTCGGTGGCGACGGTCGGCGGCGGCTGGATCGTCACCGCGAACGAATACGGCCGCGACGCGGCGCTGGTGCTGCTGGCGCTGTTCGGCCTCACCCTGCTGATCCCGAGCCTGGCCGAGCGGATCACCCGCCCGCTGGTGCGCCTGGGCGGCCGCCTGTCCGAGACCGGCGAGGCGCGGAGCGGCATCGCCAAGCCGCTGCTGCTCGGCGTGGCGACCGGGCTGCTCTGGGCGCCCTGCGCGGGGCCGATCCTGGGCCTGATCCTGACCGGCGCCGCCTTGCAGGGCGCCAGCGCCAAGACCGTGGTGCTGCTGCTGGCCTATGCGGCCGGCTCGGCGACGTCGCTCGCGGTCGCGCTGGCCGCGGGCGGCCGGTTCCTCGGCGCGATGAAGCGCTCGCTCGGCTTCGATGAATGGCTGAAGCGCGCGCTGGGCGTCGCGGTGCTGGCGGGCGTCGCCTTGATCGCCGTCGGCGCCGACCGCGGCATCCTCACCCGCCTCTCCTCGACCAACACCGCCGCGATCGAGCAATGGCTGCTGGACAAGGCGCCGGGGCGGAGCACGGCGACGACCGGCGCGCCTGCCAACACCATGGCGATGACCGGATCGAATGCCGCCATGAGCGGCGCCATGACGGACAGCGCGGCCATGACCGGCTCGATGTCGGGCGAAGCGGATGGCGGCGCGATGATGTCCTCGGCCAACGCCGCGGAGGCGGTCCCGGCGGGGATCAGCCTCGATGCCCTGAAGGGCGCCGATGCCTGGTTCAACTCGGATGCGCTGGACGCCGCCAAGCTGAAGGGCAAGGTCGTGGTCGTCGACTTCTGGACCTATTCCTGCATCAACTGCCTGCGCAGCCTGCCCTACGTGAAGGCCTGGGCCGAGAAGTACGCGGACCAGGGGCTGGTGGTGATCGGCGTGCATTCGCCGGAATTCGCCTTCGAGCGCGACCAGGGCAACGTGCAGGGCGCGATCAAGGACCTGGGCGTCGCCTATCCGGTCGCGATCGACAACGACTACAAGATCTGGCGCGCCTTCTCGAACCAGTACTGGCCCGCGCACTACTTCTTCGACGCCAACGGCAAGCTGCGCTATCGCCATTTCGGCGAGGGCAAGTACGAGCAGTCTGAGCTGGTGATCCGCGGCCTGCTCGCCGAGCGCAACGGCAAGCCGGCCGCCGGCGACCTGGTGAAGGTCTCGGCGACCGGCGAGCAGGCGGCGTCCGACATCGCCGACGTGCAGTCGCCGGAGACCTATATCGGCATGGCGAAGCAGACGAACTTCGCCTCGCCGGAAGACCTGCTGCAGGACGAGACCCAGACCTATACCGCGCCGAGCGACCTCGCGCTGAACGACTGGGGCTTCGGCGGCGCCTGGACCGAGGGCGCGGAATCCGCCGCCCTGGCGAAGGCGCCGGGCAAGATCGTGTTCCGCTTCCATGCCCGCGACCTGCACCTGGTGCTGGGGCCGGGCGCCGACGGCAAGCCGGTGCGCTTCCGCGTGACGCTCGACGGCGCGGCCCCGGCGGACGCCCACGGCACCGACATCGACGCCGAGGGCGACGGCACGGTGAAGGAGCAGCGGCTCTATCAGCTCATCCGGCAGCCGCATGCGGTCGCCGACCATACGTTCGAGATCGAGTTCCTGGATCCCGGCGTCCAGGCCTATTCCTTCACCTTCGGCTGAGGAGAGCCCGCATGAACACCGTGCTCATGACCGCGACGCGTCCCGTATCCGGCCGGCGCGCCTTCCTGCTCGGCAGCGCGGGCGCAGCCGTGATGCTCGCATCGCGCGGCCATGCCCGTGCCGACCAGGAAGCGGCGGCAGCCGGCGGGACGGTGACCATCGTCAAGTTCACCGATTCCGGCGCGCGGGAGGATACGGTCACCCTGCCCAAGGTCGTGAAATCCGACGAGGAATGGCAGAAGCAGCTCGCGCCGGATTCCTATGCGGTGACGCGCCGGGCGGGCACCGAGCGGCCGGGCAGCGGCGAACTGCTGAACGTCCATGACAAGGGCGTGTTCCGCTGCATCTGCTGCGACAACGCGCTCTACAATTCGGACGCCAAGTTCGAATCCGGCACCGGCTGGCCGAGCTTCTGGGCGCCGATCGCCGAGGAGAACGTGACCAAGACGGAGGATACCAGCTTCGGCATGGTGCGGATCGCCGTCTCCTGCACGCTGTGCGACGCGCATCTCGGCCATGTGTTCGACGACGGGCCGCAGCCGACCGGCCTGCGCTATTGCATGAATTCGGTCGCCATGCGCTTTGCCAAGGCCATGGCCTGAGGAGAGGAGAAAGCCATGACATCGCGACTGACCGTTTCCGCCATCGCCCTGCTCGGCCTCGCCGCCGGCGCGTTCTATCTGACGCAGCCCGAGAAGGCGGGCGCCGTCGAGCTGCCCAATCCGACGGCCGACGCGCCGAAGGCCGCCGCGCCCGGAGAGGAGAAGGCGGTGCTGGCCGGCGGCTGCTTCTGGGGCATGCAGCTCGTCTTCGAGCATGTGAAGGGCGTCAAGCACGTGACCGCGGGCTATGCCGGCGGTACGAAGGAGACGGCCGAGTACGAGGTCGTGAGCTCGGGCACGACCGGGCACGCGGAATCGGTCGAGGTCACCTTCGACCCCTCGGTGGTGAGCTACGGGCAGATCCTGAAGGTCTATTTCGGCGTCGCCCACGACCCGACCGAGCTCAACCGCCAGGGTCCGGACGAGGGCACGCAATACCGCTCCTCGATCTTCTTCGCCGATCCGGATCAGCAGAAGGTGGCGCAGGCCTATATCGACCAGCTCCAGGCGGCCCACGTCTTTCCCTCGCCGATCGTCACCACGGTGACGCCGCTGCAGGGCTTCTATCCGGCCGAGGACTATCACCAGGACTATGCGGTGCATCATCCGGACAATCCCTACATCGTCTTCAACGACCTGCCGAAGCTGGCCGACCTGAAGCAGGACCTGCCGGACCTCTACGTCGCCAGCAATTGAGGCGGCCGATTACGGCCGCCACCGGCCGTCATGCCCGGGCTTGACCCGGACACCTCGCTCCGTTCTGCTCGAGATCGCCGGGGCGGGCCCGGCCATGACGCGAGAGTTCATGGAATGCGGCACCAGGACGGCAGCGCGGGCGACGCGAATTACGGCGCGATCGGCGGCGGCTACGCGCGGTTCCGACGGCCCGATCCGCGCATCGCCGCGGCGATTGCGCAAGCGCTGGGGAATGCCGGGCATGTCCTCAATGTCGGCGCGGGCGCCGGCTCCTACGAGCCGACCGACCGCAAGGTCACGGCGGTCGAGCCCTCGGCCTCGATGCGCGCGCAGCGGCCGGCACATCTCTCCGCCGCCATCGACGCGACGGCGGAGGCCCTGCCCTTCCCCGACGGCGCCTTCGATGCGGCGATGGCGACCTTCACCGTCCATCAATGGCGCGATCTCGCGAGAGGACTGGCGGAGGTGCGGCGGGTCACGCGCGGACCGGTCGTGATCATGACCTGCGATCCGGCGCTGCTCGACCGGTTCTGGCTGAACCTTTATGCGCCCGAGGCGATCGCCGTGGAGGCGCAGCGCTACCCGACGATCGCGGCCGTTGCCGAGGGACTGCGCGGCCCGGCGGAGGCCGCCGCCATACCGATCCCGCTCGACTGCCGCGACGGGTTCAACGAGGCCTATTACGGCCGGCCGGAAATGCTGCTCGATCCCGCGGCGCGGCTCGCCTGCTCCGCCTGGAGTTTCGTCGAGCCGGCGGCGGTCGCGCGGTTCGAGCAGGCGCTGGCGCGCGATCTGGCCGACGGCACATGGGATGCGCGGTTCGGCGCGTTGCGTCGCCGGCCGACGTTCGAAGGCTCGCTGCTGCTGGTCGTCGGCCGGCCTTAGCTAGCCGCGGCCCGGCGCGAGCGCGACGCTCTTGATCTGGGCGTAGACGTCGAGGCCTTCCCGGAGCTCCAGGCGCTGCCAGGAGCGGCGCGTGACCCGCGCCAGCAGCCGCCCGCCGTCGTCCTTTGCGCCGAGACCGAGCACGGCCAGCACCTCATGCGCCCCCAGCGGCGTCGCCGAGAGGATCCGGACCGGCACGATGTTGAGAATGGTGCTGGCGGCGGAACGCTCGCGAGCGAGGCTGACGTCGCCGGCGGCGACCCTGAGACGCTGCGACCGGCCGAGCGCGACGGAAGCGGTCGGCACCAGGAAAGGCTGGCCATCGACCGCGAGGGTCAGCAGCCCGTCCGCCGCATCGTAGGATTGCGCGATGCCGTCGAGCGTCACCGCCGCCTCGCGCGCGGCGGCGAGCGGCAGGCTGGGATCGCTCTGCAGGTCGCGCAGCGGCCCGGCCGCGATCACCCGTCCCTCCTGCACCAGCACCAGGTGGTCGGCGAGGCGCTCGACCTCGCTCATGTCGTGGCTGACATAGACGATCGGCAGCTTGAGCGTGTCGTGCAGCCGCTCGAGAAAGGGCAGGATCTCGCTCTTGGTCTCGCGGTCGAGCGCGGACAGGGGCTCGTCCATCAGCAGCAGCTTGGGCTGGGAGAGCAGCGCGCGGCCGATCGCCACCCGCTGGCGCTCGCCGCCGGAGAGATGGCGGGGTGCCCGCTCCAGCAGATGCTCGATGCCGAGCAGCGCCGTCACCGCGTCGAAGCTGATGCCGTTCCCGCCGAGGCCATCCGCGCCGTAGAGCAAATTGCGCCGGACCGAGAGATGGGGAAACAGGCTCGCCTCCTGGAAGACATAGCCGATCGGGCGGCGATGGGCGGGCAGGAAGCGGGAATCGTCCTGCCAGACATCGGCGCCGATCGCGCAGGTCCCGGCGAGACGCTGCAGCCCGGCGATGCAGCGCAGGATCGTGGTCTTGCCGCATCCCGACGGCCCGAACAGGGCGGTGATGCCGACCGCGGGCATCGTGAAGGCGGCGTCCAGCGCGAACTTGCCCAGCCGGCCGCGAAAGGCGATGCGGATCGTCTCGGCACTGGTCGCGCCGGCGGCACGCGAGCCGGCGTTCATTCCCCGACCCGGGCCATGCGCTTCTGCAGCAGCGTCATGGTCAGGATGACGATGAAGGAAAAGACCGCCATGCCCGCCGCCAGGATGTTGGCCTCATGCCATTGCATGGCCTCAACATAATCGAAGACGGCGACGGAAAGCACCTTGGTCTTGCCGGGGATGTTGCCGCCGATCATCAGCACGATGCCGAACTCGCCGACCGTATGGGCGAAGCCGAGCACGGCGGCGGTGGCGAAGCCGGGCCGCGCGAGCGGCACGGCGACGCTCCAGAACGTCTTCAACGGCGAGGCGCGCAAGGTGGCGGCCACCTCCAGGGGCCGGTCGCCCATCGCCTCGAAGGCGTTGCGGATCGGCTGCACCACGAACGGCATGGAATAGAAGACCGAGCCGATGATCAGCCCGCCGAACGTGAAGGCCAAGGTCTCGCCGCCCCAGGCCGAGGCGAGCAGGCCGCCCGGCCCGTTCGGCCCGAGCACGACCAGCAGGTAGAAGCCGAGCACGGTCGGCGGCAGGACCAGCGGCAGCGCGACCACCGTGGCAATCGCCTCCTTCCACCAGGCGCGCGAGCGCGCCAGCCACCAGGCGACCGGCGTGCCCACGAGCAGGAGGATGAGGGTGGTGACCGCGGCCAGCTCGATGGTCAGCCGGACCGCGGTCCAGATCTCAGGCGAAAGCCCGCCCAAGGGCCGGCGCCGTCAGCTGCCGACCTCGTAGCCGTACTTCTTGATGATGGCGACGGCTTCCGGGCCCTTCAGGAATTCGATGAAGGCCTTGGCCGCGGCGCTGTCGGCGCCCTTGGAAAGAAGCACGGCGTCCTGCTTGATCGGCTTGTAGAGATCCTGCGGCACCATCCACTGCGACCCCTCGCTCTTGCCGACCACCTGGGAGAGCGCCACGAAGCCGATCTCCGCATTGCCGGTATCGACGAACTGGAAGGCCTGGGTGATGTTGGCGCCCTGCACGAGCTTCGGCTGCAGCGTGTCGTAGAGCTTCAGCGACTGCATGGTCTCCACCGCGGCCTGGCCGTAGGGCGCGGCCTTCGGATCGCAGATCGAGACCTTGTTGAAGCTGCCGCTCTTCAGCGTGTCCTCGCCGGTCACGAGGCCCGGCTTCTTGCTCCACAGAACCAGCTTGCCGATCGCATAGGTGAAGTTGGTGCCCGAGACGCCGTAGCCCTCGTCCACCGCCTTCTTCGGCCGCGAGGCATCGGCCGAGAGGAATACCTGGAACGGCGCCCCCTGGCTGATCTGGGTATAGAGCGCGCCGGAGGCGCCGAAGCTGAAGACCGCATCGTTGCCGGTCTTGGCCTTGAAGGCCTGGCCGATCTCCTTGGCCGCATCGGTGAAGTTCGCGGCGACGGCGACGTTCACCTCGTCGGCGGACGCCGCCGCTGCGAACAAGGTCGCGGTCGCGAGCGCGACGGCGGTTGCGAAGTTTCTCAACAGACGCATGGGATCTCCCCCTTTTTGTTAATCGATGGCCAGGATGACGTGCGCGGCGTCGAACAACGCCCAGGCGGGCTTGCCGGGCTCGATGCCGAGGGACTTTGCGCTGTGCGCGGTGATGGTGGCGGCCAGCGTCTTGCCGTCGCCGATATCGAGCACCACCTCGGCGTTGACCGCCGAGACGTCGCAGCGCCGGACCGTGCCGGCGACGCGGTTGCGCATCGAGACGGCAGGCATCGCCGGCTCGGTCGAGATCACGACGAACGGCGCCTTGATCAGCACCACGACGTCGCGGCCGACGCACAGGCCCAGCTCGCGCACGCTCGCCTGGGTCACCAGGGCATAGACCGTGGTGTCGGCGGAGACCGTCACCGCGACCTCGGCGCTGAGCGCGTCGGAGACGATGCTGTCGATCGTGCCGCGCAGCGCGTTGCGGGCGCTGGTCTTCATCAGGAATCCGGAGACGAGGTTCAAGGGCGTCACTCCCGTGCCGGCGAGATCGGGCTCGAGGCTGCGCAGCACGCGCGCCATCTCGGCTTCGAGGCGCCGGAAGGCCTCGATCACCCGGATGCCGGTCGGCGTGAGCGTGGCGCCGCCGCCCGCACTGCCGCCCGCGCGGGTCACCAGGAGCGGCGTGCCGAACAGGTTCGACATGGCGTCGAGCGCGTCCCAGGCGGCCTTGTAGGTGATGCCCGCCGCCCGGGCGCCGGCCGAGATGCTGCCGGCCCGGGCCACGGTCTCGAGCAGGCGGATGCGATCGCGCCCGACCGGCGCGGTCTCATCGCCCTTCAGCGTCACCAAGGCCTCGATCGCCACGAAATGCCGCGCTCCAAACCGCTCGCCATCCGTTGAACCGGCCGCTATATAGATCGATTATATAGCGCAGTCCTGGAAGGCCGGAAAGCCGAAATGACCCGTGAAAACGCGCTGCGCGCCGCCGAGCGCACCGTCCCGTGGCCCGAGCGCACCGATGCCGGGCTGATCTTCATCGGCCGCATCCGCACGCCCTGGACCTCGCGCCTCGACTGCCCGCGCCAGGGACGCAAGGACGGGCCGGTCTGCCGGATCGAGCTGTTCCAGCCCTGGGACCAGGCGCTGCCCGGAATCGACCTCTATCCGGAGATCGAGGTGCTCTACTGGCTGCACCGATCCAGGCGCGACCTTGTGCTCCAGAGCCCGGCGGATAACGGCAAGGCGCGCGGCACTTTCTCGCTGCGCTCCCCGCTCCGGCCCAACCCGATCGCGACCTCGATCGTGTCGCTGGTCGGCGTCGAGGGACCGATCCTGCTGGTGCGCGGACTCGACTGCCTGGACGAGACGCCGCTGCTCGACCTCAAGCCCGACCGCTGCGCCTTCACCCCGCTGGCGCCGCCGACCAAGGGCGATTCCGACGTCGATCCGGCGTTGAGCGGAACATGACGATGTTGCTACGGCTCGTCGCCGTCGTCTTCGCCGCTTTCATGGCGATCACGCCGGCTTGGGCGCGCAGCATCACCGATTCCGCCGGGCGCAAGGTCGAAGTGCCGGATCGCATCACGCGCGTGCTCGCCGCGGGCCCGCCGGCCTCGGTGCTGCTCGCCATGCTGGCGCCGCAGGACATGATCGGCTGGATCCGGGCGCCCAGGGAAGCGGAGAAGCCGTATCTGCCGCCCTCGGTGCGCGGCCTGCCCGAGATCGGGCGGCTGACCGGCAAGGGCGACACGATCAATCTCGAGAAGCTGGTCGCGCTGAAACCCGACCTCATCATCGATTTCGGCACGATCTCCGACACCTACAAATCGCTGGCCGACCGCGTCCAGGACCAGACGCATATCCCCTATCTGCTGATCGACGGGCGCTTCGAGAACGCGCCGGCCGCCTTGCGCCTGATCGCCGGCATCCTCGGCGTCAAGGACCGCGGCGAGGCCTTGGCCGAGGCGGCGGAGAGCACCCTCGCCGAGGTCGACCGGGTGCTGGCCAAGGTGCCGCCGGAGAAACGGCCGCGCGTCTATCTCGCGCGGCAGAGCGAGGGGCTGGAGACCGGCGCCAAGGGCTCGATCAACACCGAGATCATCGAGCGTGCCGGCGGCGTCAACGTGGTCGAGGGCCTGCGCGACAAAGGCGGGCTGGTCACGGCCTCGATGGAGAACGTGATCGCCTGGGCGCCGGACACGATCATCACGCTGGATTCCGGCTTCGCGCGGAAGGTCGGCACGATGCCGGAATGGCAGCCGGTGCCGGCGGTGCAGCGGCATCGCGTCTTCCTGGCGCCAAACCTGCCCTATGGCTTCATCGATTCGCCGCCCTCGATCAACCGGCTGATCGGCCTCACCTGGCTGATGCACGCCTTCTATCCAGACCGGGCGCCGGGCGATCTCCGGCAGCAGGTCGGGGGCTTCTATCACCTCTTCTATCAGGTCGATCTCAGCGATGCCGATCTCGACCGCCTCCTCGGCGCCGGCAGGAACTGACGCTTCGCAGCGACGCGCGGCGCCGGCGCTCCTGGCGCTGGCCTTGCTCCTGCTCGTCACCGTGCTGGTGGCCGCCGGGATCGGCGCCTATCCGATGGGACCCGAGGACGTGGCGCTGGCGCTGTTCCATCGCCTGAGCGGCGCGCCGAATCCCCAGACCATCGACACCGTGCTGTTCCAGATCCGCCTGCCGCGCGTGCTCGCGGCATTGCTGGTGGGTGCCGCGCTGTCGGCGGCGGGCGCCAGCTACCAGAGCCTGTTCCGCAACCCGCTGGTCTCGCCGGACATCCTCGGCGTCTCCTCGGGCGCCGGCCTCGGCGCCGTGCTCGGCATCCTGCTCGGCCTGCCGGTCGCGGCGATCCAGTTCCTCGGCTTCGGCGCCGGACTGCTCACCGTGATCCTCGTCGCCGCGCTGGCGCGGAGTCTCCGCGCCGGCGGGGACGTGCTGGTGCTGGTGCTCGCCGGCATCGTGCTCGGCGCGCTGGCCGGCGCCGGGATCTCGCTGGTGAAGATCCTGGCCGATCCCTACGACCAGCTCCCGGTCATCACCTTCTGGCTGCTCGGCAGCCTTGCCGGGGTGAAGCCCGGCGACGTGCTCGCGGTTCTGCCGGCGATCATCGTCGGCCTGGCGCCGCTCTATCTGCTGCGCTGGCGGATCGGCGTGCTGGGGCTCGGCGACGACGAGGCCAAGGCGCTCGGGGTCGATGTCAACCGCCTGCGCGGCATCGTCATCGCGGCGGCGACCCTGGCGACGGCCAGCGTCGTCGCCATCTCCGGCGTGATCGGCTGGGTCGGCCTCATGGTGCCGCACATGGCGCGGCTGCTGGTCGGCGCGCGCTTCGACCGGCTGCTGCCCGCCTCGGTGCTGCTCGGCGGCGCCTTCATGATCGCCGTCGACACCCTGGCCCGCGCCATCGCGGCGACGGAGATCCCGCTCGGCGTGCTGACCGCGGTCATCGGCGGGCCGGCCTTCGTCTGGCTGCTGGCGCGCAGCCGGCGGACGGTCGCGCCGTGACCGCGCTCCGCGCCGAAGGCCTCGCCATCGGCTACGGCCGCGCGACGGTGGCCGAGGGCATCGACCTCGCGCTCGCGGCCGGAACGCTCACCTGCCTGCTCGGTCCGAACGCCGTCGGCAAGACGACGCTGTTCCGGACCCTGCTCGGCCTGATCCCGCCGCTCTCGGGGAAGATCGTCCTGGGCGAAGAAGATCTTGGCGGGATGTCACGCCCCGCGATCGCCCGGCGGATCGCCTTCGTGCCGCAGGCCTATCGCGGCGAGAGCGCCCACACCGTGCTCGACCTGGTCACGATGGGACGCACCGCGCATCTCGGCCTGTTCGGCACGCCGTCGCGGAAGGACCGCGCGCTGGCCGCCGAGGCGCTGGAGCGGCTCGGCATCGCCGGTCTCGCCTCCCGCGCGCTGTTCGAGATCTCCGAGGGCCAGCGGCAGCTTGCGCTGATCGCGCGCGCCCTGGCGCAGCAGGCGCCGGTCGTGTTCATGGACGAGCCCACGGCCAGCCTCGATCTGGGCAACCGCATCCTGGTGCTGGACCGGGTCCGCGGCCTTGCGGAGACCGGATTGACGGTGCTGCTCTCGACCCACGATCCGGAACAGGCGCTGGCCCTGGCCGACCAGGTCGCCACCCTGGGCGCCGATCGCAGCTTCGCCGCCGGCCCCGCCGCAACGACCTTGACCGAGGAACGCCTGAGCCGGCTCTACGGCATCCCGCTCGCCATCGAGCGGACGACCTCCGGCCGCCAGATCGTCGGCCGGCCGGCGATGCCGCCGCCCTCCTGACGCCCCGATGCGGTCACGGAATTGGCATTCTCCTTCCGGCCGGCGCCGTGAGAGGATCGGCCTGCAATCCCGACGGACGAGGCCATGGCCAAAGGCGCTGCCAAGAGCGGACCTGCGATCCCCGCGGAGGTCGCGGCGGCATTCGATGCCTTCCCTGCGCCGGTCCGAAGACGCCTGCTGCAGGTGCGCGGGCTGATCTTCGCGGCGGCGGCGAAGCTCGACGGCGTGGGCCCGCTCACCGAGACGCTGAAATGGGGCGAGCCCGCCTATCTCACCGCGGCGACCGGCAGCGGCAGCACGATCCGGCTGGGCTGGCTCCGGTCGTCGGAACGGCCCTGCGCCGTGCTCTTCAACTGCAACACGACGCTGGTCGAAACCTTCCGCGAGCGGTTTCCGGACGCTTTCGCCTACGCGAAGAACCGCGCCATCTGCCTGAGCCCGTCCGGCACGCTGCCGAAGGGGCCGCTTTCATCCTGCCTGGCGCTGGCGCTGACCTATCACCGGCGATCGACGCTCAAATAGACCGTTCGACGCTCTCGTCCGGCGTTCGCGCCACGAAGAACACGATCGCCGTGGTCGCGTCCGCCACGTTCATGCGATCGAACGGCGGGGCGAATTGCGATCGCGGCAGGGCCTCGTTCGCCCTCACGTCGCCGAGCTCGACCACGATCTCGAAGCCGCGCGCCTTGAGCATCTCGACATGGCCCGAATGCGGCAGGCGGTTGATGAGATAGGGCCGCCGGCCGCGCAGGGCCTTCCACGCGATGTCGCCGATCGTCCAGTGGCCGTTCCAATGACGGGTGAGGTCGTGGCTGGTATAGTCGTTCTCGTGCGACATGAGCCCGCCCGGCCGGAGCCATTGCCGCGAGCAGTCATAGACCTCGCCGGCATCGTCGACATGCTCCAGGACCGATTGCGAGAATATCCAATCGAGGCTCCGGGGCGCGATGAGCCCTGCCCTGGTCCACGGAGTCGCCACGCGGATGAACGCGCCGGACTTGTCGGCGATGTCCGCGCGGATGCGGCGCAAGCGGTCGGGCTCGAGCGACCATTCGAGATTGGGCAGGAGCGCCGCCGGAAAGGCCCAGTCGGCGGCCGGCGTGAAGATCGGCGCGAACGCGCCCGATTGCGGAACGGGACGGCGCGACCGGAACATCTCGACCAGCCGGTCGAAGGCTTCCAGGTTGAGCCCCGCATGGGTGCTGTCCACGACGTCGAGGCCGGTGTAGGCCGCGGCGCCCGCCAGCAAGGCACACAGCCCGACCCCGATCGAGCTTCCCGGCCCGAACTCCGCGACGCTGTTCGGCATGATGCCGCCCGTCAGCGGCGCAATATGCGAAAAGTGCCGCAGGAAGACCGAGTAGCAATACTCGGCGCCGGTCGTCTCGAACCCGGGCGACCGCATCGACCGCAGGGCGGGTACGGCGAAGGAGAGCGTGCCCTTGACCAAGGGCTTCAGCTTCATTTCCACCGCGTCGCCCTTACTCAAGGAAGACCGAATTCAAGGAGCGCCGGCGCCACGAGGAGATTCGAGCTCCGAACCTTCTGGTCCGTGGTCGGACTTGTCCTCTATATAGCCATTTGCAACGCCTGGTAAATCATGAATTCGGACTGTGCGCTCCGAACCGGACAAATCGTCATCCGCGACGTGACCGCCTCCGCTTCCGTCGCGGCCCTTACCTGCGATTGTCTTCCAGGATCATCTGCGCCGCCTTCTCCGCAATCATGATCGTCGGCGCGTTCGTGTTTCCGGTGGTCGTCACCGGCATGATGGATGCGTCGACCACCCGCAGGCGCTCGGCGCCTCGCACGCGCAGCCTCGAGTCCACGACCGCCAGGTCGTCCTCGCCCATCCGGCAGGTTCCGACCGGGTGATAAACCGTGCGGCCGGTCTCGCGTATCCAATCCGCGACCGCAAGATCGGACACGAGCGCCGGCCCGGGCTCGCGCTCCGCGACGACGTATCGGGCGATGGCGGGCTGGGTGAATATCCTGCGCCCGAGCTTCACACCGGCCGCGATGACGTCCAGGTCATGCGGATCCGCGAGGTAGCGCGGGCGGATCGTGGGCGGCGCGAACGGATCCTTGGACCCGGCCAACACCGTGCCGCGGCTCCTCGGCCGGGTCGCCGTGACGGACAGGCGCACAGCGGTGACTTTGCTGAGCTGGTTCGGCTCCTTCTCGCGCAGATTCCCCGGAAAGAACAGCAGCTGCAGATCGGGATCGGGCAATTCCGGCCGGCTGCGACAAAATATGGAAACGGTCGTCGCACCGAATGTCAGCGCGCCCCGGCCAAACAAGGCCCAGCGCGCCATCTCCCGCAGCAACTTGACGCCGCGCCCGAGCTCATTGACGGTCTCCAGCCCTGCGATCTGGCAGACGATCGGCGCAGCGTAATGGTCGGACAGATTCTGCCCGACACCGGGGGAGTCGATCAGGACATCGACCCCGATGGATTTCAGATGATCGGGATCACCGATACCCGAGAGCTGCAGCATCTGCGGCGAATTGATCGTCCCGCCCGAGACAATCACCTCGCCGCGCGCGGTCGCGATCCGGTCCGTGCCGTCCTGACGGAAGGCGACGCCGATGCAGCGCTTCCCGTCGAAGATCAGCCGCGTCGCGTGGGCGCCGACCTCGACCCGGAGATTGGATCGCGCGAGCGCCCGGCGCAGGAAGGCCTGCGCGGTCGAAGCGCGGAAGCGCCCCTTGCGCGACATCTGCGAATAGCCGACCCCTTCGGAGGAATTCTCGCCGTTGATGTCGGGAGAGAATCTGAGGCCTGCCTGCTTTGCCGCTTCCATGAAGCAATGCGTCACCGGCAGGATGGTGCGGTAGTCCTCGACGCGCAGCGGGCCGGACCGGCCGCGGAACCGGTCGTCCCCGCCGTCATAATTCTCGATGCTCTTGAAGCACGGCAGGACGTCGCGATAGCCCCAGCCGCGGCAGCCCATGCGTTCCCAACCGTCGAAATCGGATGCATGGCCGCGCACGAAGTTCATGCCATTGATGGAAGCCGTGCCGCCGATCACCTTGCCGCGCGGCCATTTGAAGGCCCGGTTGCGCGACTCCGGCTCCGGAGCCGTGAGGTAGTTCCAGTCGAAGGCCGGATGGCCGCGCAGGCGTATGGCCCCGGCGGGAACGTGGATCATGATGTTGTTGTCTTTCGGCCCCGCTTCCAGCAGCAGCACGCTCGCCCCGCCGGCGCTCAGCCGGTCGGCGAGCACGCATCCCGCCGAACCGGCTCCGACAATGACAAAGTCGGCTTCCATCCCAACTGCGCTCATCGGCTGCAAGCGTCCCCGCCGGTCCCCCTCCGCGGCCCTATTGCGGCTGGATGTTCATCGACTGGACGACCTTGGTCCATTGCGCGATGCCGTTCGCGATCCGCGCCTTGAAATCCGCGGCAGAGCCTCCGGCGGGCACGAAGCCGTCGCGATTGATGGTGGCGATGATGGCGGGATCCTTCAGCATCTCGTTGACCGCGGCGTTGATCTTCTCGACGATCGGCGCGGGAATCCCCTTCGGCCCGATCACCCCGTACCATTCCAGCACCTTGTAGCCGGGGACGCCGGACTTCTGCATGATCGGCGCCTCGGCCATGCCGGGCATCGGGACGTCGGCGGTGGTCGCGAGCGCCGTGAGGGTGCCGGCCTTGACCTGGGGGATGGCGTTGGCCGGCGACGAGAAGAGGATGTCGGTGACGCCGGCCATCGTGTCGTTCATCGCCGGGCCGGCGCCCTTGTATTCGACGCGGGTGAACTGCACGTCGGCCATCATCCCCAGCAGAGCCGTCGAAAGATCCGAGATGCTGCCGGACCCGACCGTGGCACTGGTGATCTTGCCGGGATTGGCCTTTGCCTGCTTCAGGAGGTCCGGCAAGGTCTTCGCCTCCAGCTTCGGACTCGCCACCAGAAGCAGCCCGCCTTCGGAAATCGCGACGACCGGCGTGATGTCCTCGACCGGGTCGATCTCCAGCTTGTAGAGCGCCGGATTGACCGTGTAGCTCGAGCCGACCACCAGGAGCGTATAGCCGTCCGCCGCCGATGCGCTGAGGCGCTGCAAGGCGATCCGGCCGGCAGCCCCGGGCTGGTTCTCGACGATGAATTGCTGGCCCAGCGTCTTGCTCAGATACTGCGCCATCATGCGCGCCGTGATGTCCGTGCCGCCGCCCGGCGCCCGATCCACGATCACCGTCACCGGCTTCGTCGGGTAGTTGTCGTCCGCCCGGGCGCCGGGCACGACCAGCAAGCCCGCGGCCACGGAAGCGCAGCAGGCCAAATGTCTCGCGAAATTCAGCATTGGTATCCTCCCAGTCTGATGGACTTCTTATCGAAGTGCTTTTCGATCGGCCGCGGCTTGCGCCGCGCGTGGAGACCGATCCACTGCGGGGTATAGGCCCGTCGCCGAAGCAGGGCTAAGAACCGTTTGTTCCGGTGCTATATCCAATGATGATACTGCTCGGGGTCATTCGATGCGCCGCATCGGGAGGGTCCATGCCAGCACCGAGGAGATCGCGGCGAAGGCTGCGATGAGCAGGAAGCCGACCCGGAAGGCGGAGCCTATTCCGGATGCGACCTCGGATATCATCGCCGGCGAGAAGGTCGACAGTGCGTCCGGCCCCGCCTCCAGCAGAGCGCTGAAGACCGCGATCGCCTGCGGGTCGGTCAGCGAGATCGTGGCGAATATGGCCAGGCTGACGGTCGCCGTGCCGAGTGCCGCCCCGAGCGCGCGCGAGAGCTGAACCGAGCTTGCGGCGCGCCCGAGCTGGCTCGGCCCCGCCGCGGTCTGGACCGTGACCTGGACGACGCTCATGACGCTGCCCATGAAGAAGGTGGCGCAGGCCAGGACCAGCGAGGCGGCGCGCGGCGTCAGGACCGGCGAGACCAGGCTGAGAAGAACGAGGGCGATCGCCGTCGCGGCGGTGCCCAGGGACGGCAGGATCGCCGAGTGTCCGGTCCGGGCCACGATCGTGCCGGTAAGCATCGAGCCGATGGCGATCGCGATCGTCATGGGAGCCATCAGCAGGCCGATCTCCGCCGCGTCGGAACCGTGCACGGTGCGGAAATAGATCGGCAAGAAGGTCAGCAGCGAAACCAGCGTCGCACCGTGGCACGCCGCCATCGCGTCGCTGCGCCAGATCGACCGGTCGCGCAGCAGCGAGAGCGGGAGGAGCGGATCCGGCGCCCGCTTCTCCCAGCGATAGAGCAGGAAGAGCGCGACCACGGCAACCACCATGAGCGTCACGACGACGTAGAAGACAGCGAAATCGAAGCGCTGCAGCTCCTGGAGCGCGCCGAGCAGCGACGTAACCATGAGGGCAAAGAGCAGCAGCCCCATTCCGTCGAACTGGAACGGCTCCCGCGCGACATTCCGCACCGGGAGCCGGGCCAGCAGCAGCACGGCGAGCAGGCCGACCGGAACATTGACCAGGAAGATGGACCGCCACCCGAAATACTGCGTCAGCAAGCCGCCGACCACGGGGCCGAGCGTGTTGGACGTCACCGCCACGCCGGCGAGGAAGCCCTGGAAGCGCGCGCGGTCGCGCGGCCGCACGGCCTCGCCGATCAGGGCCTGCGACAGCGACATCAGGCCGCTGCCGCCGACGCCCTGCAGGACGCGCGCGGCGATCAGGGTGCCGATGCTGTCCGCCAGGGCGCAGAGGACCGACGCGCCGACGAAGATGCCGAGCGCAATGAACAGCAGCTTGCGGCGGCCGAAGGCGTCGCCCAGCCGGCCATAGACCGGCGACAGGATCGTCGCGGCGATCAGATAGCCGACCACGATCCCGGAGGTCCACTCGACGCTCTGCAGCTCGCTGGCGATGCTGGGCAGCGCCGTCGCAACGATGGTCTGGTCGATCACGGCCAGGAACATCGGCAGCATGATCGAGGGAAACAGCGTCAGGAAGGCGGCGCGGCCCGCTTGCGGCTGGGTTGCCGGATCCGGCCGCGGGTCCGGCGCAATGTCCTGGTTCGGGCTCGTGGAAGGCTTCCTTCTGTACCGGCGGAATCAGTCGAAGATGTGCATCTCGCAATTCGCGCCGCAATGACTGATCTTCTCGATGACCTGGTTGCTGCCGCGGTAGACCATGTCGACGGCGACCCACAGGATGATCGCCAGGCCGACATAGGCGATCCAGTGATGGCGCTTCAGGAAGCCGGCGATGACGGTGGCGGCGGCGCCCATCAGCCCGACCGAGAGCAGGAGGCCGATCACCAGGACGACGGTGTGCTGGGCCGCGGCGCCGGCGACCGCGAGGACGTTGTCGAGCGACATCGAGACGTCGGCGACCACGATCTGGATGATCGCCTGGGTCATGGTCTTCGGGACGACGCCGGGCAGCACCTCTTCCGGTTCCTCCTGCTCCGCCCCGCCGGCGCGCGCGGAGCGCCGCCGCCGCCGTTCGGCATCGATCTCCCGCCAGAACTTCCAGCACACCCAGAGCAGAAGGATGCCGCCCGCCAGGGTGAGGCCGACGACGACGAGAATCTGGTTGGCGACCAGCGCGAACAGGATGCGCAGGCCTGTCGCGATGGCGATGCCCATCAGGATGACGCGGCCCCGGGTCTCCGCCGGCAGAGCCGCCGCCGCCATCCCGACGACGATGGCGTTGTCGCCGGCCAGGACGAGATCGATCACGACCACCTGGCCCAAAGCGAGCAGCTCACGGCCCCATTCATGCAGGTCAAACAGCAACATCCCGATCCTTCACGGAAGACGGCAGGCGGCGGCGCACCGCGTCGAGCTCACTGCAACCACCAGGGAAGAGCGACGTAGTCGGCGAGAATGCCGCGCGGATATTCGAGATAGAGCCCGTAGGAAAGGATGGCGAGCACGCCGAGCGTCGCGATGCCGAACAGCGCGCTCCGCCAGAGCGGCGGGCCGCATTCGACCGAGATGAAGGCGACCACGAAGAGCGTCGCGCCGATCGAGAAGCCGAACAAGGCGACGAGGGCGAGAAACGCCGCGAACCAGGCGAGGTAGACCAGCTTGCCCGGCCGATCCCTCCCATCTTCGGCACCGGTCTGCTCGTGGTCGGTGAGGACGGGGCTGCCGAGCGGCGCCAGGGCCTGCTGGACGGCGACCGCCAGGATCAGGACGAACGTGATGCCCGCGACGATGGCCGGGAAAAGCCGGGTCAGATAGGCGGTCTGCATCGCCACGACCAGCGCGTAACCGAGCAGCGCCATCAGCAGCAGGCTGAAAGCCAGTTGCGGCGCACGGCGGCTTGGCGCCTCGGCATCGCTGCCGGCCGGGCCGGCCCTGCGCTCCCTGACAAGGCGGAGGATTCCGGCGCCGAGCGAGAGAAGGATCAGGGCCACGATCAGCAGCGCTTGCGGGCGCTCTAGAAAGCTGAAGCCGTAGACCTGTGCGGTCTGATAGATCCCGGCCTCGAGGCCGGGCGAGAGGACGAAGCCGACGACCAGCGCCGGGCGCGGCCAGTCGAACCGCTTCAGATAGAGGCCGAAGACGCAGAGCAGCAGCAGGGAAAGAAGATCGCCCCAGCTCTGGGTCGCCTGATAGGCCGTGAAGAACATGAGCACGGTGATCAGCGGCGCCAGATAGGCGTAGCGGACCAGGGTCAGCTTCGCGATCGGGCCGGCGAGGATGATGGAGATGATCGCGCCGATGACGCTGGCGATGGCCAGCGACCAGATGATGACGAAAGTGAGATCCAGCTCGGTCGTCGCCATGCGGATGCCGGGATCGATCCCGATCAGGATGAACGCCCCCAGCAGCAAGGCCATGGAGCCCGAACCCGGCACGCCGAAGAACAGGGTCGGGACGAGATCGCCGCCGCGGACGGCGTGATTGGCGGCCTCCGGGGCGATCACGCCGCGGATATCGCCCTGCCCGAACTTGCTGCGGTCGCGCGCGCTCTGCACGACATGGCCGTAGGCCAGCCAGTCGGCGGTCGAAGCGCCGAGGCCGGGAAGGATGCCGATCACCGCGCCGATGGTCGAGACCCTGAGCACCAGCCACCAATGCCGGAACGTGTCGATCATCCCATCGCGCCAGCCGCCGCCGAGCTTGCGGACGCTGGCGATGGTGGTGCCCTGGCGCATGAGATCGACGATTTCCGGGATCGCGAAGACGCCGAGGGCAAGCACAATCAGCGGGATGCCGTCGCTGAGGTAGACGGTGCCGAAGGTGAAGCGCACCTCGCCGGTCGCGGGCGCACTGCCGACGCTGCCGAGCAGCAGGCCGATGCCGCAGGCCGCCAGGCCCTTGAGCGGGCTCTTGCCGGTCAGGGAGCCGATCATCGAGAGGGCGAAGATCAGCAGCAGCAGGTTCTCGCCCATGCCGATCGCAAGGATGAGCGGGCGGGCGACGAAGACGCAGCCGATCAGCACGACGGAGCCGAACACGCCGCCCAGCAGCGACGACGTGAAGGCGGCGCTCAGCGCCCGCGCCGCCTCGCCGCGCCGCGCCAGCGGGAAGCCGTCGAGCACGGTCGCCGAGGAGGCGCCGCCCGGGATCCCCATCAGGATCGACGGGAAGGTGTCGCCGGTCGCCGTGGTGGCCAGCATGCCGATCATCAGCGCGAGCGCCGATTCCTTCTCCATGCCGTAGACGAAGGGCAGCAGCATCGCCATGCCGGCCACCCCGCCCATGCCCGGCAGGACGCCGACCACCATGCCGACGGCGACGCCACCCAGCAGATAGAGGAGGTGGTGGATGGACAGGAGCTCATGCAGGGCCAGAACGACCGCGTCCATGCTCGTCGGTCCCGGATTCCCGTTACTGGACGGTCACGTCGTATCGGCGCTTCAGCCAGTCCTTGAGCCAGGCATAGCCCGCCGGACTGAAGTCCACGGCGCTCTTCATGTTGCGGGCGGCGGCCTCTCCGGCCGTCATCGGCTGCGGCCCGATGAAATTCGCCGCCTGCTCGCGCAGCGCCGGGTCTTTCTGGATGTCGTCGACCAGCTGCTTGACCGCCTTGGCGTAAGCGTCGACCACGTCCTGCGGCGTGCCGGCGGGAAGCAGGATCGCGCGCGTGCTCATGACGTTGAGGTTGTAGACGGCGTCCCAGGCCTCGCGCTCCGGACCGGCCAAGGGATGGCCCTTGACCTTCTCGTAGAGCTCCAGGAAGTGGGGGATGTCGGGGACCGTGGGATCGCGGCCGACGGCGCCGGACGCATCGGTATAGCCGAGGCTGAACAGCGGCACCGCCGTTCCGCCTTCGACCAGCGGCAGGATCTCCTGCCGGTAGGCGGCGTAGGCGTCGAAGCTGATGTTGAACTCGCCGCGCTGGAAGCCGGGATAGACCTCGCCGCGATTCATGCCGAAGACCGGCTTCACCGCGACGCCCAGAAGATCGAGCGGGAGCAGCACGCCGAGGTCGATGCCGGTGGCGCTGTTGGCCGCCATGACGACCGGCTTGTCGCCGAGATCGACCAAGCCTGCGGCGTCCTTGATGCCGAGCGAGGCGTTGGAATAGACGATCATCCCCTGGGACATCCCGGCGATCGGGATCCATTCGTTCAGCTTGTAGTGAACGCGGGGATCGTGAAAGACGTAGTTCAGCATCGCCGAAGGCGTGACGAGGATGAGATCCGTCCCGTCCGGCCGGGCGCGATTCTGGAACTCGTTGCCGCCCGCGATGGAGCCGGCCCCCGCGACGTTGCGGATGATGATCGTCGGCTTGCCCGGCAGGCGCTCGGCAAGCAGCGGCGCCACGAACCGCGCCGAGAGGTCGGCGGAAGCGCCGGCCGCGACCGGCACGATCAGCTGGATCCGCTTTCCCGAGAAATCGACATCGGCGGCGGCGGCCGCACTGCCGAGCGCAAGGCAGGCGCAGGCTGAGACGAGGCGGCGCAACAGTCGCCCGGCTCCGTGATGCGCGGATTTCGTCATGACATTTCCTCCGTCGATGTTTCTTGAAGCCGGGTCGACCGACCGCCCGGCCTTTGTGCGGCGCCTCCTGAGCGCTATTGCTTCGGCTCCCCGAAGCCGTAGAGACGTGCGGGATTGGCCACCAGAACGCGGCGGAAGTCCTCGTCACTGCCGAGCCAGGCGGCGAGCGCGGCCAGCAGCCCGCCGTCATCGACATTGCGGAATGCCGCGACGCGCGGCTCTTTCTGCGGGCCGCGGGAATGCAGCGGCGTGTGCGGCCAGTCGCTGCCCCAGAGCAGGCGATGGGGATTGGCGGCACGCAACGCATGCACCAGGGGCGCCATGTCGGAATAGCCCGCCCGGTCCTCCGAGAGCCGGTCGGCGCCGGAGAGCTTCACCCAGGCATCGCCCTCCCCGACCAGGCGCAGAAGCGCCTGGAAGCCGGGCTGGGCGGTGCCGAGCGCGCCCTTCGCGCTGCCGAAGTGATCGATCACGACGGGCACGGGACAGGCCGCGATCGCCGCCGCCGCCGCCTCGATCTGCCCGAGGTCGGAATAGATCTGGATATGCCATCCGCGGTCCTGAATCCGGCCCGCGGTCGCCTCGAGGCTGGCAGCGAGCGCGCCGGGATCGGTCCGCCCGTTGCTGATGGCGTTGAGGCGGATGCCGCGGACGCCGATGCGGTCGAGATAGTCCAGCGTGCCGTCGGTCGCGAACTCGTCGATCGCCACGACGCCGCGTGCATCGGCGCCGCATTCCTGAAGGGCGGCCGCCAGGCAGCGATTGTCGGTGCCGTAGACGCTCGGCTGGACGATCACGACGCGGCGCAGCCCGAGCGCCCGGGCCGCGTCGCGGTAGCGGGCGAGCGTGCTTTCCGGCGGCGTGTAGCTGCGCTCTTCCGCCAGCGGAAAGCGGCCATGCGGACCGAAGACATGCATGTGGCAGTCGCAGGCGCCAGGCGGCAGCGAAATCCGGCGGCCCTGCGGCGCGGCCGGGCGGCCCTCGGTCACGCCGTCACCTTGCCCGCGGCTTTCAGCGCGTCGACGATGAATCCGGTGAAGGCGCGAGTCCCGTTGTCGCCGCCCAGATCGTGGGTGCGGTGCCGGGGATTGCCGATCACGGTCTCCAGCGCCCGCTCGATCGCCGTTCCGGCGGCCAGCAGATTCTTCCGGCCATGACGCTCGCTGAGCCAGTTGAGCAGCATCGCCGCGGAGCCGATCAGCGAGACCGGATTGGCCAGGTCCCGCCCGGCGAGGTCCGGCGCCGAGCCGTGCTGCGCCTGGGCCATGGCATGGCTGGATCCGGCATTGAGCGAGGCGGCAAGGCCGAGGCCGCCGGCGATCTCCGAGGCCTGGTCCGAGAGGATGTCGCCGAACATGTTCGTGGTGACGATCACGTCGAAGCGGCTGGGATCGCGGACCAGCAGGGCGGCCATGGAGTCGACCAGGCATTCCTGGTACTCGATCGACGGGAACTTCGCGGCAACCGCGCGCGTGCATTCGAGGAAGAGGCCGTCCGACACGCGCAACACGTTCGCCTTGTGGACCACGGTGACCTTGCGCCGGCGCTGCCCGGCGAGCACGAAGCCGCTCTCGGCGATCCGGACCGAGCTCGCCCGGGTGACCTTGCGGACCGACAAGGCGAGATCGGGCGTCGGCATGAACTCGCCCGGACCGACGAACATGGAGCGGTCGGAATAGAAGCCCTCGGTGTTCTCGCGGACGATGACCAGGTCGATGTCGCGGTCCAGCACGCGCGCCAGGTTCGGGTAGGCGCGCGCCGGCCGGATGTTGGCGTAGAGATCGAGCCGGCGACGCAGCTCTCCGGAGGGGTTTAGCCCGCCGTCCTTCACCGGCGGATAGTCGTTGTGCGAGACCGGGCCGAGCACGATCCCCGCCGCCTTCGCCGCCGCTTCGGCGACGGCGTTCGGGAACGTCGTGCCGAACTCGCGAAGCGCATCGAAGCCGATGGTCGCGTGATGAAACTCGAAGCCGAGGCCGTAGATGCGATCGACCTCGCGCAGCACCCGCTCGGTCGCCGCGACGATCTCGGGACCGATCCCGTCGCCGGGAAGAATGAGGATGGGGAGGCGTGACGACTTGCCCCGGTCGGTCTGCATGATCGCTAGGCTCCGCACAATGTTGGCTGGCAGCGCGCGCCCGAGGCGCGTGCCTCGCCGGCGACCGGGCATGCCGCATGGATCAAGGCGGGAGCGATTTCCGGCAGCCGGCCGACCGAGCACCGCCGCCGATGCGCCGGCGGCGCGGAGATGCCGTCCCTCAGGCCTCTCCTCGGTTGCTCTCCCATCGTCTTCCCTTGTCTTTGGACGCCGGCGCGGAGGTCGCGCGGCATCGAAAGGACGTAATAGGGGACGGCAGGATGCCGACAAAAGAACTTTTCACTAGCCTAGTATAAGATCGGACTATGCTGAACTAGGCGGCGGAGCTGATGGCGTCCTCGAGCGCGCGCTCGATGACGGAGCGCGTCAATGCCGGCGCCAGCATGCCGATGAACTCGAAGACGTAGCTGCGGTGGAACTGCTTCTGGTTGAGCCCGATGAAGAGCGGCTCCGGCGGGAAGATGTGGTCCACCGACACCGCACGCAGGTATTTGTCGCGGGTCGGGTCGAAGGCGGCGGTCGCGAGAATGGCGATGCCTATGCCGAGCTCGACATAGGCCTTGCAGACGTCCGCATCGACGGCGCGGAAGACGATGTTCGGCTGCAGGCCCTGCGCCTCGAACGCGCCGCTGAGCTTCCAGCGGCCGTCCGGCTCGAAGGCGTGGCTGATGATCGGATATTGCGCGATATCGGTCAGGTTCGGCTTCGGCGAGGCGAGAATGGGGTGCCGCGGACGCGCCACCACGCTGTGGCGCAGCAGGCCGCAGCCCAGGAGGGCGACGTTCTCCAGCTTCTCGCCGCAATCCGTGCCGAGCGCCAGGTCCACGTCTCCGGATTCCACGCGCTTGAAGACCTCGCGCCGGTTGCCCTGCCAGAACTCCAGGCGAACGCCCGGGAACTTCTGCACGAACCGTCCGATGACCGCCGGCAGCACATAGCGGGCCTGGGTATGGGTCGTCGCGATGGTCAAGGTGCCGCTCGGCTCGCTCGCATGCTCGCGCCCGGCACGGCGGATGTTCTCGATCTGCAGCAGGACCTGGCGCGCATGGCGGTGGATCTCCGCGCCGGCGGCCGTCAGCCCCAGCAGGCGGTTGCGGCGGCGGCGGAAGATCACGATGCCGAGCTCCTCCTCGAGGAGCTGGATCTGCTTCGACACGCCGGGCTGCGACGTGTGGAGCGCGTCGGCGGCCTGCGACAGATGCAGTCCCTGCCGCACGATCTCACAGAGGTATTGAAGCTGTCGCAGGGTCATGAAGGTCCTCAAGGCACGCTGACCAGTATAATCCGACGTTATAGCAAGACCACCAATTATTCTTTTATCAGAATTTTGGCGGCCCGTAGTAATGGGCTCGGCAAAGGGCGCGCAGTCGTTCACCGGCACCGCTCGCGGCTGTCGCGCGCCATCAAGCCTAGAAAAGAAAATCATCGGGAGAGCACTTTGACGAGCTGCGCGCATGTGATCGCGAACTACATCAAGGCAGCCGGCATCGAGTACATATTCGGCTATCCCGGCGATCCCAACATCGAGTTCATGGAAGCCGCGCGACGACAGGAGCTGCCCTTCGTGCTCGGTCGCCGCGAGGGCACGGCCGGCTTCATGGCGCAGGCCTACGGCTTCATCACCGGGCGGCCCGGCATCGCGATGTCCACCCTCGGGCCGGGCTCGTCGAACCTGGTCGCGGCCGTGGCCAGCGCCTATCTCGATCGGATCCCGATGATCGCGATCTCCGGGCAGATCGACACGACCCGCGACGGCCTCTTCACCCACCAGGTGCTGAACCACAACGCGCTCTTCTCGCCGATCACGAAGTGGGCGGTGTCGATCCAGCGCAGCAACACCGGCCAGATCATGCGCAAGGCGCTGCGGCTTTCGGCCGCCGAGCGCCCGGGCCCGGTCCATATCACCACGCCGGCCGACATCGTCGGCGCGGAGTGCAGCGACGATGCGCTGGTCCTTCCGCCGGCGTCCGCGCTCAATCACGACCTGCAGGTGCTGGGCACGGCGAATGCGGATGCCGACATCGCGGGCCGGCTCGCCAAGGCCAGGCGCCCGGTGATCGTCACCGGGATCAGCGCGGTCCGCGCCAATGCCGGCGACGCGCTGCGGCGCTTCGCCGAAAAGCTCGGCTGCCCGGTCGTCGTCTCGCCGATGGCCAAGGGAATCCTGCCCGAGGACCATCCCTATTACGCCGGCACCCTGGACATGGCCTGCAACGATTTCATCTGGAGCTTCCTGAAGTCGAGCGACCTGATCCTGGCCGTCGGATTCGACGCGGTCGAGCTCATCAAGCCGTGGCGGGTCGCGGTCCCCACGATCCACATCGACAGCACGCCGAACACCGACCAGATCTATATCGCCGATACCGAGCTCGTGGGCCGGATCGACGTCGCGCTCGACGCGCTCGCCGACCGGTTCAAGGGCGAGCCGCGATGGGCCGAGCGCGAGATCGCCGAGCATCGCGACGCCCTGCGCAAGCTCTACTACACCGGCCGCGTCTCCGGTCACCTCAACCCGACCGACGTCGTGGATTCGGTGCGCGCGGCCTTCCCGCGCGAGACCGTGATCTCCTGCGACGTCGGCTCGCACAAGCACCTCATCGGCCAGGGCTGGCAGGCCTACGCGCGGCGCGGCGTGCTGATGACCAACGGCCTCTCCTCGATGGGATATTCGCTGCCCGCCGCGATCGTCTCCGCCTTGCTCGACCGGTCGAGCCGGCCGGTCTGCTTCATCGGCGACGGCAGCCTCGCCATGGTGCAGAGCGAGCTGCGGCTCGCCGCGGAACTCAAGCTCAACCTGACGGTGGTCGTGCTTTGCGACGAAAGCCTGAACCGGATCGAGCTGAAGCAGCTGGTGCGGCAGTATCCGAGCTTCGGCACGAGGATCGAGCGCACCGACATGGCCTCGCTCGCACAGTCCATGGACTGCGACGGCATCATGGTGGACGGCGCCGCCGGGCTGGAGAAAGCCCTGGCGGCCGCCCCCAGGAACGGACGGCCATTGGTGATTGGCGCCATCATCGATCCCGCCCAGTATAATGCCCACTTCTAGGGTCGCGACCGGCGGCGCGGCCGCCCGGTAGAATCAAGAGGTCCGATTGATGTCGACTGAAAGCTTCGACGTGATTGTCGTCGGCGGCGGCAATGCCGCGCTCTGCGCCGCCCTGTCGGCGCGCGAAAGCGGATGCAGCGTGCTGCTGCTCGAGCGGGCGCCGGAAGACCAGCGCGGCGGCAACAGCAGCTTCGCAGGCGGCAACTGGCGGACCGTCTATGACGGGCTCGAGGACATCAGGAAGATCGTCCCGGACCTGACCGACGAGGAAATCGCCACGACCGATTTCGGCAGCTACAGCGAATCCGACTTCTATGACGACATGGCCCGGGTGACGCAATATCGGACCAATCCGGACCTCTGCGAGCTGGTCGTCACGCGAAGCCTGCAGACCCTCATCTGGATGCAGAGCAAGGGCGTCCGCTTCGTGCCCTATTACGGGCGGCAATCGTTCAAAGTGGACGGCCGGCACAAGTTCTGGGGCGGCCTCACCATCACGACATCGGGCGGCGGACAGGGGCTGGTCGGTTCGCTGTTCGCCCGCGCCGTGCAGGAGGGCGTCAAGGTCCGCTACGACGCGCGCGTCGAGCGGCTGATCGGCGGCGAGAACGGCGTCACGGGAGTCGAGATCGGCGGCATCGGCCGCGCGCGCGAGCAGATCGGCGCCCGCGCCGTCATCCTCGCCTGCGGCGGATTCGAGGCCAATGCGGAGTGGCGGACGCGCTATCTCGGCAAGGGCTGGGACCTGGCGAAAGTGCGCGGCACGCGTTTCAACACCGGCGACGGCCTGCGCATGGCGCTCGAGGCCGGCGCGCAGCCCTATGGCCACTGGTCCGGATGCCATGCGGTCGGCTGGGACCGCTACGCCACCGACTATGGCGACATGGCGATGACCGCGGACTTCCAGCGCCATTCCTATCCTTACGGGCTGATGGTGAACATCGAGGGGAATCGCTTCGTCGATGAGGGCGCCGACCTGCGCCCCTACACCTACGCCAAATATGGCCATGTCGTCCTGGAGCAGCCCGGCCAGTGTGCCTGGCAGATCTACGACGCCAAGGTCGCGCATCTGCTGCGCAAGGAGTACCGGGGCCGGCACGTGACGCGCGCGGTCGGCAACACGATCCCCGAGCTCATCGAGCGGATGGAGGGCGTCGACAAGCAGCAGCTCCAGCGCACGATCGACGAGTACAATCGCGCCGTGAAAGACGACCGGCCCTTCGATCCGACGGCGAAGGACGGCCTTGCGACCGAGGGACTGGCGGTTCCGAAGTCGAACTGGGCGCTGCGCATCGATCAGCCGCCCTTCGAGGCCTATGCGGTCACCTGCGGCGTCACGTTCACCTTCGGCGGCGTCAAGGTGACGACGGCGGCCGAGATCGTCGACACGCTCGACCTGCCGATCCCCGGCCTGTTCGCGGCGGGCGAGATGGTCGGCGGCATCTTCTATTTCAACTATCCGGGCGGCACCGGCCTCACCAGCGGCGCGGTCTTCGGCAAGATCGCCGGCGCATCGGCCGCGCGGCACGCGAAAGCATGACCGGCGGCGCGGCATGAGCGACACCGGGAAGACGACCACGCGGCCGGGGCCTTCGGCGGCGCTCGCGCGGTTCATCCAGGACTTCCGTTTCGAGTCGATCCCGGCGGAGGTCCGCGAGCGGATCAAGCTGCTGATCCTGGATTCGCTGGGCTGCGGCCTTTATGGCGCGAGTCTTGATTGGAGCCATATCCTCATCGACACGCTGGCGCGGCTGGACCGCACGTCGGAATGCCGCGTCTGGGGCACCAGGCACCGGCTCTCCGCACCGCATGCGGTGCTGGTGAACGGGACGCTGATCCAGAGCTTCGAGCTCGACGACATTCATACCAAGGGCCTGCTCCACGTCGGCTGCGCGGTATTGCCGCCGCTTTTCGCGCTGGCCGAGAGCGGGCTGCAGATCAGCGGCCAGGATTTCATGCGCGCCGCCGTCATCGGCTATGAGATCGGGCCGCGCGTCGGCTTCTGCATGGGGCAGGACCACCTGGTCCAGGGCTGGCACGCCTCCGCCACGCTCGGCGTCTTCGCCGCGGTCAGCGCCGCCGCCGCGGCGCTCAGGCTGCCCGCGTCCCAGGCGCTGCATGCCTTGGGCATCGCCGGCACGCAGGCCTCCGGACTGATGGCCGCGCAATTCGGCTCCATGGTGAAGCGCATGCATGCGGGCCGCTCCGCCCAGAGCGGATTCTATGCAGCCGTGCTGGCCCAGGCGGGATTCACCGGAATCGAGAACATCTTCGAGGCGGAGTATGGCGGGTTCTGCTCGACCTTCGCCGGCCCCACCGGCAAGTTCAAGCTGGAGGAGCTGACCGCCGGTCTCGGCGAGCGGTACGAGACGATGAACGATGCGATCAAGTTCTATGCCTGCGCGGCCAGCAACCATTCGGCGCTGGACGCGATCCGCAACATCCGCGCGCGCCGGCCGTTCGCACCCGACGACGTCGCCCGGATCGTGGTCCACGGATCGGAAGCGATGATGAAGCACGTCTACTGGAAGTACAAGCCGGACAGCCTCACGACCGCGCAGTTCAACATGCCCTTCGTGCTGGCGACCTACATTCTCGAGGGGGAATTTTCCGGCCAGCAGCTCTCGGAGGCGGCGATCCGCGATCCGGCCCGCATCGCGCTGGCCGATCGGGTCGATTTCGTGCTCGACGCGGAAGCGACGGCCGGCGGCGCCGCGCGGCGCCATTGGGCCAAGGTCGAGATGCATTTCAAGGACGGCACGGTCGAACAGGAAACCGTCGCGGCACAGCGCGGCAGCCCGTCGCGGTTTCCCGACGGACGAGAGGTCGTCGACAAGTTCATGAAGCTGGCCTCGCGCGTCATCCCCATGCGGCAGGCGGAGCAGATCAGCGAGGCCGTGCTGATGCTCGAGCGCAGCGACGACGCCCGATCGCTCGCCGTCCTGCTGGGCAAGGCCTGACACGATGAGCGCCACGGAGCCGCAGCGTGCCCCCTGGGCCGCCCCCGATCCGGCAAAGGAGCCGGCCCACGCCCTGGTCATCGGCGCCGGCGCGATGGGCGCCGGGATCGCGATGGTGTTCGCGGCGGCGCATTGGCGGGTCAGCGTGATCGACCCGAGCGACCGCGCGCGCGGCAACCTCGTGCGCACGATGGCCGAAAGCATGGCCCGGCTTGGCCAGACGCTGAACTCGGACCTGGTGTCGACCCATGATCGCATCGAAGCCGCCGACTGGTCCTCGGTCGCGATCGCGATCGAGAGCGCGGTCGAGGATCTCGACGTCAAGCGCCGCTGCTTCGCCGAGATGCAGCGGGTTGCGCCGGCCGGCATCCCGCTGGCGAGCAATTCGACCGGCTATCCGATCGGCGCCATCGCCGAGGGCCTGGAGGGCCGGGACCGCATGGTCGGCATCCACTTCCTGATGCCGGCCCAGTTCGTTCCCCTGGTGGAAATCATCCCCGGGGCCGAGACCGCGGCGGCGCTGGTGCCGGCGCTGCAGGCGCTGCTCCGCGCGCTGGGCAAGCGGCCGGTCCTGGTGCGCAAGCCGATCATCGGCTTCCTCGCCAACCGCATGCAATCGGCACTGATGCGCGAGGCGCTGTCCTTGATCGACCGCGGCCTTGCCACGCCGGAAGACGTGGACACGGCGGTGCGCTTCGGCTTCGGCTTCCGCTATGCCGCCGCCGGCCCGATCGTCCAGAAGGAGCATTCGGGCTGGGAGATCTCGTACAGCCTCTACCAGAAGGTGTTCCCGGATCTCTGCAACGATGCCGCGCCGTCGGCGCAGCTCGAGCGGATGATCGCCGATGGCCATTTCGGCATGAAGTCGGGCCGCGGCTTCTTCGCCTGGGACGAAGACTCGATCGCCGCCGAGAAGCAGCGCTACGAGACGGCGCTGCAGGATGCGCTGACGATCCTCAAGCGCTGAGGGTCGCCCTCACGGCCAGTCCAGCCAGCGGGAAAGCGCCTCGCCCATCACCGCCGCCCTGTCGGCGTCGCTCAGCCAGGGAATCTCGCGGGAGAACATCTCGACCGCCTGCTTGTAGGTGCAGGGCAGCTTGGTCATGTCCGCGCCCCAGAACACGCGCATCGGGCCGAAGGCATCGAACACCTTCCTGAAGGCCTCGATCATCGCAGGATAGGGATATTCCTGCGCCGAATACGACGGCAGGCCGCTCGCCTTCACGCCGACGTTCGGGAGGCGCGACAGGGCCAGCAGCTGGTCCATGGTCGGAAAGGCCGCGGCATCCTTGGCCCCGTGCTTCCGCGCCATATGGTCGACGGCGATCTTCAGTCCCGGATGACGCGTCGCGATGTCCCGCAGAATCGTCACCTCCTCCGGGTCGACGCTCATCATCACCGGGATGCCGTATTCCTCCGCGGCCGCCCAGACCCAATCCATCCGGCCCGACGTCAAGGCGGTGTCGTATTTCGGGTCGCGCGCCGAGAAACGGAAGCCCAGCATGCCGGGCTGTTCGCGCCAGGTCCGCAGCACCTCTTTCGCGCCAGGCGCTTCGGAATCGAAGAGGCCCATCACCCGGAAGCGGTCCGGATACTTCGCCGCGGCGCTCAAGGCAATGTCGTTGCGCTCGCCCTCCCACCACGGCGGGACCACGATCGCCCGCGCCACGCCGGCGCCGTCCATCTCCGCCAGGGCGTCTTCCGCGGTGAAATCCGACGGCCGATGCGGCTTGGAGTTCGGATAGCGCCAGGGCCGCGCGGGATTGCTCAACTGCCAGAGATGCACTTGCGAGTCGATGATGCGCATGGGAACGCCTCGATTACGAACGGTTGTCTTCCAGGATCATGGCCGCGGCCTTCTCCGCGATCATGATGGTGGGCGCATTGGTGTTGCCGGTTGTCACGTTGGGCATGATCGAGGCGTCCGCCACGCGCAGGCGCGCGATGCCGTGCAGGCGAAGGCGCGAATCGACCACCGCGCGCTCGTCGTTCTCGCCCATGCGGCAGGTCCCGACGGGGTGATAGACGGTGCGGCCGACGTCGCGGATCCAGGCTTTCAGGTCGTCATCCCCGACCACGCCGGGCCCGGGCGACCGCTCCGCGATGATGTTTCCGGCGATGGCCGGCTGTTTCAGGATATCACGCCCGATCTTGACGCCGGCGAGCAGGACCTCAAGGTCCTCCGGCGCGGTGAGATAGTGCGGATGGATCGCCGGCGGGACGAAGGGATCGCTCGACCGCACCATCACCGTGCCCCGGCTCGCCGGCCGCACGGCGGCGATGGAGAGTCGCAGGGCCGAGAACCTGCTGAGTTCGTTCTGCTGCTTTTCGCGGGTGTTGCCCGGGAAGAACAGGAGCTGCAGGTCCGGGCTGGCGACTTCCGGACCGCTGCGGCAGAAGACCGAGACCGTCGTCGCCCCGAAGGTCAGCGCGCCGCGCCCGGTCACGACCCAGCGCGCCACCTCGCGCAGGAATTTCACCCCGCGGCCGAGATCGTTGACCGTCTCGAGTCCCGAGATCTCGCAGATGATCGGCGCCGCGTAGTGGTCCGACAGGTTTTCCCCCACGCCGGGCAGGTTGTGCACGACCTCGATCCCGAGGCCCCGGAGATGATCGGCCGCACCGACGCCGGAGAGCTGCAGGATCTGCGGCGAGTTGATGGCGCCGGCCGAGAGAACGACTTCGCGCCGCGCCTGGATGCGTTCTTCGGCGCCGTTGCGGCGGATGGCGACGCCCGTGCAGGCCTTGCCCTCGAACAGCAGCCGCAGCACATGGGCGCCGGTCAGGACCGTCAGGTTCGGCCGGCCCGTCGCCCGGCGCAGGAAGGCCTGCGCCGTCGATGCGCGGAAGCGTCCCTTGCGCGACATCTGCGAATAGCCGACGCCTTCGGCCGGGTGCTCGCCGTTGATGTCGGGATTGAAGCGAAAGCCCGCCTGGCGCGCCGCCTCGACGAAGCGATGGGTGATCGGCAGGATCGTGCGGTAGTCCTCGATCCGCATCGGACCGGATCGCCCGCGATAGCGCGGATCGCCGCCTTCATAATCCTCGATGCTCTTGAAGTAAGGCAGGACGTCGCCGTAGCTCCAGCCGCGGCAGCCCATCTGCGCCCAGGTGTCGAAGTCGACCGGATTCCCCCGGACGTAGTTCATCCCGTTGATCGAGCCGGTGCCGCCGAGCACGCGGCCGCGCGCCCACTTGAAGGCGCGGTTGCCGGTCTCCGGCTCGGGCTCGGTCGTGTAATTCCAGTCGAAGACGGGATGCCCGCGCAGGCGGATCGCCCCGGCCGGAATGTGGATCATCGGATTCCGATCCTTCGGCCCGGCTTCCAGCAGGATGACCCTGGCGCCGCCCGCACTCAGCCGATCGGCCAGGACGCAACCGGCGGAGCCGGCGCCGACAATCACGTAATCTGCTTCCATTGCGGGCGGCTCACTCCTCCTCGACGAAGACTTCGGCGCGCTTGCGCATCAGCTTCGGCGATGCGAAAGCCAGCACCAGCGCCGCGGCGAGAAGCAGGAAGCCCAGCGAGATCGGCCGGGTGACGAAGACCGAGAAATCGCCGTGCGAAAGAACCAGCGTACGCCGGAAGTATTCCTCCATCATCGGCCCGAGCACGAAGCCGAGGAGCAGCGGCGCGAGCTGGTCGCAGCCGAACTTGCGGAATGCATAGCCGAGCAGGCCGAAGAAGGCGCCGAGATAGATGTCGAAGACGCGGTTCTCGATCGAGAACAGGCCGATGCAGCAGAACACCAGGATCGCCGGATAGAGGAAGCGATAGGGGACCTGCAGCAGCTTGACCCAGATTCCCACCATCGGCAGGTTCAGGATGATCAGCATCAGGTTGCCGACCCACATGGACACGATCAGGCCCCAGAACAGGCTGGGATTGGCGGTCATCGCCAGCGGCCCGGGCTGGATGTTCTGAATCACCATCGCGGCCAGCATCAGCGCCATGACCGCGTTGCCGGGGATGCCCAGGGTGAGCAAGGGGATGAAAGAGGTCTGCGCCACCGCGTTGTTGGCCGCCTCGGGGCTGGCGACGCCCTCGATGGCGCCTTGGCCGAACTCGTGCTTGTAGCGGCCGATCTTCTTCTCCAGGCCGTAGGCGACGAAGGACGCGAGCGCCGTGCCGGCACCGGGCAGCACGCCCAGCAGGGAGCCGAGCGCCGTGCCGCGCAGCATCGCCGGCGTCATGCGCCTGAGCTCGGTGCCGGTCGGCCAGAGATCGCGGAACTTGCTGGTGATGGTGGTGCGCACCTCCTTGTGCTCGAGGTTCGCGATCACCTCGGCGAAACCGTAGACGCCCATCGCGACGGTCACGAAATCGATGCCGTCGATCAGGTTGAGACTGCCGAAGGCGAAACGCGAGACGCCGGAATTGATGTCCGTCCCGACCAGGCCGAGCAGCAATCCGAGGACGATCATCGCGATCGCATTGATCAGGCGCCCGGAAGCGAGCGCGACGGCGCCGATCAGGCCGACCACCATCATCGAGAAATATTCGGCCGGGCCGAATTTGAGGGCGAGGCTGGCGAGCGGCATCGCGAAGGCCGCGATCGCCAGCGTGGCGACGCAGCCGGCGAAGAATGAGCTGACGCCTGCGGCGAACAGGGCCGCCCCGGCGCGGCCCTTGCGGGCCATCTTGTATCCGTCGATCGCGGTGACGACCGAGGACGACTCACCCGGCAGATTGACCAGGATGGCGGTGGTCGAGCCGCCATACTGCGAGCCGTAGTAGATGCCGGCCAGCATGATGAGGGCGGGCGTCGGCGGCAATGCATAGGTGACCGGCAGCAGCATCGAGAGCGTCGCGGTCGAGCCGATCCCGGGAAGCACGCCGATCAACGTTCCGACGAAGCAGCCGACGAAGGCGTAGAACAGGTTCTGCGCGGTCAGAACGACGGAGAACCCGAGGGCAAGATGGGAGAGAAGTTCCATGGAGCGCTACTAGAGTCCAAAGAAGGGCGGCCAGACGGGCATCTGCAGCCCCAGCCCGTACACGAAGCCGAGGACGCAGATCACGGCGAGCAGGACGGCGTTGATCAGCGTCCCCCGCAGGGTGAAATTGCGATCGGCGATGCTGGAGACGATCACCGAGACCAGGATGGACCCGACCAGGCCGACGTAGTGGATGAGAAACCCGAGAAGCACCACGGAGCCGAGGATCAGAAAGAGCCCTTTCAGGTTCCAGCCGTCCAGGCGGTCTTCTTCGACGGTCGCGGCGTCATCGGTGAAGTTCAGCGACTTGCCGACGATGATCGCGCCGAGCAGCGCGAGCAGGATGCCGAGCCAGAACGGAAAGTAGCCCGGGCCCATCCGCTCGGCCGTCCCCATCGGATAGTTCCGCGCGACGATCGCGAATCCCGCGCCGATGCAGAGGAACATGGCACCCGAGGCGAAATCCTTTTGGCTTCGAATCCGCATTTCGCGCTTCCAATCGAGAAGTCAGGCAGGTCTCTTGCGGAGCAGCGTCGAGACGGCGGTTGCCGCCGTCCCCGCATCACACTGTCGCTGCAACGGGAAGCGGCGGGCAAGAGACTTGCCCGCCGCCGCCGATGTCATTGCGCCTTGAGGTTCATGCCCTTGGCGACTTCTTTCCACTGCGCGACTTCCTTGGCGATCCTGGCCTTGAAGTCCGCCGCCGAACCGCCGACCGGGACGTAGCCGTCGGTGTTGATCTTCTTGACCACGTCAGGGTCCTTCAGCATGTCGTTGACCGCCGCGTTGATCTTATCGACGATCGGCGCCGGAAGGCCCTTGGGGCCGATGATGCCGTACCACAGCGAGACATCGTAATCCGGCATTCCGGACTGGGCGACGGTCGGCACCTCGGGATGCCCGGGGATCGGCACCTTCGACGTCGTCGCGAGGGCGGTCAGCGTGCCGGCCTCCACCTGCGGGAATGCGGCACCCGGAGACGCGAAGGAGATGTCGGTGACGCCGGCCACGGTGTCGGTCAGCGCCGGGCCGATGCCCTTGTACTGGACGCTGGTGAACTGCGCGCCGCCCATGCTGCCGAGGAGCGCGGTGGCGAGGTCGGAGACGCTTCCCGTGCCGACCGATGCGCTGGTGATCTTGCCCGGATCCTTCTTGGCGGCCGCGAGCAGGTCGGCGACGGTCTTGAAGCCGAGCTTGGAGTTCGCGACCAGGAGCTGGCCGCCCTGAGAGAACATCACGACCGGCGTGATGTCCTCGACCGGATCGAAGTCGAGGTTGTAAAGGGCCGGATTGACGGAGTAGCTCGCGCCGATCACGGTGAGCGTGTAGCCGTCCGGTGCCGCCGCGCGACCGACCTGGACGCCGATCGTGCCCGCTGCGCCGGGATGGTTCTCCACCACCACCTGCTGGCCGAGCGATTGCGTCAAGTGCTGCGCCATCAGGCGCGCCGCCAGGTCCGTGCCGCCGCCCGGCGCGAGCGGCACGATGATGGTGATCGGCTTCGACGGATAATTGTCTTGCGCCGCCGCGAGCATGGGCGACGAGGCCAGGCCGGCGATGACGGTCAGGCCGAGCGATAGGTGTTTCAGCGTGTTCAGCATGTGTCCTCCCGTGATGCTTCGTTATTCTTGATCGTGGGCTTTTTGCGGATCGGGCTTCTTTCGCCACGACCGGCAACGAAATCATCTGTCCGTTTTTTTATGTGAGACGCGCCGAAAGGCATAAGAACGTTTTGTTGGCCCGCTATGCAAATTGATGCTACTCGGCGCGAGCCAGCCAAGGTTTTGGTAATGCCGATCATGCGGGCCTGTATATCGGCGGCTTCCTCCTTCCTGGTGCTTCCCCTCCGCCACTGATGCGATCAGAGGGACCGTGCCCCGGGCATTTTTAGTTTCGACGGGCGCGGTTTCAGCGGGCGAGAGCGGCGGTGATGATGCGGATGTCCGGGAGCCTCTCCAGCTCCCGGACAAATTGGATGACGCTCTCGACCCTCTCCCTGGGCCATTCGACATGGGCCGCGCAGCCGCGGAATTTCTCGGCGACGTCCTCGAACGACATCCGGCGCTGGGGACTGCCGCGCCCGTAGTCGGCCCGGCCGTGAATCACTCGGCCGTCCTTCATCTCGACGTCGATGAGGGTGGTCGCGTTGGAATAGCCGGGCTCCGGCTGCGCATAGGCGCGATGCTCGATCCGGCCGATCATGGCCCGGGTCTCCGGCGCATCGACGAACGCGTCGGTATATTCGGCGAGGCCGGCGCGGCGTCGCAGCAGGATCGCCGCCAGGCCGAAGGGCAGGCTGAACTTCGCCTGCGTCGCATCCGCCGGCCGCTTGAAGGCCAGCACGCTCATGAAGCGCTGGTTCGTGGTGACCGCGACCTTTGCGACCTCTCCCGGGTCGATGTCGTGCTCGGCGACGAGATCCGCCATCAGCGTCATGCCCGGGTGGCTGACCGCGCCCGATGGGAAGGGCTTCAGCCAGCTGCCCGGCTCGATCAAGGCCCAGGGCCGGCCGAGCTTGTCGATCATCGCGGCCTCGTCATAGCCGCCGGCGCTGGCGATGAAAAACCCCTGCTCCGCCTCCAGGACGTTCTCGGCCGCGGTGAAGCCGAGGGCGGCAAGGTCGGCGGAGACCACGCCGCATTCCGCCGCATGCCCGGCGTGGAAGGGCTTCGCCATCGTCCCGAAATTCGCGCGCAGGCCGCTCGACTGGCTGGCGGCCAGACCGAAGGCGCGCGCGATCGCGGTCGCATCGGCCCGCATGAGACGGGCCGCCGCCGCCGCGGCGCCGAAGCCGTTCAGCGTGCCCGTCGTGTGAAACCCGCTCTCATAATGCCGCTGCGACATCGCCGCGTTGAGCTTGGCGACGATCTCGGTTCCGACGTGATAGGCGACCGTCAGCTCGGCACCGGGCGCCCCTTCGCGCTCGGCGACGGCCAAGGCGGCGGCAAGCACGGAGACGCTGGCGTGAACGCCGCCGGCCCAGCCGGCCGAGGCCGGCACGTTCGTGTCGTCGAAGTCATCGACATGCATGGCCGTCGCATTGGCGAAGGCCGCGAAACGCGGCGCGACGCGCAGCTCGGACCCGAGCACCCGGGACTCGCCCGCTTCACCGCAGAGGCCGGCGAGGTAACGGCGAATGATCGGGCTTGGCTGCGCCGCCGCCCCGGACAGGGCGAGGCCCAGCGTGTCGAGGATATGGGTCCGCCCGGTCTCCACGACCTCTGCCGGCAGATCGTCGAAGCGCAGGCCGGCGGCGAACGCCGCGACATGCGCGGTCAGCGGAAAGCGGCCCGCGCGGGCGCTCATGTCCTTGGCGCCCGCAGGTAGGCTTCCAGGCGCTGCTGGAAGGCGTCACCGTCGAGAAGACGATCCATCTCGGCGCCGCTCGCCAGCGCCGGACGCGGCTGCTTCGACGGGTCGGCAAGATGGACATAGGTATCGCGCATCGCCTTGATGGCCGCAGCGATCGGCATATGTCCCTGCAGCGCGATCCGCACGCCGCACTCGGCCAGCTCGTCGCGGCTGAAATTGCCGTGCTTGCTGCCCACCACGACCGGCAGGCCGGCGGCTTCCCGGATTGCCTTGACCTCTTCCAGGCTGTCGATCCGGGGCGTCCAGATGACGTCGACGCCGGCCGCCGCATAGGCTTTCACGCGGACGATCGCACGGTCGATCCCTTCCGCGGTCAGGACCCGCGTCCGCGCGGCGATCGCCAGCGTGGCATCGCTGCGTGCGGCGACGGCGGCGCGATACTTGCCCACCGCTTCATCCAGGCTCACGAGCTCGGCCTCCGGCGCGCCGGACGAAAAAGCGGGGCCGACCGTGTCCTCGACGCTCAGCATCGCTACGCCGGCATGTTCCAGCTCCTCGACCGTGCGCATGACGGCGAGCGCGTTGCCGAAGCCGTTATCGGCGTCGACGATCAGCGAGAGCGTGCTGGCGCGCAGGATCCGCCGTACGTGATCGGCGAGCTCGCTCAGCGTGTGGAGGATCAAGTCCGGCGCCGCCAGGAGCACGGCGGAGGCGATGGATCCCGAGAACAGCCCGAGCTCGAAGCCGGCGGATTCGGCCAGCCGTGCCGACAGCGGGTCGTGGACGCTCGCCGGCGAGACGCAGGCTTGGCCCGCGAGCAGCCGCCGCAATCGTTCGCGCCGCTGCCTGGCGTTCATGGCTTAGGGCGCCTCGACCAAGACTTCGTCGCCCACGACGGTGAACTTGTGGGCATGGGCGCTCGACACCCACTCCGTGAAATCGACGACGTCCTTGAACCTCGGATCATCGGGGGCGAGGCGGTACGGCTGGGCACGGTTGTTGATGAAGACCGGAATGAAGGCGACGCGTTCGACGCCTTTGCGGCCGACGGTGATCTTCGGGATCATGGTCTTGCGACAATGCGACGGGAAGAAGTATCGCCCATTCGGCGGCATGCATTCTGCGTCGATGTCGAACCAGTTGAGGTTCCATTCGACGAAGGACGACTTCGGCTTCGGGGCGCCGGTCGTCATGAAGTTGCCGATGCTGTAGAAGCAGGTCTTGCCCTTGTAGATCTCGATCGCCTTGATCGAATGCGCGTGGTGGCCGAGGATCAGATCGACCCCCGCATCGATGGCGGCATGGGCGACCACCGGCTGGTAGAGGCTGATGGTCTTCGGAATGATCCGCAGCCCCCAATGGATCGACATGATGACGACGTCGGCCGCGGCCTTCGCCTTGCGGATGTCCTCCTGCATGGCGGCGAGATCGTCCTTGTAGGGCTCGGTGATGATCTTCGGCGGAACGCCCGGCTGGAACTCTTCCGGCGAATAGTAGGTGTGCGCGCGCATCGGCGCGATGCCGACCTTGCCCTTGCCCGCGGCCTGGCCGTCGCGCAGCACGGAGCAGTAGGCGAGGAAGGCGATCTTCAGGCCGTTGCGCTCGACGATCGCCGGCTTGCGCGCCTCGGCCTCGTCACGGCCCGCGCCGACGACGTAGCGTCCGCGCTTCTGGAACAGCTCGATCGTGTCCACGACCGGGTCCGGCCCCCAATCCATCGCGTGGTTGCTGGCCAGCGAGATCACGTCGAAGCCGGCGACATCCCAGACCGAGGCGAGGCGCGGATGCACCCGCGAGTGATTCCCGCCGGGGCCCTGGTTGAACTGCGGCGGCTCCCCTCTTTCGGAATAAGTCCGCTCGCATTGACCGAACCTGATGTCCGCTTGCTTGAGGACGGGCGCGATCAGCTCCGCAAATTCGTCCGTGGGCTCATAGACCGGCCCCACGTCGCCGCACGCCATGATCGTTACGCTCAAATCGTCGTCTTTCATTGACCCGCTGCCCTCAAGAAAAATCACTCGTTCGCCATTTCGCAGGGTCGTCCGACCTTACGAGCGCGTGCGACAGGAAGTGCATCCCGCATCGCCGGAGACTGCGACAGGTTCGCCACCAGTTCTCGGCTGCGCAGCCATCGCTAACCGGGCTTTTGATGCCGTGCAGGTCGTATAGACGGCCCTCAGGATGCCGGGCAAAGAATTTCTAATAAGCTTAGTATGCTGGAAGATTATGCTGAACGTCGAACGCTGCGCCGCGGCTGGGCGATGCCGAACGCCGAAACAGATTTTCTTGGCGGAAGATGTCCGGTCTTGAGTGGGCAGCGCTGATTCCGTCGCTGCCGGACTCTGCCGTGCGGTCCTGGGCGAGCGCCGGAAACCTTCGTCGCTTCGCCTCTCGATCAGATCCACGAAGGCAAATGTTGCGTGACGACACGTGGGGAGCGCCCCGATCGTCAGCTCTGAAAGCCGAGGCGGCAGCCACGCGTGCACGTGTATGACGGAGGACGTGAGGCGTTATGTCATCGAGCCCCCGTCCGGGCGCAGACTCGATCGAGGACGGGCAAGAGCTCGGGTTCACGCTAGGCCGGACAAGGGCGACCTTCTCATCGTCATGCCGTTCATCGCCACGATCTCGTGGTTCCGGTCGACTGGAAGGCACCGCCTGGAGCAAACGACAGCCCGGGTGAAGGTGCGGAAGAATGCGCGCACCACCCCGTTCAGTACCACCCCGTTCAGTCAGGGGTTCCGGTGAGCCGAATCCTGTCCGGCCAGGCGGTCGAGGAGATCAAACGACAGACGCTACGGGGACAAAAGCCCGAACGCGTCTCGCTAAGTTATTAAGAACTGGAAGAACTGGCGCGCCCGAAGAGATTCGAACTCCTAACCTTCTGATCCGTAGTCAGATGCTCTATCCAATTGAGCTACGGGCGCTTATGCGGCGGGCCGGCAGGAGGAAGCGGCCGCGCGGGTGGCGTGCCGGGTGGCCCCGGCGCGCGCGGGGCGGAACCTATCGAAAGCCCCCGGGCAAGGCAAGCCTAAAGCCCACCGCCTCCCGCGGCCCCGGATGCGACTTTATGCACAGGCCGGCGTGTTCGGCGCGCCACGGCGCCTTGCAGAATGGACACAGCAGCCGGGAATCGCGCTTGAGGGGGTATTGACCCGCCGATAAGATCAAGCGGCCGCCGTGGCACGAGGGGATAAGCCGGTTCGGGACATGGCCTGCGGTTCGGAAGACCGGAGCAATACCGGTAAAGCAGTTGATTTTCTTAAGAAAAACTGCCAAGAACTGCCGAACAGGATGGGTGGGCGGCGCGTCCCGGCCGCAATTTGGGGTTCTGGTCGATCATGATGGGATTCGGGAAGCTTGCGGCCATCGCCGCCACGCTGTCGCTGTTGAGCGCGTGTGAGTTCACCGACAATGCGGTGAAGCCTTCGGTGACCGGCCAGCCGGTCGCCGGCGCCGATGCTTCCAAGGCACCGGAAGGCGCTGCCGCCACGCCGGCACCCTCGGTCCAGGTGATCCGCAATGCGGACGGCTCCGTGACCGTGCCGCCGCTGGACAATTCGCAGCCCGATCAGCCGACCGGCACCGCCGTCGGCCAGAAGGTGATCGAGCTCAAGGCCGATCTCGGCAAGCTGCGCGACACCCTCACCCAGCAGGCCGCCAAGCAGACCCAGATCCACGCCGATATCGAGCAGCAGGCCGCCACCTACCAGGCGATCACCGGCGCCATCTCCGGCAAGCTCCAGGTCGGCACCACGCCGGGCAATCCGGGCCTGGTCCAGGCCTGGCAGGAAGCCCAGGGCAATCTCGACGCCATCGACAACGATATCGGCCAGATGAACGCGCTCTCGACCGACGTCGCCGGCAACGCCGCCTATGTCGCCTATCTGCAGGACTCGGTCCGGGCCGCCTTCGGCGTCTCGGGCGCGGTCGATGAGGACCATCGCCAGCTCCGCATGCTGCAGGACCAGACCGCCCAGACCAATGTCGATGTGGACCGGCTCCTGAGCCAGATCTCCCAGGACGTGGCGCGGCAGAACGAGTTCCTCGGCACCGAGCGCAGCAACCTCACCTCGCTCGCCAGCGCCGTCAGCCGCGGCGAGTTCCTGGGCTCGACCCTCGCCAGCCGCACCATCCCGGCACCGGCGCAGCCGACCCTGCCGCCGGGTGCGGGCGCCGCCGGCGGCCGTCCGCTGGTCGTCATCCGCTTCGACCGGCCGAACGTGAATTACGAGCAGGCGCTCTACCAGGCCGCCAGCAAGGCCCTGGAAGTGCGGCCGAATGCGGCCTTCGACGTGGTCGGCGTGGCGCCCGCCGGCGGCACGCCCGCCCAGGTCGCCCTCAACGGCGACATCGCCCGCACCAACGCCGATCGGGTGGTGCGTTCGCTGCTGAGCATGGGCCTGCCCGCCGACCGGGTCAGCTCCGGCCAATCGACCGACGCCGGCATCCAGGCCAACGAAGTCCGGATCTTCGTCCGCTAAGGGCCACCGCCCCATCGCCGAACGGTCATGGGAACCCGATAGCCTCGGGTTCCGTTGGTGGATCGTGCCGTCATCCGATCGACGGCGTCTTGCGTACTCCTGAAACGGCGCCCTTCGGGCAGGGCGCGGTAACAGTCATCACGGCCGGTGACGGGGGTTGCCATGATCCGACGCGTTCTCTCGGTCCTGATCCTGGTCTTGGCGGCATGCGGCCCGGCCGCGGCGCAATCCTCGGCTCCCGGCGATCCCGCCTCCAGCCTGCCGGCGCCCGACCAGACCGCCATCCGCCATGTGATCGAGGCCCAGCTCGCCGCCTTCCAGCGCGACGACGGCGCCGAGGCCTTCGGCTACGCCACCCCGTCGATCCAGCAGAAATTCGGCGACGCCGCCAATTTCATGGCCATGGTGAAGGGCGGCTATCCCGCGGTCTACCGGCCACGCTCGGTGACCTTCGACCAGCTGGTCGATACCGAGTTCGGCCCGGACCAGATCCTGCAGGTGATCGGCCCGGACGGCCGCGCCTATACGGCGCATTACATCATGCAGAAGCAGCCGAACGGGAGCTGGATGATCAACGGCTGCTACCTCACCCGAGGCGACGACCAGAGCGTGTAAGGCAAGCCGTCATGCCGGGCTCGACACTCTCTCGGACTACACTTCGATGCGCGCACCCAGCTCGATGACCCGGCCGGCGGGCAGGCGGAAGTAGTCGGCCGCACTGGTCTCGGTATAGGACATCACGGTGAAGAGCCACAGGCGCCAGGCCGCCATCCGCGACTTCGCCCGGGCGACGATGCGCTCGCGGCCGACGAAGAAGGAGATCTCCTGGGGATCGAGATCGAGCCCGGCCTTGGCCGCGGCGCGCAGGGTCGAGGCGATGTCCGGCTCATCGACGAAGCCGTAACGCGCGATCAGCCGCCAGAAGCCGCGGCCGAGTTCGCGGACCTCGACGCGCTCCTCCTCCGGCACGAAGGGCACCTCCTCGGTGACGAGGCTGGTGAGCACGATGCGCTCGTGCAGGATCCGGTTGTGCCGCATGTTGTGCAGCAGGGAGAACGGCACCTTCTGCGCATCGCCGGTCAGGAACAGCACGGTGCCGGGGACCCGGGTCAGCCGCCGCTCGGAGAGCGCCGCGAGGAACTCGTCCTCGGTCAGCGCCGACTGGCCGACCGAGCGCGCGATCAGCGCCCGGCCGCGCATCCAGGTCGCCATTACCAGGAACACGACGCCGCCCAGCGCCAGCGGGAACCAGCCGCCCTGCGGGATCTTCAGCAGGCTGGAGGCGAGCAAGGTGCCCTCGACCAGGATGATGACGCCGAAAACCAGGCCGGATTTCCAGAGCGGCCAGCGCCAATGCCAGCGCGAGACCAGGAAGGCCACGACCGTGGTGATGATCATGGTGCCGGTGACGGCGATGCCGTAGGCGCTGGCCAGGGCGCCCGACGACTTGAAGCCGACCACCAGCAGGATGACGCAGATCATCAGCAGCCAGTTCAGGTGCGGCGCGTAGATCTGGCCGTGATGGGCGGCCGAGGTGTGGCGGATCATCAGGCGCGGGCACATGCCGAGGCGCATCGCCTGCCAGCCCAGCGAGAAGGCGCCGGAGATCACCGCCTGGGAGGCGATGATGGTGGCCAGCGTCGCGAGGAAGATCAGCGGCAGCAGCAGCCAGTCCGGCGCCAGCAGGAAGAACGGACCGCTGACCGTCGCCGGCTCGCGCAGCACCAGCGCCCCCTGGCCGAAGTAATTCAGCATCGAGGCCGGCAGCACGATCGAGAACCAGGAGACCTGGATCGGCTTCCGCCCGAAATGGCCGAGATCGGCGTAGAGCGCCTCGCCGCCGGTCACCGCCAGCAGGACCGAGCCCAGCACCACCAGGGTGATCCCGGCATGGCCGGCCACGAAGGAGACGGCATAGAGCGGATTGATCGCCAGCAGGATCGACGGCATGCGGACGATCTCCACCACGCCGAGCAATGCGAGCACGACGAACCACAGGCACATGATCGGGCCGAAGAACCGCCCGACCGCGCCGCTGCCATGCGACTGCACTGCGAACAGGCCGATGACGATGGCGATCGTCACCGGGATCACGAAATGCGACAGGCCGGGCGCCTTCAGCTCGAGGCCCTCGATGGCCGAGAGCACGGAGATCGCCGGCGTGATCACCGCGTCGCCCAGGAACAGCGCGGCGCCCGCGACCCCCAGCATGAAGAGCGTGTAGCGCAGCCGCGGCTCGCGCACCTTCTGCAGGGCGAGCGCCACCAGTGCCAGCATGCCGCCCTGGCCGCGGTTGTCGGCCCTGAGGATCAGGCTCGCGTACTTGAAGCTGACGATGATCGTGACGACCCAGAACATCAGCGAGAGCAGGCCGGCGATGGATTGCCATTGCGGCACGTCGCCCGAGGCTATGACGCTCTCGCGGAAGGCATAGATCGGGCTGGTGCCGATGTCGCCGTAGACCACCCCGAGCGCGGCGAGCGCCAGGCCCGGGAGACGCGGCTGCGACTTGGCCGCCGGCTCGGCGGCGGTGGATGAAGCGGCTTCCATGGCCCCCCGCGGCTCTCGGCGCTGGATCTCGACTAGATCTCGACCCGGGCGCCCAGCTCGATGATACGCCCGGCGGGCAGCCGGAAATAGTCGGAAGCGCTGGTCTCGTTGTGCGACAGCAGGATGAACAGCCAGCGCCGCCAGGCCGACATCTGCGAGCGCGCGTGCGCCACGATGCGCTCGCGGCCGAGGAAGAACGAGACCTGCTGCGGCTCGAGCTCGAGGCCGAAGCGCCTGGCGCCGCGCAGCGCCACCATGATGTCCGGCGTCTCGTAGAAGCCGAAACGGCAGATCAGGCGGTAGAAGCCGCGACCGAGATCCTTGACCGTCACCTTCTCGACGTCGGGAACGATGGGGACCTCCTCGGTCAGGATGCTGGTCAGGATCACCCGCTGGTGCAGCACCTGGTTGTGCCGCATGTTGTGGAGCAGCGAGAACGGCACGCGCTGCGGATCGCCGGTCAGGAACAAGGCCGTGCCGGGCACGCGCGACAGATGCCGCTCGGAGAGCGCGGCCAGGAACTCGTCCTCGCTCAAGGCCGACTGGCCCTGGCGCCGCGCCAGCAGCGCGCGGCCGGACATCCAGGTCGAGAGCACGAAGAAGATCGCGGCCCCCATGACCAGCGGGAACCAGCCGCCCGATCCGACCTTCAGCAGGCTCGCGGAGAAGAACGAGAGCTCGACCAGCAGGATGCCGCCGAAGATCAGGCTGGCCTTGAGGCGGCTCCATTGCCAGTGGCTCTGCACCACCATGTAGCCGACGAAGGTGTCTATCATCATGGTGCCGGTGACGGCGATGCCGTAGGCACTGGCCAGCCCGCTCGACGAGCGGAAGCCGAGGATCAGCAGGCAGACGCAGACCATCAGCAGCCAGTTCATCTGCGGCACGTAGATCTGGCCGACCTGATGCTCGGACGTGTGCTCGATCCACAGGCGCGGGCTGACGCCCAGGCGCATCGCCTGCCAGCTCAGCGAGAACGCGCCGGAGATCACCGCCTGCGAGGCGATGATGGTGGCCAGCGTCGCCAGCACGATCAGCGGATAGATCGCCCAGACCGGCGCCAGCAGGTAGAACGGATTCTTGATCGCCGAGGGATCGCTCAAGACCAGCGCGCCCTGCCCGAAATAGTTCAGCATCAGGGCGGGCAGCACCAGCGCGAACCACGACTTCTGGATCGGCCGCCGCCCGAAATGCCCGAGATCGGCATAGAGCGCCTCGGCGCCGGTGATCGCCAGCAGCACCGAGCCCAGCACCGGGAAGGCGACGCCGGCATGCTCGACCAGGAAGCGGATGCCGTAATAGGGCAGGATCGCCAGCAGCACGGACGGATCGAAGATGATTCCGCCGATGCCGAGGATCGCCAGGGCGGCGAACCACAGGCACATCACCGGGCCGAACAGCCCGCCGACCGATCCCGTGCCGCGACTCTGCACCGCGAATAACAGGATCACGATGACCAGCGTGATCGGCACGACGTAATGCTGCAGGCCGGGCTCCGCCACCGTCAGGCCTTCGACCGCGGAGAGCACGGAGATCGCCGGCGTGATCATGCCGTCGCCGATGAAGAGCGCCGCGCCGATCATGCCGAGGGTGAACAGCAGCTTGCGCCGCCCCATGCTGCGCGCGCGCTGCAGCGCCAGCGCGATCAGGGCGAGCATGCCGCCCTGGCCCTGGTTGTCGGCCCTGAGGATCAGCAGCGCATACTTGCCGCTGACGATGATCATCACGCCCCAGAACACCAGCGACAGCACGCCATAGACGCTGACCCGGTCGACCACGATGCCGGTCGATTCATGGAAGCATTCGCGGAAGGTGTAGAGCGGGCTGGTGCCGATGTCGCCATAGACCACGCCGAGCGCACCCAGGGCGAGGCGCCACATCGCCGGCGCGCCCTCACCCGCGCCCTGCAGCGCGGGATCGGCTTCGGCGGATGCGCTCTTCTCGGCGGGCTGGGTCGTCATCGGGTCAGCGCCATCCGGTCAGCGCCATGGGATCAGCGCCATGGATCAGCACCCGTGGAACCAATGCTGCAAGCGGCGCGGAGGCGCGCGGAACTTCGGCTCGTCCATGACTGTCGCGGTGTTGCACACCTGATGCGGCGCGGCTCCTTCGGGCGCGCGAGTCTGCCCTCCCCCGGGGCCGGAGTGCGGCGCATCCTGTCACCAAGGCCGGATGGCCGCAATGGGGCAAATCCGCGTTGCCGCAGTATGCCGCTTCGGATAATGATCGCCGCGATTGCGCCGGTTCCGCCGCCCGATCGGGGCCGCCCGGCCGCCCATCGGGGGATGCTTCATGGTCAGTCCGCAGAAGACGTTTCCGGTTTCCTGGGAAGAGCTGCACCGCACGGCCAAGGCCCTGGCCTGGCGCCTGGTCGGCATCGGCCCGTTCAATGGCATCGTCGCGATCACCCGCGGCGGCCTGGTGCCCGCGGCCATCATCGCGCGCGAGCTCGACATCCGGCTGATCGACACCGTCTGCATGTCGAGCTACAGCGAGGAGGAGGCCGCCGGTGCCAAGGACGGCGTGCACCAGCCCGGCGAGTTGAAGCTGCTGAAGGGCGACGCCGGCAAGATGTGGGGCGACGGCACGGGCTGGCTGATCATCGACGATCTGGTCGATACCGGGCGCACCGCGAAGTACGTGCGCGAGATCCTGCCGAAGGCGCATTTCGCCACGATCTACGCCAAGCCCGCCGGCCGGCCGCTGGTCGACACCTTCGTCACCGAGGTCAGCCAGGACACTTGGATCTACTTCCCCTGGGATATCGAGCCGCAATTCATCCAGCCCATCGCCAAGATGCGCCAACCGTAGCGCGGCGCCGCGCGCGAGGCTCACGGCAACACCGGCCAGTTGTCGATCAGCCGCGTCGCGCCGACATGGGCGGCGGCGAAGAGACGCGATCCGGGCTCGGCCGCCGCTAGGGGATGAAGCGTCTCGCCGTCGCAGAGTTCCACATAGTCGATCCGGTCGAACCCGGCGTTCCGCAGCGCCGCGCGCGCATCCTCGAGCACCGGCGCCGCCCTTCCGCCGTCGGCCAGCCGCTGGATCGCGCGACCGAGAATGTCCGGCAGGCGCGCGGCGATCCCGCGCTCGGCCGCGGAGAGGTTGCGATTGCGCGAGGACATTGCGAGCCCGTCCGGCTCGCGCACGGTCGGCACGCCGACGATCTCGATCGGCAGGTCGAGATCGCGGGTCATGCGGCGGATCACCTGGAGCTGCTGGAAGTCCTTCTCGCCGAAGCAGGCGAGATCCGGCTCGACCTGGTTGAAGAGCTTGGTGACGACGGTCGCCACGCCCTCGAAGTGTCCGGGCCGCGCCGGCCCGTCGAGATGGTCGGTGAGGCCCGCGACCTTGACCTGCGTCGAGAAGCCTTGCGGATACATCTCGGCGGTCGAAGGCGCGAACACGAGATCGGTGCCGGTCGCCGCCAGCAGGTTGAGATCGGTCGCCTCGTCGCGCGGATAGGCGGCGAGATCCGTCGACTGGTTGAACTGCAGCGGATTGACGAAGATGCTGGCGATCACGAAGTCGCTCATGCGCCTCGCGGTCTTCACCAGCTCGAGATGGCCCTGGTGCAGCGCGCCCATGGTGGGCACCAGGCCGATGCGCCTGCCATCGCGCTTCTGCGGCCGGACGACCGCGCGCAAGGCAGCGACGCTGCGAACGACGTCGATCTTCAGCATATCGGATGCGACGTCAGGCGTGCCGTTTGATCGCGCCGAAGATGTTGTCCGGCCCGGGGAACTGGCGGGCCCGGACTTCGGCGGCGTAGCGCGCGGCCGCGTCCTCGACTTCGCCGCCGAGCTCGGCGTAGCGCTTCACGAAACGCGGCTTGAACTCCGCGAACAGGCCCAGGATGTCTTCCGCCACCAGCACCTGCCCGTCGCAGGAGGCCGAGGCGCCGATGCCGATGGTCGGCACCGGCACGCGCTGGGTGATCGCGTCGCCCAATTGCTCCATCACGCCCTCGACCACGATTGCGAAGGCGCCGGCCTCGGCGATGGCGATCGCATCGGCCATCACCGCGGTCGCCTCGGAATCGCCGCGGCCCCGCGCGCGATAGCCGCCCATGGTGTTCACCGATTGCGGCATCAGGCCGATATGGCCCACCACGGGAATGCCGCGCGCGACCAGGAACTCGACGGTCGGCGCCATGGCGCGGCCGCCTTCCAGCTTCACCGCCTGGCACCCGGTCTCCTTCATCAGCCGCGCGGCGCTGGCGAAGGCCTGCGCCGGGCTCTCCTGGTAGGAGCCGAACGGCATATCGACCACGACCAGGGCGCGCTTCGAGCCGCGGCAGACCGCGGCGCCGTGCTGCACCATCATGTCGAGGGTCACGGGGATCGTGCTGTCGAGCCCGTAGAGCACCATGCCCAGCGAATCGCCGACCAGCAGCAGGTCGACATGGCTGTCCAGCATGCGCGCCATCGGCGCGGTATAGGCCGTCAGGCAGACGACCGGCTCCTGGCCCTTGCGGGCGACCAGGTCGGGGACCGAGACGCGCGCCAATTTGGCGCCGCCGGCCCCAGCCTTGTT
>DASZSL010000065.1:0-52854 GCA_035548715.1 Dongiaceae bacterium
TGGCGACGGCAGGCGCGGCGGCGGCGGGCGCGGCGGCGGCGGCACCGCCCTCGCTGATCACGCCGAGCACGGCGCCGATCGGCACCACGGCGCCGGTATCGGCCTTGATCTCGCCCAGGGTGCCGGCGGAAGGCGCGTAGACCTCCTGCGTCACCTTGTCGGTCTCCAGCTCGAGGAGCGGCTCGTCGGCCTTCACCGGGTCGCCGACCTTCTTCATCCACTTGGAGACCGTCGCTTCGGTCACCGACTCGCCCAAGGCGGGCACCACGATCTGAACCGTCATCGCATCGTTCCTTGTTGGGAGAGAGTCTTTGCGGGGCAGACCCGCTCCATCGTCAAACCATCACGCAATCGTCAGCGCCTCGTTCACCAGCTTGTTCTGTTCCTTGACGTGCCGCTTGAAGAGGCCGGTCGCGGGGGAGGCCGCGGCCGGGCGGCCGACATAGCGCAGGCGCGGCTGCTTGGAGCCCAGCTGCTCCATCACGGTCTCGATCTCGGGCATGACGAAGGTCCAGGCCCCCATGTTCTTCGGCTCTTCCTGGCACCAGACGATCTCGGCGCCGGGGAAGCGGGCGAGCTCGGCCGCCAGCGCCTTGGCCGGGAAGGGGTAGAGCTGCTCGACGCGCATCAGGTAGACGTCCTTCTGGTCGCGCTCCTCGGCGGCGGCCAGGAGGTCGTAATAGACCTTGCCGGAGCAGAGCACGACGCGCTTCACCTGCTTCTCGTCGAGATTCGGGCGGTCGTCCCACAGCACGCGGTGGAAGCTGGTGCCCGGGCCGAACTCGCCGAGCTTCGAGACCGCGTTCTTGTGCCGGAGCAGCGATTTCGGCGTCATCATGATCAGCGGCTTGCGGAAGGAGCGGTTCAGCTGCCGCCGCAGGACGTGGAAGTAGTTGGCGGGCGTCGTCGCGTTGACGACCTGCATGTTGTCCTCGGCGCAGAGCTGCAGGTAGCGCTCCAGGCGCGCGGAGGAATGCTCCGGCCCCTGGCCCTCGTAGCCGTGGGGCAGCAGCATCACAAGGCCGCTCATGCGCAGCCACTTGCTTTCGCCGGACGAGATGAACTGATCGATGATGACCTGGGCGCCGTTGGCGAAGTCGCCGAACTGCGCCTCCCAGAGCACCAGCGCCTTCGGCTCGGCGAGGCTGTAGCCGTATTCGAAGCCGAGCACGCCCGCCTCCGAAAGCGGCGAGTTGATGATCTCGAGCCGGGCCTGGCCCTCGCGGATGTTGTTGAGCGGGATGTACTCGTCCTCGCTCTCCTGGTCGACCAGCACCGCGTGGCGCTGGCTGAACGTGCCGCGCTTGCAGTCCTGGCCGGAGAGGCGCACGACCGATCCCTCGTCCAGCAGGGTGCCGAAGGCGAGCGCCTCGGCGGTCGCCCAGTCGATGCCCTCGCCCTTCTTCAGCATCTCCTCCTTCTGGGCGAGCTGGCGGGCGATCTTGCGATTGATGTTGAAGGTCGCGGGGACGGTCGTCAGCGCCTTGCCGACGAGCTGCAGCTTGTCCAGCTCGACCGCGGTCGAGCCGCGGCGGTCGTCGCCGGACGCGATCTCCATGCCGCTCCAGGCGCCTTCCAGCCAATCGGCCTTGTTGGGCTTGAACGAGGTCGAGAGCTCGAATTCGGAATCCAGGCGGGTCTGGAAGTCGTGGACGATGCGATCCGCCTCTTCCTGGGAGACGGCGCCCTCCTCGATGAGGTGCTGGCTGTAGATCTGGCGCGTGGTCGGGTGCGCGGCGATCTTCTGGTACATCAGCGGCTGGGTGAAGGCCGGCTCGTCGCTCTCGTTGTGGCCGTAGCGGCGATAGCAGAACATGTCGATGACGACGTCGCGCTTGAACTCCTGGCGGAACTCCATGGCGAGGCCGCTGACGAACAGCACCGCCTCCGGATCGTCGGCGTTGACGTGGAAGATCGGCGCCTGCACGCCCTTGGCGATGTCCGAGCAGTAGGGGCCCGAGCGCGAGGCCACCGGATTGGTGGTGAAGCCGATCTGGTTGTTGACGATGAAATGGATGGTGCCGCCGGTCTTGTAGCCGTCGAGCTCGGAGAGATCGAGGCTCTCCGGCACCAGGCCCTGCCCGGCGAAGGCGGCGTCGCCATGGATCAGGAGGCCCATGACCTGCTCGCGGTTCCTGTCCTTGCGCTGGTCCTGCTTGGCGCGGACCTTGCCGATGACCACCGTGTTGACGCATTCCAGATGCGACGGGTTGGCGGTCAGCGAGAGATGGACCACGCGGCCGTCGAACTCGCGGTCGGCGGAGGTGCCGAGGTGGTACTTCACGTCGGCCGAGCCCTGGACGTCCTCCGGGTTCGCGGCGTTGCCCTGGAACTCGGAGAAGATCGCGGCGAAGCGCTTGTTCATGAAGTTGGCGAGCACGTTGAGGCGCCCGCGATGGGCCATGCCGAGCACGACCTCCTTCACGCCGAGCTGGCTGCCGCGCTTGATGATCTGCTCGAGCGCGGGGATCATGGTCTCGCCGCCGTCCAGGCCGAAGCGCTTGGTGCCGGTGTATTTCTTGTCGAGGAACTTCTCGAACATCTCGGCCGCAGTCAGCCGCTCCAGGATCGCCTGCTTGCCGCGCGCCGTGAATTCCCGCTGGTTGCGCGTGCCTTCGATCCGCTGCTGCAGCCAGCGCTTCTGCTCGGGGTTCTCGATGTGCATGTATTCGACGCCGATCGAGCCGCAATAGGTCTCGCGCACGGCGTGGACGATCTGGCGCAGGCTCGCCGACTGGTAGCCGAAGACGTTGTCGATGAAGATCTCGCGATCCATGTCGGCGTCGTTGAAGCCGTACTTCTTGGGATCGAGCTCGGCATGCTTGTGGCGCGGCTTCAGGTCGAGCGGGTCGAGCTTGGCCTCCAGGTGGCCGCGCACGCGGTAGGCGCGGATCAGCATCATGGCGCGCAGGCTGTCCCGCGCGGCGCCGGTCAGGTCCTTGACCGCGGCCGCCGGGCGGACCGCGATCGCGGCGCCGTTGCCGTTCGCGTGGGGCTCCTCCTGGCCCTCGCCGATCTCGACCGAGCGGAGCCTGGGCGCCCAGGAGGCGCCGCGGATGTCCTGCAGCACCGTCTCGCTCTCGTCCTGCAACTCCGAGAAGAACTTGCGCCAGGAGGGATCGACCGAGGACGGGCTCTCGACATACTTGGCGTAGAGCTCCTCGATGAAGGGCGCATTGGGACCGGAGAGGAAGCTGGCCGGGATGGTGCTCATCGTTCGATTCCCTTGGGGGGTGCGGATCCTGGATTGAAAGCCGGCGCGGCGGCGCGGGCGGAGGCAAGGCCGGCCGCGACGGCGGTGTTCCCCGCCATCAACAGACGGCCGGGGTGCTTAAATATAGGTAAATTGCGACGACTTTTCGACAGTCGGCCGCGGGTTTGGACCACTTTGTCCGACAAAATCCCGCGACCGCTTCCGGGCGCTACTTGCCGAGCGCCTTGAGCATCGCGCTTCCCAGCGATGCCGGCGAATCCGCAACGCTGATCCCCGCCGACTTCATGGCTTCGATCTTGTCCTGGGCGCCGCCCTTGCCGCCGGAGATGATGGCGCCGGCATGGCCCATGCGCCGGCCCGGCGGGGCGGTCACGCCGGCGATGAAGCCGACGACCGGCTTCTTGATCTTGGAGGCCTTCAGGAAGTCCGCGGCCTCCTCCTCGGCGCTGCCGCCGATCTCGCCGATCATGACGATGCCCTGGGTCTCGGAATCTTTCAGGAACATGTCCAGGCAATCGACGAAGTTGGTCCCGTTCACCGGGTCGCCGCCGATGCCGATGCAGGTGCTCTGGCCGAGGCCGGCTGCGGTGGTCTGGGCCACGGCCTCATATGTGAGTGTGCCGGAGCGCGAGACGATGCCGATCTTGCCCTTCTTGTGGATATGGCCGGGCATGATGCCGATCTTGCATTCCTCCGGCGTGATGATGCCGGGGCAGTTCGGGCCGATCAGCCGGGTCCCGGAGCCCTGCAGCGCCCGCTTCACCCGGACCATGTCGATGACCGGGATGCCCTCGGTGATGCAGACCACCAGCGGCAGGCCGGCATCGATCGCCTCCAGGATGGCGTCGGCGGCGAACGGCGGCGGCACGTAGATCACGCTGGCATTGGCGCCGGTCTTGGCGGCGCAATCGGCGACGGTGTCGAAGACCGGGAGGTCCAGGTGGGTGGTGCCGCCTTTGCCCGGGGTCACGCCGCCCACCATCTTGGTGCCGTAGGCGATCGCCTGCTCGGAATGGAAGGTGCCCTGGGCGCCGGTGAATCCCTGGCAGATGACCTTGGTGTTCTTATCGACCAGAACCGACATCGCTCACGCCTCCTTCACGGCCTTCACCACCTTCTCGGCGGCGTCGGCCAGGTTGTCGGCGGAGAGGATCTTCAATCCCGACTGCGCCAGGATCTTCTTGCCGAGCTCGACATTCGTGCCTTCGAGCCTGACCACCAGCGGCACGTGGAGCGAGACCTCCTTGGCCGCGGCGACGACGCCCTCGGCGATCACGTCGCAGCGCATGATGCCGCCGAAGATGTTGACCAGGATGCCTTCGACATTGTGGTCGGAGAGGATGATCTTGAACGCGGTGGTGACGCGCTCCTTGGTGGCGCCGCCGCCGACGTCGAGGAAGTTGGCCGGCATGCCGCCATAGAGCTTGATGATGTCCATCGTCGCCATGGCGAGGCCGGCGCCGTTCACCATGCAGCCGATATTGCCGTCGAGCTTGATGTAGTTGAGGCTGTGCTTGGCGGCTTCCAGCTCCGCGGGATCCTCCTCGTCCGGATCGCGCAGGTCCTCGACGTCCTTGTGGCGGAACAGCGCGTTGTCGTCGAAGTTGACCTTGGCGTCCAGGGCCAGCACGTCGCCGGCGCCGGTGACCACCAGCGGGTTGATCTCGACGATCGAGCAGTCGAGCTCGGTGAAGGCCTTGTACATCGAGAGGATGAACCTGGTCGCCGAGGCGACCTGGTTGCCGGTCAGGCCCAGGCCGAAGGCGATCTTGCGCGCGTGGTAGGGCTGGATGCCGGTCGCGGGATCGATCGCGACCTTGAGGATCTTCTCCGGCGTCTTCGCGGCGACCTCTTCGATCTCCATGCCGCCTTCGGAGGAGGCCATGATGGTGATGCGCGAGGTCGCGCGATCGACCAGCATGCCGAGGTAGAGCTCGCGCTTGATGTCGCAGCCGGCCTCGACGTAGATGCGCTTCACCACCTTGCCGGCCGGGCCGGTCTGGTGGGTGACCAGGGTCATGCCGAGCATCTTCTGGGCGGCCGCCTTCACGTCGTCGATCGACTTGACGACCTTGACGCCGCCGGCCTTGCCGCGGCCGCCGGCATGGATCTGGGCCTTCACCACCCAGACATTGCCGCCGAGCTTCTGGGCGGCCTGTGCCGCCTCGTCCGCCGTGTAGGCCACGTGGCCCTGCGGCGTGGCGACGCCGAATTTCCCGATCAGGGCCTTGGCCTGATACTCGTGAATGTTCATGAGATGCTATCCCGAGATGCGAAGCGCGGAAGCCGGTCCAATTCGCAAAAGGCGAGGGCCGCCGGTCGATCCTTCGCGCTTTTCTCGCGTCCGGGGCCTTAACGGCGCCTTAAGACGGGGCGCCCTCAGGCGAAAAGACGCGGCCCCAAAAAGCGAGCGACGGCGACAGCCGGCGGTTTGCTGTGGTGCAGCATTCCGCACTCTACCACCATGACCGACGGGTTCAAGCCAATTGAACTCAAACCCGCCTGCAAGGTCGCAGGGCTGTCGCCGTCGCGGGCTAGTCGGCGCCCCTAGACTCGAGGCGCCGTATCGTCAGAAGAAAAACTACTTCTTCTTCTTCTTCGCGGCCTTCTTGGCGGCCTTCTTGGCCACCTTCTTGCCCTTCTTCGCGGCCTTCTTCGCCGCCAGTTCCATCAACTTCGTCATGTCTTCTCTCCTCGTTGAAGCTTCCTCACCACATCGATGAGGCCCCTAACGGCCGCAACCGACTTGTCGAACATGGCCTTCTCGGCCTTGTTCAAGTCGATTTCGACCACTTTCTCTACGCCGCCAGCACCGATCACGACCGGTACGCCGACATAGAGTCCCTTCACCCCGTATTCGCCGTTCAGCATGGCGGCACAGGGCAACACGCGCCGTTTGTCCTTGAGATAGGACTCGGCCATCTGGATCGCGGAAGCGGCGGGCGCATAGAAGGCCGAGCCGGTCTTCAGCAGGTTGACGATCTCGGCCCCGCCGTCGCGGGTCCGCTGCACGATCGCGTCGAGCTTCTCCTTGGTGGTCCAGCCCATCTTGACCAGATCGGGGACCGGGATGCCGGCGACCGCGGAATAGCGCACGAGCGGGACCATGGTGTCGCCATGGCCGCCCATCACGAAGGCGGTGACGTCCTCGACCGAGACCTTGAACTCCTCGGCGAGGAAATAGCGGAAGCGCGCCGAATCCAGCACGCCGGCCATGCCGACGACCCGGTTGGCGGGCAGGCCGCTCGATTCCTGCATCACGTAGACCATGACGTCGAGCGGGTTGGTGATGACGATGACGAAGGCCTTCGGGCAATGCTTCTTGATCGCCTTGCCGACGGTGTCGATGACCTTCGCATTGGTCGCGATCAGATCGTCGCGGCTCATGCCCGGCTTGCGCGGAATGCCGGCGGTGACGATCACCACGTCGGCGCCCTTGATGCCGGAATAGTCGCTGCCGCCGGAATAGCCGGCGTCGAAGCCCTCGACCGGCGAGGCTTCCGCGATATCGAGCGCCTTGCCCTGGGGAACGCCGTCGACGACGTCGAACAGGACGATGTCGCCCAGCTCCTTGAGGCCGGCGAGGAGCGCCAGAGTACCGCCGATTTGCCCGGCGCCGATCAGCGCAATCTTCTTACGTGCTGCCATAATCAGGTCGTGGTCCCAGTCAGTTTACGCATTGCCATATTCTTGAAACGGCAATGCCTCCCTGCCCCATCCGAGGTGACCCTAGATTTAGAGTACTTACACTCATTCGGACACAAGAGCAAGGGTTATTAACAACTTCCGTTCCATTCGCGCCATCAGGCCTGCATTCCTCACGTCAAATGCGGTCGGCTGAGATAGTCCGCCGACTGCATTTCGTTGAGGCGCGAGACCGTGCGCTGAAACTCGATGGCGCCGTCGCCCTCCGGATAAAGCCGCTCCGGCCGGTCCGCGGCGGCGATCACCGTGGTGACGCGATGCTCGTAGAGCTCGTCGATGAGAGTCATGAAGCGGCGCGCCTGGTCGCGTTGCGCGGAGGAGAGGCGCGGCACGCGGTCGATCAGGATCACCGAATAATGGGCGGCGAGCGCAATATAGTCGGCGGCGCCCAACGGGCGCGCGCAAAGCTCCTCGAAATCGAACCAGGCGACGGAACCGGCCTGGCGCGGCACGTCGAGTCGACGGCCCTGCACGGTCAGCGAACCCGGCACCGGCGCGGCTCCGTCGCTGAGGCGCAGGAAGGCCTCCCGCATCTTCGCCGCGGACGACGGCCCGAGCGGCGAATGGTAGAGGCTCAGATCCTTCAGGCGCTGCAGCCGGTAGTCGCGGGCGGCGTCGAGCTCGAGGACGTCGAGCTTGTCCTTCAAGAGGGCGATGAAGGGCAGGAACCGGTCGCGCTGCAGCCCGCCGGCATAGAGATCGTCCGGCGCCCAGTTGGAGGTCGCCACCACCACCACGCCCCGGTCGAACAATTCGGTGAAGAGCCGCCCCAGGATCATCGCATCGGCGATGTTGGTGACGTGGAACTCGTCGAAGCAGAGCAGCCAGGTCTCCGCGGCGATCTTGTCGGCCAAGGCCGGGATGAGATCGACCTGCTTGGACTTCTCCTGCCGCCAGCGATGCAGCGTCTCGTGCACCTCCAGCATGAAGGCGTGAAAGTGGACCCGGCGCTTGGCGGTGACGGGCGCGGTCCGGAAGAACAGGTCCATCAGCATGGACTTGCCGCGGCCGACGGCGCCGTAGATGTAGAGGCCCTGGGTCGAGCCTTCGGCATCGACGTCGTCGCGACGGCCGATGCCGAAACGCTGACGCCAGCGATCCATCCACCCGCCATTTACAGCCGGGCGATAGTCCTTCAGCGCATTGGCGACGGACTGCAGCTTCTGGACGGCGAGTTCTTGCGCCGCATCGTGTTCGATCCGACCGCTCTGCCTCATGGCGCGATAGGCGGCGAGCGGTCCGTCATCCGTCATCGAAGCGACCAACGGTCCGAGGGAATGCAGAGAGGCGACTCGGTCAATATGCATATTGCGCGGATGTGAACATATTTTTTGGTTTTTATCCATTGCGAAGTTAACAAATCATTTCCGATCGCGCGCGAATCACCCGCGCATGAGTCATCGCCGCAACAGATTCACGCGTCGTCGAGACGAGAAACACGCGTCGCGACCGGATCGACCGGCGACACGACGCGATGAATCGCTCCGCCACGGCATGCCACGACGGCACGCGGGCGATGTTCCTCAGTCGTCGGTGTCGTGCAGCGTCGAGGCCGCGCGCTGCAGCAGCTCGACCAGGGTCTGCGACGCTTCCTCGGGCCCCTTGCCGACCGGCACCGGCGTGAGCCGGAAGTGGTCGGCGACGAAGTGGGTCGCATCGGCCTGTGCGAGACTGAAGGTCATCTCGCTGAAGGACTGGAACCCGACCTTGGGATCGCCGAGCTTCATGTCGGTGATCTTGACGGCGAAACCGTCGACCTCGGAATCCGGCTCGACGGTGACGTGGCGGTGATCGAGACCGGGGACCAGCCTTCCGGTTTCCATCTGCCGAAGCGCCGCCTCGATCTGGCCGCGGAGACCGGCGGCGGTCTTGTATTTCTGTACGCTGTTGTCGCAGCCGAGCAGCGGAAGCAGGAGCAGCGAGACGACCAGGACCCGATGAATCACCGCGTCACACAAGGCGCGCAGCATTTCGACCTCCATGCCCGCGCAGGATGCGGGCATGATCGATTCCAGCGCGAGAACATGAACCAAGCGTTAGGTTTAGGCGGCGCTTGGGACAAATGCCACCGAGCTTTTCGGCAAATCCCGGGGTCTAAATTCCGCGGTCAGAGTGCGTTCAAGGGCTTGCCGTTGACCTTCATCCGGCCGTCCGGCGCGAGCTCCAGAAGAAATTTGTCGACCGGCTTGCCGTCGGCCCCGGTGGCATGCTCAGCCGCCCCCTGGATCTCGTGCAGCGCATCGAGGATGTCCTTGGCCCAGGCATCCTCCTTGAGCGCGGCGTCCAGGGTCCGCGCGATCTCCGCCAGGCCGGTCGCCGTGACATCGACCTTGCCGAACGGCATGCCGTTGGTGCTGGCGAGGTCGCCCTCGAAGGCGAAGCGCCCACGCGCGGTCTCGATCACGGAGGGGGCGATCTTCAGCGAAAGCGGCGCAGCATCGAGCGCCGACATCATGGTCATCAGGAACAGGGAAGCCGGATCCTGGGCCATCGCGCCGCCGCTGGCCATCGACTGCGCCAGGCTCTCGGTCGCGGAGGCGATGGGCACCTGGTCGAAGGTGAAATCGAGGTCGAGCGATTTCGGGAACAGCGCCTGGCCGAGCGGCGTGTTCAGGTCGGGATCATCGACGGCGAGATCGTCCTGCTTCAGGCGCAGCCGGAGCGAGGCCGCGTCGCCGTCGATGCCGGCCAGGGCGATCCCGATCTCGGCATGGGCGACCCGGCCGCTGGAGACGATGTCGCCGGAGGCGCCGTCGGTCACGAGGCTGAGATCGTAGCCGGAGATCAGCTTCGGCAGCGTCCGGGCGACGGCGGCGATCTCGGCCCGGTCGGCGTCGGTCAGCGCCGGCGGCTGTCCATCGCCGCCTGCGGCATATTTGCGCGCCAGGTCGTGCAGCTTCGCCATCTGCGCGCGGTAGCCGGGAAAGTCGAAGTCGTGAAGCGCGAGCCTGCCGCCGAGCTTGGCCGCCTTGAACGGGGCGCCGGCGGGATCGGTCGCGGCGACGTCGGTCAACGTATAGGTGACGGTCTCGTCGAGCCGGCCGTTGCCGGCATCCTTGCCCTCGGCGCTCAGCGCGGCCTGCGCGACCGTCACCGTTCCCTTCGGGTCGAACGAGGTCGCGACGACGTTCCTTGCCTGCCAGTCGAGGGAGAGGAAGCTCTGCAGCGCGCTCGACCAGAGGCCGGAGAAGGCGGTCGTCTCGAAGCTCAGCGTGCCCAAGGGCTTGCCGTCGCTGCCGACCGCCGGCATTTCATGGGCGAGGCGCAGATCGCCGACCTTGTAGGTACGGTCGGTTTGGGGTTCCAGGCGATAGTCGAGCTCGCCCAGCGCGAGGCCGGCGCCGCCCGAGCCCAGCCGCATGCCGGTAATGGCGACGGCGAAGCCGGAACCGTCGGGCGTCACGTTCACCTTGTCGTGGCTGACGCCGACCGCCTGGCTCTGGTCGCTGACCAGCGAGAGGAAGCCTTCGATGCCCCGGGTGATCGCCTCGGCATCTTCCTGCGGACCGGCTTCCGCGGCGGTCGCGCCGGTCAGCAGCAGGGCGGCAAAGGCAATCGCACCCAGGTGCGGATGAAGACGGTCGATCATGGAGCCCCCCGACAGCAGAGGGTCATTCTAGCAGCCGGTCCGGTTCAACCAAGCGACGGCCGTCACAGGCCTACCGGCGCTCCACCATCAGCTTCTTGATCTCGGCGATGGCCTTCGCCGGATTGAGGCCCTTGGGGCAGGTCTTGGTGCAGTTCATGATGGTATGGCAGCGGTAGAGGCGGAACGGATCCTCGAGCTGGTCCAGCCGCTCGCCGGTCGCCTCGTCGCGGGTATCGGCGATCCAGCGATAGGCCTGCAGCAGGATGGCCGGCCCCAGATAGCGGTCGCCGTTCCACCAATAGCTGGGGCAGGCGGTCGAGCAGGAGAAGCAGAGGATGCATTCCCAGAGCCCGTCGAGCCTGGCGCGCTCGGCCGGCGATTGCGGGCGCTCGCGCTCCGGGGGCGACGTCTCGGTCTTCAGCCAGGGCTCGATCGACTGGTACTGGGCGAAGATATGGGTGAGATCGGGGACCAGGTCCTTGACCACGTCCATATGCGGCAGCGGATAGATCCGCACCTCGCCCGGCATGTCGCTGATGTACTTGGTGCAGGCGAGCGTGTTCGCGCCGTCGATGTTCATCGAGCAGGAGCCGCAGACACCCTCGCGGCAGGAGCGCCGGAAGGTCAGCGTCGAATCGATCTCGTTCTTGATCTTGATGAGGGCGTCCAGAACCATCGGCCCGCACTGGTCGAGATCGATCTCGTAGGTGTCGATCCGGGGATTGCCGCCGACATCGGGATCCCAGCGGTAGATCTTGAAGGACTTGATGCGCTTGGCGCCGGCCGGGGCCTTGAAGGTCTTGCCGGGCTGCGGGCGGCTGGCGGCGGGAAGGACGAGTTCGGCCATGATGTTCCCTCGCCCCTCAGTAGACCCGCGCCTTGGGCGGGAAGGATTGCACGTCGTTGGAAAGCGGCTGCAGGTGCACCGGGCGGTAGTCGAGGGTGACCTTGCCCTTGTCGTCGAGCCAGGAGATGGTGTGCTTCATCCAGTTCTGGTCGTCGCGCCCGGCGAAATCCTCGCGGGCATGGGCGCCGCGGCTCTCCTGGCGGTTCAAGGCGGATTCGATCGAGACCACCGCCTGGTCGAGCAGGTTGTCGAGCTCCAGCGTCTCCATGAGGTCGCTGTTCCAGATCAGAGACCGGTCCTCGACCTTCACGCGCTCGCGGTTCTTCCAGATGTCGCGGATCTTGGCCACGCCTTCCGAAAGCGACTTGCCGGTGCGGAAGACGGCGCAGTCGGTCTGCATCGCCCGCTGCATGTCCAGGCGGAGCCTCGCGGTCGGGATGTCGCCCCGGGCGTTGCGCGCCTTGTCGAGACGATGGAGGGCGAAGTCGCCGGCATCCTTGGGCAGCGGGCGGTGCTTCTCGCCCTTGGCCAGGATCTCGGCGGCGCGGATCGCCGCGGCGCGGCCGAAGACCACGAGGTCCAGCAGCGAGTTGGAGCCGAGGCGGTTGGCCCCGTGCACCGAGACGCAGGCCGCCTCGCCGATCGCCATCAGGCCCGGGACGACCGCGTTCGGGTCCTCGCCCCGCTTGGTGACGACCTCGCCGCGGTAGTTGGTCGGCACGCCGCCCATGTTGTAGTGGCAGGTGGGGAGCACCGGGATCGGCTCCCGGGTCACATCGACGCCGGCGAAGATGCGCGCGGTCTCGGCGATGCCGGGCAGGCGCTCATGGATGATCTTCGGGTCGAGATGCTCGATGTGGAGATGGATGTGGTCCTTGTGCTGGCCGACGCCGCGGCCCTCGCGGATCTCCATGGTCATGGCGCGGCTGACCACGTCGCGCGACGCCAGGTCCTTGGCCGAGGGCGCGTAACGCTCCATGAAGCGCTCGCCCTCCGAGTTGGTGAGGTAGCCGCCCTCGCCGCGCACGCCCTCGGTGATCAGGCAGCCGGCGCCGTAGATCCCGGTCGGGTGGAACTGGATGAATTCCATGTCCTGGAGCGGCACGCCGGCGCGCAGGGCCATGCCGTTGCCGTCGCCGGTGCAGGTATGCGCCGAGGTGCAGGAGAAGAAGACGCGGCCGTAGCCGCCGGTCGCGAGCACCACGAGCTTGGCGTGGAAGCGGTGGATGGTGCCGTCGTCGAGGTTCCAGGCGACGACGCCGACGCAGGCGCCGCTCTCGTCCATGATGAGGTCGATGGCGAAATACTCGACGAAGAACTCGGCGTGGTGCTTCAGCGCCTGCTGGTAGAGCGTGTGCAGGATGGCGTGGCCGGTGCGGTCGGCGGCGGCGCAGGTGCGCTGGGCGATGCCCTTGCCGAACTCGGTGGTCATGCCGCCGAACGGGCGCTGGTAGATCTTGCCTTCCTCGGTGCGGCTGAAGGGGACGCCGTAATGCTCGAGCTCGATGATGGCCGGCACCGCCTCGCGCACCATGTACTCGATCGCGTCCTGGTCGCCGAGCCAGTCGGATCCCTTGATCGTGTCGTACATGTGCCAGCGCCAGTCGTCCGGGCCCATGTTGCCGAGCGAGGCCGAGATGCCGCCCTGCGCCGCCACGGTGTGGCTGCGCGTGGGATAGACCTTGGAGATGCAGGCGGTCTTCAGCCCCTTCTCCGCCATGCCGAAGGTCGCGCGCAGGCCGGCGCCGCCGGCGCCCACGACCACGACGTCGTATTGATGATCGACGAACTTGTAGGCGTCGCCGTTGATTTTGGGTGCGCCGTTGACTTGGGTCTCAGCCATGATCGATCCGGAAGCTCAGCCGACGAAGGCCACGCAGAGCAGCGACACGATGGCCGTCGCCGCGAGCGCGAACCCCGCGAATTGAATGAGGATGACAAGGGCGAGTTTGGTGCCCTTGACGTGGATGTAGTCTTCGATCACCACCTGCAGGCCCAGCGCCGCGTGGTAGAAGACCGCGAGCACGGTCAGCGCCAGCGCACCCAGGGTGAAGGGCGAACCCAGCCATTGCACGATCGCCGCACGATCGGCACCGGCATGGCAGACCAGCGAGATCACCAGCCAGAGGCCGAGCGGGATCAGCGCCAGCGCGCTGAGGCGCTGGCCCCACCAATGGGCGACCCCTTCCTTGGCCGAGCCCAAACCGCGGGCCCGCGCGATGTTGCTGCGGAGGGACTTTCCGGAATGCGCCGTGTCGGCCATCAGATCGCCCCCATCTGGTAGTAGCCGACGATCCAGGCGAGAAGGGTCAGCACGGCGGTGCCGATGATGACAGCCCAGCCGGTGCGATAGACGGTCGGCAGCTCGAAGCCCCAGCCGGCATCCCAGGCCAGATGCCGGATGCCGTTCAGCAGGTGATAGAAGAAGGCGATCGTCCAGCCGAACAGCAGCAGGCGGCCGATGATGGAGCCGTTGAAGCCCTGGAGATTGTCGAAGGCCTCGGCGCCGCGCGCGGCCGCCACCAGCCAGCAGACCAGATAAAGCAGCCCGACCGCGAGGCCGATTCCGGTCAAGCGATGCAGAATGGAAAGAACTGAGGTGAGCTGGCGCCGGTAGATCTGGAGATGGGGCGACAGCGGTCTGGGATGGCCGGCCATGATTTGAGCTTTGCGTGGGTCCTACAGGATCCGTCCGGAGCACCGGACGAGGCAGTGATTTGCAGTGCAGCAAAGGCTTCGAAACAGATACGCCTTTTACCCTAAGAGCGTCAATCTTGGTGCCCACATGGTGAATGGCCGGTTAAGACGGCCATCTTAGCGGCGCGGCATCAGAACGCTGTAATCCAGATCAAGCACCACGGAGGCAGGGTATTTTCCATCGGCCGCCATGTTCGGAAAATCCGTGCAGGGCTGGTCCTTGGTGGCGATGGTCCGCAGGCGCAGGGCGCCGAGGTCGGTACGGCCGGGAACGTGGTCCCGGGAGATGACCTCGGTCCAGGCATGGATCGTGTCGCCGGCGAAGCTCGGGTTCACATGCCGCCCGCCATGGATCGCCGCGACGCGGAAGGCATTGGCGAGACCGTTGGCGGAAAGCGCCCGCGCCAGCGAGATGATATGCCCGCCATAGATCAGCCGGCGGCCGAATCGGCCCTTCGCTTCGGTGAACTGGTTGAAATGGACCTTCGCATTGTTCTGGTAGAGCCGGGTTGCAGTCATGTGGTCGGATTCTTCGAGCGTCATGCCGTCCACATGATCGACCCGCTCGCCGGGTCGGAAGTCATCCCAGAGATGCGGCGCACCCGCGAGCACGGTGTCGTAATGGGTGAGATCGAGTCCCCTGGGGATGACGAAGTCCGCGGGCCCCACGGCGCTCGGGAGATCGGGGACCGTCGCTTCGGGACCCGGCGACGTCTTGTCGTGCTTGCGCACCATCACCCAGCGGATGTAGTCGAGCACGGTCTCGCTGCGCTGATTGGCCCCGGTCGAACGTACATAGACGGTGCCGGTCTCGCGGTTGGAATTCTCCTTGAGGCCGATCACGGTCGAGGTCGCCGTCAGAGTATCGCCGGGAAAGACCGGCACGCCGAACCTGCATCCGGCATAGCCGAGGTTGGCGACGGCATTGAGCGAGATGTCGGCGACGGTGCGGCCGAAGACGATGTGAAAGACCAGCAGGTCGTCGATCGGCGCCTGGGCGAGGCCGAGGCTCCGGGCGAAGCTGTCCGACGAAGGCAGCGCGAAACGCGATCCGGTGAGGCCGATATAGAGCGCCACGTCGCCCGCCGTCACCGTGCGCGGCACGGCGTGGCGGATGGTCTGGCCGAGGCGGAAATCCTCGAAGAAATTGCCGGGATTGGTTTTCACAGTCTGGCTGTCCCCTGGGCCGCGCGCCGGGACGTTGTCCGCGAGGGTTGTCCCCTGACAATCCACGGCTTGAAATTGCTTGGAAGTTTCTAAACAGTGCGGGGTGTTCAATACAAGCCCTGCCTAGAACCTGCCTCTTCTCATGAACATCCTCTCGATCCAGTCCCATGTGGTCTATGGCCATGTCGGGCATCAGGCCTCGACCTTTCCGCTGCAGCGCCTCGGGCATTCGGTGTGGCAGCTGCCGACCGTGCTCTATTCCAACCACCTGGCGCATCCCTCCTTCACCGGGCGCAAGACCGAGCCCAGGGTGCTGGAGGAGCTGATCGACGGATTGCGCCAGCTCGATCTCCTGGGCCGGCTGGACGTGGTGCTGACCGGCTATCTCGGCGATGCGCCGACCGTGCCGGTCGTGCTCGCGACGCTGGAAGCGGCGCGGGCGAAGAAGCCGGAGGTCGTCTTCGCCTGCGATCCGGTGATGGGCGATGACGGCGCGCTTTACGTGTCGAAGGAGCTGGCGCAGGCGATCGACAAGGAACTGGTGCCGCGCGCCGATATCCTGTTCCCGAACATCTTCGAATTGCAGCAGCTCTCGGGATTGGCGGTCACGGGCCTGAAGGACGTGCGGCCGGCGATGGAAGCGCTGCGCAAGAAGACCCGGCAGGCGCTCATCGTCGCGACCGGCATCCCGGACGAGACCCATGCCGACCTCATCACCTCCCTGGCGCTGGACGATAGCGGCCTCTGGCAGGCCAAGGCGAAGCGCCATCCGATGCGGGCGTCGGGCAACGGCGACTGCTTCGCGGCGCTCTTCCTCGCGCGGTATCTCGGGCATCGCGACCTGCCGACCGCGCTCGGCAACGCCGCCGAGGACATGAGCCTGATCGCGGCGCTGACGGCGGCGGCCGATGCCGACGAGCTCAAGATCGTCGAGAGCCAGGAGCGCTGGGCGCCGCTCGACACGACGAAATCCGCGGTGAGGATCGGCTAGCGATCGTGAACCGTCAATGCCGGGCTTGACGATTCGAACAGGGCGCCCGGATCACTGGCCGGCGATGACGGCGCGGATCAGCTTGCCGGCGTTCTGCAAAAGCGCGCAGGCATCGTCGACCGCGCCCGCATCCAGATCGTCCTTGGCCTTGATGTAGATCGCGGCGGCCGCGAGGTATTTCACGTTCTCGTCGTCGTCGAACTTCTGGTCCTGGTCGAAATCGTCCCGGGCGGCCTTCATCGCGGCCTGGGCCTTGGGCGTGCCGAGGGCGGCAGCGATCCGGTCGAGCAGGTCGCCCACGGCGGCGGCGTCGCAGGCGGAATCCGCCGCGGCGGCGCCCGGCGCCAGGAGGATCGAGAGGACGGCGCCGATGGCGAGCCATCGGCGCCGCTGCATCTCAGGCCGCCTTCTTCAGGTGGTCGCGGATCAGGACCTCGGCGATCTGCACCGCGTTGAGCGCCGCACCCTTCCGGAGGTTGTCGGCGACGACCCACATGTTGAGGCCGTGCTTCACCGTCGGGTCCTTGCGCAGGCGGGAGACGTAGACCTTGTCCTCGCCGGCGGCTTCCACCGGGGTCACGTAGCCCTCATCGGCGCGGTAGTCGATCACGCTGACGCCGGGCGCGGCCTTGAGCGCGGCGACGGCGTGCTCGAGCGGGAGCGGACCCTCGAACTCGACGTTGACCGCCTCGGAATGGCCGACGAAGACCGGGACGCGCACGCAGGTCGCGGTCACCGGGATGTCGGGATCGAGGATCTTCCGGGTCTCGACCGCCATCTTCCACTCTTCCTTGGTCGAGCCGTCATCCATGAAGACGTCGATATGCGGGATGACGTTGAAGGCGATCTGCTTGGTGAACTTCTTGTGGTCCAGCGAGCCGTTGGTGAAGACGTTGCGGGTCTGGTTGAAGAGCTCGTCCATCCCCTCCTTCCCGGCGCCGGAAACCGACTGGTAGGTCGAGACCACGACACGCTTGATGCGCACCAGATCGTGCAGCGGCTTCAGCGCCACCACCATCTGGATGGTGGAGCAGTTCGGGTTGGCGATGATCCCCTTCTTGCGATAGAGCGCGATGTCCTCCGGGTTGACCTCGGGCACCACCAGCGGCACGTCCGGATCCATGCGGAAATGGCTGGTATTGTCGATGACGATCGCGCCGGCCGCGGCGGCCTTGGGCGAGAACTCGGCCGAGACCTTGGCGCCCGGGGAGGAGAGGACGATGTCGACGCCCTTGAAGTCGAACTTGGCGAGCTCGCGGACCTTCAGCACGTCGTCCTCGCCGAAGGAGACCTCCTGGCCGACCGAACGCGCGGAGGCGAGCGGGATCACCTCCTTCACCGGAAACTGGCGCTCGGCCAGGGTCTGCAACATCTCGCGGCCGACATTGCCGGTTCCGCCCACCACTGCCACTCGGTAACTCATCGCGTCCTCACATAGACTCTTTGCAATTGCTCCAGAAACGAAAACGGCCGCACGAGGGTGCGGCCGATCGAAATGCTCGACAGGCCGCCACCTCAGCCGCCGGTTTTGGTCTCCGTCTGAGCGCCGCCGGTCGGCAGCGGGAGATCGCTGCTGGCCGTGGTCTGCTGCTGGTCGGTGCTCTGAGCGCTCTTGTCGTACGGGCAAGCCAGCGCCATCCCGGTCGTGAGGACCAGGGCCGCCAGAGCCGCCGTGCCGAAGATCGCCTTCATCATGTGCGGAGTTTACTCCCGCCGCGGGGCCCTGTCGACCGTCAGGGTTCGAGGAGCAGCCATTCCAGGGACGTGGAGCCCATGGCGGGCGTCTGCCGGATGGGGACCAGGAGCGGCAGCGGGCCGGGCGCCTTCACCGTCGCCACCGGCCGGGCGGCGACCGGGCGAACCGGGCCGGGCTGCTTGGGCGCGTCGAAGACCCCGACCGTCCCGTGCTCCTTGATGAGCTGTTCCTTGGGGCAGTTGCAGGCCGCCGCCGGGGCGGCCCCGGCCACCGCCAGAATAGCCAGAAGGATCAAGTGCTTGCCCATGCCGGAACGCTAGGCCCGGCGGGCCTTTCCGGTCAAGCGGCCCTATTGGACCGAGATCACCTTGAAGGTCCGGGTGACCCCGTCATGCTCGGTGATCGAGACATATTCCCCGGGCTTGAACTGGTGCCGGTCGAAGCGGAAGGCCGGCTCGTCGTCCTCGGTCCCGGCATCGTAGGAGAAGAGCCAGCGATCGGGGCCGGAATGCAGCAGGGCGCCCTGCTCGATCTTCTCGCCGGGGAAGAAGCGGCGGACCTTGCATTGGGCGCGGTGCTGCTTCCAGGCCGCGGCATCGAGCCGGCCGTCCCCGGTCAGCGGGGCGGTGAACTCATAGCCGGTGTCGCTGCGGCCCTCGGGACTTTCCTTGGTCCGGGCCAGCTCCAGCCGGATGGTCTTCAGGGTCGCCGACATCGCCGGCCTCAATGCGCCATCAGCACGGGCAGGTCGGCATGGTCCATCATGTGGCTGGTGACGCCGCCGAGCACGAGCTGGCGCAGGCGCCCGTGGCTGTAGCCGCCCATCAGCACGAAGCCCGCCTGCAGGGCCTTGGCGGTGGCGAGGATCTGCTCGCCGGCGGAGCCGGTGGCCGCGCTGGCATCGGTGACCGAGGCGGCAACGCCTTCCCAGGCCAGATAGTGGACGAGATCGGCGGCCGGATGCCGGTCCTTCTTGCCTTCCTGGATCGAGAGCACGCGGACATGGGCCATGTCCCGCAAGAGGTCGATCGCCGAGGAGACGGCGCGCGTCGCCTCGATGCTGCCGTTCCAGGAGATCACGACCGGGCCGCTGACCAGCTTCTCCAGCGCCGGCTGGGCGAGGCCGCCGGGCACCAGCAGCACCGGCTGGCCGGCGCCGAACAGCGCGTCCTCCATGCGGCTCAGCACCTGGTCGCCGGCTTCCTCGCCGGCCGGCCGGCCGATCACCACGAGGTCGGTCAAGCGGCCGAACTTGATGACGAGCTCGTCCTCGGCGCCTTCCTCGGTCTTGTAGGACGTGGTGACGCCGGTGCGGAGCGAGGGATTGGCATCGACCGTGACGTTGCGCTCGGCGCGCCAGGCTTCGAAGGTTGCAGCCGCCGCCTTGGCGCGGGTTTCCGCATGGCGCTCGACGGCCTCGATGAGCTCGGTCGCGGCCACGCCGACATCGACCATCAGGGGCACCGATTCCATCGGATCGACCTTGATGTGCAGCGCCTGGATATGGGCGCCGCTCTTCTTGGCGAGGACCAGCGCCGCGTCCAGCGCCACGCGATCCGCGTCATAGCCGAAAACCGGAACCAGGATGTGTCGGAAAGCCATGCTCAATCTCCACCAATGATATCGAAGGGCGGCCGCGCCCTATTGCCGAAGAATAGACGCTCCCCGGGGATCAATGTCTTGACCCAGGTCAAATGTTCCACACCTGGCCGCCGGAGATCTCCCCGGGGGGATCAGCCGAGGGGATCAGCCGGGCCTTACGCAGCCAGGCGGTCCAGCTCCTTCAGGATCTCATCCCCCATGCGGGTGGTCGAGACCAGGGTGGCGCCCGGGCTCATGATGTCGCCGGTGCGGAAGCCGGCCGCGACCACGTTCTTGGCGGCCTGGTCCAGCAGATCGGCTTCCTTCGCGAGGTCGAAGGAATAGCGCAGCATCATCGAATAGGAGAGCAGCGAGGCCAGCGGGTTTGCCTTGTCCTGCCCGGCGATGTCCGGCGCCGAGCCGTGGACCGGCTCGTAGAGCGCGCGGCGTCGGCCCTGCTGGTCGGCGGCGCCCAGCGAGGCGGAGGGCAGCATGCCGAGCGAGCCGGTCAGCATCGCGGCGCAGTCGGAGAGGATGTCGCCGAACAGGTTGTCGGTGACGATCACGTCGAACTGCTTGGGCTGGCGCACGAGCTGCATGGCGCAGTTGTCGGCGTACATGTGGCTCAAGGCCACGTCCTTGTACTCGGCGCCGAGCTTGGTCACTTCCTCGCGCCAGAGCACGCCGCTCTCCATGACATTGGCCTTCTCGACCGAGCAGAGCTTCTTCGAGCGCTTCTGCGCGAGCTCGAAGGCGACGCGCGCCACGCGCACGATCTCCGAGGTGGTGTAGACCTGGGTGTTGACCCCGCGGCGCTCGCCGTTGGGCAGGGTCTCGATGCCGCGGGGCTGGCCGAAATAGACGCCGCCGGTCAATTCGCGGACGATCATGATGTCGAGGCCCTTGACCAGCTCGGTCTTGAGGGTCGAGGCCTCGGCCAGCGCGTCGAACACCAGCGCCGGCCGGAGATTGGCGAACAGCTCCATGTCCTTCCTGAGGCGCAGCAGGCCGCGCTCGGGCTTCACCTCGAAGGGCAGGTTGTCCCATTTCGGGCCGCCGACGGCGCCCAGGAGCACGGCGTCGGCCTGCAGCGCCTTCTCCATCACCGCGTCGGTCAGCGGGGTCTTGTGCTTGTCGTAGGAGACGCCGCCCACCAGCTCCTCGCCCACGTCGAAGGTGAGGCCCTGGCGCTTGTCGAACCAGGCGATGACGCGCTTGACCTGCGCCATCACTTCCGGGCCGATCCCATCGCCGGCCACGATCAGCAGTTTCTTGTTGGAAGCCATTTTCATCCCGTCGAAAGAAAGACGGCCCGGCATTGCGCCGGGCCGATGGAAAACGCCTAGGCCGCGGTGCCCTGCCAGAGCCAGGGCTGCGAGAGCTGGTTCTTCTCCTCGAACCCGTCGATGAACTTGCGCTTCTCGAGGGTGAGGCCGATGTCGTCGAGCCCGTTCAGCAGGCAGTGCTTGCGGAAGGGGTCGATCTCGAACTTCAGGCGCCCGCCATCGGGGCCGGTGATTTCCTGCTTCTCCAGATCGACGGTGATGATGGCGTTGGCGCCGCGCTGGGCGTCGTCCATCAGCTTGTCGAGGTTCTCCCTGGAGACCTTGATCGGCAGGATGCCGTTCTTGAAGCAGTTGTTGTAGAAGATGTCGGCGAAGCTGGTGGAGATCACGCAGCGGATGCCGAAATCCAGCAGCGCCCAGGGCGCGTGCTCGCGCGACGAGCCGCAGCCGAAATTGTCGCCGGCGACCAGGATCTTCGCGTTGCGATAGGCCGGCTTGTTGAGGACGAAATCCGGGATCTCCTTGCCTTCCGGCGTGTAGCGCATCTCGTCGAACAGGTTCTTGCCGAGCCCGGTCCGCTTGATGGTCTTCAGGAACTGCTTGGGGATGATCATGTCGGTATCGACATTCATCATCGGCAGCGGGGCGGCGACCCCGGACAGGGTCTTGAACTTCTCCATGCGAGCGGCCCTCCTGTGACGGAACAGGCCGGTTTTATGGCATGGGGCTTCCGGGTGCTCAAGTACGCCCCCCTTTGCGCCGGCCGCCGGGATCGCCGATGATCGGTCCGCCCGACCCACAACAGCCGGCCTCGCATCCCGTGTCGTCTCGAAAATTCGCGCGTTTTGCGGCCTTTGCGGCGCTGCTGGTCTCGGCTTGCGGTGGCCCGCCTCCACCGCCGACGCAGACCAGCCCCGCCGATCTTGCAAGGCAGGCGGCGGCGCCGATCCAGATCAGCCCCTACACCGCCGCGATCTATCGCGAAAAGTACCTTGCCGGGCTCGACGGAGCGACCTCCGGCGTGTTCGTGATCTCCCCCAACGGCAACCGGGCCGAGTTCCGTTCATGCCGGCACCCCGACTGCCGGATGACCGACGACGAGATCGCCGCGCGGGCGTTGGACCGCTGCAATCTCGGCTTCGCGCGCAAGCATCCGGAGCAAAGCTGCCTGGTCTTCGACCGCAACGGCAAGATCGCGCAGCCCCACCGGTTCTGGACCGATGCGGATTTCGCGATGCCCGTGCCGGCACCGGCACCCCTCGACCTCACCGACCCCGCCGCGCTCGCGGGACGCTATTCGGCGATGACGCCGGACGGCCAGCTCGTCATCAGCCTCAGGCCCGACGGCAGCGCCTATTTCTGGGACACCGGCGACAACTTCCACCAGGGCACCTGGTCGCTGAAGGACGGGGCGCTTTGCGTGATCTCGGTCGACCAGCGCACGATGATGACCTGCGGCACGCTTTACGGCCGCGACCCGCAGCACATCGCCGGCACCAGCCTCGATCTCTTCCCCGGCCGATTCCTGCCCGTGACGCGGCTCACATCTTCGGTCGAGTGAACCGCCGCGGCTGTCGCCCGCACTGTCCTTTGCCGATCGGCCTGATAGACTGCCGATCGGCCGATCGACATAACAAGATTCTCACGGAGATGCCCATTCTTAGGATGTTGCGCAGGGCCTGATGCACAAGGGTTGGGGGATCGCGATACCGGGATTGCTGCTGGTCGGCGCCGTCTATTTGCGCTGGCAGGATCCCGCGCAGATCCAGGAGATCCGCAACTGGGTCTTCGACAACTACCAGCGGATGGCGCCGCGCGCGTATGACGACCGGCTGCCGGTCCGCATCGCCGATATCGACGAGAAGAGCCTGGCCAGGTTCGGGCAGTGGCCCTGGTCCCGGCTGACCGTGGCCAAGGTGGTGAACCGGCTGCACGAGCTCGGCGCCGCCGTCATCGCATTCGACGTGCTGTTCGCCGAGCCGGACCGCACCGCGCCCAAGGCGGTCGCCGCCAACCTGCCGGACGATCCGAGCTTGCGGCAGACCAAGGCCGAGATGAACGCCCTGCCCGATCCCGACGCGGTGCTGGCGACGGCGATCAGCCGGGTGCCGACGGCTCTGGGCTTCGTCCTGCTGGACTATGATCCGCAGCGGGCGGAGGCGCGGCCGAAGCCGGTCGGCGGATTCAGCTCCGTCGGCGACAGCCCGCTCGACTACACCAAGACCATGCCGCATGTCGTCGGCGCACTGCCCGAGTTGCAGGCCGCCGCCGCCGGCAATGGCGCGGTCAACGCGGTGGCCGACGAGGACGGCGTCATCCGCCGCGTGCCCCTGATCCTGGGCTACAAGCCGCAGGACGTGGACACGGTGCCGGACGCGCTGCTGCCCGCCCTGGGGCTGGAGGCGATCCGGATCGCCTTCCAGGGCGTCTCCTTCACCATCCGCTCGTCGATCTCCCAGGGCGACGCCTATTCCGAGACCATCGCCAACGGCATCGGCGCGATCCGCATCGAGGGGATGCCGGAAGGCAGCCCCTCGATCATCATCAAGACCGACCGCAGCGGCGCGCTGCTGCTCCACGACACCGGCCATAGGCCGGAACGCTTCTTCTCCATCGCCGACCTGTTCGACCCCGGCTTTCCGAGGGACGAAGTCGAGGGCCGCATCATCCTGGTCGGGACGACGGTCGAGGGGTTGAAGGACATCCAGACCTCGCCCCTCGAGCCCCGGATCGCCGGCGTCGAGATCCATGCCGAGACGATCGAGCAGATCCTGGAAACGGCGCTGTTCGGCGCCAGGCCCCTGGTGCGTCCGTATTGGAGCGATGCCGCCGAGCTGGCGTTCCTGGTCCTCTTCGGCCTCGTGGTGATCGGCCTGACCTATCGTGCCGGAGCGATCACCTCCGCGATCGTGGCGGTCGCGGCGCTCGCCGTGGCGATCGGCGGAAGCTGGTGGGTGTTCAAGAGCCACGGCTGGCTGGTCGATCCGCTCTACCCCGCCGGCACGGCCCTGGTGCTGGTCATGGTCGGCTCGACCATCACCTACATCCGCACCGAGCGGGAGAAGCGGCATATCCGCGGCGCATTCTCGCTCTATCTCTCGCCGGAGATGGTGAACCGGGTGGCCGAGCATCCCGAGCTGCTGAAGCTTGGCGGCGAGAACCGCGAGATCACGGTGATGTTCACCGACATCCGCGGCTTCACCAAGCTGTCGGAAGGCCTCGACCCGCAAGGCCTGACCCATGTGATCAACGCCTTCCTGACGCCGATGAGCAACCTCATCAAGGAGCATGGCGGCACGATCGACAAGTATATCGGCGACTGCATCATGGCGTTCTGGAATGCGCCGCTCGACGTGCCGCATCACGCCCGGGAAGCGGTCCGGACCGCGGTCGAGATGCGCCGCACCCTGAAGCGGCTCAACGAGCAGTTCGCCGCGGAAGCGCAAGCCTCCGGCAAGGAGCCGGTGAAGCTCAAGGCCGGCGTCGGCCTCAATACCGGGATCGGCTGCGTCGGCAATATGGGCTCGGAGCAGCGCTTCGCCTATTCGGCGCTGGGCGACACGGTGAACACTGCCTCGCGCCTCGAATCGCTCTCGCCCGCCTATTTCGTCGATCTGGTGTTCAGCGAAGAGACAGCGAAGGATGTGGCCGACTTCGCCCTGCTGGAGCTCGACCAGGTCAAGGTCAAGGGCAAGGCGATCCCGATCCGGCTCTTCACCTGCCTCGGTTTCGAGGCCTATGCGGCGCGGCCGGAATACCAGGCGCTGCGCGAGCGCCATGACCGGATGCTCGCCGCCTATCGCGCACAGGACTGGGACGGCGCGGATAGGGCGCGGCAGGAATGCCTGGAAGTGGCGCCCGAGCGGCTGCGGCCGTTCTACGGCCTCTATGAGAAGCGCGTCGCCGAGTTCCGCGCCGACCCGCCGGGCGCGGGTTGGGACGGCGTCTACATCGCGAAGTCGAAGACGGGGTAGGCGATGGGCTTGCACCGGATGCAGTCATTGCGGGGCTTCCCCACCGGCCTCCTCCGAAGACGGGGGAGGCCGGTGGGAAGCCGCGGGCACGATCCTCGCGATCGCGGGCGCGAGGACCCACGCTAGATGTCCTCGGTCGCGCTCATCGTCTTCGGCCTCGTCACCCTGCTCGGGCTGGTCAGCCTGCTGCCGCCGCTGGCGAGCCGGCTGAAGCTGCCTTATTCGGTGCTGCTGGCCCTGGCCGGCTGCGCGCTCGGAATCCTGATCCAGGTGCAGCCCGAGGCCAAGCCGGGGGTGGCCGACGACCTGCTGACCGCGCTGAAGCAGTTCGAGATCTCGGCCGAGGCGATCATCGTCATCTTCCTGCCGGCACTGCTGTTCGAGGCGGCGCTGGCGGTCGATCTCCGGCGCCTGGCCGACGACATCGCGCCGATCATCACCATGGCGGTGGTGGCGGTCGTCATCTGCACGCTGGTGGTGGGCTTCACGCTGTCGCTCGCCTCGCAATACGGGCTGCTGGCCTGCCTGCTGCTGGGCGCGATCGTCGCCACCACCGATCCCGCGGCGGTCATCGGCATCTTCCGGGAGGTGGGCGCGCCCAGGCGGTTGCTCACCCTGGTCGAAGGCGAATCCCTGCTGAACGACGCCGCGGCGATCGCGCTCTTCGGCATGCTGGTCGCGATGCTGCTGGACCCGGCGAGCGCCGGGCCGGGCAGCGCCGTCGTCACCTTCCTGATGAGCGCGATCGGCGGCGCCATCGTCGGCTTTGCCATGGGCATCGCGGCCACCACCCTGTTCCGCTTCCTCGACGGCTGGCCGCGCGCCGAGATCACGCTCACCATCACGCTGGCCTACCTCTCCTTCTTCATCACCGACCACTACCTGCATCTCTCCGGCGTGGTGGCCTGCGTTTCCGCCGGCCTGGTGGTCGGCAGCGCGCGGCGCACCCGCTTCAGCCAGGAGACCGCCGAGCAGCTCGAAGGCGCCTGGGGCCAGGTCGGATTCGTGGCCAATTCGATGATCTTCCTGCTGGCGGCGATGTTCGTGCCGCGCTTCATCGGCGACATCGGCTGGGGCGATGCCGGGCTGATCGCCCTGCTCTATCTCGCCACCATCGCCGCCCGGGCGGTCAGCGTCTTCGGCCTGCTGCCGGGGCTCGAGCGGCTGGGCCTGATGCAGCGCATCGACAACCGTTTCAAGAGCGTCCTCCTCTGGGGCGGGTTGCGCGGCGCGGTCTCGCTGGCGCTGGCGCTCTCGGTCACCGAGAACGAGCAGCTCCCGGAGAATCTGCGCAACTTCATCGCCGCCGCGGTCACCGGATTCGTCCTGTTGACGCTCTTCATCAACGGCACGACGCTCCGCGCCCTGATCCGGGTGCTGCAGCTCAACCGGCTCTCGGCGGTGGCCCTCGGCGTGCGCGACCGCGCCGCCGTCATGACGCTGGCCGAAGTGCGCGAGCAGGTCGCCGAGGCGGCGGAACGCGGCCGGATCGACCGCAAGGTGGTGGACGCGGTGTTGGGCGACCTCGACGGGCGGCTCGCCGTCGAGCGCTCGGCCTGCGCGCCCTTCGGCAGCGGCGACGGCGCGCTCGGGCGGCGCCAGACCATCCGGGTCGGCCTGACCGTGCTGACCGCGCGCGAGACCGCGCGCTATCTCGACCTGCTCCACTCCCAGGTGGTCGAGCGCCGCGTCGCCGAGCAGCTCCTGGCCCATGCCCAGCACCTGCGCGACGCGGTCAGGGTCCATGGCGGCGACGGCGATGCTGCGGAGCCGGTCGGCGACGAACGGCGGCATTGGGACGTGGACCGCGCCTTCGCCAAGACCTGGGCGCGGGACCTGCGCTATGACCGCAACTTCCGCCTGGCGCTGGTCCTGCAGAACCGGTTCGGCTACGAGCGCCTGCTCGCCCACGCGCTCGCCGACCGGTTCGAGCTGCTGGTCAACCAGCGACGCATCCTGGGCGAGATGACGGCCTTCGCCCGCGACCGCCTGGGGCCAATGCTGGGCGAGGAGGTCACCGAGGTGCTGATCAAGCTGACGGCGAACCGCGCGAAAGCGGTCGAGGACGCCCTGCTCGCCTTCAAGCTGCAATACCCGAGCTTCGCCGAGGCGCTGCAGCGCCAGCACCTGGAGCGGCTTTCCCGCGAGATGGAGCGCCGCGGCTATCGGGGGCTGCTCGACCAGGGCGTCATCGGCGGCGAGGTGGCGCAGGCGCTGACCGAGAGCGCCATCGACCGCTATCCGGGGATCGACCGCCGGCCGCGGCTGGACACCAAGCTGACCGCGCCGCAGCTGGTCGCGCGGGTGCCGCTCTTCGCCAATCTGGACGAGGCGGCGCAGACCCGGATCTCCCACCGGCTGCGGCCGCGCCTGACGCTGCCCAACGAGCGGATCCTGCGCAAGGGCACGCGCGGCGAGTCGATGTTCTTCATCGCCTCGGGTGCCGTCCGGCTCTCGCTGCCCTCCGGCGAGGAGATCGAGCTCGGTTCCGGCGCCTTCTTCGGCGAGCTCGCCTTGATCACGGGAAGACCGCGCTCGACCGATGTCATCTCGCTCGGCTTCTGCCGGCTACTCGAGCTCGTCGAGGTCGAGTTCCGCCGCCTGCTGGCCGAGGACGAGGCCCTGAAGCGGGAGATCGAGGGCATCGCCAAGGAGCGTCTCAGCGCCGCCAAATAGCGGTGGCGCGGGGCCAAGGGGCCGGGGCCGGCCCGACCCGCCGATCGGCGCCGGCGCGGCCTCGGCCAGCGTAAAATTGCACGTTATATCAATAGGCTGCGCCCACTGGCGCCACCTTTGAGGCCGGTGCTATAAGCGGGGCGCGAAACGCATGCGCGGGTCGTCGGCCGCCAGCCAATATGCACGGCCGGGAATATCGGGACGCCGCGCGCCAAGAGGAGACGAAGCCATGAATCTGGAACAAGCACGGGCCCTGGACAAGAAGGCCTTCCACAAATACGCCGACAAGCTGAAGCCGGAGACCCGCAACTTCATCGACGGCAAGTTCGTCGATGCGAAGAAGGGCCGGAAGTTCGAGACCATCAACCCGGCGACCGGCGAGGTGATCGCCAGCGTCGCCCGCTCGGATGCCGCCGACGTCGATGCGGCGGTGAAGGCCGCGCGCAAGGCGTTCAAGTCCGGCGTCTGGTCGAGGATGGCGCCCAGGGACCGCATGACGGTCATCTACAAGTTCGCCAGGCTGATCGAGGAGAACGCGCTGGAATTCGCGCTGCTCGACACCACCGGCATGGGCAAGCCGATCAGCGAGATGCTGAACATCGACATCCCCGGCTCGGTGATGACCTTCAACTATTTCGGCGAGACGATCGACAAGATCGAGGGCCAGGTCACCGCCACCGCCGCGACCGAGTTCCATTACATCCTGCGCCAGCCGCTGGGCGTCGTCGGCTGCATCGTACCGTGGAACTATCCGCTGATGATGGCGGCCTGGAAGACGGCGCCGGCGCTCGCGGCCGGCAACTCGGTGATCCTGAAGCCGGCCGAGCAGTCGCCGCTCTCGGCCAACCTGATGGCGAAGCTCTTCATGGAGGCGGGCGGTCCCGCCGGCGTCTTCAACGTGGTCCACGGCCTCGGCGAGGAAGCGGGCAAGGCGCTGGCGCTGCACATGGACGTGGACAAGATCGGCTTCACTGGTTCGACCGAGGTCGGCAAGCTGATGATGGTCTATGCCGGCCAGTCCAACATGAAGCGCGTCACCACGGAATGCGGCGGCAAGACCCCGCAGATCGTCACCGCCGACGTGCCGGATCTCGACACCGCGGTGCAATACGCGGTCAACGGCATCTACGGCAACCAGGGCGAGGTCTGCAATGCCGGCTCGCGGCTGATCGTCGACGCCAAGATCCACGACGAGTTCGTCGCCAAGTTCAAGGAGAAGGCCAAGGCCAGCTTCAATCCCGGCGACCCGCTCGACCCTTCGACCACGATGGGCCCGCTGGTGACCCGCGAGCAGCAGAAGCGCGTGCTCGGCTATATCGACATCGGCAAGAAGGAAGGCGCCAAGGTCGAGTTCGGCGGCAACACGCCCAAGGGCATGGACAAGGGCTGCTACGTCTCGCCGACCCTCTTCACCGGCGTGAAGAACAGCATGCGGATCGCCAAGGAGGAGATCTTCGGCCCGGTGACCGGCGTCATCCCCTACAAGAAGCTGGATGACGCGATCACGATCGCCAACGATTCGATCTACGGCCTGGCGGCCAGCATCTGGACCTCGGACGTCTCCACCGCCCACAAGGCGGCGCGCGACATCGAGGCCGGCATCGTCTGGGTCAACTGCTTCGACCACGGCGACATGACCTCGATCTGGGGCGGCTTCAAGCAGTCGGGCATGGGCCGCGACAAGTGCCTGGAGACGCTGACCACCGTCACCCAGACGAAATCGGTCTGGATGCATCTCGGCTGATTCCGGCGCAAACCGGTTGCACGATCGGCGGGCGGGGTCGCAAGATCCCGCCCGTCCGCTTTTGGGGGAGTCACATGACCACGCCGCTCGTCACCATCGACGACATCCTCGCCGCCGAGCGCGCCATCGCCGGCCGCGTGCTGCGCACGCCGGCCATGCCGAGCCCGGCGCTCTCCGACAAGCTCGGCGTGCCGGTGGCGCTGAAGCTCGAGCTGCTGCAGAAGACCGGCTGCTTCAAGCCGCGCGGCATCACCAACCGGCTGCTGGCCCTGAGCGCGGCGGAGAAGGCGCGCGGCCTCATCACCGTCTCCGGCGGCAATCACGGCATCGCCATCGCCCGGATCGGCAGGGAGATGGGGGTCGCCGTCACCGTGGTGATGTCCAACAAGGCGCCGGCCCGCTCCCAGGCGCGGATCCGCGCCGACGGCGCCACGCTGCTGCTGGCGGAAGACGCGGGTGCGGCCTTCGACCTCGCCGACCGGGAATGCGCCGCCAAGGGGCTCACCTACGTCCACTCCTACGACGACCCCCTGATCATCGCCGGGCACGGGACGGTCGGGCGGGAGCTCATCGCCGACGTCCCGGACCTGACCGACGTCCTGGTGAGCATCGGCGGCGGCGGATTGATCTCCGGCGTCGCCGTCGCCCTGAAGGCGGCCAACCCGAAGATCCGCGTCTGGGGCGTCGAGACCGAGGGCGCGGACTGCATGACGCAGGCGCTGCGCGCCGGCAAGCCGGTGCGGATCGCGGTCAGCTCGATCGCGACCACCCTGGGCGCACCCTCGGTCACCGAGCGTTCGCTCGCCCATGTCCAGGCGCTGGTCGAGGAGGTCATGGTGGTCAGCGACGCCGAAGCGGTCGACGGCGTGCTGACCCTGGCCGAAGAGGCCAAGCTCTGGGCGGAGCCGGCCGCCGGGTGCCTGATCCCGGCGGCAAAGCGCGTCGCCGAGCGCGTCGGCCCGTCGGTTGGCAACGGGGACGCGAAGCTCGGCCTCGTCGTCTGCGGCGGCAACGTCGCCTTTGCAGACGTGCAGGGCTGGGTCGAGCGGTTCGGGCTGAAGCGCTAGAAGCTAGTCTTCGTCAGGCTCGATCGGATCAAGCTCTGGCGCGCAGGGCTGCGGGTCGTCGAACCCGCCTCCGGGCCTGGCCGGGGGCCGCCAAAGTGGCCGGTGCCAAGGTCGCGGCGGTCGCCGCATGCGCGTGGCGGATCTCGCCGGAGATCCGGCCGAGCACGCCGGGCTTCAGCTCGGTCACCTGCAGCCGCTCGGGCCGCTTCTCGCCGGGCATGACGAAGCCATAGGGCGTCGCCGGCACGAAGCCGAAGCGCTTGTAGTAGTCGTAGTCGCCGACCAGGAGCACGAGGTCGTGGTCCATCTCGGCGGCGATCTCGAGGGTCTTGAAGGTCAGGGCGCGGCCGATGCCCTTGCCGGCAAGGTCCGGCACGATGGCCAGCGGGCCGAGCAGCAGGGCCGCATGGCCGGTCTCGCCGACCTGGATCGGCCAGTAGCGGATGGCGCCGACCAGGCGCGCATTTTCTCCGGCGCCCTCGAAGGCGACCCAGGAGAGCGGCGCCAGGGGCGCCACGTTCTCGCGATAAAGGTAGGAGGCCTTCTCGCGTCGTTCCGCGCCGAACACGCCGTCGAGCAGCCGCTCGACCGGCGAAGCCAGCGCGGGAGATTCAGGTTTGATGGTGAACTTGAAGTCGGTCATTTCGGGATCCTCTGGTCTAAAGCGGTGATCGGACCGGGCTTTGGAGCCGGTGCGCCGCTGTGGGATCCCGCCGAAGCGGTCAGTTCCAGGTTCTCCCACAGGTCCGCGCGCAACCGACTTCGCCGCCCGTAGCGGGCGCCTGATTTCGTCGTCGGAGGCGCAGACTGGACAACCTGGTAGCCTTTCGGCCGTTGAACGTGATGGGGGTATATAGAGAAAATTCGGGCGGGGTCAAGAGATAACCCCGCCCGTTGATGTGAACTCTGTCACTCGGTCGCTAAAGCGTGAAGACGAAGTTGGCGATCAGCATGACGACGACTCCGCCGGCGAGCGTCAGGTAGGGCAGGACGCCCGCCCGCCTCTCGCCCAGGCCGTGCTCGTCCTTGACCCCGAGGTCCTCCAGCATGCGCGCCGGGAACTTGCCGCCGTCCTGGACGTAATGCCGGAAGGCGAAGACCGGGACGATGAGCGCGGCGAAGACCAGTCCCCACCAGAGCGCGTTCGGGTTCCAGACCTTGGCGCCCGCCCCCATGAACGCCGCGTTCACGTAGGAGAAGATCGCCCCCAGGGTCAGGATGATGGTCGGGGCGCGGTAGGGCCGCTTCACATGGCCGGCATCCATGCGGTGGATCCAGCCGGCATTGAGGTTCAGGAAGTTGAAGATGATGTAGCCGCAGTTCGAGACCGCCAGGATGAAGTAGTAGGCGGTAGCGTCGGACGCGGCGAAGGTGAGCAGGATCAGGTTGAAGCAGAGATCCATCCACATCGCCCCGGTCGGCGCGCCGTGATGGTTGACGTGGCTGAGGTAGCGCGGCAGCCAGCCGTCCACCGAGCCCTGGTAGAGCGTCCGCGACGAGCCGGCCATGGCGGTGATGATGATCAGGATCAGCGAGGCGATCATCAGCGCGACCATGATGGTGTGGAAGGCCGCACCCGTGCCCCCCACCATGTCCGCCATCACCGAGGCGACGCCGGTGCCGGCGACCACGCCGGGATCCAGCATGCCCTTGACGCCGAGATAGCCCTGGAAGGTGATCGGCACCAGGATGAACAGCACCAGGCAGAGCAGGCCGGAATAGAAGATCGCCTTGAAGGTGTCGGTCTCCGGGTTCTTGAACTCGCTGGTGTAGCAGACCGCGGTCTCGAACCCGTAGGTCGACCAGGCCGCGATGAACATGCCGCCCAGGACCAGGGTCCAGCCGGCGGTGTTCCAGGAGCCGGGATCCGGCGCATAGGCCGCCGCCAGCGGCACGAAGGGCGAGAAGTTGTCGGCGTGGAAGTTGCCGTTGAAGAACGGCACCACGCCGCAGATCAGCAGCGTGATGACGATGACGAGGCCGACCACGGTCTGCACCTTGGCGGTGCCGAGAATGCCGCGATGCTGGATGCCGAAGGCGATCAGCATCAGCACGGCGCCGATGATGAACGTGGCACCGATCGAGATGTTGATCAGCCCGAACAGGTTGAAGCTGAGCAGCGACCAGTTGTGGAGCGGCATCAACGCGGCGGTCGCCGTCGCCTCGTCGACCGTCACCCCGGCCGCCGCCTGGGCGGCGATGTACTGCGCGACGGCCTCGGCGGCCGGTGCGTGCTCGACATAGTCCATGATGTAGCCGGCGGCGATCGCCGAGCCGAGCGAGAGCACCGGCGACCAGGCGAACCAGTTGCACCAGACCGAGAGCGGCGCGATGAACTTGCCGTATTTCAGCCAGGCCGCCGCACCGTAGACCGAGGCGCCGCCCGACTTGTTCGGGAACAGGCCGGCGATCTCGGCATAGGTGAAGGACTGGATGAAGCCCATGATCATCGACACGGTCCAGACCGCGAAGGCCGGGACGCCGACCGTGCCGGCGATGCCGCCGATCGAGAACAGCACCAGCGCCGGGACGCCGCTCGCGACCCAGAAGGCGCCCTTCCAGTCGATGGTGCGGTGCAGCTCGCCGCGCCCGCCTGAAGCTTCACTTGCAGTGGCTGTGGTCATGGATGGCTCCCTGTTTTTCTTGGATGTCTTCTTGGATGCTCCCGCGGCGGCGGGCCCAATCGGGCCGACCGGCGGGCAAGCTTGAATTTGCAAAATGCGAAGAACCCGCGGCCCGGGATGGGCGGGGGACCAAGACGTGCTTGGGCCATGCTGCCGATGCAAACTTAGCCAAGCGACCTTCCCCTTCGCCGACTCAGTCATCGATGCATTCTGATGACCATGATGCGACAAAATGACCGCCCAATCCAGCACAAATCTTACGATTTGGTATGGAATTGGTCGGGATTGGACAGGAATCTGATCAGCAGGAAGTCCGGCGGTCCGGCGTCAACGCACGATGGTGACCGGGCAGTGGGCGAGGGTCACGAGCTCCTGGGCCACCGATCCCTTGATGAAGCGGGCGGCGCCCTGGCGTCCGGCGCTTCCCATGATGATGTGGTGGTAGCTGTTCTTCTCGGCGTAGGCGACGATGGTCTCGGCGATGCGCGGCCCGATGCCGCGCACGCAGCCGACATGGCTGAGCCCGGTGCCGCGCGCGCGTTCAAGCGCCGCAATCAGCGGCGCGTCCACGGGCAGCGATCCACCCGCGATCTTGGCCTCGTCCCAGGTGACGAACTTGATCTCGGACCCGTCGACCACGGTGATGAAGGTGATCGGCTGCTGCAGCTGGAACGCCCAGCCGACGGCATGCACCACCGCTTTCTCCGAATGCGGCGCGCCGTCGGTGGCGCAAAGGATCTTCTGTTCGGTCATCGCCCGGTCCCGGAAGGCGCGTGCAACGCGCCCGTTCCAATGAATGGGCCGGGTCCGGTTATAGATGGGTTAACGCCGGGCGCGGCCTGGAAGCGGGAGCCGGAGCCGCCTCCAGGCCGGCGGTCCTACATGCGTTCGGGCGTGTGCTCGGCGAGCAGCGCCTTCTGCAGGCCGCCCGGCTGGCGCAGGCTGCGCGCCTCGTCTTGAAGCAGCCGGTTCTCCATCCGGACCTGCCAGATGTGCCACCCGATCCAGAAGATGACGCAGAGGATGACCATCGGGACCTCCCACCCCACGAAGGGATAGAGCGGTCCGATATCCATCATCGTGCCGTCCCAGTTGCCGATCGGTCCGGTATTCATGACGATCCCTCCTTGGTTCGCTGTGGCTATTCGGCGGCGGCTCGGACCTGGTCCTGCAGCACGGCGCGCATCTCATCGTCCTCGCGCATCGTGGTGGCCAGGATGTGGTAGTCGAGGCCGGCGAGCTCGACCTCGCGCGGGATGCGCAGCAGGTCGAACTTCTTCAGCACCCAGGCGACGGCATATCCGGGTATGAAGCCCAGCACCCAGAACATGATGATGGCGCCGGCGATCTGGCCCCAGGGCGTGATCCTGGCCCAGGGCGTCTCGTGGCCGAGCAGGGCGTCGGGCGACGCCGGATAGCCCCACAGGACGAAGCCGACGGCGCAGACCCCCAGGAACCCGGCATACCCGTGCACGGCGACCGCGCCCACGGCGTCGTCGAGCTTGAACCTGCGCTCCACCCAGTAGTGCATCTTGTAGACGATCACCACGATGACCGCGGCGATGATCATCGCCTGGATCGGATGGTAGAGGTCGTTGCCCGCCGAGCAGGCGATCACCCCGGCCAGCCCGCCGGAGAACGTCCAATAGGCATCGGCCTTGGAGACGATGTACCCGGCCATCAGGCCGCCGCACAGCGACATGATGAAGTTGAAGGTGATGGCCGAAAGCGTCGTCGGCTGCAGGTAGATGTTGGTGGCCGAGAAGAACACGCCGTCGCCGGGCTGCACGTCATAGAGCGGGATGTTGCAGGCGGCGTAGAACCCCCAGAAGCCGGTATAGATCAGGAAGAGCCCGATGCAGACCAGCCAGGGATTTTGCGGCGGGATGTTGCGCGGCGTGCCGTCAGGCGCGAACTTGCCGATGCGCGGTCCGAGATTGAGCAATACCGCGAGGCAGGTTCCGCCGGCGATCGCGTGAACGACGCCGGAGGCATAGGCGTCGTGATAGCCGAGGAGCTGCACCATCCAACCGGCCGGATGCCAGCCCCAGGCGGCATCGATGATCCAGGTGACGGAGCCGAGCATCACCGCGATGATCCAGAATGCGCCGGACTTCACCCGCTCGATGATCGAGCCGGAGACGATCGACGCCGTGGTCCAGGAGAACAGCAGGAAGGCGGCCCAGAATACGCCGTTCAGGCGCGCCCAGAGCGCGGTGTCGGCCTCGGTGATGTTGGTGCCGTGGGGCTTGCCGCCCATGTGCGGCGCCATCAGCTCGTTCCAGGGCTCGGCGAAATGCGCATCGACCAGGCCGCCGGTGATGCCCGGCCCGTTCACCATGGAGGAATAGAACCACCAGCCGAACAGATAGAAACTGACGCCGACGGTCGGAATGACCATGGCGTTCTTCATCAGGGTCACGAGATGATTCTTGCGCCGGGAGACGCCGACTTCATACGTGCAGAAGCCGACATGGATAAGAAACATGAAGACGACGGTGATCCAGTAATAGGTCTCCGTGAACAGCACCTGAAGTGCCGTAATCGGGTCATTCATGACTGCCTCCTGTCCCCAGTATTTCCGGTTGCGGGTCGGCCAAAGGCCGGCCCTCACATGCGTGAGCCCTCGCCGTTTCTTTTGCTGATCGTGGGTGATGGAGCGGCGCCCGGGTCGAGCGGCGCCATGGCGCACAGCGGCGCAGGCGCGCGTCCCGCGCCGAAAGCCAGATTGAGGATGATCGATCGCCTGCGCGGGCGATCCGACATCGCACGCATCCGACAGTCCCCCCTCGAACGCCACGGCCGTGCCGGCGGCGTCGCCCCAAGGTCGCTGAGCGGCTCGACGATCCGGGGCCTGCCCTCCCCGACTCGCGGCCTTCTACGACTCTGTTTCAGTCGTGTAACACGACCCGCCCGACTTTACTAGCCTGAAAGGAAGTTTCCTGGGCTGAAACACCGGACCGGCCGGATCGAGTCTCAGGTCTCGCGCTTCAGCGGCCGCGCCAGCAGGCCGCGGACCTCGTCGTCGATGACCGACTGGTCGGTGAGGATGCGGTTGACCGCGGCCGCGATCGGCAGCTCGACGCCGATCGCCTGCGCCAGCGCGACGACGGCTTCCGCGGTGGTGACGCCCTCGGCGATGCTGCGGCGGGTCGAGAGGATGTCGGCCAGTCGCTTGCCCTGGCCGAGCTCGAAGCCGAGCGACGTGTTGCGTGACTTGAGGCTGGTGCAGGTGAGGACGAGATCGCCGATGCCGGCGAGACCCATCAGGGTCTCGGCTCTTCCGCCTTTCGCCAAGGCGAGGCGCGTGACCTCGGCGAGGCCGCGGGTGATCAGCGCGGCGCGGGCGTTCTCGCCCAGGCCGCGGCCGACGACGATGCCGCAGGCGATGGCGAGCACGTTCTTCACCGCGCCCGCCACTTCGACGCCGACCGGATCGTCGGCGCCGTAGGGCCGGAAGGCGCCGTGGGCGAGCGCCGTCATCATGCGGTCGACCAGCCCCGCGTCGCTGCCGGCGATCGCGACGGCGGTCGGCAGGCCGCGCGCCGCCTCGGCGGCGAAGCTCGGGCCGGAGAGGATCGCGACCGACACCGCGGGCAGCGTCTCGGCGGCGATCTCGTTCAGCAGCGCGCCGGTGCCGCATTCGATGCCCTTGGCGGCGATGACCAAGGCCGCGCCGGCGCACCAATGCGCGGCGGCGGCCCGGCAGAAGGCCCGGAAGTGCTGGGCCGGCTGGGCGTAGATCACCGCATCGGCGTCGAGCGCCCGGGCGAAGTCGGACTCGATGCGGATCGCCGGGTCGACGGCGATGCCGGGCAGGTAGGCCGCGTTCTCGCGTGCGGCGGCGAGCTCTGCCGCATGGGCCGGGCGCCGCGCCCAGAGTGTCGCCGCGCATCCCGCCCGGGCGGCGAGCACGGCCAGCGCCGTGCCCCAGGCGCCGGCGCCGATGACCGAGAGCCGGGTCATTTCAGCAGGAAGCCGGCGGCCAGCGGATCGTCCGGCTCGACGGTGAAGACCGAGCGGCCGCAATAGTAGGCGCGGCCCGCAACCTCGACCCGCACGGCGGCGAAGCGCCCGCAGGCCTCCTGGCCGGCGACCCGGCCTTCGAACCTGTCCCGGGTGATGCTCTCGAACACGAAGGATTCCGCGGCCGCGGCGGGATTGCGCGCGACATTGATGGCGATCCGCGCGGTGACGCCGCTCCCGGTCGGGCTGCGATCGACCTCGCGGTCGGCGAAGACGCAGATATTGGCGCTCGGCCCGCGGGCGCCGCTGGTGCCGTCGGTCAGGATCGTGCCGTAGAGGAAGGCGAGGTCCGGCGAATCCGGGTGCTCGAGCGTCACCTGCTTCTGCGCCGCCTTGGTGACGCGGTCGGCCGCGTCCACCAGATCGCGGACCGGCGAGCGCCGCACGTCGAGATTGAAGGTCGCGGCCGGCAGCACGGCGTAGAACGCGCCCCCATAGCCGATATCGGCCTTGAGCCGGCCGAGCCCGTCCACCACGATCTCGCGGTTGAGGGCGAAGGCGAAGGCGGGAACGCTGACGAAGCCGACGGCGCCGGGCTTGCCGGCCTCCAGCGCGACCCGGACCCGCACCAGGCCGCAGGGGCATTGCAGGTTGAGCCGGGCGAACTCGCCGCCGGATTCCGGGGCGGGCTTCACGATGCCCTGGTCCACCGCATAGCGGCCGAGCGCGATGGTCGCGTGGCCGCACATGGTGCTGTAGCCCTCGTTGTGGATGAAGAGCACCGCCATGTCGGCTTCCGGATGATCGGGCGCGACCGGGAGGACGCCGTACATGTCGTAATGGCCGCGGGGCTCGAACATGATCAGCCGGCGGAAGCGGTCGAGCCGCTCGCGGGCGAAGCGGCGCTTCTCCAGCAGGGTCTTGCCTTCGATCGTCGGGTAGCCGGCGGTCACGATCCGGACCGGCTCGCCGCCGGTATGCATCTCGATCGTCTCGATGCGCGTCGCCGCGTCGGGAATGCGCTCCATATTGTTCCGGTACCTGCCGCCTTGACCTTGTCTCATCGGGCTGTAGTCTCGCCCCATTCGGAAGGCAAGTGCGGGCGGAATGCAAGCACGGGCCGATGACGGTCCCCGGCAGCGATCGAGCGAACGATGAAACGACGATGGACGGCGCTCGCCCTTGGCCTGGCATTGACGGGCTCGGCCGCGGCGCACGCCGATTCGCCCGGTGCCGATTCGCACGGTGCCGATCCGTACGGTGCCGATCCGCGGGGCTCGCTGACCGTCGTCCTGCCGGAAGGATTGAGCCCGCGCACCGTCGGCTACTACATGGCGCAGGACAAGGGCTACTTCGATTCCGCCGGCCTGCACGTCACCTTCTCCGCGTCGGGCGATGCGGCGCCGAGCGCTGTCCTGGTCAAGGGCCAGGCCGATCTCGCCGTCGAGCTGATGCCGGTCGCGCTCGGCCGGCGCCAGGACGGCGACGACATCGTGCATATCGCGCAGATCTTCCGCAAAGCCGGCATGGAGCTGGTCTGCCGCGCGACGGTCGACCGCCCCGCCTCGCTCAAGAACCACGTGGTCGGCGTCTATTTCGGCGGGCTGGAGAGCGCCTTCTATGCCTGGATGTCGGCGCTGTCGCTCAATCCCTTCGGCGGGCCGGGCAGCGTCACCGTGCTCCGGCAGAATTTCGGTCTCGAAGCCTTCCAGCGCTCGCAGGCGGATTGCGCGACCAGCTTCACCTATCGCGCCCCGCTCGATTTCGCGGCGGCCGGGTTGAAACTCCAGGACATGAAGCTCTACCGCTATGACGAAGCCGGCGTCGCCACCCTGGAGGACGGGCTCTATGCCCGCGGCGCCGATCTCGCCAGGCCGGAGCGCGTGGCGCAGTTCGCCGCCTTCCTGGCGGCCGTCACCAAGGGCTGGCGCTTCGCCCATAACAACCCGAAGGCGGCCTTCGACCTGATCCACGCCGATCCCGCCTTCGCCAATGCCGATACCGCGGCCTTGCGCCAGGCGATCGACGCAGTGGACGACCTGGTGGCGCCGGACAGCGGTCCGATCGGCAAGCTCGACCGCAACGCCTACAACCAGACGGTCAACCTGCTCTTGACCGCGGCACCCGACCCGGTGCTGACCAAGGCCCCGGCCGGCGCCGTCAGCGACGTCGTGTGGAAGGCGATGAAGTGACGATCGGTTCGACCTTGGACCGATCGTCATCCTCCGCGAAGGCGGGGGATCCGCGGGCTTCTCTCGCGAGGCACTGAGCGGCCGAGGCAAGCTCGTCAATCGAGGGTCTTCCGGTAGCGCAGCAGCGCGAGGACCGACACGACCAGCATGAAGGCGCCGATCGGCCAGAGCTCCGGCCAGATCTCGGACCAGCCGTTGCCCTTGAGCAGCACGCCGCGGATGATCCGCAGGAAATGCGTGAGCGGCAGGACCTGGCCCACCACCTGGGCCCAGTCCGGCATGCCGCGGAACGGGAACATGAAGCCCGAGAGCAGGATCGAGGGCAGGAAGAAGAAGACCGAGAGCTGCATCGCCTGGAGCTGGTTCTCGGCGAAGGTCGAGAAGGTGAAGCCGACGGCGAGGTTGGCGGCGATGAACAGGATGGCGGCGATGCTCAGGGTCAGCAGCGACCCTTCGAACGGCACGTCGAACATGAGGCGCGACGCCAGCAGGATGATCCCCACCTGGACATAGCCGACGAAGATGAAGGGCACAATCTTGCCCAGCATCACCTCGATCGGCCGCACCGGCATGGCGAGCAGGTTCTCCATCGTGCCGCGCTCGCGCTCCCGGGTCATGGCGAGGCCGGTCATCATGATCATGGTCATGGTGAGCACGACGCCGATCAGCCCGGGAACCACGTTGTACTGGCTGATGCCTTCCTCGTTGTAGCGGCGCTGCAGGCGGAGCTCGAACGGCGTCTGCGAGGGGGCCAGGGCCGCGAGCGGCCCGGTCAGGTCGTGCTGCAGGGCGGTGCGGTCGATGTTGTTGAGCGCCGAGACGGCGTTGGCCGTGGCGACGGGATCGGTCGCATCCGCCTCCACCACCAGAGCCGGCCGCCGGCCGCGCACCAGGTCGGCGGAGAAATGCGGCGGGATGGTGATGGCGAACTGGATGTCACCGGTCTTCAGCAGCCGGTCGGCTTCCTGCTCGGTGACCGGCGCCGGCGCGAGGCGGATGTAGTCGGTGTGCTCGATGGTCGAGACGATCGAGCGGGCGAAGATCGAATCCTCGCCCATGACCAGCACCGCCGGCAGATGCTTGGGGTCCGAGTTGATGGCAAAGCCGAACAGCACGAGCTGCAGCAGCGGCACGCCGATCATCATGCCGAAGGTGATGCGGTCGCGCCGCATCTGCACGAACTCCTTGGTGAAGACCGCGGTGAATCGGCCGAGGGAGAGCGCAAGGCTCATTGGAAGTTGTCCCCGAAATTGTCCCGGGAGCGGCCCATCAGGTCGATGAACACGTCCTCGAGGCTGGGCTCGACCCGGCGCCAGCGGAAGCCGGGATCGGCGCGCTCGGCCGAGGTCGCCGCGTCGAGTGCCGCGGGATCGCGGCCGCAGACATGGAGCACCGAGCCGAAGGGCGCCACCATATCGACGCCCGGCCGCTGCTGCAGCGCCTTGGCGAGGCCGGCGATCGCGGCGCCGTCATGCACCGCGGGCTCGACGGCCCAGGCGGAGAGATGCGCCTGGGCGATCACCTCGGGCACCGAGCCGCGCGCCAGCAGCTTGCCATAGGCGATGTAGAGGATCTCGTGGCAGCGCTCGGCCTCGTCCATGTAGTGGGTGCTGACCAGCACGGTCAGGCCCCGATGGGCGAGGTCGTGGATCTGGTCCCAGAAGTCGCGCCGCGCCTTGGGATCGACGCCCGCGGTCGGCTCGTCCAGCAGCAGCAGCTTGGGCTCGTGCAGGATGCAGGCGGCGAGCGCCAGGCGCTGCTTCCAGCCGCCCGAGAGCTTGCCCGCGAGCTGGCGCGCGCGTTCCGCGAGGCCGAGGCGCTCCAGCGCCTCGTCGACGCGGGCGTTCACCCGGTCGAGCCCGTAGACCCGCGCGACGAAGCTCAGGTTCTCGCGGATGCTGAGATCCTCGTAGAGCCCGAATTTCTGGGTCATGTAGCCGACCTGGCGCTTGATCTCCTCGGCCTGCGTCCGGATGTCGTAGCCGAGGCAGGTGCCGCTGCCCTCATCCGGCGTCAGCAGGCCGCAGAGCATGCGGATGGTCGTGGTCTTGCCGCTGCCGTTCGGCCCGAGGAAGCCGTAGATCTGGCCGCGCGTGACGGTGAGGTCGAGGCCATCGACCACGGCGCGGCCTTCGAACCGCTTGGTCAGACCGCGGACGTCGATGATCGCATCGCCGGCCATGATCAGCTCCCCGGCGCCGGCTGCGCCTCGACCGGCTGGCCGGGATGCCAGGGCTGCGTCGCGTCGTCGGGCCGCGCCTCGATCAGATAGACCAGCTTGGCGCGGCTCTGCCGGCTGTAGATCACCGGCGGCGTGTATTCGGCCGCGGTCGCGATGAAGCTGATGGTCGCGGTCCGGCCCGGCGCGCAGCCGTCGCAGGCGATGGCGAGCTTCTCCCCGACCCTGTAGCGGCCGAGCTCGGGCTCCGGCACGTAGAGGCGGAGCTTCAGGTTGGCGGGTGGCAGGAGCTGGAGCACCGGCGCGCCGGCATTGGCCTGCTCGCCGGCGCGGAAATAGACGTCCTCGATCCGGCCGGCGGCCGGCGCCGTGACCGCACGCTGGTCGAGCGCCCATTGCGCCGCGGCGAGATCGGCCGCGGCCGCGGCGACCGCCTGGGTCGCGGCCGCGACCTGCTCGGCGCGGGCCGGCAGCTTCGCCGCTTCCAGCCGCGCCGCGTATTCGGCGATGCGGCCGCGATCCTCCAGCACCGCGGCCTGGGCGGAATCCACATCCTCCACGCCGACGATGTTCTGCTTCACCATCTCCTTGCGCCGCTCGATGCGCGGCACGGAGAGGGTCAGCGAGGCCTTCGCCGCGTCGAGCTGGGCCTGGATGATGGCGAGCTCCTCCGGGCGCTGGCCGGTCTCGAGATCCGCCAGCTTCGCCTTCGCCTCGGCCAGGGCCGCGGCGGCGCTGTCGCGTTTCGCGGTCTCTTCGGTCGGATCGAGGGCGAACAGCTTGTCGCCGGCCTGCACCGCGTCGCCGCGCTTCACCGCGACCTCGGCGAGGCGGCCGCCGGAGACCGGCGCCGCGTAGACGTAATCCGCCTCGACATAGCCGAGCAGGTCCGTTTCCACGGTCTGGTCGCAGGCGGCGAGCGGAAGCGCCAGCAATGCGATGAGCGTCAGGTTCGCGTTGCGCATGTCTCAGTCTCCAGAGGCGGCCGGGGCCAGGCCGCGCAGCAGCATGTCGGTGTGTTGCCGGATGAGCGCGGCGGCGTCGAACGGGCGGTCGTCCAGCCCCTCGAAGGTGCGCATCCAGATCGCGGTGAGGAGGAAGGGCGCCATCACCAGCTTCGCCGTCTCCCAAGGGTCGACGGCGCGGAACTCGCCGGTGGCGATCCCGCGCTCGACGAATTCCACGAGCCGCGCGCGCACCGGCTGGATCACCGTCTGCAGCCAGATCCGCGCGAGCTCGGGAAAGCCCGCGGATTCCGAGATGATCAGCTTGGGCAGCGCCGAGCGCCGCGGGTCGCCGAGCATCCGCCCCATCGTCTGCATCAGGCCGAGCAGCGCCTCGCGCGCCGACGGCGCCTGCGCGACCGCGTCGAGCCCGGCCAGCACCGGCACGCGCATCAGCTCCAGCGCCATCGCCTCGAAGAGCGCGGTCTTGCTCTCGAAGTAGAGATAGAGCGTGCCCTTGGAGATGCCGGCGACCTTGGCGACCTCCTCCAGCCGGGCCGCCTGGAAGCCGCGTGCCGAGAACACGGTCAGCGCCGCGTCGAAGATCTCCGCCGGCCGCGCCTCGGCACGGCGGCGCCAGCGCGGGGCGCGGGTGGTCTCGTCCTTTGCCGTCTTCTTCGGGTGCTGCATGCCGGCATTCTCCTCGGACGCCGACTATCGCGGCCGCAGGCTTTCCCGTCAATAAATAACCGACCAGTCAGTTATTAATAAGATGCATGGCTGAGGCGTCGATTCCTGGACCCTTGGCCTGCAGGCCTGGCCGTTTTTCGGGAAAAGAAGGCTTGCGCATCCGTGGCTTGGGCGATGACATTCGGCCCGGGCAGAAACGACCCTCACGAGAGGGGATTCGGGGGAATGGCGCTCTTGCACAACGATCTGGGCCAGCCGATCGGCTTTCCGGTGCCGAACTGGACGCCGCGCGAGCCGCCGCCGCGCACGCCGATGGAAGGGCGGTTCGCCCGGGTCGAGATCCTCGATCCCGAGCGGCATGCGGCGGAGCTCTACGACGCCAATGCCGAGGATGCTGAGGGCCGGATCTGGACCTATCTCGGCTACGGCCCGTTCGCCGATTACGCGGCCTATCGGAGCTGGGCCGACGCCGCGGCCAGGACCGGCGATCCGCTGTTCCATGCCATCACCGACCTCAAATCCGGCAAGGCGGTGGGCGTCGCGAGCTATCTCAGGATCGACCCCGCGGTCGGCGTGATCGAGGTCGGGCATATCAACTACGCGCCGCCGCTGCAGCGGACCTGCGCCGCGACCGAGGCGATGTACCTGATGATGCGCCGCGTGTTCGACGAGCTCGGCTATCGCCGCTACGAGTGGAAGTGCGACGCCCTGAACGCGCCCTCGCGCCGCGCGGCGATCCGGCTCGGCTTCCGCTACGAGGGCATCTTCCGCCAGGCGACCATCTACAAGGGGCGCAACCGCGACACCGCCTGGTATTCGGTGATCGACAAGGAATGGCCGACCCTCAAAGCCGCCTTCGAAGTCTGGCTCCGCCCGGGCAATTTCGAGAACGACGGCAGCCCGCGCACCAAGCTTTCCCAGCTCACCGCCGAGGCTCTGGCCGGCAGCGGTCACCGGTGAGCCCGGGTGTTTGCCGATCGCACTTTCTGCTATAAGAGCGCCGCGCACCGCGTCCCCGTAGCTCAGTCGGATAGAGCGCCGGTTTCCTAAACCGTAGGTCGGAGGTTCGAATCCTCTCGGGGACGCCAGCGCCTTTTCTCCGATAACCGATACACGGCGCGGCAGCGTCGGCCGACGCGCCGTGATCGACCGGTTAGCGGGCGAGGTGCTTGCGCAGGCCGGCGACGACCTGCGTGATCGCCGCCTGGGTCGAGGGCACCTGACGCAAGGCGTTGAGCAGGACGAAGTCATGGATCGTGCCGTTGTAACGCACGGCCGCGACCGTCACTCCGGCATCCTTCAGCTTGCGGGCATAGGCCTCGCCCTCGTCACGCAGCGGATCGTTCTCCGCCGTGATCACCAGCGCCGGCGGCAAGCCCTTCAGCTGGTCGATGCTGGCGCGGAGCGGCGAGACGTAAGGGTTGTCCCTGGTCTTCGCATCGGGCGCGTAGAGATCCCAGCCATACTTCATGAAGGCGCGGGCCAGGAAGCGGCCGGTGCCGTAGTCGAGATAGGACTGGGTATCGACGCTGGCATCGGTCGCCGGAATGAGCAGCGCCTGGAAGGCGATCGCCGGGCCGCCGCGGTCCTTGCTCATGAGCGGCAGCGCCGCCGCCATGTTGCCGCCGACCGAGTTGCCGGCCACGGCGATGCGGCTGCCGTCGGCGCCGATCTCGGCACCGTGGGCCGCCACCCATTTCAGGGCCGCATAGCATTCCTCGAGCTGGGTCGGGAACCGCGCATCCGGCAGCGGCGTGTACTCGACGAAGACGCCGATCTGCCCCGAACCGACCACGAGATCGCGCAGCAGGCGCTGGTGGTTCTGGAAGTTGCCGACGATCCAGACGCCGCCATGGATGAAGAGCAGCACGCCCGGCTTGCCGCTGACTTGCTCCGGCGTCATCACGTAGAGCCGGACCGAACGCCCGTCCTGCTGGATGGTGCGCTCGGCCACCGTCACGCCGGACATATCGACCGGCGTGTCGTTCTGCAGGCCGGTCAGGATCTCCTGGGGCTTGGGCTGGGGCAGCTCCCAGAACGGGCTGCTGTCCTTGTTGATCTTGGCGAGGAACGACCGGACCTGGGGATCGATCCGCGGATCGTCGGCAGCGTCGGGCGCGGCCAAGGCGGCGCGTGTCATGAGGCTTGCTCCTAGACAGAGAGTTGCGAGGAAGTGAGTGAGTTTCATGGGTTTTCACAGCCTTTCTCACCGGCAGGGGGCCGGCGCGGGGTGCTGTAACCCGGGGGAGAAAGCCGTCGCTTCTGTCAGATGACCAGTCCGATGACCGGACCCGGCGCCGGGTCGGATCGGCCCCGGGGATCAACCCAGCGGCTGGGCGCCCTCGGCGAGCAGCGGACGCAGGCCGGACCGGGACGTGATTCCGGTCTTCGAGAAGATCCGATGGAGGTGATAGCCCACGGTGCGGTGGGACAAGTAGAGCCGGCCGCCGATCTCCTTGTTCGACAGGCCTTCGGAGGCGAGCTGCGCGATGTGCAGCTCCTGGGGCGTGAGCGCCTCCCAGGCATATTCGGTGCGGCGGCGGCTGGCCTCGCCCGAGGCACGCAACTCCTCCCGCGCGCGGTCGCTCCACGGCGAGGCACCCAGCGCATCGAAGATGTCGCGAGCCTCGCGCAGCGGCGCCCTTGCATGGGCAGACCGGCGCTGACGGCGCAGCCAGCCGCCGTAGGCCAGCAGAACCCGGCCGCGCAGGAACGGCCATTGCGCCGCCGGCCCAAGGCCCCGCTGGAAGAGCGGCTCGGCCTCTTCGGGCCCGGCCAGGAGGGCCTTGCCGTAGAGCACCTCGGTCTCGACCCAGGGCACCGGCATCGGTGCCGAGAGGCGCTCGATCTCGCCGACGACACGATGCGCCGCGTCGGGATTGCCGGAGAGAACCGCGGCTTCCACGAACTCGGCGAGTCCGAAGAACTGGAAGCCGACATTGAATGCCGGATCCGAAGGCGCAAACAGCCGGCGAAGCTGCTCGTAGGCCTCGCCGTGGCGGCCGGCGCTGAGGGCGGCCTTGCCGCGGGCGATCTGCAGCATCGCCAGCGGGAACCTGGCGCCAATTGCCACCAGGATGCGCTCCGCTTCGGCGGCGTAGGCGTACGCTTGCTCCAGGGCCCCCTGCATCCCGGCGACCTGCGCCTTGACGATGGTCGCGCCGGCCGCCCAGAGCGGCGCTTCGGTCTCCTCGGCGAAGCGAACCGATTCCTCGGCGTCGCGCATCGCCGCATTCCAATGGCCCACCTCCATTTCCGCCCAGGCCTGGTTCAAGAGCACGCGCGCCAGATCGCTGAGCCGGCCATGGTCGCGGAGCGCGGCGCTGGACGCCTTGAGAAAGGTGACGCCGAGGTCGAATGCGCCGATCACATTGGCCGTGCTGCCGAGGATCCGCGCGGCGTCGGAATCGGAAGCGCCGCTCTCCGAAAGCGCCCGCAGCTTGGCGTGAACGCCCGCTCCGTTACGCAGCGGCTGTGCATAGGCCAATATCGCGATCAGCCGCGGATTGTCGTCCGAGAGGCCGAGTCGCGCGGCCATGCTGGCAACGTCGGCGCGGATTTCTTCGCCGGCATTGCTCCACCAGCAGCGCTGCGCCGCGCGCCACAACAGGTTGCTCGCGAGGTCGCGCGCGCCGGCATGGCGGGCCTTCTCAGCCAGCTCGCCCAACACCGATATCCGGGCCGGATCATCCACCATCGGCTGCCGACAGATCTCCCGGCACCAGCCGATATGCGCGGCCGCCAGCTCGTCCGCCTCGTCAACGTCGGCCTGGCGCAAGAGGCGTTCCAGGAGCTTCGGCCTCACCAGCTCGGCGGCGAGCTCGGCGGCGCGCAGCAGCCGGCCGCTCCGCCCCTTCGCCGTGCCGCTCAATCGCGCCGCCACTTCGAGAACCTCGATCGCCATGGCCGCCGCCCCGCGCCGCAGGGCGCGCGCCGCCATGCGGTCGTGCTCCACGGCGAGCGCCTCGTCGGGACCGATCGCCGCCGCGGCGCGGTGCCACAGCCGCCGGTCCAGGTGGTCCTCGATGATCGCAGCGAGCGTCGAATGCACCCGGTGGCGCATCGCCGGATCGGCCGCCTGATGGAGGGCGGATCGGACCAGGGGATGGCGGAAGCGCAGCTCGGTTCCGTCGATCTCGATCAGCCTGGCGGCGACGGCCGGGGTCAGCAGCTCGAGTCCGGCCGCAGCGCCGAGGATGATCTCGCCGGCGCGAAGGACCTCGCGCAGCGCAGTCCCGTCGTTCTCCGCGGCGATCATCAGCAGGAGCCGGGTGGTCTCCGGCAGCTCCGACAACCGGGCGGAGAAGGCACGCTCCAGGCGCTCGGTGAGCGGCAACCAGGGCGCTTCGCCGGCATCGGATCCCGCAGCGCCGCGGGGCAGCTCAACGAGAGCGAGCGGATTGCCGGCCGCCTGCTCGAGGATCCGGCCGCGGCGTTCGGGGAGAAGATCGGGCGCGTTTTCGGCCAGCACGCGCTCGGCATCGTCGTTGCCGAGCCGGGACAGCCGCAGGCGCTCGATCTCCGCGCCGCCGAAAATGCGGTCGAAGCCGTCACGGATCGCCGCCATGAGCACGATCGGATCCGAGCGCACCCGCCGGGCGACGAAGGCAAGCACCTCGTAAGTCTCCTGATCCAGCCATTGCACGTCGTCCGCGACGAGCAGGATCGGCTTGCGCGCCGCGCTCTCGGCCAGCAGCGAAAGCGTCGCGAGACCCACCAGGAATAAGTCGGGCGGCGTCGCATCGTCGCGCAGCCCGAAGGCCGACTCCAGCGCCGCTTGCTGGCGCGGCGGAAGACGACCGATTTGCTTCATCAACGGCCGCAAGGCCAGCTCGAGCGCCGCGAACGGCAAATGAACCTCGGCGAGGATGCCGGTCATGCCGATAACCGAGATTCGATTCTCCTGCGCCCGGCAACGGGCGACATCGAGAAGGGCCGACTTGCCGATTCCCGGTTCCCCGCTGAGGAGAAGCGAGGAACCTCTGTCCTTGATCTCGCCGAGGAGTCGATCAATCAGCGCGAGACACTCGTCCCGCCCTTGGAGCAGGACGTGCGACGACGGCCGAGCGCCGGCCGGACGTCTGCGATTCCGCGGCAACTTCGGCTTTGCGGCAACTCTTCTTCGACTGTTCATCGTTCAGCCTCAGAAAGGCGATAGCCGCCCCTGTGCTGGACGCACGAAATGCCGGCGCTCGATTCGCGCCGAGAGGGGTTGGGGACGCGCCCGCGCGCCGTTGCCAAGACGATACCTCAACGAGCGGCCGATACCAACAGCGCTCGGCCAAGGCCGGGCGTCATCATGATCCGGTCTTCACGTGTTCCCACCGCGCGCCGTCACCTCCCGCACCACGGCGACGAAGGCCCGCAGGCTGGCCGGCACGTGGCGGTGGCCGGGATAATAGAGGCAGAGCGGCGCAAAGGGCGGGGTCCAGTCCTCCAGCACGCGCACCAGCCGGCCCGCGGCGATCTCGGTCCGCGCCGCGGATTCGTTGACGTAGGCAAGGCCGAAGCCCTTGAGCACCGCCTCCACCATCAGCGCCGGGCTGTCGAGCGTCAGCGGCCCCTGCACGTCGAGCACGATCTCCTGGTCGCGCTTGGCGAACTCCCACTTGAAGATCTTGCCGCTGGCGAAGCGGTAGCGGATGCAGGCATGCGCCAGGAGGTCGTTCGGCACCTTCGGCACGCCGTGCTTCTTGAAGTATTTCGGCGCGCCGATCACGGCGAAGCGCTGCGGCGCGCTGCAGGGCACCGCGATCATGTCCTGCGGCACGCTCTCGCCCGAGCGGATGCCGGCATCGAAGCCTTCCGCCACGATGTCGATCAGCCGGCCGTCGGTAACGAGGTCGACCTGCATCTCGGGATAGCGGCGCAGATATTCGAGCACGATCGGCGCCAGGACCTGCCGCGCGCCGCCGTCCGAGGCATTGATCCGCAGCACGCCCGACGGCGTGTCGCGCTGCGCCTTGGCATCGCGCATCGCCTCGAAGATCTCGCCCAGCGCCGGCTGCACCCGGGTAAGGAACTGCTCGCCGGCCGCCGACAGCGCGACGCTGCGCGTGGTGCGGTGGAACAGCCGCACGCCGAGGCGCTGCTCCAGGACCGCGACCGTGTGGCTGAGCGCGGAGGGCGAGAGGCCGAGCTCGGCGGCGGCCCGGCGGAAGCTGCGATGCGTCGCGACGGCCACGACCGCGTTCAGATCATAGAGGGCGGCGTTGGGCATTGTACGACCCCGCTCATCAGTGCATGCCAGCATGATCATATTGTTGCATCAATCGGCGCGCATCATGTTTCACCCGGCCACATCCCCTGTGGCATCCTCTGTGGCATCCCGGATTCGGAGCATTTCCATGACCAAGACCATTCTCATCACCGGTGTTTCCACCGGCTTCGGCCGCGCTTTGTCCGAGGCGGCGCTGGCCAAGGGCTATCGCGTCGCCGGCACGGTCCGCAGCGAGGCCGCCCGGAAGGAGTTCGAGGCGCTGAAGGCCGGCCAGGCCTTCGGCCGCGTACTGGACGTCACCGACATGCCGGCGATCGCGCCGATGGTGGCGGAGATCGAGAAGACCGCGGGACCGATCGACGTGCTGGTGAACAATGCCGGCTACGGCCATGAGGGCACGATCGAAGAATCGTCGATCGAGGACTACCGCCGCCAGTTCGACGTCAACGTGTTCGGCGCCGTCGCCATGATCCAGGCGGTCCTGCCCTCCATGCGCAAGCGCCGGTCGGGCCGCATCCTGAACATCACCTCGATGGGCGGCTACATCACCTTCCCGGGCATCGGCGTCTACAACGGCAGCAAGTTCGCACTCGAAGGCATCTCGGAGGCGCTCGCCAAGGAGGTGAAGGGCCTCGGCATCCATGTCACGGCGGTCGGCCCCGGCGGCTTCCGCACCGACTGGGCCGGGCGCTCGCTGGTCCGCAAGGAGCGCAGCATCGCCGATTACGACGAGGTCTTCGAGCCGGCGCGCCAGCGCCGCCGCGACATGCACGGCAACCAGGTCGGCGATCCGAAGAAGGCGGCCCAGGCGATGCTGACCCTGATCGAGGCGGAGAATCCGCCGATGCACCTGCTGCTGGGCTCGGATGCCCTCCGGCTGGTGCGCGAGAAGCTCGACTTCCTGAAGTCGGAGTTCGACGCCTGGGAGAAAGTCACGCTCTCGACCGACGTCGCCGGCTAGCGGCGGCTGGATGCGCCGCCGTCCGCGAAACGCGCCGCCTCGGCGGCGCAGGGCGGCGGCGTTCACCGGCGCCCCGGCGCAGGCCGGGCGGATCGGATTGACGCGCATCAAGCGATGCGGGGCGTCTCGCTCCTGCGCCTCCGCCGGCCCAAGCGTAACGGTTTCGCGGCAGACTCCCCGCCCGATGCAAATGTCTCGCATCGGCAGTGGGCGACGGCAATCGGTGGTAGAGTGACCGCGTTGTCGCGCGACGGCGCACCGGCCGGCAAACGCGGAGGATCCGACCATGAAAATGTCTTCGGGACTGGCAACCAAGCTGGCACAGGTGATTCTGGTTGGCATCTTGCTCGGCGCCGGCGCGGCCTCCGCGCGGGCGGCGAGCTTCTATTCCTGGACGTGGACCGGCGCCGACTGGAACGGTTCCGGCGTCCTGGGCGTCGATTCGACAAACACGGTCAAGTGGTTCAACGGCTCGATCAACGGCCGGGCCATCACCGGGTTGGCGGGAACGGACTTCAAGCTCTATCCGGAGCGATCCTTCGTGCTCGACTACCCTGGCATTGAGTTCTTCGTCGGCGACGCGAAGATGCGATTGAACTCGCGGATATTCCTGAGCTGCGACTGCCAGCAATACATACTGTGGTACGACATCGCACCCGACGGGTCCGAGGGCGGCCAGAGCGGCAGCTTCGCGATAGCGCAGCTCGCGACCACGCCGCTTCCCCCGGCCCTGCTGCTCTTCGCCACCGGCGTCGGCGCGCTGGGCCTGGTCGGCTGGCGCGGGCGGTGCAAGAACGCCGGCGCGCGCGGTTGACGCACCGGCGCCGCGCGCCGCGCCGTCAGAGCTGGCTGGTCACCCCGCCATCCACGAACAGCATGTGGCCGGTGACGAAGCTGGCGGCGTCCGAGGCGAGGAACACGGCGGCGCCCACCAGCTCCTCGACCTCGCCCCAGCGGCCGAGCGGCGTGCGCCGGGTCAGCCAGTCGGAGAAGGCGGCGTCCTTGACCAAAGCGGCGTTGAGCTCGGTCTTGAAATAGCCCGGGTTCAGGCCGTTCACGCGGATGCCGTGCCGGCCCCAATCGATCGCCATGCCCTTGGTCAGCATCTTCAGGCCGCCCTTGCTCGCCGCATAGGGCGCGATGCCGGGGCGGCCCAGCTCGCTCTGCACCGAGCCGATGTTGATGATGGCGCCGCGCTTGCGCCCGATCATGTGCCGCGCCACCGCCTGGCCGACGAAGAAGGCGGAATCCAGGTTGGTGCGCATCAGGCGATGCCAGGCTTCCTCGGGAAAGTCCTCGAGCGGCGTGCGGTGCTGCATGCCGGCATTGTTGACCAGGATGTCGACCGGCCCCTGCTCCGCCTCGATCGCATCGACGGCGGCCACGACCGCGGCGCGGTCGGCCGCGTCGAACGCCTTGCCGGTGGCGGCGACGCCGGCGGCCTGCAGGGTCGCGGCCGCGGCGTCCAGAGTCGCAGCGTCGCGGCCGTTGAGCACGATCGAGGCGCCGGCATGGCCGAGGCCGCCGGCGAGCGCGAAGCCGATGCCGCGGGTCGAACCGGTGATCAGCGCCCGGCGCCCGGAGAGGTCGAACATTTTCATGCGGCGCCTATGACGGGTTCAGACTGCCCTGGTGCTTGGACGACCCCCGCGTCCTTCTTGGGTCGTAAAGGCAGGACAAGTCCTTGGCGGAAATGAGCTTAGTCGCATTCACCGGGCCCGAACCGTTTTTCGATCCTGTCTACGCCCGGTCTACGTTGGGGAAATCTTCCAGGCTCGCGCGCGCACGGGCCGAACGGCGCCGCACGAACGGATTCTACTTCACCTGGCGGTCTCGCACAACGCGTGACACCGATACCTGTGGCCCGGATCACGGGATCTAGTCGAAGCCGAGCTGCACCTTCATCGCCCGCGTGCGGTCGGCGGCGAGCTCGAAGGCGCGGACCGCCTCGGCGAGCGGCACGACCTCGGTCAGCAGCGGCCGCACGTCGATGCGGCGATGCGCGATCGTGTCCACGGCAAGGGCAAATTCGCCGTGGAAGCGGAAGGTGCCGATCAAGTCGATCTCCTTGGTGACCAGCATCGACATCGGCAGCGAGGCCTGGGCGCCCTGGCCGATCTGCACGATGGTGCCGCAGGCCCGCACCACCTTGAGGCCGCTGAGCAAGGTCGCCTCGCTGCCCGCCGCCTCGAACATCACGTCGAAAGCGCCCTTCTCCGCCTCGAAGGGGGCGAGCGCCTCCGGCGATCTTCCGACATTGATCGCGCGATCCGCGCCGACCTCGAGCGCGCCTTCGAGCGCCGCGTCGTGCAGGTCGGTCACCACGATCTCCGCGGCGCCCGCATGCCGCGCCGCCGCGACGGTCAGCGATCCGATCGGCCCGGCGCCCGCCACCAGCACGCGCCTGCCGAGCAGCGATCCGGCGCGCGCCACGGCATGGAGCGCCACGGCCAGCGGCTCGGCGAAGGCCGCCTCGTAGACCGAGACCTCCGCCGGGATCGGCACCGCGCGGTCGGCATCGACCACCAGGAACTCGCGGAAGCCGCCCTGCACATGGGGGAAGACCATGGCGCTGCCGTAGAAGCGCATGTTGAGGCACTGGTTCTGCAGGCCCATCCGGCAATAGCGGCAGTGATGGCAGGGCAGGCTCGGGTTGACCGCGACGACCTGGCCCGGCGCGACCGTGGTCACGTCGGGCGCCACGCTTTCGACCACGCCGGCCACTTCGTGGCCGAGCACCATCGGCTCCCTGATCCGGATCGTGCCGAAGCCGCCATGGAGATAGTAGTGCAGGTCCGACCCGCAGATGCCGCCCGCCTGGATGCGGACGCGCACCTGGCCGGG
>DASZSL010000066.1:0-19703 GCA_035548715.1 Dongiaceae bacterium
TGATGCGGTGCCGAGGCATGCGGGTTCGCGCCCCAGATCACGATCGCGGCAGCGTCCTTCGCGGTGCGCGGATCGAAGCCCTCGACGCTGCTGCCGTACATGTAGTTGAGCGCGGCGTGGCCGGCCGCATTGCAGATCGAATCCGGCTCGACCTCGCTGGCCCCGAGCCGGTTCAGGAAACGCTGCGGGAAGCCGCCGGCGATCAGCGAGCAGGTCCCGGTGTAGTGGCTGTGCCAGATCGCCTGCGCGCCCTGCGCCGCGACGATGGCCTTGAGGCGCGCCGCGATGCCGCCGATCGCTTCATCCCATGTGCAGGGCGCGAAGCGCGCTTCGCTTTTAAGACCGATGCGCTTCAGCGGCTGCGTGAGCCGCACCTTGGGATCGAGCCAGGCGCCGTTATAGGCGATCGCGCATTTGCCGCAGAGCGCGCCGCGGCTGACCGGATGGTCCGGATCGCCCAGCACCTTGATCCTGCCGTCGTCGCGCTTGGCGACCGCGATGCCGCAGGCGTCGTAGCAATCGCGCGGGCAGGTGGTGCGGACGATCTCCCGGGGAGGCATTCAGAAACCCACGTCGCGATGACAGGTTGTTATCGGTCGGTGCAGAGCGTAAAAGATTCCTCGCGAAGTCACAATCTCGCAACGCCGCCTGCTGCCTGCCTCGATCCATTTCATCCGGAAGGGAGCCGAATCATGAAGGGCGACAAGACCGTCCTCGTGCATCTGAACAAGGTGCTGAAGAACGAGCTCACGGCCATCAACCAGTACTTCCTGCATGCGCGCATGCTGAAGAACTGGGGCATGAAGCGGCTCGGCCACAAGGAGTACGAGGAATCGGTCGACGAGATGAAGCATGCCGACAAGGTGATCGAGCGCATCCTGTTCCTCGACGGCGTGCCGAACCTGCAGGATCTCGGCAAGCTGATGATCGGCGAGAACGTGCAGGAGATGCTCGAATGCGACCTGAAGCTGGAGATGTCTGCGCGCGTCGATCTGAAGGCGGCGATCGTCTATTGCGAGAAGGTCGAGGATTTCGTTTCCCGCGAGATCTTCGTCGACATCCTCGAATCCGAGGAAGAGCACATCGACTGGCTGGAGACCAATCTCGGCCTGATCAAGCTCATGGGCCTGCAGAACTTCATCCAGTCCGCGGCGGAGCCGAAGGAAGAGAGCTGATGTCTCTCCGGTCGAGCTTCGAGACTACCCCGCGCTCGGCCGTCCATCCCATCACGTCTTTCCTTCTTCGAGCCCCAAGGCCTGGATCCCGGCGCCTCGCGCCCAAGGCTTGGATTCCGGCGCCTAGCGCCCAAGGCTTGGATCCGGCGCCTAGCGCCGGGCTGACGGTGATAAGTCGGAAACAATCCGTTTCGCGGGTGAGACCTACCGCCGCGGCCGTTTGACACCATCTGACCGTCCATCAGAGCAACGAGGCGGGGGCCGGTGCCTTCCGCCGGACGGAGTACCCGACATGATCGAACGCAGACCCTTCGACAGCCTGGGCGGCGCCAATCACGGCTGGCTCGACGCCAAGCACCATTTCTCCTTCGCCGGCTACTACGAGCCCGACCGCATGGGCTGGGGCGCGCTCCGGGTCTGGAACGACGACACGATCGCCTCCAGGACCGGCTTCCCGCCGCATCCCCATGCCGACATGGAGATCATCACCTATGTCCGCGAGGGTGCCATCACCCACGAGGACAACCAGGGCAATCGCGGCCGCACCGAGGCCGGCGACGTGCAGGTGATGAGCGCCGGGACCGGCATCCGCCATTCGGAATACAACCTGGAGCCGGCGGCGACCCGGATCTTCCAGATCTGGCTGATCCCGACCGAGCGGGGCGGCAAGCCCTCCTGGGGCTCGAAGCCGTTCCCCAAGGACGACCGCTCGGGCCGGTTCGTGACGCTCGCCAGCGGCTTCGCCGAGGACAAGGACGCGCTGCCGATCCGGACCGACGGGCGGGTGCTCGGCGCCACCCTCAAGGCCGGCGAGACCGCCGAATACAGCCTGGGCGCCCGGCGCCATGCCTATCTGGTGCCGGCCAAGGGCAAGGTCGAGGTCAACGGGGTCGCGGTCGATGCCCGTGACGGTGCCGCGATCGCCGACGTGGAGACGATCCACGTGACCGCGGTCGAGGATGCCGAGGTGGTTCTGGTGGACGCAGCCTGAACCGGCTGGGCGTCAGCGGCGGCGGGGCCGGAGCCAGGCCAGGAAGGCGGCCCAGCGGGAAAGGGGGACGGAGCGCCAGATCAGCATCCGTTCCTCACTCCGCCGCCAGCTTGCGGGGGGAACTGGTGCCGTGGACGTCGTCCACGATGTCCTGGGCGGTCTCCAGGCAGCAGCCGCAGCGGGGGCCCGCGCCCAGGGCCTGATAGACCGCATAGGCGTCGCAATGGCCGGTTTCCCGTGCCTTGGCCTCGATCTCGGCCGTCCGATAGGCGTTGCAGATGCAGACGATCATGCGAAAGTCTTAACGCCAGTTAGGAATGATTGTCAATTGCATATCGCGCGGCGGTCGCCCGGTTTCCAGTCCGGGAAAGCCGCTAATCCCTCGGTGTGACGGATTCGTGATGCCCGCCACCCGGGGCCGGAGGTTGCCTTGACCTCATCCCGGCGCGCCGTTCAATTGGGGCGAAGCGCCAAGGGACGGGGACTCGATGAACGACCGCAGCTATTGGAGGCTGGTCCGGGACAAGGGCTTCGGCTGGATGCTGCTGACCCAGTTCCTGGGGGCGCTCAACGACAACGTCTACCGCTTCATCGTCACTTTCTACGTCATCCGGCACGCGACGACGGCGTCCGACCAGAACCTCTATGTCACCCTGATCGCGGCCCTGTTTGTCGTCCCGTATCTGATCTTCTCCGGCTATGCCGGGCAGCTCGCCGACAGTTTCTCCAAGCGCAACGTGCTGATCGCCAGCAAGAGCATCGAGGTGGCGGCGATGGTGCTGGCGCTGGTCGCCTTCGAGACCGGCAGCGTGCCGCTGATGCTGGCGATCGTGTTCCTGATGGCGACCCATTCCGCCTTCTTCTCGCCGGCCAAGTATTCCTGCCTGCCGGAGCTGCTGCCCGACCAGGATCTCTCGCGCGGCAATGCGCTGATCGAGATGAGCACGTTCCTGGCGATCATCATCGGCACGGCCCTGGGCGGCTTCCTGTTCCAGCACGTCGGCGATGAGCCGGCCCTGCTGGGCGGCATCGAGATCGGCATCGCCGTGGTCGGCACGCTGGCCAGCTTCGGCATCGGCCGCACGCCCGCGCCGAAGCATCGCGCCAGGTTCCGCTGGGATCCGATCAGCGACAGCTTCGGCGCGATCATGGCGGTGAAGCGCGACCGGCGGCTCTGGCTGACCGTGCTCGGCAATACCTGGTTCTGGTTCCTGGGCGCCTTGCTGCAACTCGCGATCCCGCTCTACGGCACGCGAATCCTGCATCTCGACGAGACCGAGACCAGCACGCTCTGGGCGGCGGTCGCGATCGGCATCGGCATCGGCAGCGTCGCCGCGGGGAGGCTCTCCGGCCACAAGGTCGAGCTTGGCCTGGTGCCGATCGGCTCGATCGGCATCGGCATTACCTCGCTCTTCCTGATGGCGGCCGGCACATTCCACGGCGCGCTCGCCTGCCTGGCGATCCTCGGCTTCTTCGCCGGATTCTATTCGGTTCCGCTCAACGCGATGCTGCAGCAGAAGGCGAAGGCGGAGTCCCGAGGCCGCGTGATCGCCGCCAACAACGTGCTGAACTTCCTGGGCATCCTGGCGGCGGCCGGCGTCAACGGCGGGCTCGGCAGCGGCCTGCACCTGGATCCGGACCAGATTGTCTTCGTCTCCGGCGTCGCGACCTTCGTGGTCACCGCCTATCTCTTCATCCTGCTGCCGGATTTCCTGATCCGCTTCTCGCTCTGGTTCCTGACCCACAGCATCTACAAGATCCGCATCGTCAACCCGGAGAACGTGCCGCTCGACGGGCCGGCGCTGCTGGTCTGCAACCATCTCTCCTTCGTCGACGGCCTGCTGGTCGGCGCGTCGATCCAGCGCTTCGTCCGCTTCATGGTCTATGCGCCGTTCTTCAAGCTGCCGCTGCTCGGCGGGTTGTTCAAGAAGATGCGGGCGATCCCGACCGCCGGCGGCCGCAGCGCCATCGAGGCGATCCGCCGCGCCCGTGCCGAGCTCGAAGGCGGACACGTCGTCTGCATCTTCGCCGAGGGCGCCATCAGCCGCACCGGCAACCTGCTCCCCTTCAAGCGCGGCTTCGAGAAGATCGTGCAGGGCCTCGACGTGCCGGTCATCCCGGTGCATCTCGACCAGGTCTGGGGCTCGATCTTCAGCTTCAAGGACGGCAAGTTCTTCTGGAAGTGGCCGAAGTACTTCTTCTATCCGGTCACCATCACCTTCGGAAAGCCGCTGCCGGCGCAGACCCGCGCCTGGGACGTGCGTACGCAATTGCTGGAGATGGGCGCCGAGGCGTTCAAGATCCGCCGCAAGCAGAGCGACCTGGTGCCGACCGCCTTCCTGCGAACCGCCAAGCGCCGCTGGTTCCGCTTCGCCATGGCGGACTCCCTCGGGGGCAAGTCGGGGGGGCGCGAGCTGACCTTCGGCCAGGCGCTGACGGCATCGCTGATGCTGGCCAGGCGGTTCCGCCGCGACTATGCGGACCAGCAGCGGGTCGGCGTGCTGCTGCCGGCTTCGGTCGGCGGGGCGCTGGTGAACATGGGGCTGATGCTGGCCGGCAAGACGCCGGTCAACCTCAACTTCACCATCGGCGCCGAGGCGATGGACGGCGCCATCGCCAAGGCCGGCATCAGGACCATCCTCGCCTCGAAGCTGTTCCTGGCGAAGGCGAAGCTCGAGCCGCGGCCGGGTACCGTCTTCATCGAGGAGATGATGTCCGGCCTGGGCAAGGCCGAGCGCCTCATCGCCTATGCGCGGGCGATGCTGCTGCCGACGCCGCTGCTGGTGGCGGCCGAGGCGCCGAAGGGCGATCCCTTCGCCGACCTCGCCACCATCATGTTCTCCTCGGGCTCGACCGGCGAGCCCAAGGGCGTGATGCTCTCGCACCACAACGTGATGTCGAACCTCGAGGCGATCGCGCAGATCCTCGGCGCGGTCGATGAGGACTGCGTCATGGGCGTGCTGCCGTTCTTCCACGCCTTCGGCTTCACCGGCACGCTCTGCATGCCGCTGGTGCTGGGGCTGGGCGCGGTCTATCACCCGAACCCGCTCGACGCGAAGTCGATCGGCGGCCTGATCAGGAAGTACAAGGCGACCCTGCTGATCTCGACCCCGACCTTCTGCCAGGCGTACTACCGGACCTGCGCGCCGGAGGACTTGGCGTCGTTGCGCCACGTCGTGGTCGGGGCGGAACGGTTGCGTCCTGACTTTGCCGAGCAGTTCAAGTCGAAGTTCGGCATCCAGCTCCTGGAAGGCTACGGCGCGACCGAGATGGGCCCGGTGGTCGCGGTCAACGTGCCCGACGTGCTGGAGGGCGCCGACAAGCAGGTCGGCACCAAGCCGGGCACGGTCGGCCATCCGATCCCCGGCGTCGCGGCAAAGGTGGTCGATCCCGATACCGGCACGGAGCGGCAGGAAGGCGAGGAGGGGCTGCTGCTCCTCAAGGGACCGGGCCGGATGATCGGCTATCTCGCCGATCCCGACAAGACCGCGCAGGTGCTGCGCGGCGACTGGTACGTGACCGGCGACATCGCGGTGATCGACGCGGACGGCTTCATCCGCATCACCGATCGCCTGTCGCGCTTCTCCAAGGTCGGCGGCGAGATGGTGCCGCATGTGAAGATCGAGGAGGCGATGCTGCGCATTCCCGGCATCGGCGGCGCCGCGGTGGTCGCCGTGCCGGACGCCGATCGCGGCGAGCGCCTGTTCGGACTCTACGTCGCCGATGAGTCGATGGGGCCGGACCTGGTCTGGCAGGGGCTCGCGGAGAGCGGCCTGCCCAAGCTGTGGATCCCGAAGCCGCGCGACCTGAAGCGGATCGACGAGCTGCCGACCCTGGCCAGCGGCAAGCTCGACATGCGGCGGCTGAAGCAGACCGCGCTCGGTTTCGCCAGCTGACGGAGGTTACTCGGCGGCCAGCCGCGCCGACGCTTCGTGCCGCTTCAGATAGGCGTTCTGGTCGTGCATCAGCGCGCCTTCCGGCAGCGCGTCCCAGAGCGTGCCCATCTGCCGGCGGATCCGGTTGCGGTAGAAGGCCGGCAGCGCCGTGGTTTCGCCGTCGAAGAAGGCGCGCACCGCCGGCTGCTCGGCCAGCATCCGGCGGATCTTGCCCTGATACTTCGCGCGGCCCGACGAACAGGCCCGGACCAGGTTCATGCCCTTGGTCATCAGGCCGCGATTGGCCGACATGCGCCGCAGCAGCTGCCGCGGCGAATGGGCGTAGAGGCTCAGATCCTCCGCGTGGGCGTAGAACTCCGCCCAGTCGTAGTTGAGCGGGCGAACGTTCATCGCGTGGTTGCTGTCGAGGAAGTGGAACGGGAAGGGGAGCACGCGGCCGGCGCGCTGGAACTCGAGATTGAGCGGTGCTGCGGCGCCATAGCACGTCAGCAGCGAGAAGGCGGGATAGGCGCCGGGGGTGAGGTCGATGAACCGCTTGGTGAGTTCGAACGGTTCCGCGCCCGCATCGCAGTCGAGGCCGAGGACGAAGTTGGTCTGGACATAGGGGATGTAGCGCAGGATCGTGTTCACGTGCTCGGCGACCTGCCGCACCTTCTCCATGCCGGTGGCGGCGCCGGTCTTCGACTTGTTGCCGAGCGAATACCAGGATTCGATCCCCGGCAGGATGGCCTTGAAGCCGTTGCGCCGCAGCCGCTTCAGATGCGGCTCGGAGAGCAGCGAGAGGCTGCTCTCGGCGAGGAAGCGCATGCGGCCGCGCGGCACCACGTCCTCGATCGCCCCCATATAGTCGTTGAAGCGGACCCCGAAATTGGGGTCGTGCCAGGCGACGATCGGCCGCCCGACCTTGCCCATCAGGAAGCGGAGATCTTCGCGGATCCGATCGAAGGCGAGCGGTTGATAATCGACCGTGGAATCGATGCAGAAGCTGCAGGTATAGGGGCAGCCCATGCTGCCGATCATCGGCACGAACTTGACCAGCGGCGCCTTGGCAAGCGCGGCGGCGACGAACTTCCACCGTTCGGCAAGCGTGGGCAGCGCCGTCGGCTGCCGGGCGGCGCTCAGCCACAATCCTTCCGGTCGTTGCGGCGCCGGATCCTGCAACAGCTCGCGGAGCACCGCCTTGTCGGCGAAGCCAAGCACATAGTCGAAGTATCGCGCCGCATCCTCCGGATAGCATCGCGCATGCGGTCCGCCCAGCACGGTGACCGCGCCGCGCCTGCGGTAGAGATTGCTGATCGCATAGGCGGTCTGGGCCGAACGGCTGAACGAGCCGATGAAGAGCACGTCGCAATCGCCCTGCAGCGCCGTCTCCAGATCCTCGAATCCGGTGTAGCAGAGATAGCGGACCGTATGCCCAAGCTCCTCGCACCAGGTCGCGATCACCTGCGGCATGATGCTCGCGGTATTGGCGTTCATCAGCCGGCCGAAGGCGCGGCGCACCGGACCCTTGGCGACCAGGTCGAGAACGGTAACTCTCAATCGTGACATCGATGCTCGCTGCTGGTGGCTGCAGAATCTTCCGCCGGGCTGCCGATCCTTGCCCCAAGGCGTGAGCAGCGGGTCAGATGGCATCGAGAGAAGGACAGGCGACCGCCCGGATGGGCGCGCGGACGGACCGGCGCGCGGACCGCCTTATGCAGAAGTAGTCGCGGCGGCGCGCGGTTCCAACTGAATTGTATTCAGGTCGGAGCGGGCGGCCCGCAGCGCGATTTCACGATGTGACGGTGTTAGAAGCGCATCGACGCCGCTCGGCCTCGGCGCCGGACATGCGCCGCCTGGAGCGTTGGACGGCGCTCAGCCGCGCGGTCGAATGAGATCGGCGGCCTTGACCGCGAGCGCCTTGCAGAACGGTGTCGGCCGCGGATCGGCCGCGACCTCGGCCGGCGACAGGATGATCGGCCGCCCCTCGGTCACGCGCAGCGACGCCGGATCCACGCCGGTCAGCAGGTAGAACACGTTCGCGGTCATGATGCCGCGGCGGTCGGGCTTGGAGAATGCGTCGAGGAAATGCAGCGCCTCCGGCGCGGCGCGGAGGCCGGTCTCTTCCTCGAGCTCGCGCAGCGCGCATTCCACCGAGCTCTCTCCCGGCTCGGCCTGTCCGGCAAATCCGGTGATCATTCCGGGATTGTCGATGCTCGGAATGTCGTCGCGGAGCTGCAGGATCAGCCGGCCGTCCGGTGTCGCCAGGACGACGCCGGCGGCGGCCTGAACGTGCTCCGAGTCGAACCAGACGGCGGGTTTCACTGCTTCGCCAGCTTGCCCCGCAGGCGCTCGATGAACGCCTCGCATTGGGCGATCTGCTCGATCGCGCAGTATTCGTCGGGCTTGTGCGCCTGCTCGATGCTGCCCGGGCCGCAGATCACGGTCGGGATGTCGATGTCGCTGATCAGGCCGCCTTCGGTGCCGAAGGCGATCTTGGTCGTGCCGTTGGCCAGCGTCAGGCCCTTGGCCAGCGTGGTGATCTCGGCATCCTCCGACGTGTCGAGGCCGGGAAGATTCGACAGCGGCTCGAAGCCGAAGCCGGTCTCCGGCGCCACCTTGCGCATCTCGGGCAGGAGCTCGCCCTCGACGAAGTGCCGGAACTCGGCATAGAGCGCCTCCGGATCCTGCGCCGGGAGGTGCCGGAACTCGAAATCGAAATGGCAGTCCTTCGGCACGATGTTGAGCGCCGTGCCGCCATGGATGACCCCGGTATGCACCGTCGTATGCGGTACGTCGTAATCGTGGTCGAACGGCCCCTCGGCGGCGAAGCGCCGGCCCATGCGCCTGAGGTAGGCGATCGCCTCGGCCGCGTATTCGACGGCGTTGACGCCCTGGGGCGCCAGCGAGGAATGGCACTCCTTGCCGTGCACGTGGGCGCGGACGCTCTTCTTGCCCTTATGCGCGATCGCGACCTGCATCGAGGTCGGCTCGCCGATGATGCAGCCCCTGGGGCGGACCGGCAGATCGGAGATCACTTTCAGCGCGCGGCGCACGCCGATGCAGCCGACTTCCTCGTCGAAGGAGAAGAGGAGATGCAGCGGCGTCTCCAGCCGCGTGCGGCGGAACTGCGGCACCGCGGTCAGCACGCAGCCCAGGAACCCCTTCATGTCGCAGGCGCCGCGGCCATAGATCCGGTCGTCGCGCTCGATCAGCTTCCAGGGATCGCTCGACCAGTCCTGGCCGTCCACCGGCACCACGTCGGTATGGCCGGAAAGAGCGATGCCCGGTTTGTCTTCGGGCCCCACGGTCGCGTAGAGATTGGCCTTCTTGCCGGTCTCGTCGGGCACCAGGATCGTGTCGATCCCCTCGCTTTCGAGGTGGTTGCGCACGAAGTCGATGAGCTCGAGGTTGGAGTTGCGGCTGGTCGTGTCGAACGCGACCAGCTTCCTGATCATCTCGAGGCTTTGCGGGGGTGCGGCCAAGATCGCCTGCTTTCTGTTGACCTTTGAACGTCGGGCCGCAGAATAGCCGCCCATGCAGCCCGAATCCAAGGTCGTCCGGTTTCTCCCGGGAATCCTGATCCGTCGCGCGCCCGCCGATCGCGTCCCGGCGCGGCCCCTGGTGGTGGATTCACCCCACAGCGGGCGGGCCTATCCCGAGGATTTCGGCCATGCGGTGCCCATGGCGCTGCTGCGCCGCGCCGAGGATGCCTTCGTCGATGACCTGTTCGAGGCGGTGCCGCAGCACGGCGCGGGATTCCTGAAGGCGCTTTTCCCCCGGAGCTACATCGATCCCAACCGCCATGAGGGCGAGATCGACGAGACCATGCTCGCCGCCGCCTGGCCGCAGAACCTGAAGGTCAGCGAGCGCACGGAGATGGGGCTCGGCCTGATCCGCCGGCTGATCAAGGGCAACGTGCCGATCTACGACCGGCTGCTCAGCGTCGAGGAAGTCGAGGGCCGCATCGCCCGCTGCCATCGGCCCTATCACGACGAGCTCGAGGCGATGCTGGACGAGGCGCATGCGCGTTTCGGCGGGGTCTGGCACATCAACGCGCATTCGATGAAGGCGATGGGCCGCCGCAAGGGGCAGTCGATCCCGCGCGACGATTTCGTGCTCGGCGATCTCGAGGGCGAGAGCTGCGACGCCCTCTTCACCGAGTTCGTCGCCGAGACTTTGCGCGGGTTTGGCTATACCGTCCGATTGAATCATCCGTTCAAGGGCGCCGAGCTGGTGACGCGCTTCGGCCGCCCGCGCGACGGACGGCACAGCCTGCAGATCGAGATCAATCGCGGCCTCTACATGGACGAGGACCGGATCGAGAAGACCGCCGGCTTCGACGCGCTGAAGCGGGATATCGACCGGCTCCTGGCGGCGGTCGCCGCCTTCACCGCGGAGCAGGCGCAGCCCGCGCTGCCCGAGGCGCGGGAAGGGGAGTAGGCGCCGGATCTTGTCAGTAGTGTATGGCGCACTACTGGTCAGGCTTTCGGCAATCCGCTATTGCTGTTGCCGCAGCAGGGGCTCTTCTCTCCATGACAATCGGCGGTTCTGCGCTCTCCGTCTTGAGAAACCGGGATTTCCGGCTCTACGCGATTCATTCGCTGCTGGCGCAGCTCGCCGCCGAGATCCTGATCGTCGCGATCGGCTGGAGCATCTACGACATCACCCGCGACCCGTGGGATCTCGGCCTGGTGGGCCTGGTGCAGTTCCTGCCCAATTGCCTGCTCGTGCTTTTCACCGGGACGGCGGCTGACCGCTTCTCGCGCAAGCGCATCCTGGCGCTGTCGATGGTGTCGGAATTCGTCTTCGCGCTCGGGATCCTCTGGACGGCGAGCGCGCATCTGCAGCAGGTCTGGCCGATCTTCGTGATGGTCGCCGGCATCGCGGCGGGCCGTGCCTTCGGCAACCCCGCCGCGCTCGCCTTGGCGCCGACCCTGGTCGACCGGGCGCAGATCCCGGCGGCCATCGCGACCTCGACCTCCGCCTGGCAGCTCAGCTCGATCGCCGGCCCGGCGCTGGGCGGCGTGCTCTATGGATTCTCGCCGCTCGTCGCCTATGGGACCGCGCTCGCCATGGTGGCCGTCTCCGGCTTCGCCGTGCTCGCCATCCGCAAGGTCGAAGAGGTGCGCCCGCACGAGACCAGCACGCTCGACTCGCTGGTCGGCGGGTTCCGCTTCATGCTGCGGGAGAAGGTCGTGCTCGGCGCCGCCAGCCTCGATCTCTTTGCCGTGCTGCTCGGCAGCACGCCGGCATTGCTGCCGGTCTTCGCGCGGGACATCCTGGTGACGGGGCCGTGGGGTCTCGGCCTGCTGCGCGCCGGCATCGGCATCGGCGCCCTGGCGATGGCGCTCTATCTCGCGGTCCGGCCGATCCGCCGCCGCGCCGGCCTCATCATGTTCATGACGGTCGCGGTGTTCGGCCTCGGCACCATCGCCTTCGGGCTCTCGCGCTGGATCGGCGTCTCCGTCGTCGCCCTGATCGTCATGGGTGCCAGCGACATGATCAGCCTCTATATCCGCGAGGTGCTGGTGCAGCTCTGGACGCCGGATTCCCTGCGCGGGCGGGTCAACGCCGTCTACATGCTGATGATCGCCGCCTCGAACGAGCTGGGCGCCACCCGCGCCGGCTGGTGGGGCGCGCAGTTCGGCGCGGTCACCGCGGTGGTGGCGGGAGGCTTCTGCACCCTCGCCGTCGCGGCGCTCTGGGCCAGGTGGTTCCCGGCGCTCAGGAACGCCGACGACCTCACCGACGTCGAGGAGCTCGGCCCCGACAAGCGCGCGCCGGCGCCGGCGCTCGACTGACCGTCACGCCATGAATTGCTCGCGGAGGATCCGCTCCTCCAGGTGATGCTCGGGGTCGAACAGCAGGTTCATCTGGATCGACTGGTCCTCGCGGATCTTCACCTCGGAGACGTCGCGCACCTCGGCGAAATCGGCGGTGGCGCTGACCGGGCGGCGCTGCGGCTCGCGGATGATGAAGCGCACCTTCGCGGTCCGCGGCAGGATCGCGCCGCGCCAGCGCCGCGGGCGGAACGAGCTGATCGGCGTCAGCGCCAGCGCGCCGGAGCCGATCGGCAGGATCGGCCCGTGGACCGAGAGGTTGTAGGCGGTGCTGCCGGCGGGCGTCGCCACCATGACGCCGTCGCAGATCAGCTCGGTGATGCGCTCGACGCCGTCCACCTGGATGGTGATCTTCGCCGCCTGGGCGAGCTCGCGCAGCAGCGAGACCTCGTTGATGGCGAGGCGCACCTGCTCGGTGCCGTCCACCGTCTTGGCCCGCATCTCCAGCGGGTGCAGGGTCACGACCTGGCCGCGCTCCAGGCGTTCCGGCAGCCCGTCGGCGCTGTAGCGGTTCATGAGGAAGCCGACCGTGCCGCAATTCATGCCGAAGATGCGGACCTGCCGGCCCATGTGCCGGTGCAGGGTCTCCAGCATCGTGCCGTCGCCGCCGAGAACGACCAGGATCTCGGCATGGACCGGGTCGGCCTCGCCGTAGCGCGACTTCAATTCCGCCAGGGCGGCCTGGGCCTCCGCGGTCGGCGCGGCGACGAAAGCGAATGTGGGTGTGGCCATCGAGGCGGTCGGTGGGATTCTGATGTCGGCCAGGCCGTATGGCGGGGAGTATAGCGGCGGCGGCCGGTCGCGGGAATAGGCCCTCGGCATGGGAACCGATGCGGCCCGGACCGACCCATTTGGGTTCTTGCCAAGCCGTCGGCGCCGCCGCACTCTCTCCCCGTCAGGATCGGGAGTCGCGATGCGCTGGGTGCGGTTGGTGTGGCTGGGTTTGGCGCTGTGCCTGGGACCGGGCGCCGCCCTCGCCCAGGAGAATGCCTCCTTCTCGGCGGCCGACGACGACGCGCAATCGGGCCACGAGGGCTACTACTACCCCAAGCCGCAGACCGTCGAGCACTTCGTCTCCGCGGTCGTCACGCTGCCCGAGAGCGACCAGGCGCGGCGCCAGTCCTTCGTCATCGGCATGACCCAGAAGCTGCTCGGCGGCAACTACGCGCCGGGCTTCGCGATCTTCGCCAAGGGCAGCCGGTCGGAGAAGCTGATCATCGTCGGCATGGTCGACGGCCAGCTCAACACGGTCTACCGGGCGCGCGCCTTGCTCGCCGAGCTGACCTCGGTCGCGCGCTCGACCGCCTTCTTCCAGCAGAACACCCAGCCCGAGGTCTCGACCTTCTTCGACTTCATGAAGCTGCTCGGCTTCCACCAGGTCACGATCACCGACGGCCGGAGCTTTGCGCACCAGGTGATCGTCGATTGAAGGTGCGCAATTGAGGGCCCGGGACAGCAAGTTCGCCGTCGAGCTCCGGCGCGGCCGGCCGGAGGACGCCCTGACCGTCGCGCGGCTGTTCCGCGACACGGTGCGGACGGTCAACCGACAGGACTATTCCGACGTGCAGATCGACGCCTGGGCGCCCTATCAGGTCGACCTCGACAGCTGGCGCGCGTTGATCGAGAACAGCCATTTCCTGGTCGCCGTCTCGGCCGGGATGGTCGTCGGCTTCGCCGGCCTCGACGGCCAGGACTACGTGGACCAGCTCTACGTCCACAAGGACCTGCTGCGCAAGCGCATCGCCACGCGCCTCCTGGATGAGATCGAGCGCGAGGCCAGGCGGCGCGGCGCGCAGCGCCTGTGGACCGAGGCCAGCATCACCGCGAAGAAGTTCTTCGAGCGCCAGGGCTTCGTCGCGCTGCAGGCGCAGCACGTCGAGCATAACGGCCAGATCTTCGAGAACTACGTGATGGAGAAGCGGCTGACCGTCATCCGCCGGTGACGCTCATGTGCCGCGCGACCGCCGGGCCCTGGTGGCGGCGGTCGATGATGAAATCGTGGCCCTTGGGCTTGCGGGTGATCGCTTCCTCGATGGCGGCGATCAGCGGCGCGTCGGATTCGCTGGCGCGCAGCGGTGCCCGGAGATCCGCGCTGTCCTCCTGGCCGAGGCACATGTAGAGCATGCCGGTGCAGGTCACCCGCACCCGGTTGCAGGATTCGCAGAAGTTGTGCGTCAGCGGCGTGATGAAGCCGATCCGCTGTCCGGTTGCCTTGATCCGGACGTAGCGCGCCGGGCCGCCGGTGCGCTCCGACGTCTCCTCCATCTCCCAGCGCTTGGCGAGGCGGGCGCGCAGCAGGGAGATCGGCAGGTACTGGTCGAGCCGGTTCTCGCCGCCGATATCGCCCATCGGCATCACCTCGATGAAGGTGATGTCATGGCCCTCGCGGCCGCACCATTCGACCAGCGTCTCGGCTTCCTCGTCGTTGACACCCTTCAGGGCGACGGTGTTGACCTTCACCCGGATGCCGGCTTCCCTGGCGGCGCGCAGGCCGTCGAGCACGGTCTCGAGCTTGCCCCAGCGGGTGATCTCGGTGAACTTCTTCGGGTCCAGCGTGTCGATCGAGACATTGACCCGCTTCACGCCGAGCCGGGCCAGTTCGTCGGCATATTTGCCGAGCTGGCTGCCATTGGTCGTGACCGTCAGCTCCTCGAGCGCGCCGCTCTTCAGGTGCCGCGAGAGCGCGCGGAACAGCTCCATCACGTTCTTGCGCACCAGCGGCTCGCCGCCGGTCAGGCGCAGCTTGCGGACGCCGAGGCCGACAAAGGCGCTGCAGAGCCGGTCCAGCTCCTCGAGGGTCAGCACCTCCGCCTTCGGCAGGAAGGTCATGTCCTCCGCCATGCAGTAGATGCAGCGGAAGTCGCAGCGATCGGTGACCGATACGCGGAGATAGGTGATCTTGCGGCCGAACGGGTCGATCATGATCTTAAGGGCAGGTCCAACGTCAGGTGTTAGTGTAAGCACTCTTTGGACGTTCTTAAACCACCCGCTTTGACCATGCCTGTGGCGCCGTGACCCGCCGGGATGCGTCAGTTTCCGCTTGATCGGCGGCCTTGCCCCCGCACAATGCCCACGCCGATGACCCTAACCCTCGTCCGGGAATTCCATGGCAGCACCGCAGACCGCCCCATCGCGTCCCTCCCAGAGCCTCTCGCTGGAGGCCGGCGACATCGCGCCGCCGTTCCGGCTGAACGCCCAGGGCGGCGAGGTGATCGACCCGGCTTCCGACCTCGTGGCCGGCAAGCCGCTGCTGCTGCTGTTCTGTCCCAAGGGTGCCGGCCTGCCGGCCGGGGCCGAAGGCCTTGGCCGGGCGGTGGCTGCGGCCGAGGGCCGCAACGTGGTTGCGGCGCCGGCGGGTGCGGGCGAGACGCCGGTTCCCGCGGGCTATGAGCTCGCTTTCGACGGCGACGGCGCCGCGTTCGGCCTGTTCAAGGCGGGAACCGAGCCGCGCATCGCGCTGATCGCGCCCAACCGCCACATCCTCTATCTCGGCGCCGATGCCGATGCGGCGGCCGGGGCCCTGGCGCGGATCGCGTCCAGCCGGCAGGCGGTGACGATGGCGTCGCACCCGCCGGTGCTGATCGTGCCCGATGTCTTCTCCAAGGCCGATTGCCTGCGCCTGATCAACGTCTTCGCCATGCAGGGGCAGGTCTTCGTCGAGCCCGGCCATGACACGCTGCCGCCGGGCAACGGCGACTATAAGCAGCGGATCCCCGAATACGGCCGCAAGGATCGGATCGATCACTGGGTCCGCCAGCCGGAGACCAACGCCTTCATCGACGATCGGCTGAGCCGGCGCCTGTTCCCGGAGATCCAGAAGAGCTTCCAGTACAAGATCACCCGGCGCGAGGCCTATCGCATCGGCAGCTATACCGGCGAGCGCGGCGGCGAGCTGCACGGCCATCGCGACAACACCAAGCCGAAGGTCGCCCATCGCCGCTTCGCCTGCTCGATCAATCTCAACACCGAGCAGTTCGAGGGCGGCGAATTGCGCTTTCCGGAATTCGGCAACCAGCTCTACCGGCCGGAGACCGGCGCGGCGATCACTTTCTCGTGCTCGCTGCTGCACGAGCCGATGCACGTGACCAAGGGGCGGCGCTTCGTGCTGCTCGCCTTCCTCTACGGCGAAGTCTAGACCCGCCGCCCGTACACGTAGATCGCGGGGAACAGCCAGGGCGCCAGCCCCGACTGCAGCAGCATCCGCACCTGCTTCGCGCGGCGCGCATAGAGCGCCAGGTAGTAGCCGGGCGAGACGTCGTCCGCGGCGCCGAAGGCCGCCCGGCACAGCCCGGTCAGCTCGCGGGTGGTGAAGCCGGCATGGGCGCCCGCCTCGTTGCGCCATTGGCCGGTCAGGCGCTTCGACCAGTCGGCGGCGTTCCAGTGGATCTTGTTCCAGATGCTGGTGCCGGAGCCGATATAGCCGATCAGCCGGGCCTTGTTCGGCGTGCCGATCAGATAGTGCCCGCCGGGCTTCAGCACGCGGCGCATCTCGGCGAGCGCGCGCTCCGGCCCGGCGATGTGCTCCAGCGCGTGGAACGAGTAGATGAAGTCGAAGCTCGCATCCTCGAAGCGCATCTCCCGCGCGTCCATCTCCATCAGCTTCGCCGGCGCGGCCTGGGCGTGGTCGAGGGTGAACTGGGTGACGAGGTCGATGCCGATGGTCTCCGCGCCGTAGCTTCGCGCCAGGATGCCGGCCTCCTCGCCGCTGCCGCAGCCGACCACCAGGATGCGCCGGGGCTTTTCGGGGAGGAGGGGGTTCAACACGGCCATGAGCGCGTTGACGCGATACGAAGTGACGTCGCGACTCATGCGCGCGGGGCTCCAGCGATTGCCGGGCGAAGTATCCGACAGAAGCGCCGCGGGTTTCAAGCCGGGCCGCTTCCGGCTAGACTTCCGCGAACTGCCCCCGGACCCGGAGTGACCATGCCGAGCATCACGCGACGCGCCGCCTTGCTGGGAACCATTGCCGCCGCGGCCTGCGCCCGCGGGACCGTCTATTCCCAGGCGGCGGAGCAGGGCCTCCAGGAACTGGCCTCGGCCAGGGGGCTCGACTACGGCTCCATGGTCACCTGGAAGAGCTGGGACGGCGACGACGCGATCAACCGGGACGACGCCTTCTCCCAGCTCGTGCTGCGCGAGTGCGGCCTGATCGTCTCCGCCATGGAGATGTTCTGGCGCCTCAATTCCCAGAGCCCCGGCGCCATGGACTTCTCCGGCGCGGACGACCTGGTCGATTGGGGCGTCAAGCACGGCAAGAAGGTGCGGGGCCACAACCTGCTCTGGCACGGCCAGACGCCGGGCTGGTACAAGAGCATCGGCGACAAGGCCTATGCCGAGAAGATGCTGGTCGAGCACGTGAGCGGCATGTGCGGCCGCTTCGCCGGACGCATGCATTCCTGGGACGTCGTCAACGAGATCCTCGATCCGCGCAGCGACCGTCCCGACGGGTTGCGCGACAACGCCTTCCTGCAGCAGCTCGGCCCCGGCTATGTCGATCTCGCCTTCCGCACCGCCCGGCAGGCCGATCCCAAGGCGCTGCTGGTCATCAACGACTACAATCTCGAATACGACATCGACCACAACGAGAAGAAGCGGCGGATCCTGCTCGCCCTGCTCGACGGCATGAAGCAGCGCGGCACGCCGGTCGACGCGGTCGGCATCCAGAGCCATCTCTGGCTGAAAGAGCGCGACCGGTTCGACCAGAACGTCCTCGCCGCCTTCCTGAAGGAGATCTCCGACCGCGGGCTCGCCATCATGGTGACCGAGCTCGACGTGATCGATTCCAGCGCGCCCGGCGACATCGCCGCCCGCGACGCCGAGGTCGCCTCGATGTACAAGGACTACCTGAGCGTCGCGCTGGCCAATCCGGCCACGAAGACGGTGATCACCTGGGGCCTCGCCGATCCCGACAGCTGGATCAGCCATTACGCCATCGACGAGTTCCGCCGCGCCGACGGCCTGCCGCCGCGCCCGCTGCCCTTCGACGGCGAGTTCAAGCCCAAGCCCGCCTACTTCGCGATCGCCGACGCGTTCAAGGCGGCGCCGGCGCGCTGACCATGCAGCAGCAGATCTCCTGCATCACCCTCGGCGTCGCCGATATCGCGCGGTCGCGCCGTTTCTATGCCGAAGGCTTCGGCTGGCGGCCGGTCTTCGAGCAGGCCGACATCGTGTTCTACCAGATGAACGGCCTGATGCTCGGGACCTGGCTCCTGAAGGCGCTGGAGGGCGACATGCAGCGCGGCCTGGCGCGGCCCGGCGCCTTCTCCCTCGCGCACAACGTGGCGAGGCGGGAAGACGTCCAGCCGCTGCTCGACCGCCTGGCCGGGTTCGGCGGCCGCATCCTGCGCGAGGCGGACGCGCCGCCCCACGGCGGCATGCGCGGCTATGTCGCCGATCCCGACGATCACGCCTGGGAGATCGCCTGGAATCCGCAATGGCCGATCAGCCCCGAGGGCTACGTGACCTGGGGCGTCTGATCGTCCTCGACGATCCGCAGCCAGGGCCAGCGGGCGCGATAGGTCTCGGCCTTGGCCCGGAAGCGTTCGATCGACGGACACCAGAGCGCATTGGGCCGCAGGAGGCCGGCCGCGGTCTCCGCGGTGCCATAGGGCGCGATCAGGCGGAGCGCGCCATCGCCCTGCGGCATCAGCCCGATGCAGGTCGAGCGCGTGAGGAAGCGGGCGATCCCGTCCTCGACCCGATGGAGCTGCGGATAGTCGCCGCCGAAGCGCCGCTTGTACCACAGATGCACCCGCGCCTCGTTCTTGACGTCGACCAGCACGTCGAGATCGGCGAACAGCGCCTGCGCGCGCCGGATGACGCGGTCCTCCGCCTCGTAGGAGAGGTCCTCGCCGTCGAAGTAGAAGAGATCGTAGTCCTTGACGCCTTCCGCCGCCGGCCGGCCCGAGAGCGCGTTCCACAGCGCCTGATAGACCGAGCCGGCGACCAGGCACGCATTCGGCGCGCCCAGCAGCGGCAGGCGTTCCAGGATCTTGCGATTGACGGGATTGGCCAGTGCCGCGGCGATCAGGTCCATGCGGCGCAGCCTAAGACAAAAAGGCTGCGGCGGGAATCCCGTCGCAGCCCAGGTGAGACACTCGAGAGAGAACGTCTTAGAACGGGAACAGGATGTCGTAGACCTGCTGGCCGTAGCGCGGCTGCTGCACGTCGCTGATCGTGCCGCGGCCGCCATAGGCGATCCGCGCCTCGGCGATCTGGTCGTAGGTGACCTCGTTCGCGGTCGAGATGTCCTCCGGGCGGATGATGCCCTGGACGTCGAGCTCGCGGAGCTCGTAGTTGACCCGCACCTGCTGCGTCGCCTTCAGGACCAGGTTGCCGTTGGGCAGGACCTGGGTGATGACCGCCGCCACGCGGAGGTCGACCGCCTCGGAGCGGTCGACGCTGCCGGTGCCGGTCTGGTCGGTCGTGCTGCTGGTATCGACCGCGTTCGTCGGATCGAAGGCCGGGCCGAACACGTTGTGCAGCCCGGCCTGGTAGCCGAGCAGCGCGGTCAGGTCGGCGCCGTTGCTGCCGTCGCGGCCCTGCACCGTCTTGTTGGCGAGCTTCGCGGAATCGTCGATCGTGATCACCACGGTCAGGATGTCGCCGACCTTGCTGGCGCGCTGATCGGCGAAGAAGGTGCGGCTGCCCTGGCGCCACAGCGAATTGGGCTGGCGCACGTCGCTCATCGGCGCTGGCATCGGCATGGTGACCGGCTGATAGTTGGCCTGCGCCACCGGGTTCTCGATCGGGTCGAAGGCCGGCGGCTTGCCGACCTCGGAGATCCGCTCCAGCATGTTGCCGCAGCCGCCGAGCGAGA